>CAYXWV010000028.1:0-38080 GCA_964468875.1 uncultured Anaerolinea sp. | reverse complement strand
GTTGACCGCCGATTGGCTTGACAAGTTTTTTTTCAATCGCTACTATAAAGAAGCGCGTTTTTCTCCCGGAGGTTCTCATGCAATTTGGCATTATGGCAATGCAGATGGACGCTCTCCTTCCGCAAGGCAAACCACCTCAACAGATCATGGCGGCTCTGGTAGGTTTTGATCATTCCGAGTTGGTGCGCGGAATCGCCGACCAGGGTTTTAAACTCATTGAGTTGGGCGGGGATTTGATGCTTTTCTTTCCGCAGGCATTTTCAAGTCCTTCGATTGAAAAGCTCTCCCAGTTGAAAGTTGAGAAAGACTTGCAATACACGGTACATCTTCCACTCTGGTCGGTGGAACCCTCCACGTTATTACAACCGGTGCGGGCAGGATCTGCCAGCGTCCTCATTGATGTGATTAAAGCCACCCTACCGCTCCATCCACAGCGTTATGTTTTGCATGCCACCGGGGCGTTAGCCGCAGAATTTGCTAACATGCGGCTGCCTGACGCTGGGAAGACGCTGATCTTGAAGCAATTTCAGGCGAATGCCATGCAGACTATTCGTGAAGTGTTTGAAGCGACTGGTATTGAAAGCCGTGCGCTGTGTATTGAAACTATCGAGTTCCCGTTCGATCTCACCTATGAAATTGCCGAAGAACTTGACACTTCCATCTGCCTCGATACGGGGCATGTGATGGTCGGCTTTTCTGGCAATGTGGAATTGTTTGAAGTGCTGGAACGTGTGCTGCCCAGGTTAGGTGAGATTCACCTTCATGATGGGCCATGGCAGGGACCGCAGCACCAGATTGGCTATGGAAAAGATCACGCGCCCCTTGGCACTGGTGATGTTGATGTGCCGCGCCTGCTGCGACGGTTGGAAGAGGCCGGGTTCTCAAGCCCAATCATTTTTGAGCTTACCATTTCACAGGCAAAAGAATCTTTGGAATTCATTCGAAAGGTTGCCCCACAAGTGCTGGCTTAATTATTTCAAGAAATAATAGGAGACATTTTATGGAAAATAACAAACGCTGGTATCAACTGCTGGGATTGAATGGATACCAATTGGGATTGAGCATGGCTTCCAATGTCATCAGTCCTTTGCTGCTGCCGGCGTTGGTGCTGCTTTATATGCCCCCTGAAAAGAAGAATACCTATACCGCTCTGGTTTACGTGGCAGGGCTGGCGGTTGCCATGTTTGTTCAACCGGTGATGGGCATGTTAAGCGACCGCTGCACCTCCAAATTGGGCAGAAGGCGCCCCTTCATTCTTTGGGGAGCCTTATTAAACATCCTCTTTTTGCTGGTGGTAGGGGCTTCGCTTTTTTTCAAAAATTCACCGTTGAACAACTTTTTTCAATCCACGTTGGGGGTCAGTACGTCTCTGGTGGTGCTGCTTCTGGGCATCATCCTGCTGCAATTTTCTTCCAATATCAGCCAGGCAGGCCAGCAGGGGTTGATCCCCGATGTGGTCAGCGAGCATCAGCGTGGACGCGCTTCGGGTATCAAGTCCGTCCTTGAAATGGTGCCGGCGGCGTTGGTGTTGTTCGTGTCTCCCCTGCTCGACAAGCAGCAATTCTGGGTGGTGATTGGCATTCTGGCGGCTTTCTATTTACTCACGATGATGTGGACGGTCTTTTCTACCGAAGAAGAACCGCTAACCGAAAAACCACCCAAACCTGAAGGACGGCCAGTGCTGCGCATGCTGTTATTAACTTTCATTTTTGTGGGGGTCACCCAATTGGCGCTCTGGCTGGTAAAAAGCAGCGCAACCTGGCTGCCAGAAGAAACGGTCAGCCTTTGGCTGCGGGTGGGAGTGGTAGGACTTGTGGGATTGGTCGGCATGGCCGGTTCGATTTTCATCGGTGTATATTTTGGCGCCCGTGTGGGCATTGGCAAGGAAGCCTCGAATCAACGTTCGTTCATCTGGTGGGTGGTGACCCGTTTGATGTTTCTGGCGGCCATCGGGTCCACACGCAACTTCGCCATGTATTTTGTGAAAGATGTGCTTCAGGTTCCCAACCCGGCAACAGTGACTACTTATCTGACGGCTGTCATTTTTGTCTTTTTATTGATTACTTCATTGGTGGGCGGATACCTCGCGGACAAAATCGGACGGAAGCAGCTTCTGGCGGCAGCCGGTTTGCTGGCTTTTGTTGGGTCCATGCTGCTAATTTTCTCACGCAGCATTCCCATGGTGATGGTGGCGGGGGCTTTTCTTGGCTTGGGAACCGGTACTTTTATGTCTGCCAACTGGGCGCTGGGTACTGATCTTGTGCCAGCCAAAGACGCCGGGCGCTACCTCGGAATATCCAATCTGGCAGGCGCCGGGGCGGGTATTGTCGGCTCGAGCATTGGCGGTCCCCTGGCAGATTATTTCAACGCCATTCATCCCGGGCTTGGATACCCGGTCATTTTTGCCTTGTATGGAGGCTTGTTTCTGCTATCCGTGCTGCTGTTGCCCAAGATTGTTAAGACCAACCAGAAATAGTCTACGCGGAGTATCATGGTTCAAAACATACATCTGATCTTTAAAACCCATCTGGATATCGGATTTACCAATTATGCGTCAGTGGTAGTGGAGAATTATTTCAAGAAATACATCCCCACTTCGTTGCGGGTTGCCCGGCAAATGCGTGATTCTGACCGGCCCGAATCGTTTATCTGGACCACCGGCTCGTGGTTGATTTTTGAATATCTTGAACAGGCGAATAATCTTGAGCGGGCAGAAATGGAAGCAGCCATCGAACTGGGTGAGATTGCCTGGCATGCCCTGCCGTTTACCACGCATACTGAGTTAATGGACCCGGAACTCTACCGGTTTGGATTATCACTTTCGCAGCAATTGGATAAGCGCTACGGCAAGAAAACCATTGCCGCCAAATTGACGGATGTCCCCGGCCACACCAGAGGCATCATTCCACTATTGGCAGAAGCAGGGGTTACCTTTTTGCATATTGGGGTCAACCCGGGGTCAACGGTACCGAACGTGCCCAGGCTTTTCCGCTGGCAGGATGAGAGCGGCGCCGAGATCGTGGTGATGTATGAAAGCGGCTACGGCAGCGCTTTCGTGATCGATGGGCTGGAAGACTCGCTTGCTTTCGCGCACACGGGGGACAATCTTGGTCCGCAATCACCTGACCAGGTATTGGAGGTCTATCGCGAGAAAAAAGCCATATTCCCCGACGCGACTATTTTTGCTTCCACGCTGGATCAATTTGCTGAGAAGATTGCCCCAATTCGTGATACGTTGCCAGTGGTCACCCAAGAGATTGGCGACACGTGGATCCACGGCGTGGGCAGTGACCCGATCAAGGTGAGCCGCTATCGCGAACTACTGCGACTGCGTTCTGAATGGCTTGAAGCAAAAAGAATCGATACCTCAGACAGGAATTTTTTCAATTTCAATCGGCGTCTGCTGCTGGTGCCCGAACACACCTGGGGGATGGATGAAAAGACTTTCCTGGGCGATCATGAAAATTACGCAGCGGAAGATTTTAAAAAAGCCCGCGGCTTGCCTATTTTTAAGAAATTCGAATCTTCATGGGTTGAGAAACGATCCATAATTCATCATGCGGTAAATGCGCTTGAAGATTCTCCACTGGCCGAGGAAGCTCACGCGAGACTTGAAGGTATTCGGCCTTGCCAACCTGATCTTACAGACTGGCAAAAAGTTGCCAATGAATCCATCCACATCGTCACCCCCCGGTTTGAGGTGATGATTGATCCAACAAAATCGGGCATGCAGACCCTGAATGATCGCAAAACTCATTATCAGTGGGTGGATGGTTCTCATCCGTTGGGGGAGATCTGTTATCAAACCTTTTCAGCAGCCGATTATGAGCGCTTCTTCCAGCAATATATTGTCAATAAGGAAATGAACGGCGATTGGCCAAGAGAAGATTTTTGCAAACCTGGGCTTGAACTGGCTGACCCGGTCAGCAAAACATGGCTTCCGGTCACCAGGGCTTGTTATCAACGGCAACATGACCAGTCTTTTGATATTCTTTTTTATCAGACCTTTGAAAAGGAATGCGTCCAAAAGTATGGAGCGCCCAAGGATGTCTTCACGACCTACCGCTTCTTAATGGACGAACCGCGGGTTTTTATTGAGATTCAATGGTTTAACAAACAAGCCTGTCGGATGCCGGAGGCAATCTGGTTTCGGTTTTCTCCGCAGCAGCCGAATCAAGCCACTTGGAGCCTGGATAAACTCGGCAGGGCGGTTTCACCACTTGAAGTGGTTGAAAACGGCAACCGCCATCTTCATGCCGTTGGGGATCAGGTAGCGCTTGAAGCGCCAGAATTGAAATTGAGCATTGTACCGCTTGATTCTCCTTTGGCTGCGCCGGGCAAGCCGTCAGTGCTAAACTTTAGCAATGAGCAGCCAGATCTTTCACAGGGGGTTTACTTCTGTCTGTTCAACAACTTGTGGGGCACGAACTTCCCGATGTGGTTTGAGGAAGATTGCAGATTCAGGTTTGTTTTGGGTTTTTAGAATTTCATACCATATTGATAGTTTTGCAACCAAAACTCAGAACAATCGTATATGAGTTAATAAAATCAGAAATAGAGGTTATCTATGGAAAAACAACCCCATTATCGTTCGCTTTTTTGGCCAATTTTGCTTGTGGGAGTCGGTATCATCTGGCTCTTGAGTAATTTAAACATCATTCAACCAATCAGCATTGGTTCTTTGTTGAAATTCTGGCCGGTTATCTTAATTGTTTTGGGTATTGACATCTTGTTTAGCCGGCAATATCCCTGGATTGGTGGAGTGGTAGGCGTTCTTGCAGTTGCCGGGGTGATCGTTTTTCTAATCTCCGCACCAAAATTGGGTTACACGACTGGTTCTGGAGTGCGTACGGAGACGTTTACCACGAAGGCTGAAGGTGTTGAGTCAGTGGAGTACAACCTGGACACTGCTTCTTACCCGGTAACCATTCAAACACTGGATAATCAAAGCAATTTGCTGGTCAGCGCCGATGTCACCTATCAAGGCACCTTCAGATATGATGAAAGCGGCACCACGAATAAGACTATCAGTATGTCGCAATACAATGACAGCGGTAGTTGGTTTGTGTTCGATTTCAATCCTTCAAATTGGATTATTGAACTTTCACCCAAGGTGCCTACTGACATTAATATCAACGGCGGATCAGGATCCATTGACATGGATCTGAGAGGAATGCAACTGGAAGAACTTCGCGGTGATTTTGGTTCGGGATCAACAACAATCGTCCTGCCCGAGTCGGACAAGAAGTATGCGGCTGAGATTCAGAGCGGTTCGGGCTCCGTGCGCATCGACCTGCCGTCAGAGACGACGATGGTACTAACCCTCGACTCAGGCAGCGGATCAAATTCCGTTTCGCTTCCGACAGATGCAGATTACCGCATTGAAGTGATGGATGATGGTTCTGGAAGCCTATCACTGCCTGATGATTTGATGAGGAGTTCTGACAGCAACAACTTTGACATTGGCGCATGGGAAACCGATGGTTATGAATCGGCAGATCACCCGATTTTGATTCAAATTCTTGGACAGGGCTCCGGCAGTATCTCGATTCATTAATAGCTGAGCTCACCTCCTTAGTGACAAGAAACCCGTCATCCTTGACGGGTTTCTTTATTTCGAATAAAATGATATTGAAAATCAATATCAATAAGGAGTAGGAATGCCTGAAGTTGAGCGTTGGTTGACTCTGCTTGAAGAGAAAGGCGGAAGGATAACAGGTCCGCGAAGGACGATTGTTGAATTGATGGTCAATTCAGATCGTGCTCTCAGCCCGGTGGATATTTTTGATCAATCCCGAAAGAGATATCCAAAAATGGGTTTGGTGACCGTTTACCGAACACTTGAAATTTTGCATGAGTTAGGCTTGATCGAGCGGGTACATCAGGCTTCAGGCTGCCATATGTATCTTCGTTCTGCCCAGGGGCATGAACACATCATGCTTTGCACCAGGTGTAAAAAAGCGGTTTATTTTTCGGGCGATAACCTGTGGCCGCTCATGCAAGAACTAGGGCAGGAAAGTGATTTTCTGATTCAGGGTCATTGGCTACAAATCGAAGGTTTATGTCGGGATTGCCGGTAAAAGGAATTTATATGTGCGCAATATGTACTTCCATTCCAGTAGTAGCAGCAGGACTTACCATTGATCGCAAGATAAAGCGGAATAAGGGCAACTTATTATTCGTCAGACGATTGTTATTAGCTGTCGAGTTGTTTTTTGTGGCAGCACTGGTGTTTCTTTCTATCTTGATTCACTGCAGGTCATAATTTTTTGATCTGTTAATGAAAATGAAATTCAATATCAAAGGGAGTTTTTTATTATGAGCAAACGGTTTTTTTCTATCTTTGTTATTTTAGCGGTAATGTTGTTGGCGGCCACAGGATGCGCCAAAACAGCGCAATCTGATGAGGAGATCCGTGTGGTAGCGACAACTACCATGGTTGGTGATGTAGTCAGGCAAATTGCTGACGATTCTGTTCAGTTGAACGTGCTATTCCCGGTTGGGGCTGATCCGCATACCTTTGAGCCGCGTCCACAGGATATTGCCTTAATCACCGATGCCGATGTCATTTTCTTGAACGGGTTGGAATTGGAACATACCCTTGAGCCAATAATTGAAGCGAACGCAAAGGGATTGGTGGTTGAGGTATCGGAGGGCATTGAACCGCTGCCTTTCTCAGGAGAGCATCATGATGAAGAGCACGAAGAGGAACATGAACACGCGGCTGGTGATCCGCACACCTGGATGGACCCCAATCTGGTGATGGTCTGGGTGGAAAATATCAAGAATACTCTGGTTGAGCAGGATCCAGACAATGCCGATCTTTATAAAAAAAATGCAGGACAATACTTGAGTGAGTTGTCTGATCTGGATCTTTGGATTCAACAGGAAGTCGCTAAAGTTCCTGTTGAAAACCGCAAGCTGGTTACTGACCACAAAAATCTGGGTTATTTCATTCATCGCTATGGGTTTATACAAACTGGTTTGGTGGTTGATTCCTTGAGCACAGGAGCTTCTCCTTCTGCACAGGAACTGTCTGAATTGGTAAACAAAATCAAGGTAGAAAACGCGAAAGCCATATTTGTTGGTTCTGCTGTGAACCCGGCTTTGGCTGAACAGGTTGCCAGTGACACGGGCATAAAAGTGGCGATCATTCAGGTGGAATCACTTGGTGAAGCGGGAAGTGAAACCGGGACTTATATTCAATACATGAAAACGTTGGTCAGCAAAATTGTTGATGCGTTACAATAAAAAGAGGATGATCTCAAGTAAGGTTATCGAAAGATTCGCAAAACTACTGGTTTACAGGTCAGGTTATGTCACCACAAATCGTTCATGATCACGATCAACCAATTCTGGATGTTTCAAATGTTTCGGTGACCCTGGGTGATCACCTGGCTTTGGAAAAAATCACTTTTCATCTACATATCGGAGAAAGGGTGGCTGTTGTCGGTCCGAATGGAGCCGGCAAAAGCACCCTTTTTAAAGTGATCTCAGGGGTCTTGCCGGTCAATTCTGGCAGTGTAAATGTGTTTGGGTCCGCCAGTGGTATACACACATGTATTGCCTATATTCCACAGAGAAGCCAGGTAGATTGGCGTTTTCCGGTGAACGTCTATGATGTGGTGATGATGGGAAGAACCGCCAAGATCAAGCATTTTTCAATCCCAGATAAACAAAACCATGCCATTGTGAACCATGCGCTTGAAACCGTAGATATGCTCGATTTGTCTGATCGCCAAATCGGCCGTCTTTCAGGCGGTCAACAACAGCGCATGTTTATTGCCCGGGCGTTGGCTCAGGAAGCTGAATTGATGCTGATGGATGAACCGTTGTCTGGGCTGGATGATCCTGCCCAGGAAAGCTTATTGATGCTGATGAAAAAACTCGAACAGGAAAAAGTCACTATCATGACTGCAACCCATGATCTCGACCAGGCTGTTCAATATTTTGACAGGTTAATGCTACTTAATCGCCGAATCATTGGGTTCGGACAATCTTCTGATGTGTTAACCAGTGACAACCTGAAAATTGCCTATGGTGGACGGATGCGGTTTGTTGGCGAGGGAAATGGTTTCGTGGCATTAGACCATTCTTGTTGCGACGGTGGAGAGGAAAACTGATGGAATCAATCATTTCATGGATTCTTACTCCCCTCTCTTATGGATTTATGCAGCGCGGGTTGATTGCTTCAATATTGGTTGGTGTAGTATGCGCCATAGTGGGTACATATATTGTTTTGAGAGGAATGGCTTTTTTTGGAGACGCCTTGGCACATACAGTCTTGCCAGGGGTGGCTGCGGGCTATCTGATCAGTGGAAGTTCAAGAGAGGTGCTGTTTTGGTGGGCATTGGGTACCGCAGTGGTTTCTGCACTGGGGATTGGTGCGATTAATAAGAAACTAAAACTTAAGGAAGACACCTCAATTGGAATTGTTTTCGCTGGCATGTTTGCCCTTGGAATTGCCTTGATCTCTACAGTGCGCAGTTATGCGGTTGATTTGAGTCATTTTCTTTTCGGTGATGTGCTTGGTGTTTCATCAGGAGATCTGATCACCATTGTTGTTTTTGGTACCGCCGTGCTTTTGGTTATTTTTTTCTTTTACAAGGAATTGCTGGTGATCTCGTTTGACCCCTTACTGGCTACCACCTTGCGGATGCCGGTGAAATTTCTTAACAACCTGTTGTTGATCTGTATCGCGGTAACCGTCGCGGTATCCATGCAAATTGTGGGGGTCGCGCTAATGGTGGCTATGCTGGTTACTCCGGCTGCGACCGCCTTCCTGCTGACGGACCGCCTTCCGCGTATGATGTTGATCTCGGCGATCACGGCTGTTCTTTCCAGCTTGATTGGATTATATATTTCGTTTTATTTGAGTATTGCTTCAGGCGCGGCCATTGTGTTGACCTGCACCATTTTCTTTGTAGCAGTCTGGATCGCACAGGGAATTCGCTCTACAACAAAACGCAACCAGGCCAATGCCGTTGTGATAAAATGAAATATTGATTGATTCAGCGAAAGGATTCTCAATGGCAGATAAAAAGTGGTCTTCAGCACCAGACATGCAAATTGATCCGACCAAAACTTATACAGCAACCTTTAAAACCGATAAGGGAGATATTGTTTGCAGCCTTTACGCGAATAAGGTCCCCAAAACGGTTAACAATTTCGTTTTTTTGGCTCGAGAAGGGTTTTACGACAATACCATTTTTCACCGTGTGATTGAAGATTTCATGGTGCAGGGTGGTGACCCCACTGGCACAGGTATGGGCGGCCCTGGTTACAAGTTCAATGATGAATTTCATGCCAGTCTCAAGCATAACGGCCCTGGTGTGCTCTCGATGGCCAACGCAGGACCTAACACCAATGGGTCACAATTCTTTGTCACCCATGTGCCAACCCCCTGGTTGGATAACAAGCATGCCGTTTTTGGGCAGGTCACCAAGGGTTTGGACGTTCTGTTTTCCATCCCGCCACGCAACCCGGCCAACCCCGAATATCCGGGTGTCAAACTGCTGACAGTCGAAATCGTAGAAGAATAACCAAAAAGAGCCCTTCATCAGGGCTCTATTTTTGATATATATGCGATGTTGTTGATTGAAAAGACGTTTTAATCAAGGGGTAATTCGTGTATTTTCCTGGAATCGTGAACACCTTCTTCACGCATCATTTCAACGAAACATTTCACCACTTCTTCATCAAAATGCGTGCCTGCCTGGTCAACAATATGCTGAAGGGTGCTTTCTTTGCTCCAGGCTTTGCGGTAGGGACGGTCTGAGACAAGGGCGTCCCAGGCATCTACGATGGCAAAGATCCTGGCTGACAACGGAATTTCAGTTCCTTTTAGCCCTCTTGGGTAACCGCTGCCATCCCACCATTCATGATGGCAGTAGGGAATATCCAATGTTTCCTTGAAGTAAGGCAATTCAGCAAGCATTTCGTAGGCATAAGTGGGATGTTTCTGCATGATTGCCCACTCTTCTTCATTCAATCGACCGGGTTTGAGCAAGATGGTATCAGGCACGCCCATTTTTCCGATGTCGTGCAGAAGAGCTCCGCGCCTGATATTCTCAAGGGCTTCATTCTCAAAGCCCATGCGGATTGCCAGGTCAGTGGTCATTTTTGTGATACGTGTTGAATGCCCCTGAGTTTCTTTGTCACGTAATTCCAGCGCGTGAGCCCATCCTTCAAGGGTGGCATCGTAAGCTTGTTTTAGCTCATGTGCCTGAATACTGGTTTGTTCATATAAATCCGAGCGGTGGATGGCGCTCGCAGCTAGATCACCGATGGTTTTAAGCAAACGCAATTCATTTTCAGAAAGCACTCTTGAAGAGCCAATAATCAAGGACCCGATTGTTTCGCCTTTGGTGACCAATGGCACTCCTGCCAGCGTCACCATATTATTTATCAAATCAGGGAAGGCAAAATAAGGGTCACGGGAGGCGCTGAAGTTGATATAGGGCTTCCCGGCGCTGACAATGAATCCACTTAAGCCCTCATTGACATGAAGTTTGTGGTTATTGGCAGACTCCCAACACCCGGATGCCCTGACAAGATTGGGTAGATCTTCGCGATTTTCGAGGGTTGAAATAATCGCACCATCAATTGGCAGTAGATCCATGATCTCTGCCAAAATTGTTGTGCGTACATCTTCTCTGGTCAGATCGGTTCGCAGCGCGTCACTGATTTTTGCCACTACTTCTAGATCGTGTTCGCGATGTTTGCGATGGGTGATGTCAATGGCTGTTCCTATGGAGGCTTTTTGTCCTTCATAATCGATAAATCCGGCAGTGAGTTCAAGCCATTTCTTTTCACCCATTTTGGTGAAAAAATTGGTTTCAAAACGAACCATGCCGGTTTCTTCACGAACCAGGTCGGCATATTTCTGTCTGACCCGGTCACCTTCGTCATGATTGATAATTTTCCAAAGACTGGTTTTTAACAGTTCTTCTTCTGAATAACCGGTAATCTCACACCACATCGGGTTAACATATAAGAATTGGGAATCCAGATGAATGAAGATTCCAGCTGCTGTGGTTTGTGCCAGTGCTTTGAATTTGGTTTCACTCTCAAGAATGGCGTTTTCTGATTTTTTTCGCTCAGTGATATCACGAACGTATGCAACAGAGAATTTGACGCCTTCTATATCTGTCAATTTGGTGCTGACTTCAACCGGAAAAACAATTCCATCTTTTTTGACATTGGGGATGTCGCTAAATCTTCCACCTTGTTCAATCTGCCACCTGACGTAGTCTGGTTTATCTGCTACAAAATCAGCCGCTACCAGGTCTGCGACGTTCATTGCCAAAAACTCTTCCCGAGTGTATCCGTATACCTCTTGAGCGATGCGGTTGCAATCTAATATTTGACCGGAGAGTGATTCCAGAAAAATGCAATCAGTGGAAGCCTGGAGCAATAGTTCACTGCGCTTTTTTGATGAACTGAGCGCTTGTTCAGCCCGCTTTCTTTCAATTGCGATAGCCACCTGGGCAGAAACAAAGGTGAGCATCTGTTCATCTCGTTTTGTGAAGCGCACTCCTTCAGAATAGGTTTGCACCACCATTACACCAATGGCTTTATTTTCGATTAAGAGGGGAATGCCAATCCAGTCAACTGAATCATACCCAAGTCGATCAACCTCACCACTTTCAATTAATCTGGCAAAAATATCAGGGTCAACCAAGAGGGGTTTTCCAGTTCGCAGTACGTAATCAGTCAGCCCTTTAGATGGTTTTCTCGGAGAAGGAGTCTCATCATATTGATCGGCAAAATATGGGAAAGAAATCAGGTCGTTTTCTGCGTCATAGAGGGCTATGAAAAAATTATCCGCTGGCATTAACTCACGCAGGATGGCATGAATAGCGCTGAAAAGTTGATCCAGGTCTTTTGATGTAATAGTGGATTGAGCAATCTGGTAAACGATGCTCTGGGCTTTTTCGGTATAGTATTTTTCAGTGATCTCTTCACCGATACTGGCAATGGCGGTAATGTTGCCTTGTTCATCAGTAATCAGGGTGTTATTCCACGAAAAAAGGATTTGTTCTCCAGATTTGGCGAGGACAAAATTTTCGTTACGCTGCGGAATTTCACCTTTTTTGGCGGGTTCGATGAGGGTTTGGATTAATTGTTCAGCATCCTCTTTTGGTACAAAGCATTCATACCAGTTTTTTTCCATGACTTCATTTTTTTCCCAGCCGGTGGTCTCAAGAAAATGGCTATTACAGAAGGTGACGCAGCCCTGGATGTCAGTAATTACGGCGGTTAATTTGATGGATTCCATCAAGTCACGAAGATATTGCTCGGATTGTTGATTTGCCTGCTCAGCCCGTTTCTCGTCGGTGATTTCTTCACCGATGGATTGATATTCAATAAAGTTTCCCTCATCGTTGCGAATGGGTTGGGTTTTCCATCGGTACCAAAACTGTTCGCCGTTTTTTTTCTTTATGCAATGTTCACTGATGTCTGGAACCATTTCAGGTGAAATGTCGCTAAGCAGTGATTCCATCAGTTTGCTGAACTCGGCCGATGAAATAGCTGTCAAACGGGAGCCGATTAACTGGAAAGAGGTCATTCCAACGAAGGTACAGTAAGCCTGGTTGACAAATGTGATCGTCCTGTTTGGTTTGAACCGCACGATCATCTCGGGGTTGTCTTCAACAATTGCCCGGTACCGAGCTTCACTAACCTTTAGGGCTTTCAAGGTTTCTTCACGGTCACTGACGTCGCGGATGACGGTCAGGAAGGTGTTGGGTTTTCCATCCTTAATAATTGCTCTGACATTGGCTTCCACCGGGAAGGGCTTTTCATCAACGCGTTGAATCACAAAGCTGCCGCGATGAACCCCCTGGTTGTTGATTGAATGAAATAGGTCTTCTTCAGCTTTTTGACGAGAACCGGCGGTCATGAAATCAAGAATTTGTTTACCGATTAAAATACTTTCGTTTTCAACGCCGAGCATCAAAGCCAGTTGTTGGTTGGCAAAAAGAATAAATCCGTCTTGATCAACCAGGGTGACCCCATCGGGAGAAATCTCGACCAAGTTTCTATAATAGGTTTCACTTTCTATGAGGGCATCTGCTATTTTCTTCTGTTCTGAGATATCGATGATGTAACCTTCGAGTGAAACTACCTTGCCGGTTTGATTAAAAACACCCTTTCCTTGTTCCTGGACGGTTCGGTAACTGCCATTGGCGTGTTTGATGCGATAAAAAACCCTGAAAGGTCGGTTTTCTGCAATTGCCGTTTGAATTTCTTTCCAGGTTTTCCAATAATCTTCAGGATGGATCAGACGTGAAAAGGGGAAGTCTTTTCTGCCGAGTAAATTATCAATCGGGTAGCCGGTTAACTGAAAGCAGCCTTCACTTAAAAAACGCATGATGCGATCTTCGTCATAATCGCAGCGATAGACCACACCGGGCATGATGCCCAGCAGGCTTTCAAGTTCAGTGTGTTTCTGAATTTCTTGATTATCAGAAATCGTGGTGTTTTTTTCAACAATAACCAGGTGCGCGGGCATGCTCTGATATTCAAAATCAAGCAGAGGCGAGACTTTTATCCAAAAATTCTTGCTTACGGGGTCTTTAAGCCTGCGGATGTGGCTGATCTTGCCGTCTTGTTTTTCGAAAGCGATGAAATCGTTTTTGTGAATTTGAAAGTTTCGGATGCAAATGGCATTCGAATAAAGAACCTCTTCATTTTCTGAAACAATCAGGATGGATGAGGATAAAGACTCAGCCCAGTTTGTGAGCTTGTCATCGATGAGGGTAAGTTGTGATTCTTCAATGAGGCTGTCAGGCATATCGGTCCATTATATCTTATCGATGATTGTCACTCGATTTCGTCCATTCTCTTTCGATTTATACAAGGCTTTATCAACTGTTTTGATCATCATACTAATGGAAGAGACCTGTTCGCTGGCTGAGGTTACGCCGACACTGATGGTCACGTCAATCTTTCCAACTGAAGTGTTGAAAGGTTGTTCGGCGACGCAATTTCTGATTCTCTCCGCTACGGTTTTGGCGTTATCAAGCTTCTGTTCAATCAATAGAATCAGAAACTCTTCTCCGCCATAGCGTGAAATGTAGTCAGTTTCTCTGATCTTAGTGCGGGCGCGGGCGGCAATTTCGACCAATATTTCATCACCGATTGGATGCCCGTACACATCGTTGATGGCCTTAAAACGGTCAATATCCAGCATGATTAATGAGAGTGGTCTTAAATAGCGTTTGGCAGCGACAAATTCTCGATTGGCGACTTCATCAAAGCCGCGACGGTTTAATACATCAGTCAGTTCATCCGTAATTGCCAATCTTTTTACTTCCTGGAGCAGATTCGCATTTTCAATGGCAATCGCAACCTGCCCGCCAAAAATACCGGCTGCCTGGTCGTCTATTTTTTGCAAACCCTCTCCCCAAAGGCATAAAAGACCGATGGATTTCTTTTCAACCACCAACGGAACCAGAATGGCTCTGGTTTGATGATTAATAGACATTACCTCGAAGAGTTTGCCAATAAAGGGTTTCACAAATTCCGGTACGATTTGGATGAGTAAATCCTGAGGGTCTTCCAGGTAGATGGCTTGTTGATGAGTAATAATATCGCGGAGGATTGGCATGTCTGCTATTGGAATGTTCATCTCGCTATTTTTTGAGTTGACTATTTTTTTTGCGAAGGGTGACAGGTTGGAGTGCACGGAAGAATATAGAATTTTGAGCATGTCGGCGTTTTCTGGACCTAAAGCGACCAGACTGTGAAAATTCAGCATTTCAAGTTCCTGGCCGATGGTTGACATTAGATGTTGAGTTTCCATCCCGCTTTTGATCGCCGTCGAAACATGACTGAGCGATTCAATCAGGGCATTGGCATGAGCCAACTGGACGGATTGATTACGCTCCACTTCAAGTGAATGAATTTTTGAGACAGCAGCAGCAATTTGAACGGCGGTATATTCGCAGAGCGAGCGGATATCTGTTGTGAGGAGCTCAGCATTTGGGTATCCAATAATGATGGCACCCATTTTTTCGTTTTCAGAGACAAGCGGCAAACAAAACAAGGTTTTTTCCTGATAAAGAACCTGGTATTTTTTATCCATCAGGGTTGATTTACTGATGTCATTAATGAGGGTAGCTTGTTGTCGGTCAAGAATTTCTTCTGTCAGGGTCTGATCGCCAGGGTTGGATGAACCGTAAACATATTCGATGCGATTTGAACTGGTGGATTCCCACCCTCTGACGGTTTGCGTGTCTTGATCCCACCTGGAGATATATACATTTGACCCTTCTGATATCTCAATCAAACGCTCGGGAAGGATAGTAAAAATCTCATCCATGGTGACGGCATTAAGTACTTGATGCGTGAGATCATTGATCAAGCGGAGTTTTTGACTGGTCTTGAAGGTTTGATCGTAGAGCCTGGCGTTGCGGAGCGCCAAGCCTGCCTGACAGGCAAAAATGAGCATGGCATTGGATTGATTTTTATTGAAAAAACCCGCGATATCGCTGTCACAGTTCAAAAAACCGATCACTTCGTCGTTTGAGATGATCGGTGCGGCGATGTGCGATTTAATCCACTCTGACTCAGCCAAAACATCCCAGTTTTGCTCCAAGTGAGGATAATAAGACAAAATTGGTTTTCTGGTTTTGATCATCTGTAACAAATGGCTGATTTCCCGAATATCAAAAACCTTTGATAGCATCATTTCTTTGGTGCCAAGTTTTTCATACCCATTTGAACGAACGATACGGGCAAGATTGCCCTCAAGAAGCATGATGTTGGCGGTTTTATAAGCAACAACTCTTGAGAGGTTCTCAAGAATGACATCCAGGACATCATCCAGGTGAAGGCTGCTGTTAAGTGCAAGCGAGACATCTGCCAGGGCTGCCGCCAGGTTTTGCTGTTCGTCGTCAATATCCAAAGGCGTCATTTTTGACCGTTCAACGGGCAGCGACAATGTCGATTTGACAGTTTTCAATGTAACTCTCCAATCGTATATAGAAAATCCTGGCCTTTGTCAAAAAATATAATATGTTTGTCAACGACTAATCGCTGAACGGCTGAGTTTTTGGTGTGCAAATTTCATGCCAAATTAACGAGGAGTACGTTGTTCGCCATCAACTATTAAATCATATTTTGTAAAAACTACTAAATAACTATTGCAACATTCTTAAATATCGTGTTAAAATGAGAGTGTCAGATGCTCGGGTGCCCCCCTCACTCGGGCATTTGACATTTAAATGCTCGGAATGGTTTAATAAGAGCGTGCAGGAGAATTAATGGAGAAAAAATACCGCGGGTTGCTGCTAATCGGTTCGATCCTGAAAATAATCGGCGTTCTCGAATTAATTGTGGGGTTGGTTTGCCTGATCGTGGTGCCGTTAGTAACGTCTGATTCGAGCAATAGTATTAACATTCTCGGTTTGCAAACACTCTTTCCGGGTTCGGGCTTGTTGTTTGGCGTTTTGGTGGGCTTGTTTATATTCCTCGTTGGTATGGTTTGTGGCTTACTGACCTTTTCAGCAGGTGAAATATTCAGACTGTTGATTGATATTGAAGAGAATACACGCGCCAGCTTGATTTTATTGCGAGAGAAGTAGAAACAAACATATTCGGGAGGGGGCATGTTTCGACAACATCCTGCGGACTGATGAGGTGGACTGGATTGGTGAAAGTTCTAATGAATGCCTGTGGTGCGGGTCAGTCGTGAAAAATTAATACAAAGATCATTCTTCTTGATCGTTTTTATCGCAGGGTTCAATTTCCACTTGGCTTACATGACAAACTGCGCAGGTTGACCGGGTGATCATGATGTACCCTTCAACATATCCTGCAATATCCTCATCTAAATATTCCCATTTGTGGATTGCCTTGGAAACCAAGAGATCCGATGGGGTAGAAAAAGACCGCTTCAAGCGGTCTTGTACTTCTGGCGGGGAGGGAGGGATTCGAACCCTCGGTCGAGTTTAAAGCCCGACAATCACTTAGCAGGCGATCCCGTTCGGCCACTCCGGCACCTCCCCGGGTATTCAGTTGTTCTTACAGTCAGATCTGGCGGAAGGGGAGGGATTCGAACCCACGTTGGCTTTCACCAAACCTGTTTTCAAGACAGGCGCCTTAAACCGCTCGGCCACCCTTCCATACTATTCCATGGACTGTGATTTTATCATGGTTGAGCCGGTCAGACAAGACACGGCTGCCAACGTGTTTCACTGATGTTATAAAAATTTTGGCAGGTCAGAAGGCTTCACACCCAGATCGACTGGTTTAACTGATAAGTTTTTTAATGCCTCAAAAGTCAAATCAGGAATTTCGAGATTCTTATTGGATTTGAGACGATCAAAGAGCAGCAGATAGCTGTTGGTGATGCCGGTTTTCCAATCCAGAGCGAGTAGTGCGGCGGTTTTTTGGAGCAAGGCGGGGTCTCCGCCTTCGAGCTCAGTAAAATTGCCAAAAGGCATTTCATCCAGGGCGATCTCCACTTTGCCGAACTGGTAGATGGTTCGCCATTTTTCATATTTCACACTGAGCCGAAACCCAAGCGCTTCGAGCAATTTGCCGGCGGCATCAAAATCATCCACTTCCAACTCGATCTCGGGCCTTATGCTTGTGCCGTCCACAACCTGGGTCGGACCCTTATAGGTTAGGATGGCAGAGTTGTCCTGGCGTAAACGCAGCACGCGGTGCTCACGAGCCAGAGTCATGTCGGGGGTATCAAAGCGGTAGTTGATCTCGCGCGTGCGCGGACGTACCAATGAGGCGCCGATGGCACGCACCCTTTTTTCAAAGGAATTCATATCCGTCAGGAAAAACTTCACTTCAACTTCAACAGGTGGTTTGATCATTTTTATCGCCTTTGGTTGAATAATCGGAAAGGACATTATTAAGATGAATGTCGCCAGAAAGAACTTCCAGTGCGAAGAATAGAGCCGCCAGCAGAATCACGGTGATCGCCGTTGGTAGAATATGCCGCGCAACCGGGAGCGGATTTTGGGTCAGGGCGAGCCTCTCGACCCAAAAAAAAATTGCGCATAGAACACCAGTAATTTTACAATAAGTTGTGCTCCATGAAGTTCTCATCCACAAAAAAAGAGCTGCGCAAATGCAAGCCAGAGTCAGGAACACCCCTCTGAGGATCCAGTAAAAAGAAGCAGACAAAGGCAGATAATTGTTGAGCCAATTCCAATTATTAAACGTGCCAGTGAGCCCAGCAATTGATAATAAGGCGCCAAGAACGAAAACGATTACCAACAGGTATAAAAGCAGGGGACGTTTTTTTGTCATTTCAGATTGACTTCCCAAACGTGGATATGGGCGCGATCAGAGTCGTTGGTGTTTTTCACGGATATTTCCAGATGGTTGGTGATGATTGGTTTTGCGAATATAAAGACCACATCCCGCAGGTCGTTGCTTTCACCCACCGATTGTGTCACAGCTACGGGCAACGATCCATCTTCAGGTTTAATTGTAATCTCAATTGTGGAAGGCGAGCCTCCGATTCGCACGGTGATCTCGGACAATTGCTTAGATTTGTCGAGATTGATTTCGAGAATCATCGGGTTCAATTCAGCGGTGCGTGCCAGGCTGTCTCCGTCACCATCAAAGAGGTTCCTGATCTCGCCCATATCCAATCTCGGATAGCTTACTCTCAACTGATTCCCGTTTTGGTCAACAATAGATGATTCCAATAGTTTTTGCCGTTCAGCCAGTTCCCTGGCAAGCACCTGGTTGATATTATCTACATATTCAAGTTGAATAAAAAAGAACCCAGGTTCTCCGTTGGGATAGTTAATCGTTTTCAACAAACGCATGTTTTTGAATTTTCGACTTTCTTTTACCTTTTTTATTTCTTCAGGGATCAAGACGAAGATCTGTTCGTCGGGGATATCATGTTTTTCATACAGATAACCATCTATGCTGCCCATTTCAAATGGCAGCGGATCATCAAAGAAGAAGCGGGCTAAAACATCGGTGCCGTTTGCCCAGGAAGGAGAAAGATAAACCTTGATATCGGGGTTTTCATTAAGCATATGCCGAATTTCGCCAAACACCTGCCTGGCACCGTATTGCTGACCTCCCAGTGAGTAGTTGGTGTACCAAAGAGGTCCGTTGACCAAAGCGTCGCGCAGCATCAAGCCGTTGCCAACAAGCAGTCCAATAAAAGACAGACAGACAATGATGCCGCGCCGGATTTTCGCCTTTTCAACCCACCGCAGAACTTGATCCAGCCCAATGGTGGTTAGCACAACCGCGGGGATGACGAGGAAGAGGGAGCGGGTTACGGCGGCTCCAGCCAGGGCGGAGCCTGTGGGTGCTGCCAGCAGGCTGAGAACCAGCACCCGATAGCGAGGGTTTTTAAACCAGCGCAAGGCGATTCCCAAGCCGAGCAGAAATAGCGGAAGGGTCCAATAAAGCAAGTGACCGTAGCCTTTCATGACATGCCGTTCAAGCTCAAGGTCATTGGGGATGAACCAGTAGAATGGGTTTAAGAGTTTGAGATATTCCTTGAAGTAAATTCCAAACTTTTCAGTTAGTGGGATTGATTGAATCCAATAGGAATCCAGAATTTCAAAATGTCTGAGGTTTTCAGTGGGGTGAAGAGCAAGGAAGCGTAAATATGGAATCGCCAGAAGGAGAGTCATTCCCAACCCGATCAGGAGGGTTTTCCAGTTTTTGAGGTGGGTGCGGAAGTCAAAGATTATAAATAACACAGCAGATACCAACATGACCAGTTGGGCAGGGCTGTAGCTGTAAAAACACAGGACCCCAAAAGCCACCGCGGCAAAAAGGTATTTGGTCTTGCCAGAGAGATATTGCACATAGGAATTAAGAAAAGCCGCATAGAAGGATACGGCAATGACTACTTCAAAGGCTGTGCGCGAGTGCAAGAACCAGGCGGGTGTAATACTCAAGAGCATCACCCCGACATAGGCGTAGTTAGATTTGAATGTGTTTCGAAGGAGCAACCCCACTGACAGGGCTGCCAGCAACGAGAGGAGCACAGAGGTACCACGCGTCACCCAGATGGACTTGCCGAACAGCATCCGGGGAAGTATCTGCAAATAAACCGAGGTGCCGAGATTGTACTGTCCGCCATTTTTCAGGAAGGTGGGCAGTAGTTCTCCCTGGTAATCTCTAAATCCATCTCTGACTAAATCACCAACCAGAACAGTTTGGATAGCCTCATCGGTGAAAAAATAGATAGGGTAAGAATCCAGGCCGATAAAGCGTACTGCCAGGTAGACCACCAGAGCAGCGGTAAGCAGCCAGATTTGCCAACAGCGTTTGCTGTGATTAGAAACTTGTTCTGCTGAATCAAGTCTATCGGGTTGAATTTCTGGTGATGAAATGGTTTGATGGGAAATTGGTTCTTGAGATTTGGTGGTGAATTTTATCCGCTGCCACAGGTTGGCAGAAGGAGAAGAATCTGGGTGAGTAAAGTGCCGGTCTTTTTGGTCTGCGTTCATAAAAGCGCCCGCCGCTAAAATTATAGCATGTGAGTTTTTTTGACGTCTGGCTGAACTTGACTTCCTCTCAATCCTGGATATACTCTGATTAAGAAGGAATAATCTGAATCGCCATGAAATTATCTTTTTGGGATTATCTTAGCATTATTCTAATCACTGCGACGGTGTTCATCATCGTAATCGTAGCTGTGATCATGATCTACCCAAACACTTCATTGAATCCTTTCCCTGTGCCAACAGTGCCTGTTCTTGTGGAATTTCCAACCCCCACTGCTACCCCGTTTATGCTGCCCCCCACCTGGACGCCCACCCCTCTATTATCGACGCCGATTCCCTGACAGTGATACAATCCAACCAGAATTTATTTTTACAAGATGAGAGTGACTATGACTGATCAAATCTCAGTGGATGTATTTAATCATTTGGTAGGCTTGGCGGCACTTGAATTGACTGCCGATCAGGCAAATTACCTGCGCACTCAGTTGAATCATCAATTAAAAGTGATTCAGGAGTTGAAATCCATTCCTCTTGATGAGAATGTACCCATCAGCCTGCACGGGGTGCCATATGAAAAAGAAAACAGCACCCTGCCGAGAGAAGATGTCTGGAAGCCCTTTCCTGAACCTCAGTCCATTCTGGCACAGTCTCCGCAGGTGGACGATGGTTATATTATTGTTCCTGATATTCCTCATACCACGCTAAAGTAGGCACCCATGGACCTTTGTGATCTTTCAGCCTTAGAACTGACGGCTTTGCTTCGTCAAAAGAAAACCTCTGCGGTAGAGATTCTACAGTCAGCCATCCAACGCATTGGAAGCGTGGACGGCCGGAGTGGAGATTTGAATTCTGGTGAGTTAACCGAAGACGACAAACAAAAAGTCCATGCCTTTATTACGCTCACAGATGAGCGCGCCCTTGAACATGCCCAGAAAATTGATCAACAAATCTCAGCCGGAGAAGATCCCGGACCGCTGGCGGGGGTGCCTTTTTCAGTCAAAGATATTTTCTGCGTCAGCGGAACCCCCTCCACGGCAGCGTCGCGGATTCTAGCCAATTTCAACGCGCCCTATACCGCCACATCTGTCGCACGGATGGAAGCCGCAGGCGCTTTGATGGTGGGGAAGGTGAACCTGGACGAATTTACCTACGGGTCTTCGAATGAGTCCTCTGCGTTTCAACCCACACCGCGCAACCCTTGGGACACATCTCGTGTGCCAGGCGGGTCATCAGGCGGCAGCGTGGCTTCAGTTGCGGCAGGCGAGGTGCCTCTCTCTCTTGGTACAGACACTGCCGGCTCGATCAGGCAGCCAGCCGCATTTTGCGGCGTCGTAGGGGTAAAGCCCACCTACGGCCGTGTCTCACGATACGGTTTAATCGCGTTTGCTTCATCATTAGATTGCCCGGGGCCAGTGGCACGTACAGTCAGCGATGCGGCAGCCATGCTGCAGGTCATTGCCGGCCCGGATGAGCATGATGCCACAACATTCCCTGCGGCGGCAACCGATTACCTTTCAGGGATTGAGAACGGTGTGAAAGGTATGCGCATCGGCTTATCACCTGACTATTTCAGGATCACCTATCCAGACCCACAAACCGGAGAGTTGTTGACACAGTCCCTGCCCCCCGAAATTGAAAAAGCAGTGATGCATGCCGCCGAGAAGCTGGCAGAGATGGGTGCTGAGATCGTTGAAGAGGTTCCGATGCCCAATACCAAATACGGCATCCCGGCTTATTTTGTGATCAGCCGCGTGGAAGCTGCCTCAAACCTGCACCGCTTTGACGGTGTAAAATACGGCTGGCGCACCAAAGATAAGGTCGAAGATTTGACCCAGATGTACAGGCGTTCACGCAACGAAGGGTTTGGCTTGCAGCCAAAATTGCGCATTCTTATGGGCATGTATGTCAACGCAGCCCAATATAGTGAAGAGTATTATAAGCGCGCCCTGCGGGTGCGCACCTTGATTCGGCGCGATTTTGAAAGCGCTTTTGACCCTCAAGGCAAGACGCGCCTGGATGCACTGCTGACCCCTACCACACCGACCACGGCGTTTGAAATGGCTGCTGTCTATGGCAATTCGGTTTTGATGCAGTATGCCGACCAGTTGACGGTTCCAGCCAACCACGCGGGGGTTCCAGGTCTTTCCCTCCCCGCCGGATTGGATTCAAAGCGACTGCCCATTGGTATTCAATTATTAGGCGCGGATTTCAGTGAAGATAAACTTTTCCGCATCGGCAGGGCGTATGAACATGCCACCGAGACAGAAACCTGGCGAAAAGAAAAGCCGCAAGTTTTACGATAAAGAGAATTATTGGAAGAAAAAATGGGCAAGATAGGCTGGTTGTTCATTGGAATGATAATTCTCATTTTGGTGTCTGCCTGTGGATTCACCAATGATCTTGGTGAACGAATCTGGCAGACAACCCCGACCAAATCACCGATGACCACGGGCAGGAAATTCCCAACGCTTGTGACGCTTACGGCAACGGCGACGACTACCAATACCCCAACCCTGACCCAAACTGCGACAGTTACCGTGACACCTGAGTTTTCTGAAACACCCTTACCCACTGCCACCAGAACGCCCGCACCGACTCTACCTCCGACCAGAGTGCCGACAAAGCTTCCAACTGTTGTTTCAGGAGATAGTGCCTCCAGTGGGGGATGCGATGGAGAAGATTACGGCGTTGAGGCTGAGGTGTTGAATCTCATCAATTCTCAGCGCGCCAGTGCGGGATTGGGTTCTGTCACCCTTAGTTCCGGTTTGTCAGATGTGGCGCGAAGTTATAGCCGGTCAATGGCTGAAAATAACTTCTTTGGTCATGGTGATTTTTCCAGCCGGATCTATTCATCCGGTCAATTCACCGCGGTTGGCGAAATTCTCTATGCGGGGATGGCGTCATATAATCAACCTTCTGCTGCGGTTGGTGCCTGGCTGAACAGTTCCAGTCATCGGGAAACCATGTTGAATTCAATTTACACGATGGCAGGGGTTGGATACTGGTGTGATCCTAACAGTACTTACGGCGGATATTACACCGTGGATTTTGCAAGACCGTGATGGGATACGAGAAACGATAACGCTCGTTAGTTTGAAATTTTGTATTGAAAGTGACTGAAGCGGCTGAATTAATAGATCTAACCTTGTTGAGGTTAGAAACCAAGCACCTCAATAGGTCTCTATAACAAAGGTTCTACAATAAGAGAGGTATTATGGCAGAATATGAAGCAGTAATTGGACTTGAAACGCATATTCAACTCAACACCACAACCAAGGTGTTTTGTTCTTGCAAAGCGGATTCATGGTTTGACCCCCCCAACACCAATATCTGCCCGGTGTGCTGCGGGCTGCCCGGGGTTTTGCCGGTGCTGAACAAAGCCGTGGTTGAAAAAGCCGTCCTACTTGCCAATGCCATGCGTTCTGAGATCAGGCCTCTTTCTTATTTTGACCGGAAAAATTATTTCTACCCTGATCTCCCCAAGGGGTACCAGATTTCGCAATTTGATCAATCCATTGCCAAAGGCGGTTACCTCGATCTGCCCATCCCTGCCAACGCCTCACCCACCAAACAGGCGTATATCCGCAGAGTAGGCATTTGGAAAGCCCACATTGAGGAAGACGCCGGCAAGACGAAAAACTCAGGCAGCCGCCGCCTGATTGACTTCAACCGCTGCGGGGTACCGCTGGTTGAAATGGTCACTGCACCTGACCTGCGCACCGCGGATGAAGCCGCCCAGTATCTCACCCGCCTGCGGCAACTGCTGCGCTGGATTGGCATCTCTGAAGCCGACATGGAAAAGGGACATTTGCGCTGCGACGCCAATGTATCCATCCGTTTGAAGGGTGAGACAGTCTTGAATCCCAAAACAGAGATTAAAAACGTCAATTCCATTGACGCAGTAAGGGAAGCCATTGAAAAAGAAGTGGAGCGGCAAATCCGCGAAGTGGAAGCGGGGAACCGCATCGAGGCCTGGACGTTGGAATGGGATGAAGACAGCGGCACTTTGAAGAAGATGCGCTCCAAAGAGACTGAAGCCGACTACCGCTACTTCCGCGAACCTGACCTGCTGCCCATCCGGTTGGAAGAGGAATGGAAGAAAGCGATTCTAGCGGACTTTCCTGAGCTGTCGCTTGAACGACGCACCCGGTTTATCGAGCAATACGGTCTGCCTGAATACGATGCCGAAATCTTGACCAGCGAACGCAACCTCTCTGATTATTACGAGAACACGGTCAAGGTTTACGGCGGCGACCCAAAGAAGGTATCCAACTGGCTGATGAATGAAGTGTTGCGCATGATCAATGACCAGGGGCTTAACCCGGCTGAAATGGCTTTAAACCCCGTGGCGTTGGCATCCATATTGAAACTGGTGGATGCCGGGACGATCAACATCAATACTGGCAAAGGGCTGCTGTCTAAAGTGCAGCAAACCGGACGATCCCCTGAAACCATCGTGGCTGAAGAGGGGCTGGGTCTGGTGAGCGATGATTCTGCCATCCGGGCGGTATGTGAAGAGGTACTGGCAGAAGCCCCCAATGAGGTGGCAGCCTACAAAGCTGGAAAGGTCACCCTGATCGGTTGGTTCGTAGGTGGGGTGATGAAAAAGATGCGAGGCAAGGCAGACGCTGCCAAGGCGAAGACCATACTGGAAGAACTGCTAAAATAAGATAATCTCTCGCAAAGCTTGCTAAGAACACCAAGAGTAACTTAGTCAAGTATTTCTTCGTGCGCTCTGCGATTATTCTTTGTTTATGTATTCCTCAAATTTTTGCAGCGCGACACCATACCCAGCCCGGCCCAACCCCATGCGGAAGGCGTGATCATCCCAGCCGAGGGTGGTGGCAGGCTGGATGAGTACACCGGCTTCTTGCGCCATCTTCTCCGCAAAAACCTCAACCGAAGGGACGTGCATCTCGACCAGCGCGGTGGAACCAGCCAATGGGCGCCGCCAGGTGAATAGGTCTGGTTGACGCGAAAAGAAAGCGTCTGCCAGTTTCAGGTTTTGTTCCACGTATGCCAGACTGCGCTGCCGAAGCTGTTCTCTTATCTTGAGAGCAGCCAGACTGAGGAATTCTGTCGGGGCAGCCGGGCAGATGCTGGTGTAAAACTTCCAGTTGAAGAGTTCTTCGCGCAGAGCCTGGTCTTTGACAATCAACCAGCCGCTGCGCAGGCCGGGCAGCCCATAGATCTTGGAGAGCCCTGACAGCACGATTGCCTGGGAGGTTTGGTCAACCGCAGACCGAACGGCAGGGATGCCTTCATGTACCAAGCCAAAATACATTTCGTCACAGAATAAAACTAAACGATGTTTATTTACAATTTGAATTAACTGGTCAAATTGAGCCTGCGTGGGTAAAAAGCCGGTGGGGTTGTGCGGAAAGTTCACCACCACCATTTTGGTTTTCGGGTTGATCAGGGTTTCCAATTTGTCAAAGTCAAGCTCCCATTGCGTTTTACCGGGTCTGAACTGCCATTTTCGCACATGGTCAGCGCCAACGATATGCTCAAACATATTGATCAGAGCGTCGTATGCCGGGGAGAGCGCCACCACTTCATCACCGGGGTTTAAGACAGCCCGGGCTGTCAGGTAGATACCCTCGATTGGAGAGCCCAAAAAGATCACTTGTTCAGGGCTGACAGTTTGGTAACAGCCAGCGATGGTTTCTCGCAGCGCAGGGTTGCCCGCGGATTCGGTATAACCCAGCGACACCCTGCCCAATTCATCCGGCGACACGCCAGCCAAATCAAGCAATTGCTCCACGGGTATGGTTTCGCAATCCGAGTTGCAGAGCTGATAGGGCGTGGTGAACTCGTAGCGGGCAAAAAAATGTTCAGTAGCGAAATGTGTAATTTTCATTAGAAATCCTCTTCATCCGGGAGATCGGCATTCTTGCGGTTCATCATTTGAACCACTTCGACTAGTAATATCGCCGCGATCAAGATGGTGAACGAAAGCTGGCTTTCCTGCCCGATCAACGGAAAATCCATCAAGCCGTGCACCAGGCCGACCAGCAGGATGTTTTGCGTGCGGATATAAAGCCAAGCAAAGGCAATGCCCAGCATAAAAAGAATCATTAAGCTCAGTGCTATTAACGCAACCGAACTTTGACCGTTGATCATTTCAAAGATGCGAACCGGAAGATGCCAGATCGAAAAAAGAAGGCTTGAGACCAGAATTGCAAGCAGGGTCACCAGCTTGATGTTCTTCTTCTCAAAGTAATGCTTAATTTTGGTCAGGAAATACCCGCGGAAGAGAATTTCTTCCACAATGCCGACAAAGATCCACGTGCTCAAAATATTGGCGCCAATCTTCCAGGCAGGGATGGTCCCCAACGGGGCAAGGGCATCGGCTAATCGAACTTTGGCAATGGCGCAGCAAATCAGGGCGTAAGCCAGCCATGCCAGAGCAGTCAGGATTAATGCTGCCAGTACCTTCTTCCAATTCAGAGCAGTCGAAATCTTCTCTTTTTTTAATCCCCACAAGGCAAGGATAAAAAAGAGAGCATAAAGACCAAGCTGCGAGAAGTAGAGGATTAGTCCATTGAGTTGAAGAGCCTTAATTACCCCGAAGAATGCCACCGGTAGCAAAAAAGCAGCAACAAGGATAATAAGGAAAACATTTTGTTGCTTTCTTGAAATTTGGTTTTCCATCTTTTTATGAGATCACTTTCTTAGAGAAGAACAATTTATGATTACATGATGACGGGCATTTCATAGAAATATCGGGTTTGTTTCGTGGTATATAACGAAAACCAAGTTTTGAAAGTTGTGGTTTTACACCCATTAAGAGGTTTGATTACTTCATATGAAATATCCATAGCAGCCAAACCTGAGGCGGAAAACAGATTTTGATCTCTCACGGCTGGTTTGCTTTTATCTGATTTTTCACCCAGGTAGTCAGGGCAAACCTGTGTTGAACAATCGGGCTTATCGTCTGTTTCACCAAAATGCACAGCATGGATGGGTCGGCAAAATTGAGCCGACTGTTCAGATCTGATGTCGAACAGGCAATTTCCCAATCAGCTAGAGTGTTGATTAGATAACGACAGATATTCATGAGACCTTAAAACCCCGAATTATTCCCAGGCTTCCGCAATCCGCTTGAAGGTTGTTTCAATGCTTTCAGGGATTACCCTTGTTTCACCAGTGACGCTCATAAAATTGGTGTCGCCCACCCAGCGGGGCACGACGTGAATATGGGCGTGTTCGGCAATCCCTGCGCCGGCTGCGGATCCCATGTTGATTCCAATATTAAACCCCTCGGGCTGGTACACTTTTCTCAAAACACCCAACGCCTGATTGACCAGCTCCATCATTTCAGCCCGGGTTTCGGCTGACAGTTCTTCAATGGAAGGCGCGTGCTGAAACGGCACGACCATCAGGTGACCGCTGGTGTAAGGATAGCGGTTCAAGATGACAAAAGCGGTTTTCTCGCGGTGTACGATCAGGTTTTCGATGCCATCCTGCATTTTGGGGTAAGCACAAAAAATACATTCGTCGGGTTTTTCACTGTCTGAAATGTATCTCATGCGCCAGGGTGACCAGAGGGTATCCATATTGATTCCTTGCGAAACTAATTTCTCCTAATTCTACATGATTTTCGTTTTTCAACGGTTAACTAT
This sequence comes from uncultured Anaerolinea sp., assembly GCA_964468875.1. Classification (GTDB taxonomy): domain Bacteria; phylum Chloroflexota; class Anaerolineae; order Anaerolineales; family Anaerolineaceae; genus UBA6107. The sequence continues at coordinate 9,999 of CAYXWV010000028.1, read as the reverse complement.
TAAAAAGTTAACTATTTTGAATCTTCCTGATATGGAGAAACTCGGTTTTGATTAGTTACCCTTGCCAACCTGCCCTGAATGGCATTAGACTTGAAGATAAGGAATCAAAATGAAAACAAAAATCACACTAATACTCATTCTTTGCCTTATATTGGGCTTGAGCGCTTGCTCCAAAAAAGAAGACGAGGCGCTGGCATTGCAGGCAACAATCAGCAGCCTTAATACTTCAGTCGCCCAAACGTTGACGGTCATGACCCCGGCGGTCACCTCAACTGCTACGCCAACCTTGCCAGCCACGGCAACCCTGCCAGCCACAGCCACCCAGGGGTTTGCCAGCCCGACAGCCACCCGTTATGTGGTTCCCACCAGTTCGGGCTGCGACAGCGCCCTGTGGGTTTCGGATGTCACCATCCCTGATAACACGGTGATGACCCCAGGACAGGTGTTTACCAAAACCTGGTCCATCAAAAATGCAGGTACCTGTGAATGGACTACCGCTTATAAACTGGTTTTTCTGAGCGGAGAAAAAATGGGCGGCAGCGCCACTAATTTGACCGCTTCTGTGCCAGCCGGCCGGGCAGACAATATTTCAGTCAAACTGACTGCGCCATTAACAAAGGGCACTTATACCGGCTATTGGATTTTGCAAAATGCCTCTGGTAAAACATTTGGCGAATCTGTGTATGTGTCTATTGTGGTTAATACTTCGGTTACCTCAACCCCGACCGGCACGATCACCGCTACACCCAACATGACTCAAACTATTGGGGCACAACAAACGGCTTTCTCATTGGCTGCCACATATTCGGCACTTCTAAGTGCCACCCCTATTCCACCAACACCAATTGATACTCCTGAAACACCGGCAACAATTACAACAGAACCATCTCCGGAAGGATAATTTCTGTAAAAGTTGGGGATCGTTTTTAATTGACTTCTCAAAAAGGGGAGGGTATGCTATAAGCACTGCTTATGCGACAACCCTCCCTTTTTTCTTTCCAGGCTCTGACGGTCAGCGACATCACGCGTTACCTGCGTGAACTCATGGACAGCGACGAGATTTTACGCGATGTGTGGGTGCGCGGTGAAATCTCCACGCTCTCCAGGCCGTCTTCAGGTCATATCTACTTTACCCTTAAGGATACAGGCTCCACGTTAAAGTGTGTGGTCTGGAAGATGACCGCCGCGCGTCTGCCGGTGTTTTTGCAGAGCGGCATGGCGGTTGAAGTCCACGGCGGCATCAGCGTGTATGAACGCGACGGGCAGTACCAGCTCTACGTGGATGCAGTGCGCATGTCTGGAGAGGGGGCGCTTTACCAGGAATTTTTGCGGCTGAAAGCCCGGCTTGACGCAGAAGGGCTGTTTGACCCGGCGCGCAGGCGTGAAATTCCAGCGGTTCCACAACGGATCGGGATTGTCACCTCACCCACGGGCGCAGCGCTGCAAGATATTCTCAACACTTTGCGGAGGCGGTATCCCCTGGCTGAGGTGTTGATTGCCCCGTCAGCCGTTCAGGGTGAGGAGGCTGCGCCTGATCTGGTGGACGCATTGAAAAAGCTTGATCAAAAAGTGGACGTGATCATTCTGGCGCGAGGCGGAGGATCGCTTGAAGATTTGTGGGCATTTAATGATGAAAGGGTCGTGCGGGCTGTTGCCGCTTCCTCCAAACCGGTGGTGACCGGCATCGGGCATGAAACAGATTTCACCCTGTCTGATTTCGCGGCTGATCTGAGGGCGCCCACACCGACTGCAGCGGCTGAACTCTGTACGCCCGACAAGGAAGAACTGCGTGCCCATTTGCAGGAGATGGCCTCCCGACTGGAAAACGCCTTGCATTCAGATATTATGTATGATTGGACCAATCTGCTGGAAATCAAACACAAACTCTCACAACTTTCTCCGATGTGGCTGGTTCGCAATGACCGCCAGCGTCTGGATGAAATGAACAACCGTTTGGAACAGGCTGCCAAAATGGATTCCCGCGGCAAACGCAGTCAGATTCTCAATTTGCAGGGCAAGTTATCGGCTTTGAATCCATTTGCGGTGTTGGAGCGCGGTTATGCCATCGTCAGCAGCGCTGACGGCAAGATCGTCAGCAGTGTGAAGAAGGTGAAAAAGGAAGATGCCCTGCAGATCAAACTGGCAGACGGCACCATCCAATCTCAGGTAACAGATATACGTGGAGGGATGTAGAATGGCGAAGACTGAAAAATCCGTTTCTGAACTGACCTATGAACAGGCGTTCGGCGAGCTTGAAGACATCATCTTGGTAATGGAAGGCGAACAGCAAACTCTGGAAAACTCGGTTAAAATGTTTGAGCGCGGACAGGCGCTTGCCAAACGATGCACGGAATTGTTGGATAACGCCGAACTGCGTATTAAAGAATTGACCAATACTAAAAATTCTGTGACTAACGAGGAATAACCATGTCGTTCTTGACCCGCTATCCCGAATTGATAACTTGCGTTGTAGCCTGGCTGGCTTCGTCAATTCTAAAGATACCGGTCTTTTTCTTGATGCACAAAAAACTCAATATAAAACTGGCTTTCAGCACGGGCGGCATGCCCAGTTCGCATTCTGCGACGATGACGGCCACCACGCTGGCGATTGGTCTCTTCAGTGGGTTCGACCACCCGGCATTTGCCATTGCCGTGGCGATCACTATGATTGTGGTTTATGATGCTGCGGGGGTGAGGCGCGAGGCGGGGTTCCATGCCGAGGCGCTCAATCAGATGCTCGAAGAATGGTTTCTGTTTGCCAAAACCCCCGTAGCGGAACAAAAGAAACTCAAAGAGATGCTCGGTCACACCCCCATCGAGGTGGTTGGCGGCGTGCTCACCGGCCTTGCCACGGCTTTGATCCTGTGGCTTATCTGGCCGAAGTAAAAAAAAGAGAAATGAGATCAGAGAACCGAGAACTGTGAAATTGATAATTGAGAACTGAGATCAGAGAACTGAAAACAGGAAAAACGTTTATTATGAATTGTGTACTGTAAAAACCAAAAAGTGTGGTTCACTAAAAAAAACTCTAACCCCCTATTTCTCTCCAATAGAAACATCTATTTTTTAAATATCTATAAAGTGGTGGAATTCCTTTATTGAACGGCGTTTATAAATTGTGAATTATTACGTTATTAATTATTATTCATGTCTCCAGAAACAACACATCAGATAATACCGGGTTTACGAGTCTCAGTTCTCAGTTCTTCCTAAAACCCCAAATCTTTCAGATTTTGATCGACGCTGCGTGAAGAGCGGGGTAACAATTCATCCCAGAAGCACTGATCGTAGCGGCGGGACTTGACCAGAATGGGCATGGGGACGCCCCAACCCAGCAGCAGCACTTCCTCTTTGGGCTGCAGACGGGCAAGCATGCCGCGCAGGGCGTCTCGGCCAGCCAACCCTGACAATACCGCGGCAATGTCGTTCTCGTCTCCCAGCCAGCCTGAGACGCGTGTTCCAAGTTGGGACATGACCTCGTCATAGATTTGAGAGGGGCGTTGATCAATGATCAGCAGGGTGACGTAATACTTGCGCATCTCGCGGGCGATGGTGCTGAAGGAAGTTTGCGAAGCCATCTCGCGGTTGAGCAGCTTGTGGGCTTCTTCCACGGCAATCACCAGCGGACGGGGCTCGTCCTTGCCGTGGGTACGGAAATCGTTTGTGCTTTCTTCCCAGGCGTCGCGGATCTTGCGGGTGAGCAGGTTGGAAACCAGCAGATAATCGAGGTCAGATTCGTAATCGCCGAAAGAGAGGATTACGTGCTGCCCGGCTTTGAGAGCGTCAATGATATTCTTCAGCGGGTCGGAAGAACCGCTTTCCACGTTTTCAGCCGGCAAAATATACGGACGGTTAAACACGCGGTTTAACTTGCTGCGCAATCCCTCCGCAGCGGCGGCGTTGACCCCCGCCTGGTTTGCCCAGTAAGCCACGCTGTCAGGCGCGGGAACCTTTTTGTTGTCATCATCTTCAATGACTGAACCCACCACCATTTGTTTGAACTCTTTGAACCAGTTGGCAGCGCCGAAAGTATGGATCAGCGCGTCAAGGGTGGTGGAGGTGGTATCGCGGAGGTTTAACTCACGCGAGAGAAGTTCAATGTCTTCAGGCTGGATATCTGATTCGCGGATTTCAAGGTAGAGATCGGGGGTTTTGCCGCGGATGGTGCTCTTGCGACCGAGACCCACCACGCGCACCCGGGTGGGGAACTTGCTGCGCAGCCCCACTACTGCCTGGCCGGTATCCGAGGCGGTATCATCAAAACCGTATTCATTGTGCATATCGAGTACCAGCACCGAGGCTGCGTTGTGTTCAATCATGCCAGCCAAAATGATTCGGGTTAAAAAGGATTTGCCCGAACCGGTAGCGCCGAAGATGCCAGAACTACGCTGCACAAATTTCTCAAGATTAATGCAAACGGGGTGATCCTGTTCGCGGGTTTTGCCGATCTCGAAAAAGCCCTTTTGACCCGGTTCGCCGAAAATTTCAGCCACGTCTCCGGCAGAAGCCAGGCGCACCGGTGAATGATGGGCTGGCACGGTTTTGATCGGTAGCGGGCGGGGAGTGTTTTCGTTTTGATGTGACTGTGCCCAGGCTTCGTAATCGGGGGCGCCGGGTTCGGGTCCGCGTTCAAGCATCAAGGCGGGCATTACTTCTAGGTTGGTGAATAAGGTCTGTTCCTTGAGCAAATGAGAGGTGGAGGGCGCCAGACGATCAAAGGCGGGCATCTCGGCATAGCGCGGATCGGAATTACCCAGGAGTAAATCGGTCACCAGCCCGTAAAACTGCCAGTTTCCGCTTTCAAGCACCACGAAGCCGCCTTCCTGAACCTGGTCTGCGGGAAGGGTCAGGCGCACCGAAAGGTTGGCTTTCAATCCGCCTCCAACCACATAACCGATAGGTTGGTTGGAATTGAGCGATTGGTTTGAGAGATTTTGATTTGTCATGGCTGGTCTTCCTTATACCAATGTTTCAGAGACGGCGCTTAATACGTCCATCAACTGGGGATAGTCATCTTTCAACAGGGCGGTCACCTCACGCAGGGCTTTTTCGATGACAGTGTTCGAATGAGTGACCTCCAAAACCTGCTTCAGATGGGCGGTCAGCAAATCGGCGGCGGGCAAATCCTGGTTGCGAAGGAAGGCGCGCAAATAAGCAAACCTGCCGTTGGCGGTGAAGGCGGCAATTTCCTGATCTGAGCAGATGAAAATCTGATCCAGCGAAAGGGGGGGGCGAGGCGGGCGGGTCTGCGAGAGCTGATGTCCGTTTTGCCAGCCAATAAAAACCACGCTCATCTCCACCGGCATATTGCGGTTAACGCGGTTGTCTTCGATGATCTCTTCAGAGAGTTCGGTGGAGGTGACCAACTGTCTGACCAGACCATCATCGTCAATGTGAATTTCATGCACCAGGCCAAACACCTGACTGCCATCCACCAGGGGAATGCGCACCATTTGCCCGAAAGCAGGTGATTCCTGCTGGGTCACCCGGCAGCCAAACACACAACCGGAAGTATTTGCTCTTAACAGACGGCCAACTGCTATTGGATTCATTTCACATCCTCTTTCTTCCTGTATGCTGCTTGTGGGATTGTTTGTTTGAGTTTAGTCCCGGGGCGATACCGTGAGCGAGCATTTCGCGGGCGATCAATTCGTTGATCTGCTGACGGTCGTCCATTTTGACCACCGCGATCTCATGTGCGCGGATCAACGGATAAGGGTAAGGGCGTGAGCCTGCCTGCCGGCTCTGATCTATCAAAACAGTGTGCAGGCTGGTTAACATCTGCTCATCTTCAATCACCCATAACGGCACTTCCACGCGGGCGATGGCAGGATGGTTTTCATCACCGACGTTAAGATAGAAGAAGTGCAGGGCTTTCTTGCCGTCATAATCGCCGGCTGAACTGAATTGCAGTTTGAACACGGCAGAACGCTCGCCGGGGAGTAATATTTTCTCGAATAAATTCAGATCAGAAATGCCGCCAAAAGGTCTGTCATCTGCCTCATCCGCTGGCAGCAGCAGTTCCAGCATTTTCACCACCAGGTTGGCACGCGGCCGATCCACATAACCGGCGGTAAGGGTTTTTGCACACGCCAGTTCATCCAGCGCGGATAAATATTTCTTGAAATAAATAGTGAAGGATTTATCCTGGCGAGGTTCGTGATAAAGCTCGAGCGGTCCATCAGTGAGGGTGACCAGCGGGAAATCCTCTTGTTTTGCTATCTTTGCCAGAATCTCGCGTTCATAGACATCGCGCTGGAGTGCGATCAGGTCTTCGGTGATGAACCCGGATTCATTCTCGAGCTTGTCAGCATAAAGCAAGTTAGAATAAGTCTTGACCCCGGGCGCCAGTCCGCTACCGGATTGCATTCTGAAGACCCCCACGTTCACCAGTCCGTAAAGAATCTCTCCGTGTGGATCGGGGTTGATCTGCGAGCCATCCGCGGAGAGGATGGTGCAGGCGGGGGCTGGAAGTACTGCCGGATGGTGGGCGGTTAGCGCCTCATCGCATGGAACGGCGCACCTCAAGACTTTGTTTTTTGTGGCGGCTTCTTCAACGGTTTTTTGCAGCAGGATCGTATCCTGTGCGTGCTGCAGAAGCAATTGTTCACAATCTGCAAGTTTATGGCTCAATTCAGACTGGTGCTGCACGGCAGTGTCAACCAGTGATTGAATCTGTGATTTCAGTTTGAGATAATTAACCGGCATTGTCACCCTTTTTATCGAACATTTGTTTGAATTATACGAAAATGAAAGGAAGCTGGCAAGCGATTCGGAGGATTCCATGGAAATGACTGTTATAATCAGGGGGTTTTGGATTGGAGTATTGGGTCTTGGATTTTGTTACCATAGTTCTCATTGCCATCGGGCTTGCCATGGATTGTTTCGCCGTCTCATTGGGGTTAGGCTGTTCGACGATTAAGAAAGACGCCAGAACTATCTTTCGCATCAGCTTCCATTTCGGGTTCTTCCAGGGGATGATGACCTTTTTGGGTTGGCTGGCGGGCAACAGTATTGTCGATTTGATTAAAAACTTCGATCACTGGATTGCCTTTGGTTTACTGGCATGGGTGGGCATTAAAATGATGCGCGAAAGTTTTTCCACCAAAGAGGAGGACGATCCGTGCAACCCCTCTCGCGGCAGAACGTTGATCATGCTCTCGATAGCCACCAGCATTGATGCCCTGGCGGTTGGTTTGAGCCTCGCCCTGGTGGATGGCTCAATTCTGGTTTCGAGTCTAATTATAGGGGTGACTTCGGTGTTGTTATCGATTCTGGGTATCTTCATTGGCGGTCGACTGGGTTCAAAATTTGGCAAACGGATGGAGTTGATCGGCGGTTTGGTGTTGATCGGCATTGGTTTGCGGGTGTTATTGAGCCACTTGTTGGGATAATCTATCATTTGCTCTGACTGAGTGATCTCGAGTTGCAAGATTAGGAGAAAAATATGTCAAACATAGGTTTGGGTTTTTTATTCGCACAAGGTTTGAACCTTGTGCTTTTAGTTGCCTGGTTGGTGATGGCAATTGTGGCTTTGATTAAACTACACAAACAACAATTAAATGCAACAGCCAAAGCCGTCTGGGTTTTAATCATCTTGATTGTGCCGGTTGTGGGCGCAATTGTCTTTCTTGCCTTCAACCCCGGTGAAGAACTCTGATTTATCCAACAATATTGCAATATTAGCGTTTTATTAAAACTCAGGCTGCATTTCTTGACCGCCCCCTTTAATAAGACTATAATGGGCAAGATTATGCTTTTGGAAATAGAGGTGCAGTATGCCGGTCTATACCTATCGGTGCGACAATTGTGGCGTCCAATTTGATCAGACCCAAAAATTTACAGATGATACTTTGACCAGGTGCCCTGAGTGCGGCAAGAATACGCTGCATAAGGTTTACACCCCGGTTGGGATTGTGTTTAAGGGGTCGGGTTTTTATGCCACCGATCATCGTTCTCCATCTGGTCAGACAAAAGCCTCGGCAGATAAAAAAGAAGAGAAAGCCGCTGAAACGAAATCTGAAAGCAGCGTTTCTTCAACAACATCTTCGAACAAAGCAGCTGAAGCCGCAAAACCCGCAGAAACAACAACAAAGAAATAGTCCATCAGGTTTACATGTGACTTTATTAATGCTCCCGTTCCCCGCGGGAGTATTTGTATTATGATAGTGACGGTTATGATAGATTCTGTCAGTGCGCTGATAGTTTTTGACAGGTTCAAAAACCTAGACTTATTCCATCACGTGAGGCAAGTTATGGCAAGCAAAGCAACAAAATCAACCAGCCGGGAGGCAAAACCGCGGGTGACCTTCCAGCAAAAGAAAATTCGCCGCCAGCAGATCTTTATGTCCGTTGTAGCCATCATTTTGGTAGTGTCGATGGTGCTGGCTTTAGTGATGAATTAAGAGGAAAAATGCCTAAAAATAAAACTTGGTTCTGGGTCGCTGCATTTGCAGCAGCCCTCATCTTTGATTTTCTGTTTTGGAAAAAGCCGTTTGGAATTTCGTTCTGTCTTTGGACGACATCCCTGCTCATCTTTGGTTATGTGTTGGCGATAAAAGAAGGGAAAAAACCGGCACGTGTTAGTATTCTTCTAACTGTATTAGTTCTGGCGTTTTCGTTCGTACCAGCCTGGCGCGTTGAACCGATGACCCGTTTTGTCAGCGTTGTACTGACTCTTCTGGGGTTGTTGCTGCTATCAGCCACCTTCACCAATGGCAACTGGCCCTTCTACCGTATGTGGGATTATTTCAAGAATTTATTCATTGCCCTCGGAGGGGGTCTTTCGCGCGGTTTTACTTTTAATTCCAGCAAAGCTGTACCGCCGGAACTCAATAAAGCAACGGCTCCAAAACCGAGGGGGAAGAAGTTTTGGGCGATTGTTCGCGGGGTATTGATCGCTTTTCCTGTGGTGGCTTTCCTGGCGCTCATGTTGACTGCCGCTGACCCGGTGTTTGGCAATTGGCTGTCGCAAGTGCTTAACCTGGATAAATTACCCGAATACCTCTTCAGGCTTTTCTATGTGCTGCTCATTGGTATGTTTGTATTGGGGGTTTACCTGCACGCAATATACCCCAACAGAAATGAAGAACGGCCTGACCCCCAAATGGCATGGATGAAACCATTCCTGGGCTGGACGGAAACCGCCATCATCCTGGCTGCTGTGGATGTGCTGTTTATCGCCTTCGTGTTCATTCAGGTGCGGTACTTTTTTGGTGGGTCTGCCAATATCAGCGAGACAGGCTACACTTATGCTGAATATGCCCGAAAAGGATTTGGTGAATTGGTGGCTGTGGCTGTAATCAGCCTGGGTTTGTACTTATGTCTGAACACGGTAACCAAAATTGAGCATAAAAGCGCAAAAATTGGCTTTACCCTTTTGTCTGAGCTTCTCATGGCGCTGGTACTGGTGATTTTAACCTCTTCATTTCAACGACTTTGGCTCTATGAAGATGCTTACGGTTTTTCTCAGCTGCGCACTTATACCCATGTATTTATCTTCATCTTGGCTGGCTTGATTGTCGTTACCATGCTGCTAGAATTGTTCAATAAACGCGGACATTTTGCCTTAGCTCTGCTGCTGGCTATGGTCAGTTTTGGAGCAGCTCTGGCTATTATGAATGTCAGCGGTTTTGTTGCAACAAAAAATATTGCCAGGGCTGAAGCTGGTGAAGAATTGGATGTTCCTCACCTGGCAAGCCTGAAAGCTGATGCTGTGTCAGTGATGTTTGAAAAATTCAACGCAGCTGGCACTTCGCCGGCATTGAAAGACGATCTTGGATATGCCCTTGCCTGTCAGAAGAAAATGATGGATGATCAAACGCTGGTTCCCTGGCCGGGGTTTAACCTAAGCAGCGCGCGAGCCTGGAATCTTTATGTTGAGAATCAAGCAGCCATGTCGAAGTATAAAATATTGAGTGGCAATGGATGGCACTACCTCATCAACGGAGAGCCAGTCTATTGTTTTGACACCTTTATGGACTAAGTAATAAAAACCAA
>CAYXWV010000027.1:0-38977 GCA_964468875.1 uncultured Anaerolinea sp. | reverse complement strand
AACCCGTGTTTTGGCCTTGAGAGGGCCACGTCCTAGGCCGCTAGACAATGGGGGCGTCAATAGCGTTCAGATTTTATCATGGACTCAGAGCCGCGTCAACGAAGTGACCAACCCGTTCTAATGAAATATTTATGATAATTGTGATACTATTTATCAAATTATACGGAGTCACTTCTCATGAAAAAAACAGAATCCTCTTTACAACTTGATCCATCCGAAATCACTCCCAAGTCGCTCTACCTGTCACGCCGCCAATTCATGCGCAGCGCTGGGATCGCCGCCGCGGGCGCCGCCCTGGCAGCCTGCCTGCCCGCTCAGCCCGATCAAACCCCCGCGCCGCTTCCAACTGACACCGCTTTCTACAGTGATGAACTGGGCAACTCTGCCAATCCATTCTCGGATGCCGCCGGGTACAACAATTACTACGAATTCACCACCAACCCTGTGAATGTTGCCCGAATGTCGCAAAACTTTTCAACCACCCCCTGGGAGGTTGAGGTAAATGGTTTGGTGGCAAAACCGCAAAAATTTACCGTATCAGAAATGATTGATCTCTTCAAACCCGAGGAACGGGTTTATCGCATGCGCTGTGTGGAAGGTTGGAGTCTGGTAATCCCCTGGGTGGGTTTTCCGCTTCACCACCTGCTCGAAAAAGTGCAGCCCACCCCAGAAGCCAGATACGTCCGATTTGAGAGCGTCTTCGCACCCGATGAAATGCCGGGGCAAAAAAGCGATGCCTTCCCGTGGCCTTATCAAGAGGGGCTGCGCCTGGATGAAGCCATGCACGACCTGACCCTGCTGGCCACCGGCATGTACGGCGGCGAACTGCCCGCGCAAAACGGCGGCGGCATCCGCCTGGTCGTACCCTGGAAATACGGTTTTAAATCCATCAAGGCGGTGATCAAGATCGAATTGACCTCTGCTCAACCCGCCACTTTATGGAACACCGTTGCTCCACATGAATACGGGTTTTACTCCAACGTCAACCCCAACGTCAATCATCCTCGCTGGTCACAAGCCACCGAACGACGTATCGGAGAAAACGAACGCCGCCCTACCCTGATGTTTAATGGGTACGAAGACCAGGTGGCTTCTTTATACGAAGGCATGGACTTGAAGGAGAATTATTGATGAAAGATAAGGAATTTGACTGGTTGAGGGGGCTGGTCCATGTTGGAGCGTGGATCACATTCTTGGTATTTGTTCTGATCTTTCTCCTGGATCGATCCACTTTTTACCCCATCCGTTCTTTTGAACACCAGACCGGCAAAGCCGCATTAATCTTCTTGATCCTTTCGCTGGCTTGCACGCCTATCAGCATTATCTTTGGTTGGAAATCGCTGGCAAAACGTCGAAAAGCCTTGGGGCTTTATGGCTTCATGTTTGCTGCAATTCATGTTCTTGTTTTCCTCTGGCTGGATTATGGTTTCCAAATCAACACCATCTGGCAGGTTCTTATTAATTCAATTTACCTGTGGGTCGGGTTAACTGCCTTCCTATTGTTGCTGACTCTGGCAATTACTTCTTACAAAAAGATTCAGGCGGCATTAAAAAAGAACTGGAAGCGCCTTCACCGCCTTGTTTACCTGATCGTGCCTCTGGTGGTGCTGCATTTCATCTTAGTGCAAAAAGGGAACTTGCTCAGTTTACAAGGCGATCTGGTTGAACCACTAATCTACGGCGGGGTTGTCTTGTTTTTTCTCGCATTACGCAATCCACCTATCAAACACTGGTTGACCAATCTCCGCATAAAGCTACAAGCACGTCTTCGGTGAACCTCATATCCGGTATAATAGTCGCTTATGAGCTTTTCACTTGATGAAAAACAACCCGAACACGTGCAAGGCATTTTCACCCGTATTGCCGAAAAATATGACCTGATGAACCGCATCATGAGCTGCGGACGCGATATCTTTTGGCGCAAGCAAATGCTGCGAGAAATAAAGATTCCTGCCAATGCTCATGTGCTTGACCTGGGTGCCGGCACAGGGGATCTTTCAGGCGAGGTTTACCGCCAGCAGCCTGAAGCACAGGTCACCGCAGCGGATTTTACCCTAAGCATGATGCTCACCGGTCGCGACTGGAGCGGTATTCACCGCTGCAATGCCGACGCGCTAACCCTGCCCTTTGCGGACCAACAGTTTGATATGGTGATATCTGGTTTTCTGGTACGCAACGTGATTGATATCGATCAAACCCTTGACGAGATGACGCGGGTGCTCAAACCCGGCGGCATGGTAGCCATTTTAGATATGACCCGTCCACGGAAAAACCTGCTGACCCCTTTCATCAACTTCTTTTTAAACAGGGTTGTGCCCCTCATCGGTACGTGGATCACCGGGCAAAAAGAAGCTTACACCTACCTGCCGGCTTCGACCCAAAATTTTCTCAAGGCAGAAGAACTGTCTGAAAAAATGGAAAAGGCGGGGTTCGGCAAGGTGCATTTCAAAATCTTGAATTTTGGTACCGTCGCGATCCATTGGGGATGTAAACCTGTTTTGTAAGTATTTCCCCTGTCAATCCCTACCCCCCTCGTCTTAATTGAACCTAATTCATTTCCTGCCGGCCAGCCAATGCTCGCAGCAAGGTGTTTTGATCGGCATATTCCAGGTCGCCGCCCATGGGCAGCCCTCGTGCCAGTCGGGTGACTCTGACCCCCATTGGCAGCAACTGCTGGCGAAGATAAAGCGCGGTTGCGTCACCCTCCATGCTGGGGTTGGTAGCCAGGATGATCTCTTTCGCTTCTCCGCTGCGCACGCGTTCCAACAGGGGCTTAATCTTCAAATCATCTGGTCCAATGCCTTCGATGGGGGATAGTGCACCGCCCAAGACATGGTACCGGCCGTGGAAACCGCCGGTGCGTTCCAACGCCAACACATCCAGGGAATCTTCCACCACGCAAATGGTGCCATCCGCCCGTTGGGCGTTTCCACAAATGTCACAGTGCTCCTGGGTTGAAAGGGTGATATTGAAACAAATCTTGCACTGCCCGGTGGCTGTCTTTAACCCCGTCAGGGCATTTACCAGTTGGGATGCCAGATCATCAGGTGCTCTTAAAATGTGAAATGCCAGCCTGGATGCGGACTTGGGGCCGATGCCGGGCAGGCGCTCCAGTGCATTGATCAGGTTCTGGATCGGCTGCGGTAAGATCGACATAAAAAAGGCCTAGAAGCCCAATCCTGGCATGCCGCCCGCGAGGGGACCAAGTTTTTCCTCAGCCATCTTACGCGAATCATCCAGGGCAAGGTTAACCGCGCTGAGGATCAAGTCTTGCAGCATTTCGGCGTCGGCGTCTTTGAGCATCTCAGGATCAATGATCACTTCCTTGCAATGCTGGTCACCGGTCATGGTCACTTTCACCGCTCCGCCCCCGGCAGAGGAGGTAACCGTGTCGATTGCCAGTTGTTCCTGTGCAACAGCCATTTGCTCTTGCAAACGTTTAATCTGCGCCATCATGCCCCCACCGCCCATTCCACCACCTGCGGGTCGATTGAATCCTTTTGCCATAATTTGCTCCTTTATCTTTATTCGCGGCGGAGTTTTCCGCCCAGATTTAATGCGGTTCCAACCACACCGTCAGCGTCCACGTCCAGGTCGACGGGTGCGGCATTTGTTTTTCCGCTGACCACCGTGCAGATGATCGGCAGATCAGCCTTGAGGATATATAGAATGGATTGCCGGGTCACTTCCAGGTTCTCAGCGGATTCCATTTTAGATTTTAATACTTCGCTGGCAAACCCAAGAATCAATGCGCCGTCTTTAATCTGTACCAGCTTTTGTGAATTAAGTAGCGCTTCCGTTTGAGATCGACGACTTTTGACCTCAGCCCGGATGGTGTTCCAATTGGATTGAATGTCCTGGGTGGTCAATGAAATTCCCGAGGTCGAAGAAACCGGTTTTTGAACAGGCTCCGGTTTATTGATGGCGGGTGCTGCGGGTGATGCTTTTTCTGTAACAGGCGAATGAGCCTCCACCTTGGGTTCAACAGATTTTGACGGAGTGGTTTTCGCCGCAACAGATTGAACTTTCGCGGGTTCCACCACCACAGGTGATACCGCGGAATAACTGCCGGCTGCCTGGGCAAACGCGATTTCAAGCGCCATGCTTGGCTGCCAGGAGGTGCGCAAGTCATTGATCGCGTTGTTGAACAGGCGGATCCATTCTATAAGAGCAGGAGCTTCGACCGACTGGCTGTGACGGCGCATCAATTCTTTGCCTTCTTTAGTGGCTTCGACCTGCTTGTCATTGCCCATGCGAATCAGCAATAATCCTCGTAAATATTCAACTACTTGCCGGGCATATTGACGCGGATCACTGCCGCCATCTAACGCGCGGTGGATGGTTTCCAATCCAAGGGCAGTATCGTGCGCCTGAATGGCGTTGATCAAATCAATCACCAACTGGTTGGTGGCAGTGCCCAAGACCAGTTGAGCCAGTTCAAGGGTAATTCTCTCGCCAGTCGAAGCCAGTTGATCCAGCAGAGAAATGCCATCCCGCATTGCGCCGGTAGATTGTCGCGCGATGAGAATTAACGCATCCTCATCCGCTTCAATCTTTTCCTGTTCGCAAAGATGTTGGAGGTTGGCAACAATATCCATTACGGGTATGCGCCTGAATTCATGGCGCTGGCAGCGTGATAATACCGTAGCCGGGATTTTGTGCACTTCTGTGGTGGCTAAAATGAAAATCGCGTGCGCCGGGGGTTCTTCAAGCGTTTTCAACAGAGCATTGAAAGCCGCTGTCGAGAGCATGTGAACTTCATCAATAATATAAACCTTGTACTTGCCATCTGAAGGGGAAAAGTTGATTTTGTCGCGCAAATCGCGGACATCTTCCACGCTGGTGTTGGAAGCCGCGTCAATTTCGATTAAATCCAGGTAACGGCTTTCGTTAACCGCCTGACAGTTCTTGCATTCATCGCAGGGCCGGTTTGCCAGGTCAGGCGAGAGGCAGTTGACCGCCTTGGCTAGCAAACGAGCCGTGGTGGTTTTGCCAGTTCCGCGTGGACCTGAAAACAGGTAGGCATGCCCGACCTTGTCTGCCTGGATGGCATTGCGTAAGGTTTTAATCACGTGGTCCTGGGCAATGACTTCATCCCATTTTCGCGGACGCCACTTTCGATAGAGTGCCTGGGTCATCAGTTTGTTCCCTCTGAAAAGTAAGAGTCAAGCAACGCTTTCCATTTTACCTGATTCGAAGAGAGTTGGCGAAATTCTTAATTTCAGGGAATTGCATAGCGGAAGCGTTCCTGGCCTTCGCTATCAAGCAGAATCGCATTCTTGCCAGATTGCCAGATAGCGTGAGAGGCTTTCCAGAACAACTCCACTGCAGTGTTCACCCCCGCAATGGAATAAACGTCCACAGCCCCATCCGGGTAAAGCGTCAGTTCCGGGAATGTGAATTCATCACCCTCTTCATTGAGAAGAACCCAGCCCGATAGATCCACCGGTTTCTTGGTCACATTTTTCAGGCTGATTTTTTCATAATTAACTTCACCTGGCAAGAAAACGGACACAATTTCAATTGACTTTTGATCCAGCGGAGGCAATGCAAGCTGTTCTGCAGGCACACTGGTTGCCAGCAGCTCATCCATGTTGCCTGTGAAAACCGCCACAGGATGGGTGGCATTCCAGATCAGAATCACAATCAGCATGGCTGCCGCGGATATCGCGACATTCAACAACAGGTAGGGAAGAATTTTACGAAATGTCATTTGTTGCCAATTAAACCACAGGCAAATATGGAAGTAAAATGAATTTGAGAATGAGTTATGAAAAAACTGATCATTGACGGACATAACCTTATCCCCAAACTACCAGGCCTTCACTTGAAGGACATGGATGATGAAGTTCGTTTGATCGAGAGGATCCAGGAATACTGTCGCCTGACCAGAAAGCTGGCAGAGCTTTTCTTTGACGGATCACTCCTGCCCCAGGCTAACATTCGGAAACAAGGGTTGGTTAATGTTCACTTCATAAAGGCGGGTTTTACGGCAGACAATGCCATCATTCAATACGTGAGAGATCATGCCAAAGCAGTTGATACCCTGATGGTGGTCAGTTCTGATCACCGCATCCAGAACGCGGTCAGGGCAGTAAACTGTGAGGTGATTTCGTCAGAAATCTTTGCCAAAATGATGAACAATGCCTTCGCGAGCGATACGGCAGTCCAGCAAAGAAGAAACAAACCCCTTTCTGATGCTGAAATCGAAGAATGGCTGGAGTTTTTTGAACAGGAGAAAAACTCTTAATTATTTTTAATACAATTCTGATAAATTAGATGTATATTATCGTATAGACGCAATTAATGGTTGAACATCGAGCGTCGTCCACCCAAAATTTTATGGTGGAGTTCCCTCCCTAGACAAAAGGCAGACATGCCCCCCCCATGCCTGCCTTTTGGGTTAAACCTCGATGTTCATTTCTTCTAATTTTTCTGATTTTTTCCATTTTAGGGATGCTTCGTTTAATCTACCATTGCGAGCCCTGATGATTTTCCAGGACGCGACAATCCCCGTGAATATTTTTGGGGATTGCTTCACCCTCTGCGAGGATTCGCAATGACAGAATACTATTATAAACAAGGCTCTCTGTTTCTTAAGGGAGTCTGAGGCGGAGAGAGAAGTGCCCCGTCAGGGGTATGGAGTGAGAACCCAAAAAATAAAGGACACGGCAAATCGTGTCCTTTTTGGCGGAGAGAGTGGGATTCGAACCCACGATACCTTGCGGTATACCCGCTTTCCAAGCGGGCGCGTTAGGCCAACTGCGCTACCTCTCCGAATGCTTTCGTCTGAAAGCGTCAATATTATACCAGTGAAAATAAAAAATCGTCCATATTTAATTTGACTCATTTTCCTTAGCAAAGAAAGTGACCATTTATCCATTTTCTCATTTTATTTTTGCTCTATAATATTGTTTAATGTCTTTCAGGAGGTGTTTTTATGAATGAATCCAATCGCGGCACCATGATTGCAGGCATTGCCCTGATCGTAATGGGCGCACTGTTCTTTGCCTTAAACTTGATCCCGGGGATGGATGCCGGAAAAACCTGGCCGCTAATTCTGATTGTGTTGGGTGTCGGTTTTTGTTTGCCAGCCTTTGTCTGGTATAAATCCAAAGAATCGCTGGCTGGTTTATTTATCCCGGGCTGCATCCTGCTGATCTTGGGCGCCATCTTCCTCTTCAATACACTCACCGGCATCTGGAATGTCTGGTCCATTGCCTGGATACTCATCCCCGCCAGTGTCGGCCTCGGCCTGATCACAGCCGCCGCCATGGGCAACTGGGATCGTTCCGTAAAAATGGTTGGGATCTGGATGTTGATCATCAGCCTGTGTCTCTTTGCCCTTTTTGCCGCTCTGTTCGCCAATATTGTTGTGAAGTCCATTGGTGCCGGAATCCTCGTAGTCACTGGAGTAATCATGTTACTCCGCTCATTCCTCAAGAAACCGGCTGCCTGATCATTATGTCTTCAATCGTCCCCGACTTAGAACTGCCCATCCTGGTGGTGGATGAAGCCCACTGGCAACAAATAAACCATGACGACACCATCGCTCTGGAATACTCCATCTCTGGCAGAGATGGTTTTCAAATATCCACCGGAAGTTTTGATTTCGTTATTCCGGAAGGCGTTGATTTTAAATCACCAAACATCATTCAGGTGGTTTTAGGCAAGGAACAACTCTATGCCTCTGCCTACGAAGAGGGATGCAGTCTCTACACGATAGACAAGGCGAATCTGGTTCCGATGTATGGATCACGACCTTTTGAAGGATTTCAAAAAGGGATGAAACTAATCGTGGCAATCGGGCATCTCTCTCCACCAAAAGCAAATCAGGCTCAGCCCAAGTTCACCGTCCTTTGGGCTGGAGTAGTGAACATTGTATAACGTTATCATCCCGTAAGGGATGAAATTTCAGAAAGAGTATTGTCAAGCAGAAAATTCGCCGTTATAATACTCTTCGTTGGGCGGTTAGCTCAGTTGGTTAGAGCGTTGCGTTGACATCGCAAAGGTCGTAGGTTCGAGTCCTATACCGCCCACTTGGGAGATCAATGTTGCAAAGGTCGTACACCCGGAAAATCGGGTGCAGGGGTCCGAGCGCTATATCGCCCACAAAAGGATGAATAATCCTTGGCGTTGACCGGGACGAGTATCTGGTCGAAAACAGAAAGCAGGGATCACCGGCTGAAAATCCTTGCGGAAAAACCAGAGAAAACCACCCGCGAGCTTTTTCCTGAAAAGCATTGCCCAGTATGGAAAACGGTTGACCCCGATATCAGTCAAACGAGATCACGTCACGCTGGCTGTGTCGTGAATCTGGGTGGAACCGCGAGAGATTACCTCCCGCCCCAGTGCTGGGGCGGGTTTTTGTTTAAGCCCTCCCCGAATTCAAACCACTGCCGGTTCATCCGGCACCTAGAACGGAGGAAAAAATGGCACACAAGAAAACAGAAGGTTATGAAGGCAGCGAACTTTACAAGATCCGCCACTCAACTGCTCACATCATGGCAGAAGCGGTATTGGAAAAATTCCCGACTGCCAAAATCGCAATCGGCCCGGCGATCGAAGACGGTTTTTATTATGATTTCGATCTGCCCAGACCGCTGACCCCTGAAGATCTCGAGAGCATTGAGAAACGCATGCGTGAGATCATCAAGTCGAATCAAAAATTCGAGCGCAAAGAAATCAACGCGGATGAAGCCAAAAAGATATTTAAAGACCAACCCTACAAGATCGAATTGATTGAAGGCCTTGAAAGTGGCAGCATGGATGATAACGGCAATCCGCTTGACGAAAAGCCAGTCATTTCCACCTATACGCAGGGCATCTTCACTGACCTTTGCCGCGGGCCCCACGTAGATTCATCCGCGCAGATTAACCCTGATGCCATCAAACTGCTGAACTCCGCAGGCGCATACTGGCGCGGAGATGAAAAACGCCCCATGCTGCAGCGCATTTACGGCACCGTTTTCAACACCCCTGACGAACTGAAAGACTACCTGTGGCGACTGGAAGAAGCTAAGAAGCGCGATCACCGCAAAATCGGTCAGGAGCTCGATCTCTTCAGCAGCAACGACGAGATCGGCGCGGGCTTGATCCTCTGGCACCCCAAAGGCGCCAAGATGCGCAAGATCATTGAAAACTTCTGGTCTGAAGAACACGAGAAGAACGATTACGAGTTTGTTTATACACCTCACATCGGCAAAGCCCAGCTTTGGGAAACCAGCGGACATCTCGGCTTCTATAAAGAAAATATGTACTCCCCCGTGGATATAGATGGACAGCAGTACTTCTTAAAACCGATGAACTGCCCCTTCCATCTGCATATCTACAAATCATCCACACGTTCCTACCGCGACCTGCCTATGAGATACGCCGAAGAAGGTACGGTTTATCGTTATGAACGCAGCGGTGTGATGCACGGTTTGCTGCGTGTGCGCGGCTTTACCCAGGATGATGCGCACCACTTCTGCCGCCCTGATCAAATGCCTGATGAAATTGATTTCGTACTGGATTTCAGTTTGCACATTTTACGCAGCTTTGGATTCAACGACATCCACGCCTACCTCAGTACCAAACCGGATGATGCACATTCCGTAGGCGACCCCGAACATTGGGCAGCTGCAGAAGCCGCCCTTGAGGCATCTTTGAAAAGAGCCGGCGTGGAATACCAGGTGGATGAAGGGGGCGGCGCCTTCTACGGCCCCAAGATCGATCTCAAGGTCTGTGACGCCATCGGTCGAGAATGGCAGCTTTCAACGATTCAATTCGATTTCAACCTGCCCGAACGGTTTGACCTATCCTACATCGGTGAAGACGGTCAGCCTCACCGCCCCTATATGGTTCACCGCGCCCTGCTTGGAAGTCTCGAGCGCTTCTTTGGTGTGTTGATCGAACACTATGCTGGAGCCTTCCCTGTTTGGCTTTGCCCTGTTCAGGCTGTACTCATCCCCATTGCCGACCGGCACAACGATTATGCCAAATCGGTGGTTGCCAAGCTCAAAGCCCAGGGCATCCGCGCCATGGTTGACAGCCGCAGCGAACGCATGAATGCCAAAATCCGCGATGCCCAGAACCAAAAGGTTCCCTATATGCTGGTGGTGGGTGATAAAGAAATGGAAAACAACCAGGTCGCCCTGCGACTGCGAAACGGCGAAAACCCCGGTCCCATTAACCTTGAAGATTTTATCAAGCTGGCGCTCGAAGAAATCGCCAAAAAGTAGGTCTGCTTCTCTCACTTCCGGTTTCGAAAATGAAACCGGAAGTTTTTTTATCGCCCTCACATGTTCCACTTCATAAAAAAGTCCTCATTTACTAACAAATCTCGTATCAATCCCAGCCCGGAGGGGTTATATTGAGCATAGCTCTCTCTCGAAAGTTACTTGACCATTTGGAAAGTTGTCCACTACAATCAGATATTCTTAAACAGGATTCATCATTCATATTCATTAAAAAATCAAGAGGAATTATTCATGACTCGATACAAGATCATTCTCAATCCAACCGCCGGCAAAGGCAACGGATTAAAGGTCAGGCCTGAAATTGAAGCCAGCCTCAAGAAATACAACCTGAACTACGATATTGATCTAACCGGATATCCTGAACATGCCACCGAACTGGCAAAGAAAGCTGCAGAGGATGGTTTTGATGTGATCGTCGCAGCCGGAGGGGACGGTACCGCCAATGAGGTGATTAACGGTCTCATGCAATACAAACAATCCAACAAGAAATGCCCGCTCATGGCTGTTTTGCCTGTTGGACGCGGTAATGATTTTGCCTTCGGTATGGATATCCCCAACGGGGTAGGCCCCAGTGTTGATCTTTTAGCTTCAGGTTTAAAAACAAAAATCGACATCGGAAAAATTACCGGGGGGTTATATCCACAGGGATTGTATTTCGGCAACGGCGTGGGTGTTGGGTTTGATGCCGTGGTCGGTTTTGTTGCCGCCAAAAGCAGCCTGACTGGTATGCTCTCTTATCTGGTTGCAGCTCTGAAAACGATCTTCATTTTCTATAAAGCTCCGCTGGTTGATGTGATTACTGATAACAAAACCTTTCAAATATCCGCCTTGCTTGTCTCAATTATGAACGGCCGTCGAATGGGCGGCTCATTCATGTTCGCTCCGGATGGCAAACCTAATGACGATACCTTTGATTTGTGTATCGTTAAAACGGTTCCACAAAGCGCCATGGTTGGTCTGATTGGCAAAGTCATGAAAGGAACCCAGGCAGCCCACCCTGCAGTATCCACCGTTCAAAGCACCAAAGTAACCGTCAAAGCCCTGCAAGGCACCCTGCCTGTTCATGCAGACGGCGTTACCATTTGTGAAGAGGGCCAAGAAATCGTTGTGGAACTCCTGCCGAAAGAGCTGGAGATCATCACACGGATAGCCTCATGACGCTTGCCGCATCAATCATCAATCCTCCTCTGAAAGTAATATTAAGCACTTTTCTGGATGTGGATTCGAGTGAAGTTGCGAAAATTCCAATGGAAGGTCCGTTGATTTTGGCAACCAACCATATCAATTTTCTGGATGCCCCCGTAGGTTTTACACACTTGCATCCGCGACGAATGACTGCCTTTGCCAAAGTTGAAACCTGGGATAACCTCGTTCTGAAATTCCTGTTCAACGCCTGGGAAGCCATTCCCATCAAACGCGGTGAAGTGGATTTCGAAGCCTTCCGCATGGCAGAAGAAGCATTGAAGCAAAAGAAGCTTATCATTGTGGCACCTGAAGGCACCCGTTCAAAACACGGCAAACTAAACAAAGGTTACCCGGGCATCGTGCTGCTTGCCATCCGTACCGGAGTGCCCATCATCCCCGTGGCCTTTTTTGGCAATGAGAATGTGAAAATTAAACTCGCCAGACGAACTGCCATGACCATCAAGGTTGGCAAAGCCTTCAAAATCGACACGCGGGGAGAAGCATTATCAAAGGATGTGCGCGGTCAGATTACAGATGAAATTATGTATGAAATCGCACGCCTGATGCCTGAAAACAATCGCGGGGTCTACGCAGATCTCAAAAAATCAAGTCAGCAGTATCTGGAATTTTTACAGTAGTCTCTTTATCAAGAACCATGTATATACTCAGGTTTGCGTGATGATTTCTTGCGGTTTATGAGGCAATTCTGGTTGACTGTGCATAAGTGATTGTGGTATTATTTACAAGGTGAGCCCGTTCACAGAACGGGCTATTCTTAAAATTTATATTCAGGAGAATACTATCAGTACTCAAAATTTTCGCGTAAATGAATTAATCCGGGTTGCAGAAGTGCGCCTCATTGGACCAGAAAACGAGAACATCGGGGTTGTGCCCATTCAGAAGGCGCTCCAGATCGCCCGCGATGCCGAACTGGACCTTGTTGAAGTTGCCCCCAATTCTGAACCCCCCGTATGCAGAGTGATGGATTTTGGCAAGTTCCTCTTTGAACGAACCAAAAAAGAACGTGAAGCGCGCAAAGCCCAGACCAAGATTGAGGTCAAGGAGATTCGCCTTCGCCCAAAGACCAACGAGCATCACCGCGGCTTTAAGACTCGCGATGCTCGTCGTTGGTTGCTTGAAGGCAACAAGGTCAAGGTCACCATCCGCTTCAGAGGACGCGAAATTACCTATCCTGAAATTGCTTTGGAAGACCTGAAAGAAATTGCCGCTGAACTGGCTGATGTTGCCACCATTGAACAAACTCCCAATATTGAAGGCCGTACCATGGGCATGGTTCTGGCACCATCAAAGCCTAGCAAAAAGAAAGCCGCCGAACCCGAAAAAGAAGACACTCCGCAAGAAGCTTGATTTCGGGAAAAACTGGATTATTCTGGTATAATGTGCGGTTGTGCAAGCAACCGCATAATTTGTTAAAGGAGTTCGTTGTGACAGCTAAGGTGAAAACACCCAAGTACAAACTGAAGACCCACAAAGCAACCTCCAAAAGGTTCCGCTTGACCGGGTCGGGCGTTTTGGTCCGCACCAAAGGTGGCAAAAGCCATCTGCGCCGCCGTACCCCAAAACGCACAAAAGCTTTGTTCGCTGAAATGGTCGCCGTTAAAGGTGATAAGACCATCAAGCGCGTCCACCGCCTCAATCCCAATATGGATTAGGCAACAGACGAGTTCGTATCCGATTTAGTGCAGCTGTTGGGTGCGTGCAACAGGTTTACGAAACCGGCGCCCAGGGGTTCGCAAAGGAGTAAAGCATGGCACGTGTAAAAGGTGGTCCGCAAGGACATCTTCGTCACAAGAAAGTTTTGAAGTTTACAAAAGGCCAGTTTGGCAGCCGACATTTGTTGATCCGTCGCGCCAATGAAGCCCGCCTCAAGAGCATGTGGTATTCAACCCGCGACCGCAAAAATCGCAAACGCGATCTGCGCCGCCTGTGGATTACCCGTATCAACGCTGGCGCTCGTCAGAACGGCTTATCTTACAGCCAGTTTATCTATGCAATGCGCAAAGCAGATATCTCTTTGAATCGTAAAGTTTTGGCTGATCTTGCTGCCCGTGAACCCCAGGTTTTCGCGGCTGTGGTTGCAAAAGCCAAAGCAGCAAAATAAAGACTCCGATAACAACTGCGGGATGGCTTTTCAGCCATCCCGTTTTTTTGTCCCATTGCCTAATTATCATGTAGAATAGGCACATGACTTCTTTAGAACCCGACCGCATTACTTCAACCAAAAATCAACACGTTCAGCACATCCGCGAATTGCTGACAAAGAAAACGCTTCGTGAACAAAGCGGACACTTCATCGTAGAAGGAGTTCGGCTGTGCGAAGAAGCCATTCAGGCGGGGGTGCTTCCAGAACTGGTGTTGTATTCTGACGGCTGCTCGCTAAGAGGAATGGAACTGGTCAATCAAGCACTTAGTTCAGGAAGCAAAGTCCTCACAGTTGCCCCCGAAGTGTTACACACCCTGTCGGACACTGAAACCAATCAGGGACTCTTGATGGTGGTACCAAACCAACCACAGCAATTGCCCCCCTCTCTCAATTTTGTGGTCGTGATTGACCAACTGCGTGATCCGGGCAACCTGGGCACCATATTACGAACAGCCGTAGCCGCCGGGGCGCAAGCCGTTTTCTGCACCCCCGGCAGTGTGGATGCCTGGTCACCCAAGGTAGTCAGATCAGCCATGGGAGCGCATTTCCGCGTTCCTGTCATGGTAAAAATGTGGTCAGAGGTTGAAGCCATCTGTAAAAGTCAAAATCCACCACTGTGCACTTGCCTGGCAGAATCAGGTCAAGGGATCACTATTTGGAGGGCCGATCTGAAAAACCCTATAGCTTTGGTGATTGGCGGAGAAGCGGATGGCGCCAGTGACGAAGTCAAAAAAAGCACAGACCTCATTTTGAACATCCCCATGCCAGGCGGATTTGAATCGCTGAATGCTGCCGTAGCAGCGTCCATCATCCTCTTTGAAGTGGTCAGGCAAAGAAATCAATGAAAATACGATCCATCACCAGTTTTTTTACCCCTGAACGTGACAATCAAAAACACCTCGACCTCCTGGCAAAGTTCAATCACGACCTGCAAGCCACACTGAAAGATGCCGGGTTCGAGGTGGAATCCACCCGGCTGGCTGCCCCGCCCTTCCCGACCTGGCTTTTAGGATCAGCAGACAGCCAAATTCAAGCAATCTTGCAGCTCGAAAACCAGGTGAAGTCTGCCGGATGGCAATACCTCTCCATCGGCCCTGCTACACCTGACAGTCTGGAATCATTCGCATTAATCTCCGAAATCCTGGCTTCGACAAGCAATGTTTTTTGTTCAGCCGTCCTCTCAGACAAACGGCTGGTTTATCCGCCAGCCGCTGCCGCCTGCGCGGCGATCATCAAGAAAACCTCCACCATTTCACCAGACGGGTTTTCCAACCTGCGCTTTGCCGCCCTGGGGAATGTGCCGCCCAACGCCCCATTTTTTCCGGCGGCATATCACGGCAGCAATGAACCCCCGGCGTTTTCACTGGCAATGGAATGCGCTGATGAAGCAGTTAAGGCATTCTCGAAATCAGCCAATCTTGATGAGGCACGACAGGAATTCATCAAAACACTTGAAGAAAAAGCAGCCGCCATCGAGCCTTTATGTGAACATTTGTCAAATAAATACAAGGTTGCTTTCAAGGGGTTCGATTTTTCACCTGCGCCTTACCCTGAAGACTGGTGTTCGTTGGGCAAGGCAATCGAATTGCTCGGTTTGGAACATATCGGTGGTTCTGGTTCGTTGACCGCGGCAGCCGTCATCGCAGACACACTAGATCACGGCAATTGGCGCCGGGTCGGTTTTAACGGGTTAATGCTGGCAGTGATGGAGGATTCCGTGCTGGCAGCCAGGGCTGCCGAAGGAATTCTATCGGTCAATGATCTGCTGCTTTATTCCGCGGTGTGCGGCACCGGCCTGGATACCATTCCCCTGCCGGGCGACACAACTGAAGAAGAGTTGACTTCGGTACTTCTCGATCTGGGGTCGCTGGCAACCCGCCTGGGAAAACCGCTCACTGCCCGTTTAATGCCCATCCCCGGCAAGAAAGCCGGTGAACCAACCGAGTTTAATTTCGGCTACTTCGCCAATAGCAGAATTATGTGCCTTCAATCACAGAAGGTCATGAACCCGATCCGGTCATCCAACGGAATTGCGATAAACCCCAGATCAATTCAATCATTCAAACAAGACAGTAA
This sequence comes from uncultured Anaerolinea sp., assembly GCA_964468875.1. GTDB lineage: Bacteria > Chloroflexota > Anaerolineae > Anaerolineales > Anaerolineaceae > UBA6107. The sequence goes on along the minus strand of CAYXWV010000027.1, from coordinate 23,311 downwards.
TTAGTAGAATTAATACTTAATAGTTCAAAGTCCCGCTGTCGATACGCGCCGCATGGATGCGCGATCTTCTCACTCAGAAAGCAAAAGAAAACGATGCAAAAATCCAAACAGAATTCATTGAACAAATTAGCGCTGATTAGCTTCTTAGTGGCGATGGTCTTGCCCTCCCTCAGTCTATTCCTGATCAACATGATGATCCTAAAATCCGTATCAGTTTATTACATTTTGGCATACCCGTTAATTTCTATGATCACCATTATTGCTAACGCAATTGCCCTGCATCGATCGAAAAAGAACAAACAAAGGGGCCGCGGATTGGCGATTGGCGGAATCATCGTCTCCTCCCTGGCGGCAATCCTGGGTGTTATTTTCAGCCTGATGATGATTTCTCTGACTGCTGCTTAACTTTTATTAAATCACTCTACTTTTTTTTCGGTGGCCATTCACTTGTTCGTCTCTCTTCGATACCCCCTTGTAGAACAACAATTCATTACCTGATTAACAACAAAAAGTCCGGCTTAATCGCCGAACTATTTATCTTGTTAGGTGCTGGTCGCGGTGGGCGTTTCAGTAACCGTTGGTGTTGGCGTTGGCGTTTCGGTAGGCGTTTCAGTAATAGTCGGTGTGAGTGTTGGTGTTGCCGTTTCAGTGGGCGTGACCGTTACCGTGGGAGTCGAGGTCACCGTGGGTGTCGGAAGCTGCATGTTTAAACGGAATATTTTTTCGGCATAACCGCCGTTGTTTGATTTCATAAATAAGCGCAATGTTACAATCCCTTGCGGGAGATTACTGACATCCCAGGTAAGTAGTTTTTGCGGTGAAGCGGAGGGCGATCTTCCAAAACCCACCAAATTCATCCATGCAGACGGGTTGTCTCCAAACCCATAATCAAGGGTGAAGCTTTCGAAATTAGAGGTCGCGTTTACCACAGCATACAAGTCAAACGGGCTGGTGGTAATGGTCTGTCTGTCTTCGAGTCCAACAAACACCAGAGTCGGCCGCGAATCATCCACCGTGCAAAGTCTTGAAGGAATGAAGATTACTGGCGGTTCAAAACCGTTGGCGCGCGCCCAATTCTGACCGGCTTCTTTATCGTTGATCCACTTGATTGCCCAGGGATCAGTGATGTTTGCCACATACTTTTGCGAGGTGAATCCTTCACAGGCAGGTGAAGAACGCAGGTTCGTCCAAGTATCAATCGTCACGCTTTTCCACAGATCCTCTTCCTCAGGCAGCGGTGGTTGATCAGCCGCAAATATTTCCCCGCGTTGATCAGGGCAATACTGAGAAGGCTCTGCTCCCGAAATACTGCAAATCACTTTGTCCACAATCCCATCAGGTCTGACAAAATTTGAAGGCGAATTGTAAGTCAGGTAAGGCACTGCGAAAGTCATGAAATCAGCCCAGATGGGTGCGGCACCTGAGATACCAGAAGTATTTACCATCGGGGAGTTATCCGCATTGCCAACCCATACTCCCACCGCCAGGTCGGGAGTATATCCAACCGTCCAGTTGTCGCGATAGTCATTGGTGGTGCCGGTTTTAGCTGCCGTCTGAAACGGTAGGTTAAGTATGGAGTTAATCCCAAACATGGGAGCACGGGCGTCCGAATCTGAAAGAATTGAAGTGATCAGATAGGCATGTTCCTTGCTGATCGCCTGGGTGCCAGCCTGTTTTGGGGCCGTATAGATCTCATTCCCTTGATAATCTTCGATCCGCAAAATAGAGACCGGATTAATTTTGACACCGCTATTGGCAAAAATCCCAAACGCTGAGGTAAGTTCCAGCAGGGTAACTTCGCCGCCGCCCAGTGTCAATGACAATCCATAATCATTACGTGTTAAGGTGGAGATGCCCATTCGTTTCGCAAAAGCGATAAAACCGTCTTCTCCAGCCACATTTGGATCATCATAAATTCCTACAAATTGAAGGGTTTTCACTGCCGGAATATTATAGGAATTTGCCAGGGCTGAACGAACTGTTACCGGACCATGAAACCGGCCGTCATAATTAACCGGCTTGTAAGGGTCGCGTTTATCATCAGGGTCGCCTGAAGGTGGAAATTCACTTGGCACATCCCAAATCAGAGTGGATGGAGTCCATCCTTTTTCGAAAGCCGCGGCGTAGGTAAGCGGTTTAATTGAAGAACCAGGCTGACGGGGTTGCACAGACATATTGATCTGCCCGGCAATGGCATCATTGTAGAAATCGGCTGATCCAACCATGGCAAGAATTTCACCTGTCACAGGATCAATTGCCACCAATGCACCATCAGTTGCGTTATTTGTTGCCAGGTTGGCGACCTGTTCGTTGACAATTCGATCAGCTTCTTTCTGCAGCGTCGGATCAAGCGTTGTGAACACCCTGAACCCTGAACGATAAATGGTTTGATCGTCGTATTTTTCTTCCAGTTCGTTGCGAATGTAATTTACCCAATGTGGATAAACCAATGGATTGGCTTTCTGCTTGAAGTCATAGTTATCTATATAAATAAAAGCGTCCGCGGCATCTTGGGCATTTACACAAATAGGCTGAATTGCATGATTCACGTTAATGCAGTTCTTTTCCGTTGACAGGTCAAACATAGCTTTAAGCACCTGCTTGTTTCTCACCAACGTAGTATCACGATTAGTAAAGATATCATAGACACTAGGTGCCTGTGGAAGACCCGCGAGAAAGGCCGATTGAGCAACATCCAGTTTGTCAGCAGTGGTATTGAAATAGGTTTCAGCCGCGGCTTCGATGCCGTAAGCCATGTTGCCATAGCTGATTTCGTTGAGATAAAGCTCAAGAATTTCATCCTTGGAGTAACGACGAGTTAGTTCTGCAGCCAGAATGATCTCACGTGCTTTGCGCCTGGCAGATATTTCAACCCGTTCAGACGGTGAAAAAAACAAAGATCTGGCAAGCTGTTGGGTAATGGTGGATGCTCCCGAAACAACCTGTCCATTGGTATAGTTCTGAATCAGAGCACGTATAACCGCCGCCGCATCAAAACCTGGATGGTTGTAATACTCCTTGTCTTCAATCGCGATGGTGGCGGCAATCAGGAAGGGCGAAATTTGGTCAATGGATGTGTATGTTCTTCGACCAGCCGTTGGATCAAGCATTTCATAGATAACCGCCCCATTTCGATCAAAAAACCGGGTAGTTTCAAATTGTGAGGTGCGGGCTCTTATATCCTCTATATCGGGCAAAGTGGCAGCAATGGAAAAATATTGATAAACCAAAAAAGCTCCCGAAATGACCAGCCCTATGATCAATGCAAAGAGTAGGATAATAAGCCCTTTCACCAGACATCCGCCAAAATTAAACGGACGCTTCGGTTGAGCAGGTAGTTTACGAGTCACACCGCCCTTGACCGGGCTCGGTGCGGTTTTTTCACCCTGAGTTTTGAGTGGAATCGTCTGACAAAATGCGGTTGGTGTTACCTGTGTGGCTCCCAGATCAATTTCTTCCACATGATTGGGAAGGTCATCTAACAACCCTGGAGGAGGTGCTTGAACTTCCTGGGTCAACTCATCTGGATTTATTGTGACGCCATCTGTTGTTACAGGTTCAGCCATAGTAGGCTGATCATCCAACTCAGTTCGATCATCATCCATATTAATAGGCATGGTATAGAAGGGTTCGACCCTGCTATTTTCACCGGATTTAATCGTCCGGTTTAATTTGGAGCCTTCTTCATCATCGGATGATGGAAGTTGAAATGTATTCTCCTCTGAAGAATCTTGAGGATCAAACGGTGGGGTTGATGAGTTTTCCATTTTTTTCTCGTTTTTCATTCTAGCATAATTCATTTGACCGGGAAGAATAATACTCTTAAAATGCTCTTATGATCGTTTCAAATTCTCAAGCTTGCGAAATCAGACAAATTCTCGCCGCTGACCAGCGCTTCGGCAAAGTAAATTCTCAGGATGATCAAATATGGGAGTTAACGACCTCCCGCGGAGAACCGCCCGCCCTGGCTTTACAAACCACTTATGGGCTGAGAGCATACGGCATCAGGGTGTTTCCCCGGTTTGTGACAAACAAATCTCCCATTTCAGATCCACGTGCTTTTCACAGTAAACCAGTTGTTTCTTATTCAGCACCCAATTTTTCTGTATTAACTTATTCGCCACTTGATTCTATAGACGTTGTTCAAAAGGTGTGGGTTCCCGATTCGCACACACTTATCGGACAAATCACTCTGACGAACAAATCAGACAATCTGGTTCATTTGGACATGGAATGGGTGGTGCTACTCAAACCACTTGGTGCCGGCTCTTTTATGAACCCTACGCAAATTAGTGTGAACACAGTCCTCCAAGGTCAAACACAGCATCTTTTTCCGGTATTCTTTCTTACCGGTGGACCACAAGGAAATTTCTCAGCAATGCCCAGCCTTGGAATCGAAATAACCTTCACTCCCAGCGCCAGCCGGCAGTTCTCATGGGCATTGGCGTCTCTTGATTCAGTTGATGCATCTTTTTATGCTGCCAGAAAATCAACCGCCTATTCTCTCGATAATGAACAATTGAAAATTGAGATGCTGCAAAAACAACAGTCGCTTGATTTCCAATTTGATGATCCGTCTCTTAACCGGTGTCTGACTGACAGTCAAAACCGGGTTTTTCAACTATTGATGCCGCCTTTTCAAAAACTGGCACATCCATCATTTGTCAATTCACGCCTTCCAGATCATGGTTTTGATTTTGATAAATACGGAAATACTCCTTCAGAAAGAGAAATCCAGCGTATCACAGAGCTATGGGAACTTAGCCGATTTTTGCTGCCTCATCAGGCACAACTATTGGAAGAAATCTTGCAAAACCTGATTGATCATCAAGCCATGGATGGAACGATTCACGCCCAGGTTGGTTACCACGGAAATATCACCAATCTTGCGGCAGCTCCGCTGGTTTCATCGATAAGTCTGGAAATCGCCGAGTTAACCAATGACCACAATTGGATAACTCGATCTTATCCGGCTCTGGTGCGATCGGTACGAATTTGGTTCTCGAAAGATCATGACATTGATCAGGATGGCTTCCCCGAATGGCAACACCCCATCCAAACCGGTCAACTGGAATCTGCCCGGATGAATTCTCAGAAAAAGACAAGGCTGGACGCTCTTGTAAAAACCGCGGAATGGCCTTCCCTGGCAGCCTTGTTAATCAACGAATGCCGGGCGTTACTGAAAATTGCCAACATGGTTGATGATAACTCTGAAACAGAATGGCTCCAAGAAACCCTTGATCACTTAACCAATTTGATCAACGAATGCTGGGATGAGAAAACAGCTGGCTACCGTTTTCGCGAAAAAACAAGTCATCATCACCATGCTGGCAAAACACTTCATACATTCAAACAAGATGGCGACGCGCAAATCAATTACCTGACACCAATTCCGACAAGGATTTTTATGGTAATACGTCCTCGTGACGGCATGCCTTGTCAAATAAAATGTCAAATTAAGGGGTTCGTTGATCGTCACGAAAAGGTTATTACTCTTTCTGCTAAAGCCTTTGATTGGGATGGAGAACAAGGGTTTACCCTGACTAAAGAATTTTTTTCTGAAGTCAGGCAGATCACCATCAGTGGAATTAAAAAAGGAGATATCTGTTCTGTTGAAATCCCAGATCTGTCTACGATCGAGTCAGAACTAATCATTCCTCTTTGGGCAGGTATCGCTGATCAAGAGAAAGCACTCCGATTAATCAAAAATGCTTCTGAAAGAATCTCAAATCAGGCAAAGGGGCTGCCGTTATTCCTGAAGATCATGTGGATTGAAGGCTTGATTCAATATGGAGATCAGGAACGGGCTGCCCTTTTCTTCAAACAATGGTTTCTGCCTACCCCAGCATCAGAAAATCTATCCACTGCAAATATTTCAGGCTTAATCCCGATCAATACGATGCTTCGTCTGCTGAATATAATAAAACTCACCGATGAAGAAATCATTATTCAAGGTTTTAATCATCATTTGCCAAAGGTTAATGTACAATATAAGAAATTCTTGTTTGAGTTTCAAGATAAACAAACCAGAATTCAACATCTGAATGGAGAGAGTGTGTTGATCACCGAAGAAGACACGCATCGCATCATTCTTTCTTGAAAGAGGAGCCAAATATGGAAATGGAAAACCATCAGGGCAATGAAAGTAAAATTCTATGTCTGGCTGTCGTGCAAGCGCAAGACGCTGATATTGCGGAAGACGCGCTTCAAACCCTGAACGTCTTTGTCACCCGCCTGCCCAGCCAGGGAGCCTTTTTAGGGCGCAGAAATGCCACCCTTTTAATTGGCTCGCCCAAGAGAAAACTTCCAGAAATCTTACAAACCCTGAAAGAAAATTGCCGACAGCGTATCGAATATATTTCCGTGCCGCTTGAAAGTGCCCCCCTGCCCATGCCATCCCCAACACCTATTACAGTCGGCGGTGCAACTGTGTTCTCTATGGACATTGAATATTTCGAGGAGATTTAGCCATGAAAATGATCATCACAATTATTAAAGACAATGATACAGAGGCTATGATCAAGGCGTTAACATCAGAAAATTTCCGCGTCACCACCATTGCATCAACCGGCGGATTCCTGCGCAGCGGTGTTAGCACGCTGTTATGCGGCGTGGAAGATGACCAGCTTCAAAAAGCACTGGATGTCATTCACAAGGTGTTTCCGCCGCTGCCAAATGCTACAGAAAAGCGCTGCGCCCTCTTCGTGATGAATGTTGCCGATTCGCAGCATTTCTAGATTTACTTGCATAACCATGCAAACGGCCACCCTGATGTCTGGATGGTCGTTTTCTTTTATAGGGGTTCCTGAAATTCTTCTACGTGATAAATAGAGACATCCAACATCTTTTTTCGCCAGGTATCAGCTGGTGCACCCATCTTTAAGCAAAGGTGATCCAGAAATTCTTCGGGATCGGGCAATTGATCCCAAACCTGCGGAAGGAAAGTAGACCGCCGGAATCCATCCTTAAGAATTACCCCATCCACATGAGGGTGTAACACCTCTGGTAATTCAGCGGGTTTGTTGTATTTCAGTGTACCTGGGAGGGTTAATCGCGAAATTTCAATATGCAAAAAAGGCACATCATGCGCCGTCACCGGTGGAAAACGATAATCTTCAAGAGCCGCCTGCCTGGCATGTTCCTGAACATCATCGACCAGACTTTGATAGGGTTCGAGAGAACCAATACAGCCGCGTAAATCTCCATGTATGGTCAATGTTACGAAAGCCGCACCTTTGGCTTTTAACTCTGCAGAAAGTTCTTTTTCATTCCACGTGGGGAGAGGTTGGCGTTTGACTGCTTTTGTGATCGTTTCTCGTGCCAGCCACAACAAAAAAGTCTTATCCTTATCAGAAAGCGCCGTTTCCATCACAACTCCATTTGCTGAAATTTCCGATTAGCATACACCAACGCTTGACCACCCGAATTGACCCTGGCTTGGAGAACCTCTGCGACAAACAACGTAGAAGACGGCATTTCATATTGATGAACCACGCTGCACGCAAGCTGGGCTAGTCCGGCTTTAGCCACCGGGATGTTTTGTGCCATACTCTCTAGATCAACCCCTTCAAAGCGATTTTCATGATCGGGGGTTCTACCCGCAAACCGTTCTGCAATGGCTTGTTGATCATGACCCAACAAAGTCACTCCAAACAACCAGGAATCGCTTACCATTTGATGAGTTCGGGTATTATTTGCCAGAGTTACCACAATTCTGGGCGGATCAATCGAGACGGATGCCAACGAGTTTACAGTCATTCCGTGAATTTTGCCGGCACTTTGAACGGTTACTACTGCCACTCCAGTCACCCATTTCCGCATTACTTCACGCAAGGCTTCCATGATTATCCTTTTGGGCAGGTCATCCGCATCGGACGGTTGATCCTTATGATTATTTTATACTTTGTCAGAGACTTGAAGTCAAGCACAAGTCATCATGACACATTTTGAATTTGGCATAAACCTTGCTATAATTTTCACTGACTATGACAATTAATGAAATTGCAGACCAAGAAACGATCGACCCTGAACCCATCCCGGAATCAGTTGAACCCGCTATGGAAGCTGAAGGAATTCCTTCCAAACCTGTTCAAGCGGGTCCACGAGGCAAGTTTAGTATGTTTTCAAGCATTCAAACGGTGGCAACTTACGCATTTCTGTTAGCCACCCTTTTTACATTATTTACCCCAGACAACCTGTTTTCTGGACAGATGTTAAACAGAATGTTTGAAGCCTGGCAAGCCAACCCCACCATGTTGGCCCCCATTGGAGCTGCCGTCACCCCAACCAGCACTGCCGTTAATCGCATCGGTATCGTCTCTGGGCACTGGAAGAACGATTCAGGAGCCATTTGCCCAAACGGGTTAACAGAAGAGCAGGTAAATTTAACCATTGCCTCTCTGGTACAGCAAAAGTTGACCTCAGAGGGGTTTAATGTTGACCTAATGCAGGAATTTGATCCGCGTTTGACGCAATATCAAGCCATCGTGCTTATTTCCATCCATGCCGATACCTGCGAATATATTAATGATTCAGCAACCGGGTTCAAGGTTGCTGCCGCACTTGACAGTGCCTATCCAGAAAAAGCATCACGCCTCACTGGCTGCATGATTGATCGGTATGCCAAGCGTACCGGGTTGGCATTTAAGAACAATTCAACCAATGATATGACTTCTTATCATGCTTTTGGTGAGGTCAACACCGATACCACCGCTGCAATTATCGAAACCGGTTACATGAACCTTGACCAACAAATTCTCACGCAAAACCCTGATCTGATTGCTCAGGGAATTGTGGATGGCATTCTATGCTTCATCCGCAATGAAAACGTGAACACCACCCCCACCTTGCAGGCAACGCCATGAGTGATCAAAACGCATACCAATTGAGGCTAGCCCTCGTTAATGCCCAGGTTGCTCTACAACAAAGAAACAACATGGAGGCCCGTCGTTGGTCGCTGGCTGCCATTCAACTTGATCCGCAAAATGAGCATGCATGGATGATTTTGGCGGCGGTTTCGAGCCCTTCTGCCAGTGTGGATTATCTGAACAAGGTACTCAAGATCAACCCCAGCAATGAACGGGCAGTTAAAGGTCTCGAATGGGCGCATAAACGTCTTCAAGAAGCCCAAGAAAAAGCAAAAAACGTTCAAGTGACACCAAGCTTCTCCATTCAGAACCGCCCTGGCGTTCAACCGGGTGCAGCTCAAGAATCCGCCGAAGAACCCGTCGCCCAATTTGAAAAAACCCTTGAGTCGGCACCTTTGGCACCGGTTGAAGAAATGCCCTTTGTGTCACAACCTCACGAAGAATTTGTAGAACCAGTTCCAGCCCCAGTTGTTGAAGAACCATCCAAAACCGAAGAACCGACCTCTGAAGAGTCTGAAACCCTGGAAGAAACACCGTCAACGTCGATTGAAGAAATTCCACTGGCAACTCAACCCAGTAAAGAAACAGTGGAGGCAATTCCTGTTCCAGATGAAGAAGACCTGAGCAAGCCAGAAGAACTAGCCGAAGAAATACCTGCCCCGGTTATTACCTCTCTACCATTGGAAGAGCCCTCCACAAGTGAACCGATAGAGTCAATTCAAAAAAATACATGGCAGGCAGTTCCTCCACCTTTGCCGGCTGAGTTCTTCACGCAATCAACTGAAGCAGTTTCATCCGCACATGAACCATCAGACGAAATTGAAGATCTCTTCCGTACTGAAGAGGCTCCACCGACAAAAGAAGAAAACTTCAGCTTTGAAGAGCCTGCTGCGCCAGTGGAAGAACCATTCACTACTCATGAACCACCAGCTGAGATTGAAGACCTATTCCGTGCTGAAGAGACTCTTCCGAAAAAAGGCGAAACCTTCAGCTTTGACAAGCCTGCTGTGCCTGTGGAAGAACCCGTCAAATCTGAAGAAACTGACTTCCGCATTGAAGATTTATTCCGCGATGAGACTTCAAAAGAAGAACCTTTCCATTTTGAAACACTTGAACCTCAACAGTCTTTTGAGCCTGGTGATTTTAACCTCGAAGATCTTTATCCGAAAACGCCAGCCACAGAAGAGCCAACGTATAATTCAGTTGAACCCTTTACTTACGAACCAGTTGAAGATGAACTGCCTCCGGTTATAGAAGAACCGGAACAAGAAATAGACCTTCTGCGAGAATTTCGACCAGAAGAGGAATCTGAACCCATCCCGGCAGCAGCTCCACCGAGTAAACCGCCCAAACCAGTAAAAACGAAAAAAAACGGAAAGAGTGCCGGTTACACCTGGGGGGTCACAGCCATTCTACTGCTCGTTCTATTTAGTTCGGCAGTGGTAATCTGGATGGCCATCCCGGAATTAACTGCCATCACACGCAGTTCTTCAATGATTATCCCTGGCGACAAGTTGGTCAAACCCAGCCTGACACCCACTATAACACTCACCCCGACAATCACCATAACTCCCACACCAACCGAGACGCCCACCCCGATGCCAACACTCACGCCATTACCGACTGAAACCCCGGCGCCAACTGACATTCCATTGCCAACCACAACCCCAATTCCGGTGCAGCAAGTGTTGGCTCCAGTCGAACCTAATTCTGGTTCGAGCAACAATACATCTGACATCTCGGGGCATTGGATAGATGTGGACCTCAGCGAACAACGGCTATATGCTTATGATGGCGACACATTAATCTCTTCGTTCCTGATTTCATCAGGGGTTTCAGCTCATCCAACCTTGACCGGCACGTATGCTGTTTATGTAAAATACCGCTACACCGATATGCGCGGCCCCGGATATTACCTGCCTGATGTTCCGTTTACCATGTATTACTACCAGGGTTACGGCATCCACGGCACTTATTGGCACGACAACTTTGGCACTCCTATGAGCCACGGATGCGTCAACATGCGCACCAGTGAAGCTGAATGGATTTACAACTTTTCAACAGTCGGCACAACCGTCATCGTGCATTATTAATCCCATGTCGTCTTTGGATATCCGTTCATTTTCAAGAAGGGAATTCCTTCGCCTAAGCAGCGCTTCATTGATTGCCCTGCTGATCATGGAACGCCCCTCTCTTGCATTTGCCGAAAAAAGCATCCATCTGCCAGACAGTGGCCACTTTGGCCGGGCGGTAAGCCGGAGAATTGATCTCTATGACCGACCTGGCATAGATGGGAACGTGATCCGAACTCTTGAAAAAGACGAAGTGCTACCCATCACCAAGTCGGCAGTCAGCAATGATACAAGCAGCCAAAACCCCGTCTGGTACGAACTCAATGAAGAAGGCTTCGCTCATTCAGGTTCTATTCAACCTGTTGAAACCCTCTTGAATGACCTCTATCGCAATATTCCTCCATCTGGCATCCTTGCCGAGGTCAGCGTTCCGTTCACAGATGCTTACTGGAACATTGACGCTACTGATAAACCTGCCTATCGTCTGTATTACGCCACCACCCATTGGATTCTCTCAACTTCGAAAGATAAAATTGGAAACGACTGGTATGAGGTGCTCGAAGATTTCTATCGGGAAAGTTATTTTGTGAAAGCCAGTGATTTGCGTGTCATCCCACTGGAAGAAATCACAACCCTTTCGCCGGGGATACCCGCACAAGAGAAGCGGATCGAAGTCAGATTGGCTGATCAGTTGGTGGTTGCCTACGAAGGCGACCAGCAAGTTCAGCTTTTCCGCTGTTCAGCAGGCATCACAAAAAACTATGTTTCTTTAACCCCCACCGGCGACTTTACAACAGATTACAAACGTCCGTCACGCCACATGATTGACGGCAACGATCACCACATGAATACATTCAACCTCCCTGGTATTCCCTGGATTTCTTATATTGATCAAAATGGGGTTTCGTTTCACGGCACATACTGGCACAATAATTTTGGCGAACCGATGAGCCATGGCTGTATTAACCTGTCTCCTTTAGCAGCCAAATGGATCTACCGCTGGACTTTGCCCAGCGTCCCTTATGCCGAACAGAGAGGGTACAAGTTCGGTGGCGGAACTCCAGTAAGAATCTTCTGATTTTAACAAAACTTTTATATTATTCTGCTGAAATGCCCGGCAGATTCCTTTATAATTAAAACAGGTGAACAACATGAGTAGAGAACCATTATTTAAAGGTTTGATTATTGACGAATATGACCGGCCTGTCGCCACGGGCACAATTGGCAGCGAACCTTGTTACATTGTCAATGATGCCGGTTTTCTAAGGCATATCCTTTCTGACCCGGTGGACATGCAAGTGTTGAAATCGTTTTCCGATCAAATTGAAGGGAATGAAGAATTGATAGCCGATCAGGCGGTGAAAATGATGGGGCAGGATGACCTGTTCACCCACGCCATTGTTGAAAATCAACTTAAACACATTGATCAACAATACGATCAAATGCTGCAAACAGGTTTACCTGATGAAACCCGCCTTTACTTGGGCATGATGGGATTCAAAATTGTGATTGATATCCACGGTGATATTCTGCGTATTGAACAGCCTGCCGCCACCACTGATGAAAATGGCAATGATGACGATAATGGTGATTAACTACCAATAATCAGGAGAGTGCCCCTTGATGTCTGGTTTTAGCAAATCGGTTACCGAAAGCGACTTCGAATATGAAGTACTGGCGTATTCCCAGAATACCCCGGTCGTTGTTGATTTTTGGGCCGATTGGTGCAAGCCTTGTCGGGTTTTGGCACCCATCCTTGAACGCATAGCCGATGAAGCTGAGGGCAGTTTCCGTCTGGCTAAAGTGGACGCAGATGCCAACCCCAATCTTGTGTTGAAGTATGGTGTACGCAGCCTTCCGACAGTGATTGCCTTCAGCCAGGGCAACCGCATTGCTGAGTTTGCCGGTCTCCAACCCGAAGAACGAATTCGGGACTTCATCAATCAGTTATTACCCCCCAGTCCAGCGAATTTGCTAGTTCAAAAGGGCGACAGCCTATTTACAATGGGCGATTTGAAAGGTTCTCGTCAAGCCTACGATGAAGCCCTTACCATGTCTGCCAACTATCCCGGTGCAATGCTGGGTTTGATCAAGGTGAACCTTCGAGAAGGAAACGCCCCTGCTGCCAGAATCCTCTTGCGGAATTTTCCGGCTTGCCGTGAGTATAACGATGCCGAAAGACTGCTGCCCTTGATGAAATCCATGCAGGATGCTACCAGCGAAACCCTGCTCCAGGAAACTGATCTGGATTTGACTTTTTTTACAAGTATGAGATTAGCCAATCGGGGCAACATTCCCGCCAGCCTGGATGGTTTGATGGATATACTCAGGCAAGACAAGCACTACCGTCGCGAACGCGGCAAGGAAGTAGTACTCGGGCTGCTTGACTTGCTCGATCAGGAAAGCGACCTGGTACGGCAATACCGTAAAGAACTTACATCCATTCTCTTCTAATACAAAAGGCTGTCCCAATAAGGGCAGCCTTTCCAATTTATTAAACATTCATTTGCATTTACTTGATCAACACCAGTTCTCCCCATGTGGTAGGGTTAAACACCGACAACCCTGCCGCGCTGGATAACATGGTAACGTGATCATAATCGGGTGCATTGTCGCTATCATCCACGTTCACGGCAAACCCTAATCGCATGCCGTTGTATGGGCTGACCCCAAAGACAGACCAGGGGATGGCTGCTTCAATACGGTAAACTGTTGCAGATTCGAACTGGTAAGAAATCGTCACCTTATCGGTTCGCGACCCCTTGATACTCGAAGGGTAAAAGAGATAAGCGCTTGGGGCAATCCCCAGCGAGGGATTTCCTGCTGAGATCCCTAATTGATAGTCGTCGCTGCTCAAAGTGGTGGTGTAGAAATCACCAAGCAGGTCACTATCGATTAGTATTTCGACAGAATCGCCAAAATAAATACTGCCGCCTTTGTCATCCTGGTCATAGATATCATCAGTAATTTTGAACGCAACATAAAGATTGTTCTGATCCCAACCAGTGGCAAATACGCCTTCCAGATCAGCATGATTTGCCCAGTTGGCTTTTCCCCACGCAAAATTCGACATGGTGTACTTAAACGTTTTATCCACCCATTCGGCATAAGTGCCATCCTGCGTTGGAGGTGTGTAGAGATACATACTGATGAGTTGGGCATTTCCGCGTTGGGAGGGCAGAGCTGTTGGCGTGATGGTATTTGTAGCAGTTGGGCCAATTGTGGCTGTCTCAGTGGCAGTCGCCGTGGCAGTATAAGTCGGTTCAGAAGTGGATGTGACGGTTAACTGGGCAATGGTTGGAAGCGCCGCAGTAGATGACGCGACAACGGGCGGCGTGATAGTAGCCTCGACTACCTGATTGATATCGAATAACGCCGTCAGCGTAGTATTGGGGGTTCCTTCTACGTCAGTTTGCTTGCCGCCAAAAGGCAACGCCGGCAAGGCACAAGCCGTAAGAATGAACAATGCCAGAAAACAGCTTAGTAATTTTTGAGGGGTGTTCCTCATTTTTCCTCCACTTCAAAATGCATCAACAAATTCAAGAACGATGCCATTGAGTATTTCGCTCATCTTATTCCTATGTGGATTATATACCCAGCCTGATTAATGTCCTTTATGTTTCTCTTTTTGCTTATTATGTTTGATCGCAAACAATCTCTCGGCAGTTTCTTCCTTTTTCGCCCGGTTGAGAGTTTTCCTGTTGTTATTGTTTTGCTCCATCTGATGTTTTAACGCCTGTTGAGCTTTTGTTCCAATTCCATGAGTCTGAACTTCTTTCTTGACCATCCGTTGTTGGCGTTTGGGATTCACGCATTTTTTAATAACTTCGGTTTTTATTAAGGCTTCACTAAAGACAAGAGTCTTCCATCTGCATAAAACATACTCATGAAGTTCTCTGTCGGTTGGCTCAGCCCCAAACACCACCCTGCACACTTGCAGCCTGCTATCTATAGTCCGTTCAAACACTCCCACCCAAAATGGATCTTCAAAAAACACCGTCAGCTTGCCGCTTACCATTTCCATCCAACACGCTCCTTAAAGCAATAAATGCTTCAAAGAACGGACAACCTCACAGGCAGGTTACTGACAGCGGATGCTGCGTCCGGACTACCAGCCGGAACTGTGTTTTTATCTTTGACGAAAAAAAGAATCAATTGTCAATGTCAGATTATACCAATCCTGCTAAACAGTACGCCAGATCAGAAGATTATCTTCAAAAAACGTGACCATCCGATTTGAATCCTGCAAATATGAAAGGTAAGAACGGATTGTACTGCCCACCAGCACATACTGGTTCCAATCCATCACTAATTGATAATGATCAAAGAACTGTTTTAGAATCTGATCAAAAGTTGAGGGTTCGCGACAGATCATCAAGAGCCGATCGATAATCTCCAATACCTTAGCCCGGTTGGATGCCACCATTGAATGAATGTTAGTACAGGCAGGTGCATGTGCCGGGATGAAGCATTTTCCCTCAAGGGTTTCTACCTTGTCGAGAGTGCTGAGATAGGCAGCCACATCATAAATGAAAGAAACATGATACTTTTGCAGGATGTTCTCGCCCATGACGCAATCTGCTAAAAACCAAACCTCGTCATTTGTTCTAACCCCAAGCATACCGAAAAAATGCCCTTCCAATGGCATCACTTCCAGTCCATCGGGCAAGGTTTGCATCGCGATGTCCTCCGCTGTGCTGGGTTGTGCCATCAGAAACTTATTGCGCAGCTCCTTGTTTGGATAACCACCGTACAAGAACGAAGGCTCCAGGATCGGAAAACGATTGAAACAGGCTTCGATGCCACTTGTGTAAGTCGGTACACCCAGCCGCTGCTGGAGCAGCGCATTGCCGCCAATATGATCAGCGTTGGAATGCGTATTGAGTATGAATTTAAGAGCCCAATTTTTTTCAGATAACAGTCTCTCGACCTTCTTGCCAGTGTCTTTGTCGTTTCCGCTGTCAATGAGACAGACCTCGCGATCGTTCAGCCGGTACAGCCCTATTTTTGCAGGAGACTCAATATAAAAAGTATTCTCTCCCACCTGATTCAGTTCATACATGGTTCATCTCCAATGTCAGTTATTGGTTTACCTGTCCATTTTGAGCAGCCATTCATCATCCAGGATGGCATAAATCACGTCATCACACCACTCACCTGCCATCCAGTAGCTTTTCACAAAATGAGCTTCCTTGCGAAAGCCGAGCTTTTCAAGTAATTTGTACGAAGGCACATTCCGAGGATCAACCGAAGCATACACACGGTGCTTCTTGAGAGTGCCAAACAGATAATCCACCAGGGCTTTCACAGCTTCGAGAGCATAGCCCTTTCCCTGATAGGCAGGTGAGAGAGTGTAGGCAACTTCTGCCTGAACCTGACTGTCTGGAAAATGAATGCCCACGTCACCGATAATCTGGCCGTCCTTGAGACAGACTGCAAATTGCAGCCAGGTATGAGGTGTATTAACCGGTTGTTTTGCGTTTTCACGCAGAAACTCCACGACCTCTGCAATGTTTTTTGGGCGCCAACCCTGAAACTCACATACTTCTGGCAGCGAACGATAATAATAAACATGCTCTGCATCGATAGGGCGCAGCACTCTGATCAATAGATGTTCCGTTTCGAATTGCGGATACTTTTCCATGTTGTTCCTCACAACCTCTAATGATTCAGCCGTTCTTTACCAGGGTTTTTACGTCCGCTGGCAAATGATCAATTCCCGAGTATTCTTTAATCACGATTGATTTAATTGTATTCTTAATTTCAGATTTCACATGCGTAATACACATTTGCGTTGTGCCTCCAATACTGGCACAGTCGTCTTCAATCAATACCTCTGGTTTTATCCTTTCAACAATTTCTGCGTAAGGCTCATTTTTGCTTCGATTCACCAGCCTTGACCCCGGAAATCCACAACGAGGCAGCAAATTCGCGATCACCAACGCCTGCCTGCCCCTGCGGGAGGTACAATACACCACATCAGCGCCCTGTTCCCACCAGCCGCGGATCAGCGCCGCACAGTTGCCGATGGTCACATAACTGGCAAAATCCAGCAGCCGCCACCACGCTCGATGCTTTAAGATGGTACCTTCTGTGAAAATCATGATCCTGATACCCGTCCGCGGTGTTGGATCAAGAATGATCTCTTCCAAACAATCCTCCAGGCTAGATTTCAGCCACCACCCGGCACGGCAGCCCGGTCATCTCAGCATATCTGATAGGAAAGGTATATGCCGTAAAACTGTTCGTTTTTTTGCCGTTTAGCAGAACAGCCAAATTGCACAGGTTCTCGAGCACAAAAACCCCGCGGTCAGCGCAATATTGATCTTTGGGGGTGTGTTCTGCCCCCCTACGCAGACCGGAAAAATCCACACCGATGATGGAGATTTCTCTTGCCAATAGGACATCGATTAACTCGCTGGATAGCTGCGGATGTTCAGAAAAGTAAACCTTGTTTCCATATCCAACCTGTTCAATGAACCCTGAATGAAAAGCCACGAACATGCCCTTCTCAACCAGCGAGAGTTGGATGTCGTTCAAACCGATTTCGCTAGTGCCTTTTGAAGAGATATCAAACACCACACCAATCCGCCTGACGTATTCCAAAGGAAATTCCTTGTTCATCACGTCAAAGTGGGTGCCCAGATGCCCTGAAAGGCTTTTCTGTTCATTCGCATGAGCCGCCTCAACCATTTGAGGCGTCACCAGTAAGGTCAGGTCAATGAACATCTTCTCTCCTTGAATAATTATTCCAATATGTCGGCTAACCAGGTCAGTCTGTAAAACATATCCACGCTCCACCTCTCAAGCAGTCCAACCACACGATGCGGGTTTTGCGCCCTGGATGCCGCCTCAGCCTGCCATGATTCATAATACTGCAAAACCTGGCGGTCCAACATTGATTCAACCGCATTAAGCAGGTCACTTCTTTTGGCAATAAACTCCCCTGTTCTCAAAAGATGTTCACCCTGAATGACCATAGACGCCATTTTGACACAGCCCTTCAACTCTTCAACAGACTCGGGTGTGATCTCCTCGAAGATCAACTTATGCCGTGCGGTGTGGCTGATACCTGAAAGAATCATGACGGCACTTTCAAGAATTTCCCTTTTCGAGTATGGGCCCAGCGTTTCCTCCAAATTGCCGTGTAAAACCCTTGACCCGTAATAGAAAGCCATCAGGTCGGTTCGAGGCCAGAGCGCCATTTCTGCGCGGCTGCCTAAAAATCCGCACGCCAGGTAGGCGTCCGGCATGGATTGAGCTATCTGGCGGATTATGATCACGTCTTCCGGGTCCACCCGATCCAGAACAATATTTAGGTCGATATCGCTCGTTTCCATGGCATCTCCGCGTACCCAACTGCCCACGTGAACCACCAGAACCAGACGGTCTCCAAAAGTTGCCACCAACTTGCTTGTGAACTCATCTGTCCACGCAAACACTTCAGATTGTTGCTTCACTCATTCTCCTCTTTTTGATCATCTGCCTTAAGATTTTATCAAATTGTAATAATCACAAACTAAATATTAAGAACAGCGCAGAATAACACAGGAGTATTGACAGCTTTAATTGTCCATTATAAAATATTGAATATTTTTTCATTGAATTAATATTCAACAAGCGGAGCGGCAAGCCATGGGAAATAGAGATGAACAGAAAGAGAATAGAAGAATAACCATTTTACAAACTGCCCTTGAGTTGTTTATCAGAAAAGGATACGGAGAAACAAAAATTGCTGATATTGCCCAAGCCGCCAACATGAGCATGGGGCTGCTTTTTCATTATTATCCTTCCAAAGAAAAGCTATATGAGGAACTGATCCTCATTGGAACCCAGAAAACGAAAATGAATTTTGAACTGGCTGACAACTCCCCATTGGAAATACTCAAGGCTAACGCAAACGATATTTTCAACATGATTAAAGCAAACCCGGCAAGCGCCAAAATGTTTGTATTGATGGAGAACGCCAATCATTCTGACACGCTATCCCCTGAAATCAAGGAGATGCTTTCAGAATCAGACAAACTGATCAATAACAGCATAACCATCATTGAGAAGGGCCAGGCAATCGGGGAAATCAGGCCGGGGAACCCTGAGGCACTGGCAATCGCTTTTTGGAATTCCATCCAGGGAATTGCCCAGCACATCGCTCTTTATCCGCAGGCACCCTGTCCAGACACAAACTGGATTATTTCAATCATCAAAAACCCAAGGAATGAAAACAATGAGAACTAAAAGAAACCTGGTTATTTTTATAATCGTGACATTGGCGAGTGGATGGCTGGGGACGCTTTTCGACAGCATCCTAAAAGATCAGCCAAAAGGCAACTCTCTGGGAATGGGGTTGTGGCTTATCACTCCCCTCATTACTTCCATCGTACTTCGCATCATTAGCCGTGATTCAAAGGACTTGGGCATAAATCCAAAGTTTAAAGGGAACCTGAAGTGGTATTTACTGGGAATGGGTATTTATCCACTCATTACCGTGATCACAATCGGTTTGGCATCTCTGTTTGGCTTGGCCGACTTTTCCAATTTCAAGGCTGATACCTTCCTTTCTCTGGCTCTCACTTCAACCCTGATTAATTTGGTCAGAAATATTTTTGAAGAATTTTCATGGAGAGGTTATTTATTACCCAAACTAATGGATTTAAATATTAATGATTGGGTTGTAAATCTCATCACCGGATTGGTGTGGGCTTTATGGCACGCCGCATATTACTTGGTTTATTTGCCTGACGGCCAGTTTGAATCCATTTCAAGAGTCGAATGGTTCATCATTGCCAGTATATTGATGTTATGTTGGACGATTATGTTTAATGAGTTATTTCGCATCACAAAATCAGTCTGGCCTTGTGTCGTAATGCATGCCTTTGAGGATGCCTTCCCGACTGTGTTGGTCACGACGAGCGGTTTTATCACGTTCATCAAACCGGGAGATGTCTTCTTTAATCCGATCTATGGAATTGCTGCAACCCTCTTGATCCTTGGCATAGGGCTTTGGCTTAGATCAGTT
The DNA here is from genome assembly GCA_964468875.1 of uncultured Anaerolinea sp. Classification (GTDB taxonomy): domain Bacteria; phylum Chloroflexota; class Anaerolineae; order Anaerolineales; family Anaerolineaceae; genus UBA6107. The sequence continues at coordinate 3,356 of CAYXWV010000027.1, read as the reverse complement.
CGGATCAGGAAAACAGCTAGGATGAAAATGATTTTAGAAAGGTCGAATTGAGTTCTGCCCGGAGTTTCACCGTCAACTCACAATAGTATTTCAAACGGCAGAGAACGATGTCACCTTCTCTGCCGTTGATAGTTAATTATATTGACTTGTTATAACATTGGCACTTGTATCCCAACCCGGAAGCCAATGAACATTAAAAACAGAACTGCAGAGACAAGAGTGATCCAGATCAATTCCCTTAATGTAGTCTGTATCATAGATTTTAGGAACAGGTAATAGAATATCGCTTTCCAAATCAGGAACATGATAAACATTGTGCTGAAAAGAAATGCCAAGAATCCGCCGCCTGCAGTGACGCCAGGAACCAATTGAATCACTCGATAAAGCGATAAAAACAAGAAATTCGGGATGTGGCTTAATCCCCAGGTGGAAAGGATTTGCCTAATTCCGACTTTTTTTACACAATATAGACAAGCCCCAAAACGAAGAACACACTGCAAACCAGGTTAAGATCGACGCATCCAGAACAATTCCCATGGATACAAAATCCATAGAGAGATCTGCCGTCTTATCACCGAGTAAAGACAGTGTTTCCGGAGTAATCACAGATTCCAGAATTGCAGTTAAAACATAGTACCAAATGAAACAAACAGCTTGCCTTGATCCTCCTGTCGGTTAATCGCTTCAAGAGGAGAAAAGACTTATTTTTTAAGTATTCTCTTTAAGGACTCGATATCTAGCAGTAAATTCACTGTCTCAAAATTCCCTTTATAGAACACTCCCCAGTTATTAAAAACACAAGGCAATTCCTTTGCTTTTTGCAGTGAATCTACTTGAACCAAAGAAACCGGAACTTTATTTGCTTCGCAATATTGTTTGATCAATTCAATGTTCTGACAGACATAGGGACATTGCATATCGTAATAGATTGTCAACTCTTTGTTTTCGATTTTTTGTGCTTTGGCATTTGGTGCAAACTTCGGCGTTGTTCCATCAAGAGAAAGCGCAAGTAATTCATATCCATTGTCAGTCGTATCAACAACTTCAAAACCAAACTCTTTCGCGAAGGATTGGTCAGTAAGCCATGCTTTTTGTTTTTTTGCCCCAAGCAAACAAATACCGGATTTGCCCCTTTCTCTGGCATCAGCCAAACAGTACTCCATCAGTACTTTCCCATACCCTTTACCTTTGTGAAAACCAGAAACCCATAAACAATACAGGTAAAAATAATTATCACCATTGATGGGAACCCAGGCAGTTTCAAGAGGAGCATACTCAATAAAAACTGTGGCCTTCTCATTTAACTTTCTAAAAACATGACCTTCATTGAGTCGGTCTGAAAGCCATTGTCGCTTTGCGGTTATTCCTTGATGGGGCTTTTTATCACGGATAATGCAGCATAAATGCTCATTGAAAAGGTTTTCTGTTGTTAAGTTTACAAAATCAAGGTTCATCTATACCCTCGCTTTATTTATCTTTATGTTCATTCAACTAGTTTAAATTACCAGAAATCATTTTTATTTTCCACTTAGAAAATAAGCCGATGACACCAGTAAAAACCCCGAAAAAAGGCTGGAAAATTCATCCTCTCAGCCTTTTATTACACTAAACGGTTCGCAAACGACTACGTCAAGTATTCACCCTGTCATAATTACCCTCTGAATCTCTTTTGGTCATCAAAATTATACTTTCCACATGATAGGTCTGCGGGAAAAGGTCAAAAGGGGTCACGCTTTCAAGAGAATAACCGGCATCCAGCAGTTTACGCAGATCGCGAGCGAGTGTTGCCGGATCGCAGGAAACATATACGATTTGGTTGGGGGCGGCTTCGATCAAGCCAGCCAGCGCTGCACCTTCCAGCCCGGCTCGCGGCGGATCAAGCAGCACCACATCCGGGTTAAGTTTCAAAGCAGGCAAAATTTCTTCCACTGCGCCGACATATAATGAAACGTTGTCAAACTCGTCCAGATTGGCGGCAAAATCATTACAGGATGATTCGGAAAGCTCAATGCCAATCAGTTCTTTCACTCTTGGTGCCAGAAAAGCTGAAAACAACCCTGCTCCACAGTAGGCATCCACCACGGTCATGTATTCATTCAGTTGAAGCAGCCCGAGCACATGCTTCACCATGGCTTCCGCCTGCGGCAGATTCACCTGGAAGAAAGAAGCGGCAGACACCCTGAAGGTGCGGTCAAGTACCTGCATCAGCGTGTAATCTTCACCTGAAAGCAGCAAAGGTTCATCAGACCCCATGAAAACCACCGAGAGCGGAAAGTCCACCGAAAAATCAGGCGGCTGGGGTTGGTTGCTCTCCATTCCAACGAGAAGCTCGCCATCTGATCCGCAGCGCATGGATACGCGCTGAATTCCGGCTTCCGCTTCGAGTTCGAGTTGGTTCCATAAATTGTTGATCTCGGGCAGCGGCAGATGGCATTCCCTGATCTCCACAATGCCGCGCGCTCCCGCCCGTTGATAGCCTAATCTGCCGTTCTCTGAAAGGTGGTATTGCACCGTGTTGCGGTAATTCCATTCCACAGGTGAAGGCACAATCTCCTTGACCGGTGGGGTTTCAATTTTGCCCACCCGCTGCAACTGGCTGATGACAATATCCTTCTTCAAGGTCAGTTGATCTGAATAAGCCAGGTGCTGATAGTGGCAGCCGCCGCATTCGGTGAAATGCGGGCAGCGCGGCTTGATTCGTTTATCTGAGGGGGTAAGCACCTCCAGAATCCGCCCGCGCGAATAATTTCGCTTGTCTTCGGTAATCTCTATCTTGACTTTCTCTCCGACGATTCCAAAGGGCACAAAAACCGTCTTGCCATCAGCCAGCCGGCCAATGGCATCTCCACCAAAAGAATTGGCAGTTAATTCGACCTCAACACGTTCGCTCATCAGTACACCTGTCTAAATGGATTCTTTAAGATGAAACTATACCTTATTCCGCAAAAATATGCGAAAAAAAGGGTTGACGAAGAATCGAAGGTCGGGTAAAATCTTGTTCACATTTGGTAAGCATGCGGGCGTGGTTCAGTTGGTAGAATGTCTCCTTGCCAAGGAGAAGGTCGTGGGTTCGAATCCCATCGCCCGCTCTAAGACCCCTTTTTGGGGTCTTTTTTTTATTTACACACAGGATAAGGTCGTGGGTTCACCTGTTGGTGTTTCCACTTCGTTCCTACGAATCCCATCGCCCGCTCTAAGTTCCCTCAAACGAGGGGTTTTTGTTTTCTGTGTTCGAACTCCCCCTGCAGGGAGCATGTCCCACCCCCTATCAGAGGCTTCGCACCCTTTCTGGGTTCTTGTCGCCCGTCCCCATCCGCTTTGCCCCACACCCGCCCAACAACCGCTTGACAAGACTA
>CAYXWV010000026.1:0-39041 GCA_964468875.1 uncultured Anaerolinea sp. | reverse complement strand
TAGGTTACCCCGTCCTTTTTTATACCGCTGGAACACTTTACCCACAAACGATAGGTGCACTGTTCCTGATTTTAGCTTTATATTTTTATTGTGACTCAAATCATTCAGGAAAAGCCACACTATTATCAGGCTTCTTTTTAGGATTATCGATCCTCACAATCCCGACATTCTTATTCGTATTGCCCTTCTTAATTCTCTTTTCATTTTGGAAAAAGAAAGCATCAACATCAAAAATGGTGTTACTGACCGCTATTACTTTTCTAACAATACTTCCATGGACAATTCGAAATTATTTGGTTTTTGATCGGTTTGTATTAGTTTCTTCAAATTTTGGAACTAATTTCCTGATTGGCAACTCCGCCGCTACAACTCCAAATAATGGCCCTTCTGCCTGGGTTGGTATGAATGAGTATATTGAAGAGGCAAACACGCAGCAATTAGATGAATTTGACAGGAATGCTTTCTACACTCAATCTGCATTAAACCTGATAAAAAAAGATCCCGCCCATTATGGAATCCTTTATCTGCAAAAAGTAGTCAACTATTTTAATTTTCGAAATGATCTAGCCACCAAATCGGAGTCAAGCATATTAAGGGAAATTCTGATGTTGATCTCCTATGGTTTCCTATTAATAGTTGTTCTTCTTCGTTTATCATTCATCAAGAAATGGCACCTCTCTGATTTTGAAATACTTTTTTATCTGCTTTATCTTTGTAGTGCTTTTGTAAGCGCCATTGTTTTTACACGAATCCGCTATCGATTACCATTTGACTTCTTCCTAATAATACTGGCGTCAATTGTAATGGATCGATATCTTCATAAAATCTTCGAGAATAAAGCGGATTAACCAATTGTGAAACAAATAGAAACAGTCGTTCGACGAAATACTCAAATATTTGAATTACGGATCCGATAATAGAAAATAATTATCAACAAATTTAATATTTTTAATTCATATCTACCTAAATGACTTAAGAAAAAAAATGCCTAAAATAGCAATCATCCAGAAATACATCCCCCAATATCGACTTGAATTCTTTACTCAATTGCGCGATAGTCTACATCAAAAGAACATTGATTTAATTCTCATATACGGACAACCCAATCAGAAAGACTCGCTTAGAAAGGACTCTATAAAAATTGATTGGGCTATCGAAATTCCGAACAAAATCATACACATGGGTAAGAGAGAATTCTATTGGCAATCAATTTTCTCACATCTTAAAGACGTTGATTTGGTCATTGTAGAACAAGCCAGCAAAATTTTGAACAATTACCCCCTACTTCTTAACAGTAAATTTAAAAAACCTAATGTCGCGTTTTGGGGCCACGGTAAAAATTTCCAGGAAAACACAGTCAGTCAACTGGGAGAATGGATTAAGAAACAAGTATCCAAACACGTTCATTGGTGGTTTGCCTATACTGAAATAAGCGCTAAAGTTGTAAGCGGCCTTGGTTATCCTACTGAAAGAATTTCCATAGTTCAAAATGCTATTGACACAATTTCGTTACATGATTCTTTGAGTGCTTTTTCAGAAGCTGAAGTTGATTCAATTTGTACTGATCTTCATATCCAAAGTCGGCAAATTGGGCTGTTTATTGGAGGAATGTATCCGGAAAAACAGCTTTCTTTTTTGCTTCAATCTCTTTATTGCATCAAAAAACAAATTCCAGAATTTGAAATGCTTTTCATTGGAGATGGAATCGATTCACCAATAATCAAGCAAGCCGCCGAAAGCAATCAATGGATACACTTCATCGGACCAAAATTTGGTGATGAAAAAGTTCCTTTTTTTGCACTCTCAAGAGTCATGCTGATCCCATTTTCAGTCGGATTAACAATTTTAGAATCATTCGCTTGCGAGACTCCTTTAATTACCATTGACTCTCCGTTACACGGACCAGAAATTTGTTATCTCGAAAATGGGGTCAACGGAATCAAGATCGAATCTCCTTGTTCACCTGAGGTATATGCCAACACAGTTGTTTCTCTGCTACAAGATCAGGTGAAATATGAAATAATAATTAAGAAATGCGAAGAGTCTTTCAAAAAATACACAGTCCAAAATATGGTAATTAATTTTGTCGTTGGAATTGAAAAGGCATTATCATCATAGGATAACTTTATGCGTATTTTAATGATTCATAATTATTATCAGTTTTCAGGTGGAGAAGACATTGTCTTCAATGCTGAAAAGAAACTATTACAAGAAAATGGTCATGAGGTCATCGAGTACGTGCGCGACAATCATGAAGTTCAGACAAATGGATTATTCTCAACTGGTATCCAATCTCTTTGGTCAATAAAAACATATGTTGATTTATCAAAATTGATAAAACGAACAAAACCTGATATTGCACATTTTCACAATACCTTTTTCATGATTTCACCTTCCGCATATTACGCCTGTCACCATTCTCACATACCAGTCGTTCAGACACTACACAATTATCGTCTGATCTGTCCTGCTGCCACTTTATTACGCAATGACAAAATCTGTGAAATCTGTATCCACAAAAAAATCCAATGGCCGGGTGTGTTATACGGCTGCTGGCAATACTCTAGAATGAAAAGTGCAATGGTTGCAATACATAACGGCTTACATCATTTTTTAGGGACCTGGAAAACAAAAATTGACCGATACATCGTCCTTACCGATTTCTGTAGACAAAAATTTCTTGAAAGCGGCTTGCCTGTCGAAAAGATTGTTGTAAAACCAAACTTTCTCTTTAGATCAAAACACTTTCCTGGAAAATCTGGTGAGTATGTTTTATTTATAGGACGAATCTGCAAAGAAAAGGGGTTGGACATTTTACTCCAAGCTTGGAAATCGCTACCTGAAATCCCCCTGAAAATTGTTGGCGACGGCCCGTTAATAGATTCAGTGAGAGCCAAACTGAAAACCGACAATCTAAATCAGGTTGAGTTGGTCGGGCGACTCTCCAATGAAAAAATTCTTGAGATGATAAGCAAGGCAAGATATTTGGTAATACCATCTATATTGTATGAAACTTTCTCAATGGTGGTCATTGAATCTTATTCATGCGGAATTCCTGTAATTGTTCCTGACACAGGTAATTTTAAAACACTAGTTTATGAGGCTCGAACCGGGCTTCTTTTTCATAATAGCGACCCTTCAGATTTAGCAAAAAAAGCCCAATGGGCTTGGGATAACCCTGTAAGCATGATTGATTTCGGGAAAAATGCACTCGAAGAATATGAACAAAAATATACAGCCGAACAAAATTATCAGCAACTGATGCAAATCTATAACGATGTCATTTCAAATTCAAAGAGCAAAAAAAAATGATTTATCCACGGGTTTCCATTCTTGGGGTGAAGATCAGTGCAATCAATATGGATTTAGCACTTTTACAAATCCAAGAATGTATTATGAATCAATCTCAAGAATATATCTGTGTCACCCCTGCACACTCCATAATGGAGTGTGTCAACGACCCTTCTTTACTCGAGATATTTAATGAAGCTGGTATTGTTACCCCTGACGGAATGTCCATCGTCTGGCTTTTACAGCTTAAAGGGTTTAAAGAAACCAGACGTGTCTATGGCCCTGATCTGCTGATCGCTGCCTGCAATCACGGTCTTGATAAAAAATGGAAACATTTCTTTTACGGCGGCAAACCAGGAATTGCACAAAAATTAGCCAATAAACTACAAAATCAAATCCGAAATCTTGAAGTAGCCGGCACTTACACCCCTCCTTTTGGGAGAGCAACCAATGTTGAAGAAAAAGAGCTTCTGAAAACCCTTAATGAAAGCGGCGCAGATATTCTCTGGGTAGGGATGAGTTCACCATGGCAAGAGGCCTGGATGTATGAAAATCGCGCAAGGATAAACATTCCGGTAATGGTGGGGGTAGGGGCAGCTTTTGATTTCCTAAGTGGTGCAAAACCACAAGCGCCAAAATGGATTCAACGAACTGGTTTGGAATGGCTCTATCGGTTGTCGAAAGAACCAAAACGATTATGGCCTCGTTATAAGCAGTATCCACGCTTCTTAATTTTGGTAATAAAAGAATTAATGAATAATTCAATCAACAGGAATAAGAAAAATGGTTAAAGAATCCTTGAAAGATCACTACACCCGCAAGTATTCCCATGAGAATGGAATAGGATCAATCGATCTAATTAAATCCGAGAAAATCCCAGGCTCGCGATTCCAAGCCTGTATAAAGAATTTTCCAATATATTTCACAGGAGGGAGTATTCTTGAACTAGGTGCAGGAAATGGCAATATTGCGAAAACTTTACTCGCGTCGGATTTAGAGATTGACAGATATACTATCTCAGAAATCAGCCCACCTCGCATTGATGACCTTCGTAAAAACCTGGTAAATCATCGAATTACGATTCAGGATTATGACGCAGAAAACATTCCCGAGAGTGAATATGGCAAGTATGACGCGGTGATTATGGTGGCGTTGATTGAACACCTGATTGATCCTCTGCGGGCAATGCAATGTATTAAACAAGTGTTGAAACCGGGAGGTTTTGTGTATATCGATACTCCAAATATTGCCAAATATACCAGGAGAATAAAACTCTTGTTTGGCCGGTTCCCCTCAACAGCTTCGAAAAATGAGGGACTAACAACTTATGATGGTGAGCCAGTTGACCTCCATGACGAGGGTCACCTTCATTATTTCACATATCGTTCGCTCTCATTGATGCTTATTCAATGTTGCGGTTTTACAAAGATTAAGAAAATTGGATACGCAAGCAATTCCTCAAGGTTTGGAAAATACCCGCTTCATTGCCTTTCTCAAATATACCCTGAATTGTTTTCTGAAATTGCAGTAATTGCATATGCATAACTCCTCCCATTTATTCCATTTTGAATAAGCTTTTCGTTTTTTATGTAAAAACCTATTGGTCTAATTCTTGCACTATATCTTTTGCAAGTTTTTTATTTAATCAATCGAGAACTCTCTCATGACCAGACGATTTTCGATCAACTTTGCTATTCTCTCCATGCTGCTGGATGCGATCACCATCGCGTTCAGCCTTTGGCTATCTACGATCATTCGTCCGGCATTAGATGTCTTGCCTTTTGTAAAACCCATGCAGTCGGCTGCGCCAATTCCTCCGGCTTTATACTGGATTTTTCCGCTTATATGGGTATTGATTTATCTCATCATCTCTCTGTATGACGGCAAGAAATACATCCGCGTCGTGGATGAATTCGGTGCGTTAACCCTGGGGATGTTGATCGCGTCCATTTCAGCTGCCGGAATCTTGTATCTGTCTTACCGCGATTTTTCAAGAGCAGCTTTTTTGGTATTTTTACCAATTGCCTACCTGCTGTCCCTTTTATGGCGGTTATGCGCACGATTAATGTTCCGTTTTCAGAAGGTTCCTCCCGAAGAGGAGAAACGCATTCTCATCGTCGGCGCCGGACCCATGGGGCAGCAAGTTTTAGCACACATCAATGAGTCCACCCCGCGGAACACGGTTTTCCTCGGGTTTGTGGATGACAATCCAAAAATCCAGTCTGCCTTCTCTTTACTTGGCAACACTAAAGAGATTATTGAGATCGCGAAAAAAAAACACGCCTCCGATGTAATCATCGCCCTGCCCTACTCTGCCTATCCGCAATTGAGCATGATTGTGCAGCAAATGGAAAAATTGCCGGTGAAGATTTGGGTTACGATGGGCTTCTTTGACCTGGCTCTCTACAAAACCTCCATTGAAGACTTTTCCGGCATTCCAATGATTGATCTGCGCGCGTCTGCCATAGACGACTACCAGCTCATGGTGAAGCGGGCGTTTGACCTGCTTTTTGGCACCATCAGCCTGATCCTGGTTCTTCCCTTACTGATCCTCATTTCAATTATTATTTTGATCGTGGATGGACGCCCTGTTTTCTTCAAACAAAAAAGAGCCGGCATGAACGGACGAATTTTCGAAATGATAAAATTTCGCACCATGGTAGATGGCGCTGATAAGATGGATTCGCAGGTGGCACATCGCGACGAAAACGGAAACATGATTTTTAAAACGAAAGATGATCCACGCATCACCCCATTCGGGCGTTTTCTGCGCCGGTTCAGTTTGGATGAATTGCCGCAATTGATCAACATCCTCAAAGGAGATATGAGCCTGGTGGGTCCGCGCCCCGAAATGCCCGAGTTGGTCGAGAAATATCAACCGTGGCAGCGCAAGCGCTTTGCCATCCCGCAGGGGCTGACCGGGTGGTGGCAGATCCACGGACGCAGCGACAAACCCATGTACCTGCATACCGAAGACGACATCTATTACATCCAACACTATTCCATCTGGCTGGATATCTTCATATTAATTAATACTTTCTGGATCGTCATCCGCGGAAAAGGAGCGTATTGACCCGATATTCTATTTATTGAATTTTTATGATTATTTGTTGTAAAATTAAATTATGCGGTGCGTAAGAAAAGAATGGAGCAAGAAATGAAAAAAAACCTCTCAAACAAGTTATTACAATTTATTATGGTTCTGCTCTTGTTCATCACCACCGGCTGTTACCGGGGAACCTCTTTTCAACAACCTCTTGCACCAACCATGCAGATTCCAACCACAACGATTGCCGCCGCGATAGACATGCCCACCTCTCCGCTGCCAGATACAAGCAATACCATCCCCGGCGTGGAAGTTGAGCTACCAACCATCACCCCTGAAGCGAAAACCACCTGCGGCGAAAGCGGAACCATGGCTGTCATTTTCATCGGCTCAGATGTATTGGGCAGTTCAAAACCCAATGGAGCAGACGCGATCCGCTTGATCAACGCCAATTTTGACACCCAGAAGGTAACCATCATCACCTTCCCAAGGGATTTGCTTGTCAAGACTGCCTCGGTCAATAATGCCTCGAAGATTCAACAGCCGCTTGGGCTGACTTATTATGACGCATTCGAAGCCGCAACCGGCTCTCCGCTGGAGAAAAATGCCATCGGAGCAAGCGTGATCGCACAACTATTGCGTGAGAACTTTGGGGTTGAACCAACCCATTATATGACTGTTCAAATGGACAAGTTCGCTGCCATGGTTGACACCGTCGGCGGAGTTGAGATCACCCTGCCGCAAGCAATCACCACCGAACATAACATCACCTTCCCGGCAGGCAAGCAGACCCTCAATGGCGAGCTGGCAACTGAATATGTGAGGTTCCTGAACCCGGGCGGCGAATCGGCACGTACCGCCCGCCAAAATGAAATTATGAATGCGCTGCAAGCAAAAATGATCAGCGTTGACACATTGTCTCAAACCCCCACCCTGATCACCCAATTCAAAGACGCCATGATCACAGATTTGAGCCCTGAACAACTGACCAACCTGACCTGTCTCGCCATCACCATGCCGAAAGAAAACATCTCCTTTGGGGCAATTACCGCACCTGAGCTAATGAACAACAATGTTCCAAATGTTGAAAAGATCAAAACTTATCTGGATTCAATGTTAAATCATTAACTGGCGCCACAAAAAACCTCGTCATGGAAAATATTCCAGCCCTTGGTCTGGAATATTTTTTTCAGATGAAATCTTCCCGCGACAAGCTGCCGGGGCCAATTTTTTCTTTACTCGTACAACCTTTGTCAAAAGAAAATGAATATTCCTCCACAAAATATTGTATGATGAAAGAAATAATCGTTTTACTAAATAGCCATTACCCTTGAAGGGATCTGATTTTTAGAGGAGGAAATATGAAAAATATCACAAGACAGGTTGCCGTTATGCTTTCCATCCTGTTAACTCTTGTTGTTAACGCGCTGGCAAATTCCCTGCCGATCAACGGTCAAACCACGGGGGATGTTTCGGACCAGTTTCAGGTATATTTCGTTCCGGCCGGATATGTGTTCTCCATCTGGGGACTGATCTACATTGGACTAATCGCCTATGCCATTTTCCAGGCGCTGCCCTCCCAACGCGAGAACCCCCGGTTGCAAGCAACAGGCTGGTGGATCGTGTTGGGTGGGTTGGCAAACAGCATCTGGATTTTCCTCTGGCATTACAACCTCTTCCCTCTCACCCTCATTGCCATGCTGCTCTTGCTGGCAACCCTGATCATTACCTACCTTCGACTTGGTGTGCAAAGAAAACAGGTCAGCACTGGTGAAAAGTGGATGGTTCACCTGCCATTCAGCATCTACCTCGGCTGGATCACCGTTGCGACGGTTGCCAATATCAGCGATGTGCTCTATGTTGTGAATTGGAACCGCTTTGGTCTTGCCCCTGAAACCTGGATGATCATCATCCTGGCTGCCGTGCTGGTGATCTCGCTGCTCATGAATTTCACCCGCCGGGATGCCGCTTATGCGGCTGTTCTGCTCTGGGCTCTGGCAGGCATTGCTTTCAAACATGCCGCCACATCTGTGGTCGTGATCCCCACCTGGATCACCTTTGCATTGATTGCCGTAACCCTGATCATTGCCCTCCTCATGAAAAACAAGGGTGCCAGGGCAACATCTTAGCTCGATTAGTTACCCCCATCGGATATCGATCAAAACACATGACTCTCAACTTTTGAGTTGCTGAGAACTATCTTCACGATCATTTGCGTGTGAGTTAGGAGTATGATGAAAATCGCAAAGACAATTGCACTGGCCGGTTTGCTGGCGATGACAGGAATTTTAATTTATGGCTTTACGGTTGGCAACTTCTCCACGGAAGGTTCAAAGCTATTGAGGATGCCGTGGGGGATCGTCTCACTGGTTGATCTGTATGTTGGTTTCGCGTTGTTTTCGTATTGGATCGTGTATCGAGAGAAAAAATGGCTGCCCTCGATCATTTGGGTGATCTTGATGATGGTGCTGGGTTTTTGGACGGCTTCGCTCTACACCCTGCTTGAATTGCAGAAAAGCAACGGAAATTGGAATCGATTCTGGCACGGAAATCAGAATTAAGAATCCAACAGAAAATAGGAACAATCTAGCCCAAGTAATTAATAATCTGCTTGAAAAGCCAAAACGTACTACGTTAAGCAATAGATCGTGATATCCACGCTGTTGCCGCTGCCGCCTGTTAGCTCGCCAGCAAAGATATCTTTTGTCAGAAAGGCATACCGGCTATTCAGGTCGCACATAAATCGCGGGGTTGTGCGGATAACGGCGTCATTTCTCATCGGATTAATAAAGCCCTCATTTTCCACCGAAATCACGATATGATCATCCGTCTCGATCCAGTATTTCGCATGAACGTGTGCGAGTGTCTCGGATACTGATATGTTCCAGTCTGCACCGCCTAAACAAACAGTTCCTTTAATAAGAGGTCCTTCAAAGGTTCCCCCAATAATTGGGATGATTGTCAGAATCCCCTCAGGCGTTCGGCCAACTCTTTTGGCTTCACCCAGTTCAACATGAAGCGACATCACCTTCTCAGCATTTAGAGCAACCATAATCCATCCTGATTACTTTGCATATTTTAGCCAGACCACTGAAGCTTCCATTGATCGATTCCAAAAATCAAAATCATGGATGCCTGATTGCACCCACCATTCATGGGGGTAGCCGATGCTGACTAAATGCTCATGAAAATCGCAGTTGTGCGGGTATAAAAAGTCTTCTGAACCGCAAGCCATAAACAATCGTGGAACAGGTTGACCAGTTTGCAAACAGGTTTTTGCCAGATATTTCGGGTCTTTATCACTGCCCAACACCTCGCCTGTTTCGCCGAATGTATGACGGTAATAGCTGTAAGGAGCGATTGCATTGCCGGAACCAGGCTCCATTGCCGAAACCTCATCGGATATCAGTGCGGAAGAATGGGCGATGATCACGCCAAAAGTTTCGGCATATTTTAATCCGTTTCGAATTGCGCCAAAACCTCCCATTGAAATGCCGGCAATCACTGTCTCTTCACGTAGATGTGAAAGGGGGAACATGCTTCGGGTGATGTCAACCAGTTCCTTACCGATAAACTCGCCATATAACTCACCGGTATCTTCATTGTCCAAATAGAAGCGGTTCATACCGTCAGGCATAACCACCGCATATCCATACTTGGCAGCCCAATCCATAATTTGTGCATTATAGAGCCAACAAGTTCGATTCCCCGAATATCCATGCAGCAGATAAATCGTCGGGAAGGGACCCGAGACATACTTGATGGGGTCCATCCCAACCGGCGGCGGGTCCACCGGAAGGATCACCGAAAAAGAAACCAAGCCCTTTCTCGCCACAGAATAAAAATCACAAGAGATTATCGCCATGACATACTCCTAGTATTTCAAAAGAGATCCCAAGGAAATTGGTTAATAATATTACAGGTATGTGAAGGGTTCTTTAGAATCGATAAAGACTACCGGGATACCATCCGCGATGTCATCCATCCATTCAACCATGTGTTTCATGCCCGGCTCTTCGCTGCGCTCATGCCCCAAGACAAGAATCGCTTTGGAGATTCCCAACTGCCAGGCATCCCTTACATATGCTGGCAAGCGCCACTCCAAAATTTCCCCGCAAATCAACACGTCCAGGTTGCGGTTGCGCATTAACTGCATGGGGTGATACTCCGAGAAAATGCCCAGGCTGCCACCACCAGGCAGCACACCCACGCGTTCCACTTTCATCTCAGGGTCGCCGATGATCTGAATCACATCCATCGGAAGTGTCTTCTTGAAAAAGTCGCAAAGCTCGTGAAGAGTGGTCTTCGGGAGTTGGTAGCAAAAATCTCCTTTTCCATCCAACAACCCGGTATCCGGCTGCATGCGATAGGGCTGCCAACCAACTTCCTCCTCGAACCCGCGCATGATGCCATCCACGGCGTCCATATGCATATGATCATGGAAACGCCAAATGGTTACTCCGGTCTTTTCGATCAGTTCCTTCTTCTTCAGATAAACCGGATCGTTATCGAGCCATTCTGTCGTGTCTTCACCGGTGAACCAGGTGGGTTCATGGGTGATGATCAACTGAGCCCCCATTTCAGCAGCTTTTTTAATCACCTCGACGGTGGCCATAAATGTCACGGCAATTTTAGTCACTTCCTGGTCAAAACTGCCAACCATCAGTTTGTCGCAGGTTTTTTCAGGTGGCAACGGGGTTACTCCCGTTTTTTTTATCACTCGATCTACGATCTCTCTGACCTTCATGTAATCCTCCGTTTCGATGATTGAATTTCAAGATAATTCCACTTACCCTTTGACGGCTCCCAAAACCACCCCCTTGATGAAATACTTCTGGACGAAGGGGAAAATAATCACCATAGGTAAAATGCCGATGACTGCCATCGCCATGCGCACCGAAGTACCAGGTAAATCCACATTTTGGGTACCTAATAATGCCAGGTTTGTACTAATTTTGAGAAATTGAACATTGTTCATAATTCGAATCAACAGATTTTGGATCCCAAAGTAACTGGAATCCGTTATGTAATAAAGACCATTGATCCAGTCATTCCAATAGACCAATGCCGTAAACAGACTTATTGTAGCAACCACTGGCACTGCCAAAGGCAGCATGATTTTGAAAAAGATCGTAAACTCCCCCGCCCCGTCAATCTGGGCAGATTCGATGATCGCCATTGGCACGCCATTGGTAAAGTAATTTCTGACGAGGAATACATTAAAAGCGGTGACAAGATAATTAGGCACGATCAGAGCCCAAATGGTATTCTTGATCTCAAAGAACCGCGACCACATGATGTAGGAAGCAACGATCCCACCATTGAAAAGCATGGTAAAAAACACGAAAAACGCCAGTAAATTCCGATAACGGAAGTCGCGGCGTGACATTGGATAAGCCAACATTGTGGTGAGCAAAACACTTGTGAGCGTGCCAACAATGGTAACCAAAATTGTGATGCCATAAGCGCGAAGGATCATCGCACTTTGCTTCACCATGTAGTAGTAAGAGTCGAGACTCAATTTTTTTGGGAAATAAGTATATCCGTTGGAAATCAAAAATTTCTCGTCAGAAACAGACCCGATAATAATTAACACGATGGGCAATAATGCCAGGAAGGAGAAAATGGCTAAAGCCACCGTTGAAAACGCACGGAAGCGGACAATATCATTCATTTCTCGTTTTTTAAAAATAGACATTGAAACTCCTAAAACAGCGCGTTTTCCGCATCCACTTTACGAACAATCGCGTTAGCTATGAGAACCAATACAAGGCCAACAACCGATTGATACAATGCAGCCGCAGCAGCCATGCCGACATTATTCAATTCCATTAGACCGCGGTATACATAGGTGTCGATGGTCTGCGTCACGTTAAATAACATACCCGAGTTCTGAGGCACCTGATAGAACAAACCGAAATCTGAATAAAAAATCCGGCCGACAGACATGAGCGTGAGAATAATCACTGTGGGTTTAAGTAAAGGAACTGTTATTTTTAGAATCTGTTGGATTTTTGATGCACCATCAATCTGGGCAGCCTCAAAAATACTCTGATCAATGCCTGATATGCTTGCCATATAGATTATTGAGCTGACTCCAGCGAACTTCCATAGATAGACAACGATCAAGATAAATGGCCAGGGTTTCGACGTAGAATACCAAGCCACTTCCTGCAATCCTAATCCTTTTAAAATTGTATTATTCACGAACCCTGTATCCGCATTCAGAAAAGCGTAAACAATAAACCCGATTACAACCCATGAAAGCAGATTAGGAAGGAGCATTGCAGCTTGAAAAACCTTCGCCCGAGATCGCTGACCCAATTCATGCATCAAAACCGCAATGGCAATCGCTGCAATGGTGCCGATCACGATAAATGCAAGATTATACAGAATCGTGTTGCGGGTCATAATCCAGGCATCTGATGTTCTGAATAGAAATTCAAAATTATCAAATCCGCACCAGTCGCTTCCAAAAATACCCTTGAAGTAGTTGAAATCTTTGAATGCCAAAAACACGCCAAACATCGGAATGTAGTTATTAATAAACAGGTATGCCAGCCCCGGCAGTGCGATCAACATCAACGGCCAGCTTTTTTCCCATCTCTTTTTACTCTTGCTCGTTTGGGTCATTGTCTCTCACTATCCAATAATTTCATTTTTGTTGTCTAACAACTGTGAATAAACCCGGGTAGTCCGTGAACAGGTTGAAAGATAGTGCTTGTTTTTTTCATCTCATATTTTTTGTTCAGGGATTACCTGAGATTATTCTTAGGCTATTTTCAGTAGGGGCAATTTTACAATTGCCCCTACTGATGGAAAAGGTTTTCTATAAGTTCGTTACTTGTTCTCTGCGAACCAGGCATCCAACTGAGACTGTTTCTCAGCGATAATCGTTCCAAGGCCAGCTTCGTCAAGTCTCTGCAAGAAAACCGGTAGTTCTGTTGCCGGGTCTACGCTGCCGCAAGACAATCCGGGGAGGTATTGATCAATGACGTTGGTGACGGCAGTGTATTCTGTTTGGACGTTGCTGCTGTCAAACACAAAGCCCATCGCCACAGAGAGTTCGGCATTCTTGTTTTGCTCAAGCTCCCAAGCCAGTGACTCAATATTGGTCCCTTCCATCGGATGCATAATGAAGAAGTTGCCCAACGTGCCGCAAGAAAGTTGTGCGGTGTAAGGAACCGTTGAAGCATCTTGTCCTTCCGGATAATTAACGGTGCCATCCTCTTTCATTACATAGTCTCTGTCTTGAAGTCCATAGATAATCAGATTAACAATGTCTTTATCGGTGAAGGTTAGATTCAGGAATTTCAAGGCGGCTTCGGGCACATCAGAGGTGGAAGCGACCATCCAGGTTAAGGCATTGATAGAGGTGGTATCCAGGAAGGCATCGCCGATCATTTTTGCGCCAAGATCATATCCACCCGCCTGGGCTTCAATGGAAGCAGCAGTATCCTCTTCAGGATAACTATAGGCAGCTACATAGCAGAAATAATTGCCCGAAGACATCAGCTCCGCAGCGGTGCTGGTCGTTGTGGCGGCGTCTTTCATCACCAAACCGTTGTTGTACCAGGTACGGGCAAGGTTGGTGATTTCAGCAAACTGTTCGGAGGCATAAAAATCTACCACTTTGGGGTCATTATCAATTAACACACCCTTGGGTGAGAAATAGCTATCAGTGAGGAAGTCGACATTTTGAACGGAAGTGATCAAACCAATGTTCCCGGTGTTGACGGCAGCGACAGGGGTCATATCCGGATAGGCAGCTTTTACTTGTTCAAGAATCGGAGTTAACTCTGAAACAGTGTTAACCTGGCTCATGTCAAGACCCAACTCATCGACGATATCCTGGCGGTAAACCACCATGGGTGTGAGGGCGATGGGTTTGTAGGTGGGCAATCCGTAGATTTGACCCGCTTTGCTGGTTGCTGCCAACCAGTCCATACCGATCAATTCTTTCGATTCTGCAGCGTATTGGTCAATCATGTCGGTGATATCAAGAGCCATTCCGCTGCTGATCGCATTGTTAAAATCTCCGAGGCTTTGGAAAACGTCAATTTTTTCTCCGCCCTGAAGCGCGAGACTGACCTGGGAAGAATAATCCCATATAACAATGGGCATCAATTCAACTTCAACCGCAATTTTCTCTCGGGTGATCTGATTGATAGCCTCTTCAACAGTATCTAAAGTTTCAGTTGAAGGAATGTTGTTGAAGGTTGCGTATGCATAGACCACCTTGTCGTAACTTACCGGTTCAGCTTCTGCTGGCTCACTAACATCAGATGGCGCATCAGTGGCTTGTGGCGTTGAAGCCGGAGCAGCACAGGAACTCAATCCAAGAACCAAAACCAATGTTAAAACAACGAGCAAAGATTTTCGAAAAAGTTGCATTATGAACCTCCTTTTTGGGTTACTTTCAATATAGCAAACGGAGGCACAAATTTTCTTATAAAAACAAGTGGTTAATTGTTAGAAACAAGACAACCGGGTACTCCTCAGATCATGAGATTTCCTTATTTTGAAACTTTTGTCGATACTCATTCGGTGTGTACCCAGTAAATTTTTTAAATAGTGCCGAAAAATAAGGGGAATTATCAATTCCAACCTCACAAGCAACGTCACTGACTCTTACCTCAGGGTTCATCAAAAGATCTTTGGCTCGATTGATTCGATATTCCCCGATATAGTCACGAAGATATTTTCCAGTCTTTTTGCGATAAAGCTTGGCTAAATATTCCGGCGCAAGGAAAAAAACCTCAGCGAGTTCATTACGCCCCAAGTTTTCTTGATAGTGCTCGTGGACATAGGCATTGATGCGTTGAATCAACGAGCCTGTCTTGGCAATTTCTTCTTCATACGCAAAGGAGCGCTCAAACAGATAATTTGCCCACCGTAACATATCCAGAGCTGATTGTGAAGCCTTGTTGAGAAAATTAGCTGAAGTTTCATCATAAAAAAGGCGGGTAGCCTGAATTCCTGCCTGAAGCAGATAGGCATAAGTTGCTTGCAAAATTTCCTGCTTAATCAGATACAAGCAGCGTTCATTTAACGTCTTGTCATCCGTTCTGGTCTGCAAAATTTCCTTGATGTAATTAAGCAAGCCTACCTTGTCACGCTTTTTTAAGAGTTCTGAAACCATTCCAAGATCAAGCACTTGCGATACATCCGAAGAGGATAAAACAGCTTCGTTTTCAGTGAAGGACTGTCCATAATACAAAACACTTTGCTTGATTAATTTCTCCAGCCGGGATGCCTTTTCTGGAAGCAACTCAATATAACAGGCATTACTAATACAAGAAGTAGCTTTTAATTGGTATTCCGTTGATAACAAATCAACCATTTTTTTACAACGGTGAACAAGATCATTCTCTGAACGATCTTCCAGAGTAGTGAGTACCCATAGACAATTCTCACCACTTCGATGGACCACAGAATCGTTTTTATCCATTTTGCAAATGAATTCGGAGTGAATTTTCTCAAGATTTGACACCAACGCCTCTTGTTCAGGGTCTGTGAGTGTTGGATCGTAGTCAGTGATTCTGGTCATCACCAGAAGAAATTTTCTATCAGCCTGAATTGGCAGTTTACGTGCCTCAATTTCGCCTAGAATCCAATCCCGGTCTTTTTTTACAATTCCGCTATACAAACGCAGCCAGAAATAAAGCTGCTCCTGTTGGCTGTTTTGTAATACCCATTCTTCATATTTGCTGCTTTCTTTTAGATGACGATTGGTTTTTATCCTTGCAATCGTTTTTGTGAGGATTAACTCCATGATTTTCGGATCATAAGGTTTGAGCAAATATTCAGCCGCGCCAAATTTTATTGCGCTGGCTGCATAATCAAATCTTTCATGACAAGTCAACAAAATAAATTCCGTTTCCATCCCTTTATGCCTGATCCATTCCAGCAAATCAAGCCCTGAATGTTGTGACATCTCGATATCGCTGATCACAATATCAATGCTTTGGCTCTTGAGGATGCGTTTGGCTTGACTGAAGTTGTATGCGGTTTCTGTTTTCTCAATTCCAATAGAAGCCCACTTAATTGAACCCAAAATGGCATCAACAGTATGAATATCATCATCCACAATTAGTAAATTCATGGTTTGTCAGCCTCTTTCCTGATGGAAAACCAATCCTGAGTGTCGTCAACGGATTTATGGATCGGTTGGCTTGGAACCCAGATCCTATTCAGGCAGCCATGTGGTTCGATATTGGATAAAGAAACAAGTCCATCCTTTTCATACATCAGCTCCATCATGTTCATAATGCTCCAAAGACCTACCCTACTGCCATCATCAGATGGTCGATTTGTCTTATCTTTGATGTTGGCAATCACCTCATCTGGATAACCCATCCCGTCATCTTCAATTTCGATGAGTAACATTTCTTCGGCTTGATAATGATTAAGGCTGATTCTGATTAGAATTGTCAACGGAGTATCCATTGATACAGCATGTTTGTATTCGTTCTCTATAAATGTTTGAATCAACATTTGTGGAATTTGCCATTCAGCAAGTTCTGGCGGAAGTTCGATGTAATGGAAAATGCAGTTGGGATATTTAATCTCCTGCATTTCAATATAATTCTTAACATGCTCGATCTCTTCTCTTACAGGAACGGTATGCATGCGTGCCTTGAACATATAACGGATGTTTTTTGAGAGCGAATCAGCGTATTTTTTGATTTGTTGATTCTTTCCAGTGCTGCTCAGACTCATCATCGTTGTAATCGCGTTTAAAAAGAAATGCGGGCGGAGCTGAAGCCTGATGGCTTTCAATTCGGCATCTTTTAACGCGATCACTTTTTCGTACGCTTGAATTCTCAAGTTAATAATTTCATCCATCAGTTTGTTGAATGTATCTTTGAATTGATTAAACTCACGTGTTCGAAATTTCCCCTCAACCCTGAACTCGTATTCTCCCTGATCGATTCGGTTCATGACTTCCGTCATGCCGTTCATGGGAGAAACCATTTCTCTAATTATGTAACGAACCATAAGAAAACCAAAGAAAATCGCAAACACGATTACGGATAAAACCACAACCGTATTCACACGTGCCTGGCTCCAGATACTGGTATTTTTTACAAGACTAACAAGATTAAGCTGATGATTTACAACTGAATGTTGAACGGCGAAACCCTGCCTTAAATCAATTTGGTCCACAGCCAACCCAATAATGCCTGTGCCCCATTCATCGCCTAAATAATCCTCCACGATCCCATTTTCATCAGTCAGCACAAAGGTTTGATCGCCATAATCTCCGTTTGGAATGGTGGCCATAAAATTGGTTGACAAAATAAAAGCAGCTGCTGCCCTGTCATTATAGACATACATCTTGTAAAGATATGTTTTATTGTTGAGATCAACAAAGTTCCACTCAGCCAGGTATCCATCAAGTTCTGCTTGTCCTTTGACAAATTCTCGTATGGCGGTGCGATCCCAATAGGTGGTTGAAATACTTGAAGCATCCAGACAAATATCAAAGGGAGTATCCGCCACGACGATGAAATCAACACTTTTATCACTGATCGTCACATCACTGATGTAATTGTGAATATCTTGTGAAGCATAGAAGCGCTTTGCTTCATCTGAACTTTTCAAAAGCTGCAATTCAGCATAGTTTTGTAACAACAAATTCGACAAGATGCGGTCCATTTGAGAAACACGGTTTTTTAATTCAGTGCCATAAACCTGCAAGAAGTTTTCAGCCCCCTTTTGAACTTCGTTTCTCAGGATGATATAAGAGGTAAACGAATAAGCCGCCAGAATAACCAATAACAATACAATGAGACCCCCCAGATAGACAATGATTTGCCTGATAAGTGAATGTTTCATTGTGCTTCTCGCTGCCACCTATTCATCCGAATTGGTAATGATTCGCATAAGGTTTTCTTCGTAAAAACAGCACCTGATATTAATCATACAGGTTAGTTACGAAACTTTAATCTTCAAATTTGAGAGAAAAAGTTGTTGAGCCTTTGAGTAAGCCTTTCTTTCGTTCAGAAGAAAAAAGGTTTGTTGAATACTAATCGGGTTTTGCCGCTTTTATGAATGGACTAACTGATTTTTCGCAAATGTTTTTTTCATAACTCGGCATATTTTCGGAACACCTTTAAAAAGAATTTAGAAGAAATCCAACCTGGAAGCGATAAACCAAACATCAAGAAAATTGGAAATAATCCTTGAAACCAAGATGGGTTGATCAACACTAACAGCCAGGGCAACACATAGAACAAGACAACCACCAATGACACACCAAAATGCCGGAAACTTAGCAGAAAGGCATTCGCAAAAGTGCGAAGTGCGGCACTATCAAACATAGCCAAAAGTGGAAACACAAACGCCATTGGAAAGTAAAAGAGTATGGCGATAAGAACAATTCCCACCCAAACGGTCACATCACCTGCATTAATTAGATCTCGCAGCAGAATCAGGTAAAGGACAAATGAGATGCTGATTGTGATGAAAACCAAACCCAGAAGCAATCCTGAACGAAAATTATCAACAAACGCTTTAAAAAAGCCCCTGATGATATTGCCTTTACCTTGTCGAATATCAAACAACGATCGATTAAGAGCGGTCAGAGCCACACCGATGGTGAAAACCGGAAGGCTGCATAATAAAGTTAGTAGATTTAATACGATTAGTTCAAAGGTAAATTCGAGAAAATGGATAAAGCGGGATTCAACGGATAAGATTGGCAATTTCTTACTCCTTTTGCTTCTGATAATAGCGGTCAATGAAAGCAATGTCAACTTATCAGGCACAAATATCAATCAACCCATGACAAAAATCACCAACTGATTGTGGAAGGTAGTATGCCAATTTTTTAAATTATCAATGAAAAAATAACAAGATCATCACAATGATTTAATTCGTTCAATTCACGGACCAATTGATTGACTCAAAAAAATCCTTATGCTATGATGAGTAGAATTTTTATGCAAAACGGCCGGGATAACGATGAACAATAAGAAGAATACATTCACGATTGTCGATGTTGCAGAAACAGCACAAGTCAGCATTGCCACGGTTTCGAGGGTAATCAACACCCCAGAAAAAGTAAATCTGAACACCCGCCAAAAAGTGTATGATGCGATCGATAAACTAAATTTTGTACCCCAGGCTGAAGCCCGCGCCCGCGCTCTACGATACAAAGGAAGAATCGGGGTAATCACACCCTTTTTTACAGCACCATCGTTCGTCCAACGTTTGCGCGGTATTGCCGCTACACTTTCCAAAGAAAACTTTGATTTAATTATTTACACGGTAGATTCCAACAACCGCCTGCAATCCTATTTATCCACATTGCCATTAACCGGAAATCTCGATGGGCTGGTGATCGTTTCTCTGCCGGTGGATGATAACGATGTGAAACGCCTGATTGAACACAACCTGCCCACCGTATTGATTGAATTCCCCCACCCGCTTTTAAATGGTGTGGAAATTAACGATGTTGAGGGTGGAAGAATGGCAACAGAATACTTAATTAAAAAAGGGCATAAGCGCATTGCTTTTCTTGGAGACACAGACCTGCCGGAATACTCCATTCACCCCGTTAATTTGCGGTTAAAAGGGTTCAGACAGGCAAATAAAGCGGCAAATTTGGAGATCCCAAAAGAGTTTGTCCGGCTCGCACCTTATAACCAGGATCAGGCACGAATTATCGCAAAAGAGTTGCTAGACCATCCAAACCCACCCACAGCAATTTTCGCCGCAACCGATCTTCAGGCTCTGGGGGTATTGAAAGCCGCCCGCCAGATGAAAATCAAAATACCGAATCAGCTGGCGATCATCGGTTTCGACGATCTGGACATGGCTGAATATGAGGATCTCACCACCATCCGGCAGCATCTTGACGAATCTGGCCGGACCGCTATTGAAATATTGCTGAGCCATATCGCAGACAATTCAAGACCAGTTCAACATATCACCCTTCCACTATCACTCATTGAACGTTTAACTGCTTAGAAAGCAAACTGAAAAATTGGCTGTTGCCATTCTTTTCAGATTATGCTATAGTTTCAAATGTAAATGTTTTCATGGAAACAATTTACAAACATTCCATTCTCTATATTCACAGGTTATATTCATTTCACAGAAAAGGAGGTGGCCCCGGCAGACCCTGATCGGATTGTTGTAGGAGTGAACAAAAAAATTCCCTGGAGGAGAAATGAAAAAGAATGTAATGAAGATTTTTGCTTTGGTGATTGTGGCAAGTATGCTATTAGCGGCTTGCGGACAAGCGCCGACAGAAGCACCCGTTGCAGTTGAAACTGAAGCCGCAACCGAAGCCGCAGTCGCGGCGACCGCAGCCCCCACGGAAGCACCGACTGGGGCCGCGCTTCCGAGTTGTGGAACAGAACCCGTTGTGTTAAACGCCTATTTCGAAACAGGCTTTGACATCCCCTTCAAGTTAGCCGAAGAGTTCACAAAACAATATCCAAACGTGACCTGGGATATTAAACAAGATCAATTTGCAAACCTGATCACCACCACTCCCCTGTTGCTCTCGGGCGAGAATGCACCTGATCTTCTTCGCCTGCCGACCATGGTTTCATTCGCTCAAGACGGTTTGTTGATGAACCTGGACGAGTACGCAGCCGCCTTTGGTTGGGATGTCTGGCCTGTGCCTCAGCTCAATCAGAATCGTGTTGCAGAAGACGGTACCCGAGGTTCTGGCTCACTGTATGCCATGGGACTCAACTACAGTCTTACCGGTGTTTTCTATAACAAAGAACAGGCTGCCCAGATTGGCATGACTGAAGCCCCCAAGACATTGGCTGAGTTTGACGCCCTCCTCGCTGCCGCTAAAGAAGCCGGCCTTCAACCCATAATGCAATGGGGCAGCGCCAAAAGCGGTATGGGCCTTGCCTTCCCTCTGCAGCAGTTAATGTCTACTTACGGACCGGTTGGCCCAATCAACGACTGGATCTTTAATAAACCAGGCGCCACCATTGATACCCCTGATAACCTTAAGGCAGCCGAACACCTGAAGGGGTGGATCGACGCAGGTTACTTCCCGTCTGACATCAATGCCATAGAATACACCGACGCCGCAGCCCGTTTCGGTGCTGGTGAAGGTGTCTTTACCTTCAATGGTGACTGGCAAAATGCCGGTTATGACACCGACATGGCCGGAAACGTCGGTTTCTTCCTCATGCCCCCGCTTGAAGAAGGTGGAGCTCCCGCCGCCATGTCTGCGCCGCTTACCTTTGGCATCGCAACCAACGCCAAGAATCCTGACTGCGCCGCATTCTTCCTCAACTGGGTGGCTTCAAATGATGCAGCCCGCGTAATCAACGTCAATATCGGCGGTTCAAACCCGGGCGGCCCCTCTGGCGCCATCATGCCCGCCGCTGCTGAAGGCTCTGTCACAAATGAGACCCTCGCTGCCGGTCCTGTTGTCGGAGAAGCCGGTAATTCAATGGACTTCATCGCCAATTCCACCAGCGCGATCTTTGCCCAAGGCTGGACCCCTGAACTTCAGAAGATGGTTTCTGGCCAGCAAGATGCCGCAGGTCTGCTGCAAGCCGTTCAGGCTGAATACCTGCGCGAACTGAGCGAATAATAGAAGGGGCCGCATAACGATGCCATCAAAAATAATGAATCAATCAAAGGAAGAAATGGCACACGAAAACAGAACAGCGGCCCCAAAGCACTCTCGACGGATCTTCTCTAACGGGAAAATCCGTCGAGAGACATTGATCAGCTGGTCGTTCGTGGCACCTGCCTTGATCATGTATTCTGTTTTTGTCTTGTTTCCTTTGGTTTTAAGTATTTTCTACTCGTTTTTCCGCTGGAACGGCGTTGGCCCGATGACATGGGTGGGATTGAAAAACTACTTTACCATCCTGGAATTTCCAAATTTACTCGGGTCGATTTTCAATGCGTTCAAACTCATTATTTGGTTTAGCTTCATTCCGGTTAGTCTTGGACTCGTCGTGGCGAGCATTATTAACCGGGTTGCCACCGGAAGGTTGGGAACAATCGCTCGTACGGTCATCTTTCTGCCCCAGGTCATCCCTCTTGTCGCAGCCGGGATCATTTGGGGATGGCTCCTGTCAAATTCAGGTCTGATTAATGAAATTCTCAGTTTTGTTGGTTTAGGCAGCATCACCCGCGCATGGCTTGGCGATTTCAACTGGGCGCTCCCCGCAGTTGGCATGATCGGCGTTTGGGTGTTATTAGGATTCTGCACCGTGTTATTGGTAACTGGGATGTCAAAAATTGACCCTTCGTTGTATGAATCGGCAAGGATTGACGGCACCAATTGGTTTACTGAGTTCATCAATATAACAGTCCCCCTTCTCAAACAGGAAATCGGTGTATGCCTCACGGTCACAATGATCAACGCGCTAGCCGCTTTTGATATCGTCTGGGTGGCAACCGCCGGGGGCCCAGGCAACGCAACTTCCGTTCCGGGCATTCAAATTTACATCCTCGGATTCTCACAGCGATCAATCGGTCTGGCTTCTGCACTGGCAGTCTTGCTTATGATCCTGGTTCTGGTGGTGATCCTTCCAATTCAACGCTTAAGTCGGCAGACAACATAATGAAAATTTCAAATAGCGAACTTTTCTTTGGACGTTCTTTTTTAATCATCATGATGTTATTCACAATCATGCCCTTTATCAGCATCTTTGTGACAGCGCTTCACCCCTCCAATACAGTACCTCAAGGCCTCCAATGGCCCGAAGATCCGCAATGGGGTAATTTTGTTGAGGCATTTAAAGTCGCCAATATGGCAAAACTGATGGGATCCAGCACGTTTATTCTTGCGGCTGTTGTTCCAGTGGCTCTTGTCATTTCAACCATGGCGGCATTCGCGATTAGTATTTTACGTTTCAAGGGATCGGGGTTTATTCTGATGCTGTTCGTTTTCGGACTGACTCTTCCATTTGGAGGGATTATCATTCCCCTCTATTTTCTTGAACGCGCGATCGGAATCTATAATACCCGGCTTGCGATCGTGCTCCCGCTCATCGCCTTATATATGCCGTTTGCCGTTTATTGGATGCGGACACACTTTGTTAACATGCCGCCCGAAATCACTGAAGCCGCCCGCGTGGACGGTGCCACAACCTGGGATTTGTTCAGATATATTCATGTGCCGCTTGCCATGCCGCCCATTGTTTCGCTTGGGATTCTCATGTCGGTGTGGACCTGGAACCAATTTTTGCTCGCATTGGTGCTCGTCGAAGACCCATCCCAACGCACAATGGCTGGCGCGCTGGGTGCTTTTCAAGGACATTACGCAACCAATGTCCCCCTCTTATGCGCCGGAACAATCCTGATTTTGGTGCCGACACTGGTCATTTTTGTATTGTTCCAAAAGCAAATCATCACTGCACTCATCCAAGGCGCTGTAAAAGGGTAAAATAAAGATATCAACAACTCAACACACAAAACAAAATCCGGCTGAATTCAGCCGGATAATCAAAAATATTGGATTTATATAGAGGTAGGTATGAAAGGCGATATTGTTTTACTGCAAGAACACCATATTAATGCGGCAAAAAGAATTGTTGCACAAATTTCAGACGAGATTACCAAAAAACCAACACGTTTTGTCATTACGGTGGCTGGAGAATCTGGCAGCGGTAAATCTGAAACTGCACAGGCAATTGCCAAGGAACTTGAAAAAACAGGCATAAATTCTACCGTTTTGGGACAGGATGATTACTTTTTTCTCCCCCCAAAATCCAATAGTGAGCAAAGACGCGCAGATGCAAGTTGGCTTGGACCCCACGTGGAAGTGAATTTCAAAGTATTCGAGCAAAACCTGGTTGATTCAATCCGAGGAGCGTCAACAATTACCAAGCCATTAATTGACTACAACGCCAACGCGGTTGGTTCCGAAACGATCAGCCTGGATGATGTAAAAGTAGTCATCGCGGAAGGCACATATACTTCTTTGCTCAAACATGTGGATGTGAAAGTATTCATCACCCGCAACTGGTTAACCACGCTGGAAGACCGAAAAAAAAGGAACAGAGGGGATGAAGTCAGAGATCCGTTTACGGAAAGCATTTTGGCAACTGAACACAAAATCATTGCCGGGCACAAACAACTGGCAGATTTCATCATCAACGATGATTTTGAAGTGATTAACCCTGAACTGGAGAATTGACATGGCAGTAAAAAACCAGGTGCAATTAATCACTTACCCCGATTCATTAGGCGGGGACCTGAAAAACCTCAACCAGGTTTTGGAAAAACACTTTCAAGGCTTGTTCGCGGGGGGCATCCACATATTGCCGCCCTTCCCTTCATCGGGCGACCGGGGTTTTGCGCCATTAACCTATCTCGAAATCGAACCTCAATTCGGATCATGGGATGATATCAAGCGTCTCAGTGAAAAACATGCCATCCTGTTGGATTTGATGGTGAACCATATTTCTGCGAAATCAGAGTTTTTTCAGGATTTCATTGAGAATGGGCGCAATTCAAAATATGCGGATTTATTCATCCCTCTCGACAAGATATGGCCCGATGGAAACCCTGTTAACAAGGACCTCGAAAAAATCTTTTTACGCCGCACAGTTCCTTATTCAGAATTTCTGATTAAAGCGACCGGAAAAACCGAAAAAGTATGGACAACCTTTGGAAAAACCTTCCCCTCAGAACAAATTGATCTGGATATTCACTCATCAAAAGCCAAAGACCTGATCGTTCGGTTCTTGAACAACTTCAGCGACAACGGTGTAAGCATTGTCAGGCTTGATGCCGTGGGTTATGTGATCAAGAAGCTGGGTACTTCTTGTTTCTTTGTTGAACCGGATATTTATCATTTTCTTGAATGGATCACGGAAATCGCCAAATCGCTGGAGATTGATCTGCTACCAGAGATTCATGCCGAGTATGAAACACAGTTTAAACTGGCAAAGAACGGCTATTGGATCTATGATTTCATTCTGCCATACAAAATTCTCGATGCCTTTTTCAATAAAACAAGCAAACGCCTCATAGAATATCTAAAAAATCGCCCACATAACCAATTCACCATGCTCGATTGCCACGACGGCGTTCCCATCAAACCTGATTTGAACGGATTGTACCAATATGAGGATGCCAAAAAAGTCGTGGATGTCTGCCTTGAAAGAGGTGGCAATTTGAGTCTGATCTTATCGCCGGAACATAAAGACCCCAACGGTTTTGACGTCCATCAGATTCGCGGAACTTTTTACTCGTTGATGGGGAACAACGATGATGCCTACCTGGCTGCCAGGGCAATCCAGTTCTTCACCCCGGGCATCCCACAGGTTTATTATGTTGGTCTGCTGGCCGGGAAGAACGACGAAGCCGCAGTTGCTAAAACTGGAGAAGGACGAGAAATCAACCGGCATAATTATTCGATTGATGAGATTGAGAATGAAACCGCAAAACCCGTCGTACAGAAATTGATCAGGATGATTCAACTGAGAAACATACATCCGGCGTTCAGCGGCGAGTTTATCGTGAATCGATGCGGCGATGATGAACTTTCATTAACCTGGAAAAACAAAAACGATTTCGCAACCCTGCACGTGGACCTTGAAAAAGAATGTTTTGTGATAAAGTATTCAGATATTGCTACGGGCAAAGAGAAAATATTTGTGTAAAACAAGTCAAGTCTTCTCCTATTTTAAACTGATTATTAAGGAAGATCAGACTTTTAGCCCTACATGATAAATCCGCCTCCTTTTTACTGCAATGAATCGGGAACAACTCAACATCGCCTGTGAGGATAATTTCTGCATAGCTCTATTTGTCGGTATTCAGCGGGGGATTGACCTCTTTCGTATGGCCCCATTACAAGCTATGGGGGCATCAACTTATTAAAGTCTCTACCAAATCAACCACCGCTGAACTCAGGACTCTTCCCAGCGCCCTTTCCATCAAAGGATGGAGAGGGCGAAAACGTTGCATTCTCAAGCAAAGCGAGTTGTACTTGAGATGACGGTAATAATAATTTTGAACATTCCGTGGAGACATGCCCTCTTTCGATGAAAAGAAACCGGGTTATAAATCAACACCAAATCTGGTTTTTATGAACCTTGAAAGTTGTTGCCATAAAGAAAACATCTTCTTGTTAATAAAAAAAAACCTTTCACACCCCCGCGATGTTTCTAGGAGTTCGTAATCAACAAACGAAGTGCTTCTTACTCTTCATTTCCCACAAGAGTCTCTTGATTTCCCATAGAAATGGTCATTTTGCGTATTATTGCCCATGTCATATAGAATTAGAAAAGAGTATCCTGTTGACATCAAAGAATATCCGAGGGAAAAAATGCAAATTTCTACTCTGCCTGATAATCTAATTTATCTCATTGAAGAATATAACAACAATGTAAAGACCGATGTTAACAACAATCGTTATTCAGCCAAACAACAAGAACTTTGGGCTCCAAAAGGAAAATGCAAAGCAATTACTCAACAATCAATTGGCACAGATTCAGATAATTGCCTAAGATTATTAAAGGAATGCGGGTTCGATGGAGAACCGGTCTCCTCACAAAAAATCAGCATTGTTCGAAAATGGTTTGAGTCAACCAATGGCCATCTTTTCACTCCTCAGAAAGACATTCTTCGACTGACACTTTTCTTTTGTCTCGATTTTTATCATGCCATTCATTTGGTATTAAAAGCCGGTTTTGAGCAATATCTCTTTGAACAAGACAGCGACTGGAAGTACCTATGCGGTAGTTCCTATATTGAAATCCTATCTAAATATCAAAATGAAGAGAATGAAGAAACGCTCCAAAAAAAGCTGCGTGAGTTTTCCAACCAAATCAATATTGAAGAATTATTCCAACTTTTTGAAGATCACTGGCATTTTTCATCCGAAAATGGCTATTGTAAGGATGCATTAAAAGCATTGTCCGAAAAGATAATCATCGGTAAATATGTACTACACGCAAATCACGACCCCTTGATTACCACTTTAGCAGAACAAGAAAGAAAACTCATTGAACAAATCAAATATGGAACCCCTGAGACTCAGGAAGACCTCTGGCGAAAACGCTCCATCTGGCAGGTTCTTCAAGACGACCTGGATGATCTCTATTTCACTATTGAGAAAACCCGGTTCAGTCACGCCGAAATAGAACAAGACTATCTCCGCCTGTTTGGTGATCTGATCATCTCACAGATTGAATTTCAAACCGCAATCAAACTTGCCGAACTACGCATTGGCTTGATCAGGAAAAATCCGGGCATTTCAGAAGAAGATTTGCAGAAAGAAATGCTTAAAACCCAAACCAGACTGAATTCTGAATTGGAAGAAATTAAACTAAAAGAATCGATTGCCAAAGATCGGGTGTGTGTTGAAGCCTGGAGCACTTCTGGGATTCCCATGGACCGCGAGCAAATCAGTCAGGAAATCGCACTCTGTAAAACAGAAATCAGCAAGATCAGAAAAATGGTTCACCCTGACCATTTGCACAACAACCCCGAATATGCCAACTTAAGTAAAAAACATAAGAAAGAACTGGAAGATATCCTTCTTGATTCCTTGAAAATAACACCTGCAGAACTGGGATTTCCGCCCAGTTTTGGCAGACGTGATATGCGTTCACTCGAAGGTCTCCGTCAGGTTCGGAGGCGGATTGAGATCATCCTTAAAATAAACAACATTCAGGTTGATTTGCAATATCAGATTCAGGGAGAGACCATTGAAGAGCAAATCGAATGGCTTGAACGTGAAATCAAACTTCTTGAAAATAGAATTAACATCACAAAAGGCCAACTCTCTGCAATGTTAACCAACACTGAAGTACAAGCCAAAAAAAACCTGCTTTCAAAGCCAGATCAACAGGCTGACTTCAGAAAACAAATGCAAGAGCAAAATGACAAGTTGGAAAAAGTAAGCAAAGATAAGATCAAGGAACTCGCAGAATTGGAAAAAGGCAGACAAAAATGATCACGATCAATGAGTTACTCAAGATCGCAAACCAACGCCATCATCACAAGGTGGTCACTCTTCCACTTGCCCTCCACACCTGGATTTGTGAAGAAGGTATCTGCCCAGAACTAATTGATTATCTTGAACCATGCGGATTATCTGTCGAAAAGGCAAAAGCAGCCATAGAACTTTGTTTGAACAATCATTCACCACTTGATGAAATTTTGATAACCAAAGCCTTAAACTTTGGTCTCGCTGGAAAACCCTATGCAGCAGCTTTGTTGAAATTCATGTGTGAATCACCACATTACCCTCTAACCAAAGACTGGGTTAATAAGGGACTGGATGTTTCGTCTCTTCTGCTGATTCTGAACAACCTGAAAAGTGAACCATCAATCCTTGAAAAAATGACAGACCGCTTGAATGCCGATCACCCACAGCTAAATCAATTTGGTGAGAACCTGACAGAAAAAGCCAGAGCAGGCAAATTTGGCAATCTATTCACTCGAAAAACTGATCTGGATCAATTGATCATGGTCTTAATGAAAACTCAAAAAGGACATGCCATAATCACAGGTCCTGCCGGCGTGGGAAAAACCTGTCTGGTTGAGCAACTGGCCATTGCCATCGAGACTGACGAAGTGCCTGATCCGTTGAAAGGGATGGAGATCTTTCAGGTTTCCATGTCGAAACTGGTAGCAGGCACCATTTATCGGGGACAATTCGAAGACCGATTGGAGCATCTGTTGTCAGAATTACGTTCAGATAACCCCGTAATCTTGTTCATTGATGAATTTCATCTCATTTGGGGTGCCGGACGGACTTCAGAGTCTTCGATGGACGCGTCTAATATTTTGAAACCTTACCTTGCAAGAGATGAATTTCATATGATCGGTGCCACCACCAGTGAAGAATTTCACCGCTTTATCACCCAAGATCGGGCACTCGTCAGAAGATTTGAAGAAATTCCGCTTCAACCACCTGATGGAGAAATTCTGAGACAATTGGTTGCAACTGCATGTCAAAATATCACCAAAAAAACAGGATATGAAATAGAGGAATCTCTGATTGACCTCGCTATAAAGCTCAGCAACCAATATCTGCCAACACGATTTCAACCGGATAAATCAATTGACCTTTTGGATCTGGCTGTTTCAAAAGCAATCCTGGATAAAGATATTGAAATTAATGAAGAAACCTTATTTACAATCCTCTCGAAAAGGACTGGAGTGACTTTTTCCAGACCAGGTGCTATTCAACGAGAAAACATCTATGGGTTAGAAAACAAGCTAAAAAAGCATCTCATCGGTCAGGATGAGGCGATCAACAAAGTAACCAATACTTTGATTTATCGCAGAGAAATGCCTTCTTCAATGACTGAAAGGAACTTGGGAACCTTCCTCTTTTCTGGACCAACTGGCGTCGGTAAAACAGAGCTGGGACGACTGCTCGCGAGTGAATACTTTGGAAGCAAAGACCATTTGCTGCATATTGATCTTGCCGAATATACGCACGCAGCAGACATTTCCAGGCTAATAGGTGCCGCCCCCGGTCTAATCGGTCATGATAACCCCGGAATCATGACCACTTTCATGCGTGAACGAGTGAATGGCGTGATTCTCTTTGACGAAGTCGAGAAAGCAGACAAAGAGGTTCAAGATTTCCTGCTTGGCATTCTTGATAACGGTCGATTTCGAACCGGAAAGGGAGAATTAATCTCCACGACCGGAAGCATTATCGTTGTGACCACAAATGCCTTGAAACAAAATGACCTTCAGAAAAACGGTGTGGGGTTTGTTCCCTCAGTTGAAACCAAATCTGCGCATTCTATGCTTAAGCAGTTTTTCTCTCCTGAATTTCTAGCAAGATTTGACGAATTGATCCTTTTCCGCACACTTTCAAAAAAAGATTTGCACATGATTCTGGAAAAGAAAATTGCCGAAGCCGTTATCCTCTTCAGTTCAAACCAATTATCGGTCTCATTTGATCATGAAGAGTTGATTGACTTTATTCTTTCAATGGTTCAGGAGGATGGTGCCCGTGGGATTCAAAGGGCACTGGAAAAACATTTTATTCAACCAATTTTTTCAAGACACCTACACACATGGAGTGCCAACGCAATCGCCGAGAGATCAATTTAAAACTGTGAGCCAATATGACAAAAAACACACATCTTTCCAACATTGTGCAAAAAGTTCAAACTCATGCCATTTCTGAGGTAAAGAAGTTTGAGACCAACTTGTTGGCTAATTCCGCCTTAAACAAAAATATCAATCCTTCCTATTATTTTTCAAATCTCGCCAGCCCAATATATGATTTTCACTTTGCCGAGAATAGTGATAGCCTGTTTCTATCCGTCAAGAATAAAGTTTTATCGTGGGATATTCAAACCAAAAAAATCATTCATGAATGTATCATGCCACATAAAGTCACCAACTTTGCCACAACAAGTGATGGGAAGACAATCGCCACATTTGACAGGGATAGGGATAAACTTTTCATCCTGGATATTCAAACTGGAAAGACAATACATCAGATCAAAGTTAATTTTGAACATAATAATCTTTCAAAGAACGTAATCATAAGCCCGGATGATCAATATGCACTGGTAACAGGTGACAGTACGCAACTTTTTAACTTGCAGACCGGGCAGCCATCTCACATCTTTCCAACTTACACTCAGAAAATAAGCTTAAGTAGAGATTCCAAATTTCTGACATCAACCGCATTAGATCAGATTAAGCTCTTTGATTTTCATACCGGGCAATTGATCAACCGTTATCCCAAGCCTGACCCCAGGCATCATGTAATGCTGATAGATTTCGATGCTACTAATACTTCTTTGATTGCCCACTGTTATGATACCGATTACATTTCCTTTATCGATATTCGCACAGGTTATATCTGGAAAACACTTCACTTTACTCCTGGCAGTGAAAGCTTTGCTTCATCCCAAGTTCGTTTCAAGGTAGATCAAGACAACAAGAATATTTATATTCTTACTCAAGATTCCATTCAGATGTATGATCTCGAAAGTGAAAAACTAATCACTGAGGTACCAGGCAAGTTATATAACCTCAGGAAGAGTTACCGGCACAACTATATTTCGGCGTTGAACGGAAACATGTTTAGAACTGAAAATAAGTTAATGCTATGGCAAATGAGCGATATGAGTTTACAGGAAGTAGTCTCCAATTCCATCGCTGAAGAAAAATTTGTGGCTCAGTCAATTGATTGCAAGTCTTTCATTTTCCACAACACGCATTCTGTCAACAGTTGGCAGTTGGAAACAAACCAAAGCACAAAATTATTTCAGACAGAATCAACCATTCGAGAAGTCGCTTACCATCAAAAAAGTGGTCAGTTCTTAATCGCTCAAGCGAATTACGAAAACCGTGACGATACTGTGATTTTTACCAAAAAAGTCGGAAAAGAATCAGCTAATTACGTGATTCAAACTAATTTTCCAACCCCAATGGCTTTTTCATCTGATGCAAAATACTTCAGTTATTATTACGTTTCTTTAACGAGAAGAGGAGGTTGGATCAGTATCAGATCAGCGGAAAATGGCAGCGAAATACAGGATATCAACATCAAATTTGTGCCGAAGCTTATGTGCTTTTCGTCTGACAATTCACAATTCTACACAGTTGTGGATCACAGTTTCACAGTTTGGGATACGATGAATGGTCAGATTTTAGATCAATTCAGATTAGGGCCATACTCCAATTACGATTCTAATATTGAAAAGATCCACATTGATCAAGCAGGTAACACGTTAATCTATTGCTATTATCATAGCAATCTCTACATTGTCTTCGACCTGCTTACCAAGAGAAGTCTGTATAGATTTTCAGGAAGCCATTTAATTTTTATCCCTCCTGATGAAAAATCATTCTTATCTTATGATCAAGGCAAGATCACCTTACGAGAGATTAGAACTGGAAAAATTCTTCAAGAATATCCACAACAAACCGGATATGACTTTATATCACCAAACGGGAAACAAGCGTTTGCCTTGACTGATGAGCAAAGAATTAATATCTACAATCCTCAAAATGGCGAATTATTGGGTTCCACATTCCATTTGAATGATGGATATTTGTGGACGACACCTCCAGACCAATTTAATAACCAGGGTTGGCTTTATACCAATCGTCCTGACTTGATTTCATTTGCTGCGACCAATTTGAATGATCCAAACGATATAGAATATCTGAATGAAAACGACGAAAGGGTTAAAGATTACCTGGCCATTAATAATTCCAAAGAAATGGTTATGAGCCGGATTTTCGATCCCGATCAATATAGAAAACTTGCCCACCAACGAAAAAATGGTGAACTGGTGATTACAAAAGCACTTGTCGATCAACGGAATCAGATCATGATGCGATTATTGCCCAATCAAACCACACCAAATAACCCTAAACAGCAAGATTACCTGGATAAAGGATAAGTATGCAAGAAAGAAACCTTTCTATTCAACAGGCACAAATCCAGGCACTCAAAGATGTGAGAACCTTTGAGAACAAACTCTTGCAACAAAATTCAACTGATCAGACCCTATGTCAAGAAATAGTTTATGAGTCAAACCGAAGTTCCAGTGATTGGCTTCTCGATCTGAAAAAAGAAATGCTTTATCTTCCCGGATCAAACAAAGCATTAGTTCAGGATATAAAACAGAAACGCTACTATCGTTCATTTGATCATCAGGGGGCTATTTTAGCCATGGAAATAACCTCTGATGGAAAAACACTAATTACGGCTGGAAATCACATCAAAATCTGGAACCTGGAAACAGGAAAGTTGAAATTACAGATCACATCTAAGCCCTGGAAGATTAAATCCATGATTCTCAGTTCTGATAACCGTTTCTTGTTAACCAACGATTCTTTTTATGGATTCACTCTCTGGGACATTCAATCAGGGAAACAAATCATTTCAAAACCAGCGATCATTCCTCTGTCAACAGAAAACGGACGTTGCTTTGCCATCAGCCCTGACAATAGTCGAATTGCTATTAGTTCAAAGAATACGATCGAAATAATCGATTTCCAAACTGGCAAATTACTTGAGAAGAAGAATATTGATTTTTTTGCAGGAATTTCTAACCCAATCGTATTCCATCCAAATGGGCAAACTTTAATTTGCAGTTCATTTATGCACCCGGAGATCTGCATTTTAGACCAACAACTTAATCTGATTTGGAAATCATCAATTGGAGAATCTCGCTTTGGAACCACCAAATTACGAATAGATCCAAGTGGTGAAAACCTGATTGTTATCAACAACTATACTTGCCTAAGACTTTGGAATCTTTCACAGAAAACATGGAAAGGTATTGATGGAGACTGGGCAGACGCACGTTTTACCAATGATGAGCAGTGTTTTTATGCACACGGACATAACACAAATATCAAAGTTTGGGATTTAGAAACTGCCCAACTGCTAAGAACCATCGAATTAGGCTCCTTGAATTCTCCATATGATTTAGCTCATCGACCAAACAGCAATAGCATTATCCAATCCCTGCCCGATAAATCGTTTCGGTTCTGTCAGTTAGATTCAGCTACACTGTCGCAAAAATATACCGCGGCACACCAATACTTCATTCGATATGAATTCAGCCCTTCTGGAAGGTATTTCATTTCTTCCGACAGTCTTGTAATCCGTATTTGGGATTATGCACAGAAAAAATGTATTCGAAAATTTTCTACTCACTGGATCAATCAATTTCGCACCTTTTCTCCAAAAGAAAACTTGATAGCCTATTCAGTTACGAATGATGTTTTTGTTAGGGAATTACAATCTGGATCTCTTATTTTTGAACTTAATGGAATAAAAGACCTCAAAGGATTGTCTTTTGATAAAACTGAGAAAATATTGTTTACTGCGGAGGGAACAGAAGATAGACGGATTAGAGGTTGGAATATTGCTACATCAACTTGCTGTTGTAATTTCACGCTTGGACGATGGTCAGAAAGCACCAACAACACGAACACCATTCGCTTCTCAGACAGGATTCTATTCGATTCAAAGAACAATCGCTGTATCACCAGCGATGAAGATTTACGCCTGCGGTTGTGGGATCTTTCTAATGGCAAGTGTATTAGCACCTTTTCTGCACATCGGGCAAAACCACGTGCAATGGAATTTCACCCAAACGAACAATTTTTTGTCTCAGCAGATGAAGAAAATCATATCCTGATCTGGGATCTTCAAACGGGAAATCAAATCGGAGAAATAAAAGATTATCCCCCTTATACATATAGTAACTGGGTATTATCAGTCCACTTTAGCTCAGATGGAAAGGTGGTTTTCTTATATAACCAGGATAAAAATATCCGATTTCATGATTTTCAAACAGGCGAATTGCTTGGATGCCTAAACACGTTAAATGATGGTTGGCTTTGGACAACTCCCTCAGATAAATACGCTGAAAACGGTTGGATATATACCAACCGGCTTGATCTAGTTTCATTTACGGCATTCAGAAAAGATCACCCTGACGATGTCGAATATCTCAGTGATGATGATGAAAGGGTTGTAAATTTTCTAAGGCTTTACAACGACAAAGAAATGGTGCTCACGCGAATCTTCGATCAACAACGATACCTTGAATTAGCTGAAACAAGAAATAATACCAAATTAACTTGCAAGAAAATGCTTTCAAAAGAGATTGAGATAAAACTGCTTCGCGCAGATAACAGGAGTCATTAAGATGAAAACAAACGATGACAATATTGACTTGACTGCCCAAAACTACCAACCTCTCTCACCATTCAAATTCTTAGATCACCCAGACAGGTTGCAGCAATTCATCCAGACCCCTTATTCAATTCCTCCGGTTACAGCCCATTTAGTGCCAACCCTCTACTGCAATCAAAAATGTTACTTTTGCACATATGGCCAATATAAAGAGAATGGATGTAACTCTGTATTTCACATGAAAGAAATTGACCTCCTGAACACTGTTGATCAACTTGCCAAAGCTGGCATAAAAAGTGCAATTTTTACAGGCGGCGGAGAACCCACTCTTCACCCTTCACTGACAAAAGCAATGAAACTAGCCAAGAATAACGGAATGGATGTCGCGTTAAACAGCAACGGGTCAAGATTGAGTGAAAGGTTGATCCAGGAAATTCTCGAAACACGCCCTTGTTATATTCGAATCAGTATTAATAACGCCAATCCTGTTTCACAAAAGCTGGTTACCGGTCAGAATAACTTTGACCAGGTCATGGTTAACTTCCAAAAATTAGTAGAAATGAAAACCACCCTCTCACCTGAAACGGATATTAGCGTTGGATTTGTAGTAACAGTTGTTAATCTATACGAGATGTCTGAAATGGTGGAGCGTCTAATCAAAATTGAAAAAGAAATTCAAAACTTGACAGGCTTCCTCAATCCAATTTTCAGCATCCAGTTTCGTCCAGTTTCCAACTTTTCACACAGCAAACATCTTGCAAATAACAAGAGAATAAACTCTCTTCTTCAACACCTCAAGGAAACGCGCGGCGATGAAGATGAAGAAGAATTACGAAGCTTCCTCTATGAAGGTTCTCAGTCATCACCAACAGTTATAAAAAAAGCATTGGAAATAATCAAAAATGATATTTGCCAAAAAGTTATTGAAAACAACTCAAATATCAAAATCGTCTACCCGGAAAAAAAATTTGTCGACCTGATCAAACAAACACATAAACCGTATGACAAGTGCCTTTCATGTGGCTGGTATCTGTTCATCTGGCCGGATGGCAGTTTGTATAGTTGTGTCGAATGGGCTGGAGATCCACGTTTTTCGATAGGTAATCTGTTTACTGAACCCTTGACTGATATTTTAAACGGAAGTGCCCGACAAGAAATGATGAACCGTATCAACACACACCATATAAAAAATGACTGTGTGCCCATTTGCGCTCATCATGAGATGAACATTATCTTGAACCAATACGTGATAAATTGTCAGAATCACAAAAATAACTCATCCACCCAGACCGTTGACCTTGTAACTAAACACAATAACTTTCTCTGACTTTTTTTGCCAACATTAGAATTTTGATATAAAAAAAATAGTTACTTTCATTTGATCAATCGTGCAGTCCTTCCTATAAACAAAAGAAACACCCTGAACAAAATTCGTCCGTCAGAGCGTTTCTACTTTACTCACAAGAAATTGTGATTCATCACATTCACGATTAACGCTGAATACGCGCCGAGCCTCCTTTGGCAAAGGATTTGACCTGATCAACCGTGACCATGGTAGTATCGCCGGGGGTGGTAGTTAACAAGGCACCGTGCGCCCATCCCAAGTTGACAGACTGCTGCTCCGATTCACCTGTCAGCATGCCGTAAATAAAACCTGAGGCAAACCCGTCCCCGCCGCCCACTCGGTCATAGATCGTCAGTTCACAGGTTGGCGAAATGAAAGTATTGCCGTTGATCCAGGCGACAGCGCCCCAACTGTGGTGGCTGGTGGAATGAACTTCACGAAGTGTGGTAGCGACAACCTTGATGTTGGGATGTTGCTTCACCACTTTGTCACTCATGGCAAAAAACGCGCTTGGGCCCAGCTTGGTTTTTACGGCAACTTCAGGTCCCGGGATTCCCAGACCGAGCTGAAGGTCTTCCTCGTTTCCAACCAGCACGTCCACGTTTTCGACAATTCTGCGGATGACTGACTGCGCTTTCTTCTGCCCCCCCCAGATGTTCCATAATTTGGCGCGGTAGTTCAAGTCAAATGAAGTGATTGCACCCGCTGCCTTGGCTGCCTTCATGCCCTCGACGATCACTTCACCGGTGGTTTCAGACAGGGCGGCAAATATCCCGCCGCTGTGAAACCAACGTACACCCCTGGCATGGATTTTCTGCCAGTCAATATCGCCGGGTTTTAATTGGGCTGCGGCTTCATTGGAACGGTTGTAAAACACGACCGGCCCTCTCACGCCGTATCCGCGATCGCTGTAAACCGTTGCCATGTTGGGTCCATTCACCCCGTTATGTTGAAAATGCTTGTAAAACGGCTGCACCCCCATGGC
This sequence comes from uncultured Anaerolinea sp., assembly GCA_964468875.1. Classification (GTDB taxonomy): domain Bacteria; phylum Chloroflexota; class Anaerolineae; order Anaerolineales; family Anaerolineaceae; genus UBA6107. Next base: position 1,774 of record CAYXWV010000026.1, on the reverse strand, counting down.
GCGAACTCTTTCTGCAATCATATCGCCAATCGGATAATCGACCATGGCGGTGGCAATGGCGGTTTGTAACCCAAAACAATCAGCCAGGTTGGCTGCACAGTTGAACTCCCCGCCCGACACGTGAATTTTACATTCCATGGCTTTACGAAAGGGTACAATCCCCGGGTCAAGGCGGTGAACAAGCGCCCCCAACGATAGGAAATCAATGTTGCCTTCTTGTTTAATCTTTATGCCATCCATTGTCTGAATCCTCCCGGAAAATCACACAGTCCATTCTGTGTGAAAAACGCCGTCACGATCCAGACGCCGGTAGGTATGAGCGCCAAAATAGTCACGCTGCGCCTGGGTTAAGTTGGCTGGAAGCCGGTCGCTGCGGTAGGCATCGTAATAAGCCAGTGCTGAACTGAAAGCCAGCACCGGGATGCCTCTTTCCACAGCCAGTGCAACAACCTTGCGTAATGCTGCTTGACAGCTGTTCATTGCCGCCGCGAATTCCGGGTCAATCATCAAATTGGAAAGTTCAGGTTCTCGTGTAAACGCATCGCGGATGTCATTCAGGAATCTTGCCCGGATGATGCATCCACCACGCCAGATTTTAGCAATGTCCGCGTAATTCAAATTGTAGTCATATTCCTTGCTTGCCAGGCGCATCAAGCCAAACCCCTGGGCATAAGAGCAGATTTTGGCAGCATAAAGAGCATCACGCACAACATTGATCAATTGTGCCGAATCGCCTGCAAAACGATCGTTCGGTCCAAGCAATATCCTCGAAGCGATGACACGTTCTTCCTTTAAAGAGGAGATGATGCGGCTTTCAACTGCGGCATTGATCGTCGGGATGGGAGCGCCCAAGTCAAGAGCGTTCTGACTGGTCCACTTGCCGGTTCCTTTTTGTTGAGCTTCATCGAGGATAAGGTCCACCACAGCTTTGCCTGTTTCAACATCGCTCTTGGTGAAAATATCAGCGGTGATCTCGATCAGATAAGATTCGAGTTCGCCCTTGTTCCAGTCGGTAAAGATTTCAGCCAGTTTCTGATTCGACAAACCAAGCCCACGATGGAGAAGATCGTATGCCTCGGCAATGAGCTGCATGTCGCCGTACTCGATGCCGTTGTGCACCATTTTGACGTAGTGACCGGCTCCGCGTGGGCCCATATACGCCACACAGGGCTCTCCAAACGCCTTGGCTGAAATCGCCTCGAAAATCGGTTTGACCAATTGCCAGGCTTCGGGCTGCCCACCAGGCATCATGGCCGGCCCCCACAAGGCACCCTGTTCGCCTCCGCTGACGCCGGTGCCGATATAGATGATCCCCGATTCTTCCAGTTCTTTTGAACGGCGTTCAGTGTCGAGAAAATAGGTGTTGCCGCCGTCAATTAAGAGATCCCCTTTTGTCAACACCGGCTTCAAGGATGCAATGGCAGCATCCACGGGTTTGCCGGCGGGAACCATCATGAGGATTCGCCGCGGCGATTCAAGAGAATCAAGAAATTCTCCAAGGGTTTCGCAGGCAACCAGATTCTTCTGCTCGCCTTCTTTGGCAAAGGCAGCCACTTTTGAGGGTTCAAGGTCAAACCCCGCCACCCGAAACCCGTTGCGTTCCATGTTCAACGCCAGCATGTGCCCCATGACACCCAGACCCATCACGCCAAAATTCGCTTTATTCATTGGTGCTCCTTTTCTTCATTCCCCTGCCTTGGTTACCAGTGGCGAAGATTATAGTAGATAAGATTACAAATAATGGTACTTATTGCAACTTACAAGTCAACTTTTT
>CAYXWV010000025.1:0-39618 GCA_964468875.1 uncultured Anaerolinea sp. | reverse complement strand
GTGGGTCCCCGGATCATATTCTTTGGTTTCAAGGGCGGTGAAAACCAGATGTATGAAAACCCTGCCGATATGGGTGTAATGAGCGGCGATACATGGTGCAGCTTTGGCGGACACCGCTTATGGCACGCCCCGGAAGACACCGTTCGCACTTATTCTCCAGATAATCACCCTGTTCAGGTGGATGTCTTAAAAGACGGCGCCCGTTTTATTTGCACAACCGAACCATCCACCGGCATTCAAAAAGTGATCGAAATTCATTTGTCGGATACTGAAGCGAAAGCAAAAGTCAATCATACCCTGATCAACCACAACCTGTGGACGGTGCCCCTTGCGGTATGGGCATTGACCGTGATGAATCAAAATGGAAAGGCAATTATCCCGCATTCCCCTCGCATTGGTCATGACGAACAACTGCTGCCCAACGGCATGTTTGCCCTGTGGGGCTACACTAAGATGGATGATCCGCGCTGGACTTGGGGAGAGAAATACTTCTTCCTGAAACAGGATCCAACAGCCAAAACCAACCAAAAGCTCGGGTCAATGAATGTCAACGGTTGGGCTGCCTGTCAGCGGAAAGATATCCTCTTTATCAAACGCTTTGGCTATACCCCCGGGCTAACCTATCCCGATTTCGGCTGCAATTTTGAAACCTATACCGACACCAATATCCTCGAAATTGAAACGCTTGGACCCATGGTACAGCTGGAACCCGGCAAGCAAGCAGAACATCTTGAAGAATGGTCGCTGCACCAAGGCATCCCCGAGATCAAGAATGATCAGGATGCCGATCAATACGTTCTTCCGTTGGTCTAAACCTATCCAGAATAACTAGGTATGTAAAAATCCGGGAAGTTTTCATTCCCGGATTTTGTGTTTCTTGATTAGTTAAGAATACTACCCTAACCCTCTGGCAAGCGCCAGCGCGCCGACCAAACCAGCCTGGTCTCCTAATTTGGCATATGTAATCTGCAATTTTTCATAATATGCAGGAGTCATCACACTTTTTTCAATTGTTTTTTTGATCGGGTTCAACAAAATATCCCTGGCGTTTGACACGCCACCACCCAAAACAATCACTGTGGGATTGAAAAGGTGCAGTAAATCGGTGATGGCTCGTCCTAAAAATTCGCCGGCATATTCGAAGGCCTCGAGAGCCAGCGGATCACCTTCGGCAGCCGCTTCGGCAATCATTCTGGAGTTTGGCTTTTGAGGTTCGAGACGTAAAGAAGATGCTGCCCCATCTTTCAAACGTCGTTCTACGTAGTTCGCAATGCCGGTTCCGGAACAAACAGCTTCAAGATGACCTTTCCTGCCGCAACCACACAACGGTCCGTTTGGCAGCACAGTAATATGACCAACCTCGCCCGCAATCCCCTGCGGGCCTACAAGCAAACGGTCATCAATAATAAAGCCGCCGCCGATGCCGGTGCTGATAGTCAGATAAATCAAGTCATGGTGACCGACTCCCGCGCCATATTTCCATTCACCCAAGGCTGCCAGATTGGCATCATTGCCCAGAATGGTCTTCGTCTTATGTCGCTCTTCCACCATCGGTCCAAGAGGAATATTGACCCAACCACGCACGTTTGAAGCTTTGTAAACCAGCCCTGTCAGCGGGTCAGCCGGTCCTGGAACCGCAATGCCAATTCGTTCAACATCGCCCTTTTCAGGCCATATCTCTCTGATCAAATTGATTAATCGATCTTCCGGTTTTTCATCGCCAACATGAGTCGCAATAATCTTTTTGGTGATTGGCTCAATGCCTTGCTCGGGATAAAGCGCCGCCCTCATTTGTGTTCCACCGATATCAAGTGCAATATACTTCTTCTCTTTAGTCATTTTTTACCTCAAGCATCATCAAAATACCACGGCACACGCCGATAGTTCCAAAAATGGAGAAATGTGTGTATAATTTTGTATCTAGTTGAATTTTACCAATAAATACCGGTAATGAATTCCCAAACTGCCTTGATTTCGAGATTCTTTAATTGATTTTTGTAAAACTTGAAACCTTGTGGTATAATTTTGCTTCGCGTCGTGATGACGGCAAGAAATTCTTATTAATCAGGTGTTGAAAATGAGCGATTTAATTAAAGCCTATGATGCCCCCGTTAATCCGAACATCCCTGAACTTCGCACTGGTGATTCGGTTAGCGTGCATGTAAAGATTAAAGAAGGTACCCGCGAACGTATTCAGGAATTCAAGGGTGTCGTTCTCTATATGCACAATCACGGGAATGACTCCACCTTCACCGTTCGACGTGTTGCGAGCAACGGTATTGGTGTTGAACGTACCTTCCTGCTGCGATCTCCACGTATTGATCGAGTTGTTGTTGAACGCCACAGCAAGGTTCGTCGCGCCCGTCTTTACTTTCTGCGCGATCGCTCCGGCAAGAGCGCCCGCCTCAAACAGAAATTCAACTAATCGCTTTTTCTTTGATTTCATCAGGGTGCAACCAACGCCGAGGTTGCGCCCTTTCTTCTATTAATCCATTGAGGGAGGTTTTTAATGCATTCGCCATTAATTGGAATTACAGTTAGTCAAACCACCAGAAAAGGCAGACTTTACAATCAGAACCCTTCCGCCTATGCAGAAGCCGTTGTTCGAGCAGGCGGCCTCGCCCTCTTAATTCCGGTCGAACACCCGGTATCACAAAACGCAAATATGATAAACAAACTTGACGGCTTGCTGCTTTCTGGCGGCGGTGACATTTCTTTGAAATTTCACGAGGGTCAACCTCATGTGGCTATCTCCGATGTGTGTGAACAACGAGATCAACTCGAGTTTGCCCTGCTCCATGAAGCTTTGCATCATCACAAACCAGTGCTTGGCATCTGCCGCGGAATGCAGGTGATCAATGTTGCACTGGGCGGCACACTCTTCACTCACATCCCTGACCAATTCAATACCTCTATCAACCACAGCACCTCAGAAGATAAAGGCCGCGATTTCCTCGCCCACAGTGTCACCTTGGACCCTTCTTCCAAACTGTCGAGAATCATTGGAACCAATCAAACGATGGTAAACAGTTTTCACCATCAAGCAATTCAAAACCCTGCCGAGCCTCTAATAGTGACAACCCATGCGAGTGATGGTTTAATTGAGGCAGTTGAAATGCCCGGGGACGGTTTCAATCTGATTGGGGTACAATGGCATCCAGAATGCATGCCTGAGGACGAAAATCAGAAACGGCTCTTCAAGGCATTTATTGAAGCCTGTTAACACCAGTAACGGAGAAATCATGACCACACCCATTGGCATATTTGATTCAGGTGTAGGAGGATTGAGCATTTTTCGCGCAATTCGCGACCTGATGCCTGCCCAGCCAGTGCTCTTTTTCGGCGACCAGGCGCATGTGCCCTACGGGGTCAGGCAACCTGATGAAATCCGCGGGTTTTCCAAAGAAATTACCCGCTTTCTCATCAGTCAGGGAGCAAGGCTCATTGTTGTTGCTTGCAACACCGCTTCGGTCACATCGTTAAAATATCTGCGACAGGAATTCCCCGATACTCCTTTTGTAGGGATGGAACCTGCCGTCAAACCCGCCGCTGAACAAACCCATTCCGGCGTGGTGGGGGTGCTGGCAACTTATGCTACCTTCCAGGGCGAGGTTTATGCCTCGGTGGTAGAACGGTTTGCCAAGGGTGTCACCCTGCTGCAAGACCCCTGTCTTGGGTTGGTCAGTCTGATCGAAAAAGGTAACCTGGATGGTAAAGAAACCCGCGACCTGCTTAAAAAAGTCATTCACCCCATGCTCGAGAAGGGGATCGACACGATTGTTTTGGGATGTACGCATTACCCGTTTGTGATTCCCCTGGTTAAAGAGATTGCCGGACTAAATGTCAATGTAATTGACCCGGCGCCGGCAGTTGCCCGGCAAGTACAAAGAGTCTTGAGAGAACACAACTGGCTTTCTGAAGGAAATCACTTACGTGATTTCCGCTTGATGACCAGCAGTGATCCAAAATTGGTTGAAGAACTCCTCCCCAAATTGTTGGGCTATTCTCATCCTGTTGAACATATTCAATGGCAGGATGGTTCATTAAAAATACAATCAGGCGGAAAATGAAAGAGATCAAACTGGCATTTATCGGCTTCGGCAATGTAGGTAAAGCCCTCATTCAGTTATTGGAATCAAAACGGAATTTGCTTAACCGTGAATATGGTTTTGACTTTTCCGTTGTTGGCATCGCCACCGGGCGGCATGGCAAAGCGATCAACCCAAAGGGGATTAACGTCCTCGAAGCAGTGCAGCTTTTAGATAGCGGCGGCAACCTGAACAAGCTTTCAACAATCTCCTGCCCTGAAACAATGATTGAATTCATTGAAAAGTGCAAGGCTGATGCCGTTTTTGAAATATCACCAGTCAACGCCCAAACCGGGGAACCCGCCACCAGCCATGTCAGGGTAGCCCTCAATGCGGGTATGCACGTAATCACCGCCAACAAGGGACCGGTTGCCCATGCCTATGCTGAACTGACAGAACTGGCGAAAAAGAATCAACGCCGTTTTCTGTTTGAATCGGCTGTTATGGACGGCGCCCCCATCTTCTCACTTTTCCGCGAACCGCTGCCGGCTGTTGAACTGAACGGTTTTAAAGGAATACTCAATTCCTGCACCAATCTGCTGATTGAATTGATGGAGCAAGGCAAAGACTTTGAAGAAGCCGTGGATTACGCTCAATCCATCGGCATCGCGGAAACCGATCCCACGGCTGACATTGAGGGCTGGGATGCCGCGATCAAGGTGTGCTGCCTGTGCAATGTGCTGCTGGGCACCAACCTCAAACCCAATCAGATTAAGCGCAATGGAATTTCAAGCTTGACCCCGGCAATGATCCAGGACGCCCTGCTTCACGGCGAACGCTGGAAGCTGGTCTGTTCTGCCAAACGCACCACCAACGGTGTTGAAACGGAAGTTACCCCACAACGCATTAAACCCGGCAGTCCTCTCTATTCGGTGAACGGCACCAGCTCGTTTGTGCAATTTGAGCTGGATACCCTTCCCGGCCTTGGAATTTTAGAAAACAACCCCGGTCCGAAAACCACGGCTTACGGATTGTTGGCTGACTTAGTGAATATTCTCAGATTTAAGGATGCCTGATTGAACGCTCTGCCTGTCGAGATATTCCTTGCCCTGGGAACCAACCTCGGAGACCGCTCCGCCAACCTGACACAAGCCCGGCTGGAGTTGTCTTCACAGGTTTCGGTGCAAAGGTGTTCCGGTATCTATGAGACTCCGCCCTGGGGTTTCGCAGACCAGCCGTCGTTTTACAACCAGGTCTTATCTGGAACCACCATTCTGTCATCGACGGATTTGCTCAAGTTCGTGAAAGAAATTGAAATAAAAATGGGGCGTGTCGCCACCTTCCGCAACGGTCCCAGGTTAATTGATATTGACATTCTTCTTTATGGTGATCTGCAACTCAACACTCCTGAGTTGATCATCCCCCATCTGCGCATGCACGAACGCGGGTTTGTGCTGGTTCCTCTGGCAGAGATCGCACCTGAGCAAATCATTCCCGGATTAAGCAAAACTGTACGACAATGCCTGCAACAGGTGGATCAATCTGGCATTCATTTACTGGACCCCGAGAGATCAGGCTGGTCGCGATGAATCAACCGATTGAATTTGGTAAAAGAACTTACCTCATGGGAATTCTGAACATCACCGCGGATTCTTTTTCAGGTGACGGGCTGCTTCAAAAAAGCGGCATGCTTGAATCCGCCTTGCGGCAAGCGCAACAATTTGTTGAAGATGGCGCAGATATTCTGGATATCGGCGGTGAAAGCACCCGGCCTGGAGCCGAACCGGTCAGCCTGCAGCAGGAACTTGACCGGGTGATACCGGTAATTGAAGCGATTCATAACCGGATTGAGACACTAATTTCAGTTGACACTTATAAATCTGAAGTCGCCAAAGCAGCGCTTCAAGCTGGAGCAGATTGGATCAATGACATTTGGGGATTGCGGGCTGATCCGCACATGGCAGAGGTGGCTGCAGAATCGGGGGCGTCAATCATTCTGATGCACAACCGCAGCCAGCCTGTAGAGGCAGAATTGCAGCAACGTTTGGGAGGACGTTATATCGGAGTCAAATATCAAGACCTGATCAACGACGTTAAGAACGAACTGTTCGAAAGCATCCACCTGGCAAAACAGGCGGGGGTAAAAGATGAGCAAATCATTCTTGATCCGGGTATCGGTTTTGGCAAAACGGTGGAACAAAATCTTGAACTGATCAATCATTTGGATGAAATTAAGGCATTAGGCTACCCGTTGGTTTTAGGTCCCTCAAGAAAATCCTTCATTGGGTATACCCTGAACCTGCCTCCTGATGAACGTGTGGAAGGTACCGCGGCAGTCTGCGCAATTGGCATCCTTCGCGGTGCAGATATTTTGCGGGTGCATGATATGAAGGCCATGGCTCGCGTAGCAAAAATGACCGATGCAATTGTCAGTATACGATAAGAGGATTTGATGAAAACAAAACACCCTGAGATTTTCTTTACTCTCTTAATCTTTATTGTTGGTTTAATCCTTGTTTTGATCATTCCTGCCGGTGCGAATTATGACGAAGAAACTTATATGGGCAGAATCTGGGAAATGGGCCTCGGCCACATCATGCCAAACTCGCATCTCGCTGAAGGCCCGAACATGCCCAATGGTTTTCTTACCGTTTCTTATCGACGGCAGGTGAATCTTCCTGTTATTGATATGGACACCTGGAAACGTCAGTGGGAAATAAAAATTGATTGGGATGATTTTGAGAAACATCAAACCAGGGCGGTTTACTTCCCGACACTATTTATGGTGCAGGCAGTAATCATGCGCCTTTTTGGTGCTCATTGGCATTTTCCGGTGTTGGCACTCTATTACATGTTGCGATTTTCATACCTGGTCATGTACTGCCTGCTGGTTTACTTCGCGATCAAGACGATTCCTTTTGGAAAATGGCTGTTGGGCATCCTGTCAGCCGCTCCAATGTGTCTGATTCAGGCTGCCTCGGTTTCATCAGATGCTGTCATTTTTGGAGTAGCTTATCTCTTTATTGCCTGGGTGATTCATCTTGCCACAGACCCGGTAAAAGGAATGTCGAAAAAACAGCTCCTCATTACTTGTCTGTTAATTATTGCCATTGGCACTCTAAAACCAAACACTATTTTTCTTCTACTTCTTTTGGTAATCATTCCGAGGCAAAAGATCAACAACAATAAAACTCGTCTCGTTCTGATCGGGATGACAATCATTAGCATTGCCCTATCTGTGGGATGGAGTGCCATCGCATCCACTTATTTCACCGGCCGCGAAGATACCAATGTGGATACGATGGGACAATTTGTCTCGCTTTTCACTAATCCTTTGGTTTTTTTCAAGGACCTCTGGCTCACCCTCTCCACCAGCATTCGCGCCTTCTACTTCCAGGCAGTTGGTGTTTCAGGGTATGGTAATTGGGTCATGCCTCCAATTGTTTATTGGTTATATCCAATCGTGATCCTGTTGGCATTCTTTACTGAGCAAGAAGAAATTAAACTCACAATTCGGCAACGGATTCTCGTGTTTTTAACTGGATTAATCAATTTTCTGGCAATCTTCGTGATTTTCTTTGTAGTCGAAACCCCTGAAGGGTATCAAGGAATCTGGGGGGTTCAGGGCAGATACTTTGTTCCATTCTTTCCGCTGCTGCTATTGCCCCTCCTCAAGAGGTATAAAATTCAGCTCCCCAAATTCTTGCCGGGAATTGCTCTTTCACTTGTTTCACTTGCTTGTGCAGGTGTTCTTTTCATGGATTATCATGTCGTCTGCGGACCATCATGGTTCTCAAAACAGGCTTGCGTGTTGCCTTACTACAAGAACTGGGACCAGAGTACTTTTTGGAATATCCAAATGGATAACGAAACTCGCATCCGGCAGAACTTGGTCGTTCAGTGTGAACAACTTTCGCACATTCAGGTTTGGGTGAATCATAAGGATCAAAACGCTACTGGAAAAATATTCTTTTTACTGGAAACAATGGAATTTGAACCGTTGCAATCTCAATGGATTGAAGCAAAGAACATTCCTGAATATGGATGGATGACTATCCCGCTTGATCCGGTTGTTCAAATGCAGAATCAAGAAATTCAATTTGAAATCATGCACAAAGACGGCTACAGCATTCCGGGTCTTCATCTGGCATATTTCCCGACCAATGAGTATTCAAGAGGCGTTATCTGGCTCAATGATAAAGGTCAAGCGTCAGATCTGGTTTTCAAATACGGCTGTCTGGATGGACTGTCCACCATACTGAAAAAATAAACATCACTCGACGGTGATTTCGCCTGATTGAGCTAGCTTTTTGTGATATTCCGCCATCAACGGTTCAGATCGAAACGGAAAGGCCTGTACCCTGGTTGGCACATCAGAAATGTCCAGTGAAATTGCCTGAATCAACAGTTGAAAACCCAAAATAATTGGCAGTACGGCTATCAACACCGTTCCAGTAGTGGCTGCAACGCCGCTTTGCACGGAATGCACCCATTTTACAATTCCCCATACCCCCCCGAAAAGACAGAGCAAAAAACCAAAAATCAGATAAAGCGACACGGCAGAAAAATCATATAGAAAATATCGAGTGGTCAAGCGGTTAATCATTCTTGCTACCAGGTTGGTAGAAAAAACCACCAGTTCGCGGGTAATTTTTACCGAGCTTCTCTCGTTTTGATAAATTGCCGGCATGGGAACATCCATCACCACCGCGTTTATTTTTCGCAGTTCACACAACATGGATGTTTCAAAGAAATAATTGCTTGAAATTTTATCAGGATCAAGTGCTTCCAGTTTGGTGCGAGAAATTGCGGTGAAACCGTTGGCTGGGTCAAAAATATTCCAGTAGCCGCTGGCTATTTTTGTTAAAAAGGTTAAACCCAGATTACCTACCTTTCGAATCGCAGGCATTTTTTTCAACGCAGCCGGATGTAGAAATCGGTTGCCTTTCGCATAATCTGCCTGCCCATTTATAATCGGATCAATCAAAACAGGCAGCAACGAGACATCCATCTGATCATCGCCATCCAACTTAACAATGATATCTGCATTCGTTGACAACGCATAAGAATAACCGCTCAATAAAGCGCCCCCTACCCCGCGGTTCTTTTTATGGCTGATCAAGATCACCCGTTTATCCTCGACAGACCGCACCTTTTCAGCCGTATCATCTTTGCTGGAATCATTGACCACGATAATGGATGAAACCATTTTCGGGATTCCTGTGATTACCTTGATAATGGTATCGCTGACGTTATACGCAGGGATGACTACTGCTATTCGCGGATTGGATTTCTCCATACTCTTTAAACCTTTTATTCAGAACAAGTCATAGAAAAAAGAAGTTGATGTGCCTGCTCACTAATATTGTAATTCCGGGCGTTCAAATTAGCACAATAATTGACCTTATGAAATGCCTTATCCAAAAACATGGGCAAGAGTTGCTGAAGTGCTTCTTGATCGTCCTTTTCAGCATAAGCCAAAATAAAAGGCAGCCACTCGACCTGGTCATTTGGATGCAGCCCTTGTTGTTCAGCCTGATCACGCAAGGTAATCACTTCAGAGAAATCCCCTTTTTGGGCAGCCAGGTCTGCTTTTTGATAGTAATAACACCAACCATGCGCCGGTTCTTCTCCAAAGAACACGGTTGGAGGAGAAGCCGGTTCGGCGTTAACATCCACCTGGTCGATTTTGGAGTATTGACCCATGAACTGTATCGAAATGGAATCATAACTGGAATAGTTGGGGGCGGCTCCATTAATCAAATGCAAACACGACACATCAGAAGGTACAGACATGACCAATGTTTTGTCAGTTTCCGAAGCCAAAATGTAGGTTCGAAAATTTCGCACCGGATCTTTGCCCATTTGAATCGCTTGAATAAAATCAGAGTTGATTGTTTCCGCCATGATCACCGGATTCTTTGCAGTTGGATAATAGATCATGTTGGCCGGCGCCCAAATATTAAATCCTTCTTCGAGCCGATATTTTGAATTTAATCCGGTTAATACTGTACCAGGTTTGATGGAAGGTGCACGCCATGAAAGCTGCCACCACATATCTTTGGCAGCAGTCCATTCACTTTCCAGGCTTTTTCCTATACCTAATTGTGAAATAATCCCTGAAAATATCAGGAATGCAACTACAAAGGGTCTTATTCCTGGTTTTATATAATAGTGAATCAAAGCCGCCAGGATCATAATCCCCCCGATCATTCCCGATAAGGAATACTTGCTATATTCCATGAAGGTGACTTCGCGATTAACAAATACAATCGGCAAGGAGGTTCCGATCACTGTGATTAATCCAAGCAAAACAAATTGAAGCATGGTTTTCTTCTCCATGCCAGAGTCGGTTTCATGGTTCCGATAATTCTTGTAAAGCAAAAAGAAGAAAACCGAACCAATTAGAGCGATAGCTCCGCAGAAAAGAAAATCTTTTAATCGCAGGTTATTAAGATATCGATAAGCCGGCTCAAACCAGGCGTATAAGGTGATGTTTAAGAGGTTATTAAATAACCCTGAAAGAATAGTGAGAATCTTATAGATCGGAGAACCTACTAAAAGATTAACAAAGTGACCAAGATCGGTCGCGTTTCTTTGATTTGAAAAGAAAAAGAATCTCCAAATAAAAAAACCGCCCATAGTAAAGAGATATGGGATATAACGTTCAAGTGTCTTTAGCATTACTTTATATTTTTGAACACTCGCTCCTGCCAAATCTTCTTGAATCAACCAAATCAATCCGAGGCGCAGCACCTCAAGTCCAAGATAATACTCATTAAGCAGCACTGACCATAAGGAAAGGAGTGCAGCAAGAACACTCAGACAAATTCTGATTATTGGCTTTTTAGTGTAGATTACTTTAACGGTCAAACCGATTGAAAAAATGTAGAATGAAACGGACATTAGCATCAAGCTAAAATTGTAAGATTCCATGAATTCGTTGAAGCCGGGGTAGATCACAGCCATTGCTGCAATCATGAAAGCCAGAGTCTTTTGTCCAGGCCATACTCTGCGAATGATCCATAAGATACTTAAAGCGGTTGCTATATCTAATAAGATCACTAACGCTTGATAATAGTGGATTTGTGGACCAAATAATAAATAGAGCCATTGAAGAGTAAAACCTGCACCGGGTCGATCAATCCATGCTGTAATGACAATTTTCTCAGGCCCATAGGTATAAGCCCCATAAACTGCATGATAATCATCTGCATAAAAACCGCAGTCCTTCACAGAAGGTAAAAATGTCAATAATGCAATGATAATAATGCCAATGATTGAACAAATCAGTTCGTGGTCTTTGATCCACGCTGAGATTTTTTTAAAAAGGTTCATTTTTGTTGCTCCGTCCACTTAATTTTTGTATTAGTTTTGAAAACGATTCAATTTCAATAATTCGTTGGCACCTGAAAGAGATTAACAAGAATTGTAATTCATTATCCTGAATTCTATAAATCAAGTAATTTCATTCAAGATTTAAAAAAATATATAATGATACAGGGTAATATTTCATACGCCGAAGCATTAGGATGTGAATCATGAATTTCAAGGAAAGATTAACTCACTGGTGGCAAGCGAATTCCTGGCCAGTGAAATGGTTCTTCCTCACCCGAGTTGGACTATTCCTGCTTGCTTACTTGGGACTGGTTCTTTTGCCAGTGGTCAGCGGTGAAGGGTTCTGGAGGGCTTTCCCTGACAATCTGTTCCTTGACGGCTGGTCCCGTTGGGATTCAGGCTGGTATATTGACATCGCCCAAAATGGATACTCCGACGAACTCCAAAATATCTACCTGAATACGGCTTTCTTTCCGCTTTACCCTCTGGTGATTAAAGTATTAACCTACCTGACTTCGAATTATTCATTATCAGGTATTTTAATCTCCAACCTTACTCTGCTAATTTCTTCAATCTTGCTCTTTCAATTGGTCAAAGAGAAATTTGAAGTAGAAACTGCAGAAAAAAGCGTCTTATTTTTACTGCTTAACCCCTTTTCTTTCTTTTTCAGTGCGGTTTACACCGAATCCTTATTCTTGTTCGCGGTTCTCATGGCTTTCATATTTGCCCATAAGAAACGGTGGCTGGCAGCCTCGCTTTGCTGTGCGGCTGCAGGAGCCACCCGCCTGGTGGGGATCCTCACTCTATTGCCAATTTTTTACCTCTACTTCGAATCCATTGAGTTCAAGTGGCGGAAAATCAAGCCAGATATCTTTTGGCTTTCACTTGGGCTGGTCGGGATGGCAGGCTTTATGCTCTTTCTAGGTCTTAAATTTGGCGACCCATTTCTCTTTGCAAAAAGCCAGAACGCCCCCGGCTGGAAGGAAGGGGTTGGGCTATTCTCAGCGCTGGATGCCCTTCGCATGGCAGGTTCATGGAGCGCTTTGAAAACCGGCGGTTTCCCTTTGATTTATGTAGTTCATGTGTTGTCTTTTTTTGTGGCATTAAGCGTTTTGATTGTTACAAGACGAAAAATGCCCGCCGCCTGGTGGTTGTGGGCATTAGCAACCATGCTGATCTCTTTTTCAGTTTGGATCAGCATGGGAAGATTCTTGATTGTAATCTTTCCGCTTTATGTTGCCGTCTCCCAGCTCTTTAAGGGAAAACAATTTGATGCTCTCCTTTATGTGAGTACAATGTTGTTAAGCCTGTTTACCCTGATGTTTACACACTGGTACTGGGTTGGCTGATATTCGTTATCGTCTGATAACAAACTTTCTGGTTGCGAAGGATGTTGATTCCCATCAATAATTCAATCGCCAACACCCACACATATTTGTCACGAATCACAAATAGAGACTTGTCTGTGAACGCATAAGAGCGGTGCATCATCAACAATATTCCAATTAACAACAGAACTTGAACAATATCAAACCACGAAAACTTATGAATTGACTGCTTAAGAATCAACCCAAACAATAAAACGATACCAGCCCCCAAAATGACCAGTTTGTAATCCATACTGACCGTCGGGATCAGGCTCATGGGTGGAATGCTGATCATGAAAAAATAAATAGCGTTTTCAATCGAGTATTTCTTAAGTACCAATGCAATCACCGATATCCCCCAAATTAACAACGGAACAAGCATCGCAATTGCCCAGAGGATAAAGAATGTTCCGGTTAGAGTGTCGGTGCCCGATCGATCAATCCCGATAGTGAAAGAATAAGCCGCGTGATTGCCTACATTAGACCAGGCATTTCCCAAGCCAACCCCTTCGCCATCCGAAGTAGCATTCTGTAAAAACGACAGCGCCATATTCGGACCCAGAATTAGCAGAAATGCCGTATTTACCACGATGGCTGGGATGATCAGCTTCTTGCCGTGTTTGAACAATAACAAGGCAAACAAAATCGCCGGGTAAATCTTGAAATGGACGGCAACAGAAAGCAGAATCACCTGCAGCCAGACATTGTTGGGGCGTTTAATTAAAACCACCATCGCCAGCATGCTGTAGAACAATGCCAGAATGTCAGTATTTCCCCGTTCAAAGCTATACGCAAAGAAATAGCTGGTGAAGATATATATCGAGATTACTGAAAACAACAGGATCGAAATAAATTTTCTAACCAGATCATTTTCCCCAAACTTGTTGAACAGAAAGTGATTTACCATCCAAACAGCCATCCAGATACAAGCCAAATTCGCCAGAATCAATAATGCGGCATGAATCTGGTAGGCGGTCATTGAATCAAATAAAGCATACGGCAAACTACTCAACGCTACCAACGGCGGATAATTGCTCGGATACGAGCCGTTCGGTCCAATGACGGAAAAATGAGAACTAATCAGATACCTTGCCGGCCAATAATATCCGACCCTAAAATCGTTGCCCACGGGCGGGTAAAAAGGAAAAGTTTTTATGTTCTCAAATGTCCAGGTTGAAGTATTGATCTGTGTAAATACATTATTGGTGAAAAAGATCACCAACAATCCAATCACCATTATGATCATTATTAATTGCAGTCTTGAGTTTGAATCTTCTATAAGTCGTATGATCCAGTTGGAATGATACGTTGTCTTAAAACGTTGTTTATGTCCATTATTATGTGGCAGCCGAATTTTCAATTGACACACTCCAACAATATCGATTTTTTTGATAAGAATCACCATCTATCAGTAAATCTGAGAGGAGTTCTATGTTATATAATAAAATTATAGCTTGAAACCATTTCTACCGATCAAGAAGGACAGTATATGAAAGTTATCATCCTTGCTGGAGGATTAGGCACCCGGCTTCAAGAAGAAACCACAGTTAAACCCAAACCCATGGTTGAGATCGGTGGAAAACCGATCCTTTGGCATATAATGAAACTTTACTCCCATTTTGGACATGAAGAATTTGCAGTAGCAATGGGATACAAAGCCGAAGTCATTCAATCTTATTTTTTAAATTATTACTATCACCACAGCAACCTGACAATTCATTTAAAAAATGGCAAGGTAGATATTCAAGAGGGTGAAATTGAAGCATGGGATATCCATTTGGCTGACACAGGTCAAAACACAATGACCGGCGGCCGAATTAAGCGCCTTGCAAAATGGATCGACGGACAACCCTTCATGATGACATATGGAGATGGGGTATCTAACGTGGATATCCATAAACTCTTAACTTTCCACAAAAAGCACGGAAAGATTGCCACTATTACCGCAGTTCGCCCTCCGGCTCGTTTTGGCGGCATTGATTTTGATGGTGATCGGGTGGTGCTTTTTAATGAGAAACCTCAAATTGGAGAAGGTTGGATCAATGGCGGTTTTTGTGTTTTAGAACCCCAGGTGTTAGATTATATCGAAAATGATGAAACTATTTTTGAAAGAGGTCCGCTCGAACGATTGGCAGCAGACGATCAACTCATGGCATATAAACACGATGGGTTCTGGCAATGTATGGACACACTTCGTGAACTTCAATTATTAGAAAAGCTTTGGTCTTCAGGTCAGGCTCCATGGAAGGTTTGGGCATGAAAAAAACTTTTTGGCAAGACAAACCTGTGTTTGTTACCGGTGCCAGTGGTTTGGTTGGTGGATGGTTGGTAAAAAGATTGGTTGAAAGCGGTGCAGATGTCGTCTGCCTGATGAGGGATTGGGTTCCTCAATCCGAATTGGTACGTTCCAATTTGATTGAAAAAGTTAAAGTGGTTCGTGGAGATCTACGAGATCAATCTTTAATGGAACGCATTCTTGGAGAATACGAAATTCAAAGTGTCTTCCACCTCGCAGCTCAAACAATTGTCACCATCGCCAACCGTAATCCCATCTCAACCTTTGAAAGCAACATCGCAGGAACTTGGTCTCTGCTTGAAGCATGCCGACACAGCCCAAAAATTGGCCAAATTATTCTTGCTTCTTCTGATAAAGCCTATGGTGACCAGACTCAACTTCCTTATAGAGAAGAAACACCTCTTCAAGGTCAGCATCCATATGATGTCAGTAAATCATGCGCTGATCTGATCGCCCACAGCTATGCAGTCAGTTTTGGACTACCCGTGGCTATTACCCGTTGTGGAAATTTTTACGGCGGTGGTGATCTCAATTGGAATAGGATAGTACCTGGAACTATTCGATCCGTTTTACGCGGACAGCGCCCCATCATTCGCTCAGATGGTTTGTATATCAGAGATTATTTCTATGTGGAAGATGGTGCTGCTGCCTATATGCTTCTTGCTGAAAAAATGGCCGACAATCCCAATTTACGCGGCGAGGCATTCAATTTTTCAAACGAGATACAAGTAACTGTTCTGGATTTGGTTAATAAGATCCTACAGATCATGAAATCTGATCTGCAACCACAGGTGCTTAACGAAACCAGCAATGAGATCAAACACCAATATTTGAATGCCCAAAAGGCAAGAGATGTTTTAAATTGGAAACCCGAATTTAACCTTGATCAAGGGATCGAAAGAACCCTGGCATGGTATACAACTTATTTTTCAGAAGGCGAACATGACAACCCGTAAGGAAATCCTTGATCTGACTCGACTTTACTACCAAGAAAAATTCTCTCAAACTGCATTTGATCCTGATAAAGACCTGGTCCATTATGCTGGTCGAGTTTTCAATGAGGAAGAATTGGTAAATTTGATCGATTCCAGTCTGGATTTTTTCCTCACAGCCAATCGATATGCTGAACAATTTGAAAATGATTTCGCTGAATACCTGGGACTTTCCAACGCCATTCTGGTCAATTCTGGATCTTCAGCCAACCTGGTGGCTGTTTCAACTTTGACCTCTGAGAAACTGGGTGATCAACGGCTTAAAAATGGTGATGAAGTCATAACCGTAGCAGCGGGCTTTCCAACCACGGTTGCACCCATCGTTCAAAACCAATTGGTACCTGTCTTTATAGACGTCAACCTGGGTGATTACACAGCCATCCCTGCTCGTTTAGAAGAAGCCGTTTCAGCAAAAACTCGCGCCATCTTTATGGCACACACACTAGGTAATCCATTCGATCTGGATACAGTGCAAAAGATCGCTAAAGAAAACAATCTCTGGTTGATTGAAGACAATTGCGACTCTCTGGGATCCAAATATCGCGGACAGCTAACCGGCACTTTTGGTCAATTGGCAACCAGTTCTTTTTATCCCGCTCACCATATCACCATGGGCGAAGGCGGTTGCGTCGTCACGGATGACGATACCCTGGCTCGCATCGCACGATCATTTAGAGATTGGGGAAGAGATTGTTATTGTTCTGGTGGCGAGAACAATACTTGTGGAAAACGTTTTTCACAACAATTTGGCAGCCTGCCAGCCGGATACGACCATAAATATGTTTACAGCCATATTGGCTACAATCTAAAAGCCACAGATATGCAAGCTGCCATTGGCTGTGCTCAACTCTCAAAACTGGATGAATTTACACGATCTCGAAAAGAAAACCACAAACGGATAATGGAACTTCTCAAACCCTACGAAGACCGTTTGATTCTTCCAAAAGCCACGGAGAATGCCGATCCATCATGGTTTTCCTTTGTGATCACAGTCAAACCAGATGCTGGTTTTACTCGTAACCAACTAACCCAATTCCTTGAAGCCAACCGCATTGAAACAAGAAATTTGTTTAGCGGTAATCTGCTTCGCCATCCCGCTTTTGAAAAAATCGATTGCCGGGTTATTGGAGACCTAAGTAATACCGATTTCATCATGACAAACACATTCTTTATCGGCGTTTATCCGGGGATCAGGGAACCTCACCTTGAAAAGATCGCCAGTACAATCAAGCGATTTATGAATGGTGAGAGAGTCTAATGGCAACGCCACAAAAAATACGCTGTGTTGTTGACCACATCATTGATCATGGCAACAAAGTGTATACCGTGGAATTGATCCCGGAAAAACCAACTCCTCGGTTCAAGGCGGGTCAATTTCTTCACCTGGCGCTTGATCCCTATGACCCTTCAGGATACTGGCCAGAATCACGGGTTTTCTCGATAGCCTCTTCACCAGAATCTCGAGAAAAACTGCAAATTTCATATTCGGTAAAAGGCCGTTATACCACCCGCATGGAAAAAGAATTGGCTCAAGGCAGTGAAGTCTGGATCAAATTGCCTTATGGGGAATTCATAATTGTTCCTTCTCGTCCGGTTGTACTCATTGCAGGTGGAACAGGTCTCACTGCCTTTACTGCCTTTCTGGATGGTCTTGGAGAGAATCTTGAAACGCTTGTTCATGTTTTTTATGGTGTTCGTGACAGATCCTTGTTGATCTTCAAAGAAATGTTGGAAGCAAAAAAACGCTTGATAAAAGCTTTGCAGATACATTATTTCATCGAAAATCTTGACCAGGCAGAGATAAATGAGACCAAAGGACAGCTGACGATAAGTGAGATTTTGTCACAAATTGAAAACCCCTTAGGCTCCGATTATTATCTTTCTGGCCCTCCCATGATGCTTCAGAAAATGACCAAAGATCTTCAAGCGAGAGAGGTCCCATTTGATCAGATCCATTTGGACGCTTGGGAATAAGAAGCTATGAAAATTACTGAGATGAAGATTGCCGGGTGTTTTGAAATTTGTCTGAATTTTCGGCCAGATGATCGTGGTTTTTTTATTAAAACCTTCATAAATTCTGTCTTTCAGGAAAACAACTTTGCGGTTACCTACAGTGAAGATTTTTACACATCCTCGAAAAAGAATGTGCTAAGAGGAATGCACTTTCAACTACCTCCGAAAGCTCTTGTAAAAACGGTTTATTGCTTAAACGGAAAGATCCTGGATGTTTTTGTTGATTTGCGGGTGAATTCACCTACTTATTTGCAAACAGAATCACTAATTCTCAGCCCAGAAATTCCCCGCGTTCTTTATCTGCCCAAAGGCATCGCTCATGGATTTTTATCTCTCCAGGACGATTCTGTCGTTTGCTACAAAGTAGATCAGGAATATGACCCTGTTCTGGATAGTGGAATCCGTTGGGATTCATTTGGTTTTGATTGGCCCGTGAAAGACCCTATTGTCTCACAACGTGATAGTCAGTTGCCTATTCTTAAGAACTTCATCAATCCCTTTGTTTTTACTGAGAATTGACCCATGAACAAATCTCAATCAATTCTGGTTACCGGAGCCACAGGCTTTATCGGTTCTCACCTCGTAAAACGATTTATTGAGAACGGTCAAAATGTGCACATTATTATGAGGAAAACATCACAGCTTTCTTCTCTGGAATCTGTGAGAGACCGCATAAATATCCATATTCACAATGGCACTACCGCCAATATGATTTCAATACTTAGAAAAGCCAGACCGGATTGTGTCATTCATTTGGCTACATTATTCCTTTCCAACCATAAGCCCAATGAAATCACCCCCTTGATCCAATCCAACCTCCTTTTTGGAACCCAACTCCTTGAAGCGATGAGCGTTACGGGCGCTCAAAATTTGATCAATACTGGCACCACCTGGCAGCATTATCAAAATCATTCGTATCAGCCGGTAAACCTCTATTCAGCTACCAAACAAGCATTTCTCGATTTACTGGCATATTACACATCAGCCAGACAAATGAATTCAATCACTCTGGAACTCACCGACACTTATGGTCCCAAAGATCAGAGACAAAAATTATTCACATTATTTACAAAAATTTCCGCAACCGGAGAGATATTAAAGATGAGTCCGGGAGAACAAAAAATGGACCTTCTATATATCGATGACGTTGTTAGAGCGTTTGAAATAGCTATGACATTATTTGGGTCTCAACCAAGAGGGCTTAATGAAATTTATCAAATTAGATCTAAACAAAAACCTTCCCTTAAAGAAGTTGCGCAAATTTATGAGAAAACCTCACATGTAAAGCTAAATATCGAATGGGGTGGAAGACCCTATCGAGAACGTGAAGTCATGAATCCCTGGAATCAGGGTAAAATATTGCCAGGCTGGACACCCGTTATTGACCTTGAAGAAGGTATCGCTAGGATGTTGGCTGAGAAATAGGCTTTTTAATAATGGATAAACAAAAACCTCTCGTTTCTGTATGCATTCCAGTTTACAACTGTGAATCATTTATAGGGATTACCATCCAATCAGTTTTAGATCAAACCTATAACGATTTTGAGTTGGTAATAATCGATAACGCTTCTACAGATAAAACTTCTGATGTGGTGGCAAATTTTTCTGATAAGCGAATTCGATATATTCGCAACAATATCAACCTGGGAATGATGGGCAATTGGAACAAATGCCTTGATGAAGCTAGCGGTGAATATATCAAGCTTCTACCCGCCGATGATTTAATATTCGCGAACTGCCTTGAAGAACAAGTGAAAGCTATCTCCAGTTCAAACAACATCTCATTGGTTTGTTGCGGCAGGGATATTATCGATACATCAGGGAAAAAATTGATTAGGCGCTCTTTCTCTGGCTTAAGCGGTGTGGTTAAAGGGTCCAAGGCTGTAAGACGAATTATCCGCTCAGGCACCAACCGTCTCGGAGAGCCCGGCGCCATCTTGTTTAGGCGAGAGCTGATCGGACAAACACATCGCTTTTCAAACCAATTTCCTTACGTCATTGATCTAGGTTTATGGATCAAACTGCTTGGAATGGGTGATCTATATGTGATTCAAAAAAGCCTGTGCGCTTTTCGAGTCTCTCCACAATCAGAAAGCGTAAATTCAAGACATTTTCATCGAGATGATTTCTCAAGATTCATCCGCTCAATGGACCGGCAGCTTTACAACCTTTCTTCACTGGATATTTTCTGGGGAGTATGCAAAAGCGGTTTGTTGGAGATTATGAGACGTTTCTTCTACAAGCTGACCAAGGTCATAAACTTCTATAAAAAATAACAGGGAGTATCATGGGCGTCTGGAAATTTCAACATCCATTTCGTGAGTTGACACGACGTCTATTGGATCGATCTACCTTTTATTCAATCCTCTTTGGTGCTGCGCTTGCCTGGATTTCGAAGGATTTCTTAACCCCGCTGATCGTTGCTGGAAATCAATTTTTAGAAAGCCCCTTATTACTCAAATTTGCCATCTTTTTTTTGTCTTTTGTCTTCTTCTCCTTTTTACTTAAAGGAGTGTTTTTCGTTTCCGGTAAGTTGTCGTGGCGTTGGCAGCGGCAAAAAAGCCTGAACACAAAAATCAACAATTCACTTAACTCGAGATTAATCATCAGCCTCGGAATTCTCACTGTGGGTGCTTTGACCATTTTTTTGATCAACAACTTGTTACCATGTGTCAACACTCATGATTGGACATACAACTGCCCAAAGATCATACCCACCATGGAACCTGTGGGAAACGATTTTCGTACTGGATTGTACCTTCCCCCACAAATGCTGCTCTCTGGTGAATCAATCTACTATATTAACCCTGATGGTTCCAACCTGACCCAATATCCCCCGCTGGTCAACTTGCTATATATCCCCTTTCAATTTTTTTCGGAAGATCAGGCATATTTTCTACACGCTATCTTCCTCTTTCTTGCCAATCTGGCTTGCCTCTGGATGGCTGCCCGCATGGCAAGAGATTTTTTGTTGCCCTCTGCCTGTCTGAATCCTCAAATCAACCAGTGGATCTCTCTGGTTCTTTTTGCTGTTGCCTCTATATTAACTTTCATCGGTTATCCCTTTCTGTTTAGCATTGAACGCGGAAATTATGACATCATTGCACTTTTACTGGCTATGCTAGCCATAGATAATCTATTGAGAAAACCAAACCAGCTTTGGGTACAGGTGATCCTTTTATCCATTGCAACTCACCTAAAAATTTATCCGGCAGTTCTTTTCTTCATCCTTTTTGCCAAACATAAAGAAAAAATCATATTGCCCGTATTAGTTGTCAACACTGCTTTTTTACTCGCCCTCGGACCTCATAATGCTTGGGTTTTTCTGCAGATCATCCAACAAAACGTTGCTACAGGTTTCACCTGGGTTGGCAATCACTCTGCATTTTCAATGGCTACTTATCTCACCTGGGTCTATCAGTCTGCATCTGGAAATTTTGCTTTTTTACACAGCTTCTTTACCACAATTCCCCTTGTGCTTTGGGCTGCTTCCCTTTTTAGACTTTGTAAACAAAAACTTACAAATCGTGTGATCGTTTGTCTGTTGATGGCATCCATTCCTCTGATGGATGTCTTGCCGCCAATCAGTCATGATTACAAATCCGTCATCCTCAATCCGGCAATAATCCTTTTGCTTGCCATCCTGATCGTAAAGGTTGTTAAACGTTCAGGCTTTTGGGATTATTTTCAGCTAATTCTGATCATGGGCGTTTTGCTTATTCTTGGGCGATCTTTTGCGCTAAACCCGGTTCAAGAGATCCTGCTAAATCATAAATATGCAATCATCCAATTTTTTACTTTTTTGATTCTGATCAACATAAATCAACACGATGTGGAATCATCTATCGTAGAAAAGCCGCGAAATCAAGAAATTCCACTGGTAGATTAATCCTTAGCCATCCACAAATACAGTCATCTTGCTCGAACCTCGATTGCCCCATAACATGTAGGGAATAAAGGTCAGCGAAACGCCGTTTACATCAGCACCGTGAATCACAAAGGTGCCGCCCAGAATCTCTTGATCCATTTCAACACGCAGGCTGGACGGGTCAATTTTTGCCTTAAAGATATCCTCAGCATGGTCAACACTTTCGAGGCAATAGACGATAGGTCCTCGCGTGACTGCCACCTTATCCCCGCATCCGCGGATGCGCTTGTCTTGCTTGATCAAACGCACCGGCATATCAAAACAAAGGGACACTTCATCGCCATTGGCGAACTTATGTGCCAACACCATCCAGTGAGCCCGTTGGAAATTTAACCCGTTCGCTGCTTCACAATCAGGAAGGGCATCCGTGAAATGCACTTCGACAGGTTTGCTATTAACGAGAACGACACAGCTTTCGGTCCAGGCTGGCATGCGCAGTACCAGGTTCAACGATACCGGGTGCTCAAGGGTGAATCTAATTTTTACCTCACCCTCCCAGGGCAAACCGGATTCAATCTTCAAACCAATCTTTGAGTTCGAGTTGATCTCAATTTCACTGGAGATATACTGGTTGACGCGGATTTCAGATTGGTCATAAAAACATACGTTGCGGCCTAACGAAGCCCAAATTCGCGACAAATTGGAGGGGCAGCACGGAATGTCATACCACCCTGCCCGGCTGGTTTCACCACGACTTACCAAAGGATTGTTGTAAAAATATGAGCATCCATCCCGACCGATGCCAACCGAAGCGGCATTATAAAGCTGCCACTCAAACAAATCTTCAAAACGAGCTTCACCGGTTGCACGGCTCATTTCATGGTTCCACAACATGCACCCCAGGGCGGCACAGGTTTCAGCATACGCGGCTTCTGGGTCCAGTTCATAGTCACGGCCAAAGCCTTCAATCAAGGGCAATGACCCGATCCCGCCAGTGACGTACATACGCCTTGAGACCATCTGCTCCCAAACATTGCGCAGCAGATTCAAACGATATTCCTGACCCGGTACCTGAGCCAGCATTGCTTCGGCCGTTTTCAAATAAGCAAAACGAACGCTGTGTCCCTCCGCTTTTGTCTGGTTCAGCACCGGCTGATGCTGCTGGTTATACTTGCCGCTTAAGGCGCTGATGACAAACCGCGGTTCGGTGAAAAAAGGCACCTTGTGACGGTTGTGTGCCGGCAGCTCGAAGACGACCGTTTGCGGGTGACTCTTCAACCAAACGGATCGCTTTTTTGAAACCTCGCGCATCCGTTTGCCAGAATCCAATACCTGACTAAGCATTTTTCGTGAAAAACCTTCAATCATCCCCCGCTGTTCGAGAAATGACTTTGCCAGGGCGAGATAATTAAGGTCATTAGTTGCCTGCCACAATTTTAATAAGGCAATTTCGATCTCTTCATGCCCATCGGTAAAATCCGGCTTCGCCTGGCTGAATTCGCGAACCAGCAGATCAGCGGCTTTTGTTGCGAGATTAAACAAGCGTTTTTCACCGGTGGCTTCATAATGAGAGATGCCAGCTTCAATCAGATGCCCAAGACAATAAAACTCATGCTCCACTTGCAGATTCACCCAACGCTGCCCTTTGAAATGGATCTGACTATAGGTGTAGAGATACCCGTCTGCCTCCTGCGCCGCTTCAAGGATTTCAATGAAATCATCTACCAGCTTGCATAGTTTTGGATTGTCATCATTCGCCAACAGCCTCGAGGCAGCATCCAGCCACTTATAGGCATCGGAATCTGAAAAAAAGAATCCTTCTCTGAATCCCTCGATCAAACCAGCAGCGATCCGAAAATTATCGATACAGTGGGTGGATTCCAGTTGCTGCCACTGATAAAAAATAGCAATTTCACAATTGAGAGCCGCCCGCTCTCCCCAAAACCCCTTGCTGATAGTGACTTCTTGGATGGACGGTTCTTTCATAACCGATTTCCTTTCAATTTACAGATATGAAATGATTTTATTCAATTTTAAAATATAATCATAGCTAAATGATTCTATTCAGGAGATTGGTATGGACGAATTTGATGTAATCGTGATCGGAGCAGGTCCCGGGGGGTATGTGGCTGCCATTCGTTGTTCTCAATTGGGTATGAAAACCGCCATCATTGATAAACAATGGCTTGGCGGTGTTTGTTTGAACGTCGGCTGCATTCCATCTAAAGCGCTTCTCAAGAATGCGGAAGTTGCCCATACCCTGCGTGAACGCGGCAAGGAATTTGGTTTCTCTTTTGAAAACCTGAAGCTCGATTATTCCGTGGCAGTCAAACGCAGCCGCCAGGTTTCAGACCGCCTGACCCGCGGAGTGGGTTTCTTGATGAAGAAAAACAACATCACGGTTTTCATGGGTACCGCCAAAATCACCGCACCGGGAAAAATCAATGTTGTTGAAAACAATGGCGGACAACAAGAATTAGCCGCGAAAAATATCATCGTGGCTACCGGTGCACAGGCATCCGTCTTCCCCGGCGTGAATGTGGATGGCGAGAAAATTCTTACTTATCACCATGCCATTTTGCAAGAGAAACTCCCGGCTTCCGTGATCATCATCGGTGCCGGTGCCATTGGCTTGGAGTTTGCCACCGTATGGAACAGCTACGGCACTCAGGTCACCCTGGTCGAAATGCTGCCTGCCATAGCACCCCTTGAAGACGCTGAAGTCAGCGCCGAACTTGCAAAAGCCTTCACTAAACGAGGTATCAAAATTCATATAGAAACCCGGGTTAAATCCGTCGAAGCCGTTGAAAATGGCGTAAAGGTGACAGTTGAAAGCAAAGACGGCATCTTAACCGTCCTCGAAGCCGAACAAGCCCTGGTTGCCACCGGGTTTAGACCCAACTCATTGGGTCTTGGTCTGGAAGAAGCCGGCGTTAATTTGACTGAACGCAAGTTCATCCCCGTGCAAGATGATATGTCTACCAACGTGCCAGGCATCTGGGCGATTGGCGATGTAACTGGAAGGCTATTGTTGGCTCACGTGGCTTCACGTCAGGCATTGATCTGCGCTGACGCCATCGCTGGAAAACCCGTTGAAATGCTTGATTATGTCATGGTTCCGCGCGCCACCTACAGTCATCCCCAGGTAGCTTCTTTTGGTCTCACTGAAGCCCAGGCAGTAGAACAGGGTAAATCGGTGAAGGTGGGCAAATTCCCCTTTCAGGCAGTGGGCAAAGCGCTCGGTTTGGGAGATTATGCCGGTTTTGCCAAGATCATAGTCGATGAAGCCAGTCATAAGATTATCGGCGCCCATTTAATCGGCCCCGAGGTATCAGAATTGCTTCCTGAACTAACCCTGGCACAGCAAAACGGACTCGACATTGAAGCTATCAGCGGCAACATCCACGCCCACCCCACCCTCAGCGAAGCCCTCATGGAAGCCGCCGAAGGAGCGTTGGGTCACGCAATTCATATATAATCACGCTTGAAATTTATCCTCCTCGAATGGATAATGGTTAATAACGCATTCATTCGAGGAGGAATCATGTACACAGATCAAGATATTGCCAATTTAGTCGCCCGGGTTCAACAACTAGAATTTCAGCTCGCAAATCGCCCGCAACCTCAAATTCCCCAAATAAAAATGCTCTCACCCAATTTTCTGACCAGGGCATTTGCCGTCTGGGGTCACACCTTCGTCGCCAGCCTCTTGATCGGCATTGCCGTTTCTTGCGTCTTAGGTGTGATCGGGTTAATCCTCGGAGGTTCAATCTTTGCCGCTCTCGGCAATGTTTTCAGCAACTTCCAATAAAATATTAACAAGTTCGGCAAATGCGCTATGCTATAATCACCTTTTGATGAAGAGGTGACTATGGTTTTAAATAAAATTGCCAGCGTATTCGGGGGTGACCCGCATAAACGTGAGGTAGAAAAATACTCACAAATCGTGGATGAAATCAATTCCTACGAAGCCGCATATGAGGCTCTCAGTGATGAAGCGCTTTGTGATAAAACCCGGGAATTTAAACAACGTTTAGCTGATGGCGAAACCCTGGATGATCTGCTGCCCGAAGCCTTCGCGGCAGTTCGTGAAGCCAGCAAACGCACCATTGGCTTGCGTCATTATGACATTCAAATGATTGGCGGCATCGCCCTGCACAAATGCCGAATCGCAGAAATGCGTACCGGTGAAGGTAAAACCCTTGTTGCCACCTTGCCTGTCTATTTAAATGCACTTACTGGAAAAGGCGTTCACCTTATCACCGTCAACGATTACCTTGCCAGGCGTGATGCGCGCTGGATGGCACCTATATACAACCTCCTCGGCATGAGCGTGGGTGTGCTGCAAATGGCTGCCCGCACTGAAAACGGCAAGAAAGCCTACCTCGTTGATCTCTCCAAAGTCAACAAACGCGAAGACATCAACCAGTTCGAAATAGTCAACCGCGCAGAAGCCTACAACGCGGACATCACTTACGGCACCAACAACGAATTTGGTTTTGACTACCTGCGCGACAACCTCACCCATTCTCTCGAAGACCGCGTACAGCGCGGTCATTACTATGCCATCGTTGACGAGGTGGATAACATCCTCATTGACGAAGCACGAACCCCGCTCATCATCTCAGGCCCGGCTTCAGACAACACTGAAGGCTATGTGCAAATGGTTCAGGTGGTCAACAGCTTGAAACCCGAAGACTACGAGGTCAACGAAAAAGACCGCCAGGTATCACTCACTGAAGTGGGTGAAGCCCATGTCAATGAAGTCCTTGGCATCGAATCATACGATCCTGAAAGTGACCTCGAAAGTGAAGAAGCTCAACAACACGCAAAAATGTTAGGTTTCCTCGAACAGGCATTGCGGGCAAAATTCCTCTTTAAAAAGAATAAAGATTACATCGTACAAAGCGGCAAGGTGCTTATAGTGGACGAATTCACCGGCCGCCTCATGCCCGGACGGCGCTGGTCAGAAGGCTTGCATCAGGCTATCGAAGCCAAAGAAGGTGTGCGTATTGAGCCCGAAAACGTGACCTACGCCACCATCACCCTGCAAAACTACTTCCGTATGTATGAAAAGCTGTGCGGTATGACCGGCACGGCTCTTACCGAAGCAGAAGAATTCGACAAAATCTACAAACTGGATGTGCTGCCCATTCCCATGAACCTGGAATATTCCTCCTCGAGGCAGAATTCCAGCTTAACCCTGGTTGAAAGCAAAAACACCAAGGGTTATCTCACCCAGTATTACGCCCGCAAAGATGACTCTGATAAAAAACCGCTCTTCTGGAAGCGTCAAGATTACCCCGATGTGGTCTTTCGCAATGAAGAAGGGAAATTCCGTGCCATTGCCCGCGAGGTAATGCGCTACCACGCCATCGGCAGGCCTCAACTGGTGGGGACCACCTCGGTTGAATATTCCGTGAGGCTTTCTGCCCGCCTGGGTGCTGAGAGTCTTCACCGGCTGGCACAGGCATTGCTGATCCGTGACGCCTGGCTGCAAAAATTTGATAAAACACCAGAACTGATCATCCCTGAATTAGAATTTCTGAACAAGCCGCTCAACGAGTTGAACATCGGCGATTTGCGTCCTGTTGCCCGCCAGGCTGGTTTGAACTCTACCAACCCCGAAGACCCTGAAAATCTCAAACGTCTATTAAAAATCCTCGATCTGGAAGAACAACACGGAGACCGGGTGCTTGCCATGTTGAAAGGCGGCATTCCGCACAACGTGTTGAACGCCCGCGAACACGATAAAGAATCTCAAATCATCGAAAAAGCCGGCACCTTCGGCTCGGTCACCATTGCCACTAATATGGCAGGTCGTGGTGTTGATATCAAGCTGGGCGGCGAATATGCCGAAGAAAACCTGACCGCTCTGAAACAGATTTTACGTACACACAATGTAAAAAACTACTATGCCTTAAACAACAAAGAAATTCTTTTTAATCTGATCAAGGTATTCAAAATCGACGAGTCCCTTGAATCAATGAGCCAGTTTGACTCGACTTACTTGCAAAACCTGCGCAGGCATTTGCTTGACGATCTGGGGTACCAGCTCGTTCAAAACGAAAACTACACACTGGGCAACATCCTGATCAACACTTACCATGTCAGTCTCAGTGCCAGCGAACGCATCGTCCCCTTCTGGGAGCACGTAATCAAGGAACAGCAGGTCTATGAACTGGGTGGGTTGCACATCATCGGCACTGAGCGTCACGAAGCCCGCCGCATTGACAACCAGTTGCGCGGACGCGCCGCCCGTCAGGGTGATCCCGGCTCCTCCCGATTCTACCTGTCGCTGGATGATGATCTGATGCGCCTCTTCGGTGGTGTTCAAATGGAAGCCATCATGAGCCGCTTCAAAATGGACCTCAGTATGCCCATTGAAAGCGGTTTGCTTGGTCGCATGGTCGAGCAAGCCCAGGAACGTGTGGAAGGTAACAATTTTGACATCCGCAAACATCTGCTTGAGTATGATGACGTATTAAACGCTCAGCGTAAAAGAGTCTATACTGAACGCAACCATGCTTTTGATAAAGCCGATTTGCACGAAGACGTTATTAATCTGCTGCACACCGAGCTGAATGACCGCCTGCCGAAATTGCTAAAAAAAGAGAAGGAAGATCCTTTCCCGATTGAACTAAGCCAGAACCTGGCTGAGCCCATCCAACCAACTGAATCTCCATGGAAGCTGCTGATTTACCTGGATGAAATTCAACCCCTTACCGTGCTTGAGAATGAGAACGTCGTCATTCCACCTTTTTCGGTGCAGATGGTGATTGATGATCTTAAACAGCGCATTACCGACCCGTTTGATGTCAACAACATCAAAGAATTGGTTCTCGAAACCGCAGAGCAAGCCATTGATCTCGACAATGAACACGGTCGACGTATGGCACTAATTTCACTAAGTAAATCTCTCTCGACATTCGACACCAAGCTGGATGAACGCTATGACTTTTTGGATAACTATTTCGATGACATCGAAAACAACACGGTCGAAAATGGCGTGAGCCGCAAACCTCAAAATATTCTCGCGGAAATAAGCCAGTTGGTACAGACACCTCTCCAGCTTTCCAGCAGCCTGCTGCAGCAGTTACCATCCGGCAGCCTGGAGGTCAAAGAAGCACTTCAAACACAAATTGCCAACAATCTGAAACTTCGCTACCTGGCAATGGCTCTCGCCACCATTCAGCAGCGTTATTTCGTTCAAATTAACTACAAAGCCGCTGATTTGGTCAATAAAGAATGGGACGAGATCATTGTTCAGCTAATCGATCTGCTCACTGAAGGATTAAACAACCGCAAAGCCACTCTGCTTGATCCTCAAGGCAGCATCAACCAAAAATTAGATGCCCTGCTCGCCAATTGGGATCCATCTCAAGATATTGACGAAGCCCTGGCAAATCTACTCATCCAAATGTCGGTTGAAAACAAGGCATTTGTTGACACACGCGCCAATAAACGAACAATCCGCAAAGTTCGCACCATCAATTACACGATGTTGGCTGCGCGTCATCTCGATAACAACAGTCAATCAGAAATCAGCCAGTTGATTCTTGACCACCTGGTGAATATCCAACAACGCCTTGAAAAATTGACCGGCAAACTGGAACTTGACCGGTTTGCTCAAAAAGGGTTGCCGTTACAGCGTCTGGATGCAAAAATCAGAAACACGCTCATCGAACAAATGGGTGAAACCGAATTTGCCTCCATAGAACAAAAAATACCCTCCGAACTCACGGCTGAACAACGCGACACACTGATTAATATTCTTGGTAATCATGTGCAAAATGAGGTATACCGCCACATTTTGATCAGCGTTATCTCTGAGTTATGGGTAGATTACCTTACCCAGGTGGATGCCGTGCGCATTTCCAGCAGCATGGAAAACTATGCTCAACGTGACCCATTGGTGCAATACAAGAGCAAAGCCACCGAATTATTCGGCAAACTGCTCAGCGATATTCGCATGGGCGTAATCAGCCGCATGTTCAAACTGCAATTCCGCCGCGATGATACCGTCACAGAAAAAAAGACTTCTCGAGGAGTTGATCGAACCACAGAGGAAGCTCCTGTTCAAGCCGCAGACCAAAAGAAAAAACGTAAACGGCATTAACCTCTTTGAAAGATGGCTGATTTTGCCTGTTGAAAAACAGTAAAACACAGAATAATGATGTATAATTAACCATCTACAAGCCCAGGGCAATAGTGATACTATTGCTCGTAGAACTTTTTATTGGGCTAATCTCATCCATCGGAGTACACAGATCGTATGGACACAAATGATGCCCAACTCGAGAATGGGGTAAATCCCGAGAACAATTCAGCTGAAAACAATATGGCTTCTCTTCTTGAAGCGGAAGGATTAGCCATTGACTTTCCTGTTCAAGGCGAAATCCGACAAGGTGTGATCGCCAGTATCACCCCCGGACAGATTCTGGTTAGCGTTGGCACCAAGTCTGAGGGCGTAATTAGCGGTAAGGAATACGAACTCATCCCGACCGATGAATTAGCCAATCTCAAGCTTGGTCAGGAAGTTCCTGTTTACGTGATCAATCCTGAAGATTCAAGCGGTAATCTGGTGCTTTCTTACATGCGCGCCCGCGAAGAAGAAGGCTGGCAGATTGTTGAAACTATGGTCTCCAAAAAAGAAGCCTATCACAGCTCTGTGATTGGCTACAACAAGGGCGGTTTGATTGTGCCCGTTGGCGGCCTGCGCGGATTCGTCCCCGCTTCACAGATCAGCTTTAGCCGCCGCGCGAGCATGACAGGTGACACCCCTGAACAGCGTTGGAGCCGCATGATTGGGCAGGAAATTGACGTTTGCGTGATCGAAGTAGATCGCGAACGCCGCCGCCTGATCCTTTCTGAACGCCAGGCAAGCACCGAGACCCGTGATTCACTCAAAGAACGTGTCATTGATGAACTCAAAGAAGGCCAAATCGTCAACGGCCGTGTCACCAGCCTGGCTGAATTTGGCGTCTTCGTCAATGTTAACGGCGCCGATGGTCTGGTTCACCTTTCAGAAATTTCATGGGATCGCATTCAACATCCCAGTGAAGTGCTCAAAGTTGGCGAGGAAGTCAAAGTCAAGGTCATCAGCATCGACCGCGAAAAGAAACGCATCGGCCTTTCCATCCGCCAGCTATTGTCTGACCCGTGGGACAAGAGAGCTGCTGAATTCCAGGTTGGCCAATTGATTGAAGGTACCATCACCCGTCTGACCAAGTTCGGCGCCTTCGCCCGATTGGCTGATGACATCGAGGGTCTCATCCACATCTCCGAGATCAGTGAAAAACGCATTGAACATCCCAAGGAAGTCCTCAAAGAGGGCGACACCTGCACCCTGCGCATCATCAAGATCGACAACGAGAATCATCGCATTGGTCTGAGCCTGCGTCGCGTGGATTCAATGGCATATGCCGATATGGACTGGGAAAGCCTCGAAAGCATCCTTGGCAATGACATTGACGAGGACGATACTGAGAAAAAGGACTAGAGGCGTTTCGATCTACGGAGAAACCACGCCTGAAGAGTCCGCAGAATAACCCATAACAAAAATAAGAGCGTGCCCCAAGGAGCACGCTCTTTGATTATCATGACTTATCTAATCGACGCCCATCAAGATATCGCCTTTAACGCCCTTACCTTCGGTAGGGATATTCGTCTATCTGCTTTGCAAACACGCGAGAGCGAAAAAGGAAGCGAAATTCCCCTCCATAATTATGGTGAAGCCTGTGTCGGCTGGCCTGAGTTTCAGGTTGGAAACATCGCTGTCGTTTTTGGTACCCTCTGGACACCACCCATCAAATACAGTGAGGGTGATTGGATGGTGCAGGCTTATCAAGATACGCGCCAGGGCAGCCAAAATTATCATCTTCAATTGGATTATTACCGCAGGCTTTGTGATGAAAACCCCAAGATGTTTCGGTTCATTCAAACCAAATATGATCTGGCAGAAGTTCTCGCTTTCTATGAAGATGATCAGAATTCATCAAGCAGACCCGTTGGAATTGTTCCATTAATGGAAGGGGCTGATGGCCTTATTGAGCCCGAAGAATTGCAGGATTTTTACGAATTGGGATTGCGCCAGGTTGGCCCCGTTTGGGCAGGTAACCGATATTATAGCGGCAGTCATGAAACGCACCCCTTTGATCAAGAAGGTCGCAGACTCCTTGAAATAATGTCATCGCTTGGAATGGCTCTGGATATCAGCCACATGGCTGAAGAGGCGATACTCACCGCACTTGATCATTTTGAGGGTTCCGTTATAGCCAGCCACGCCAATGCCCGGCGGTTGATGCATGACCTGCACGGTGAACGCCACCTTACCGATACGGTGATCCGCAGAGTGTTTGAACGAAATGGAGTGATCGGCGTGGTTCCGTTCAACCGTTTTCTAAACCCTGAATGGACAACTTCTTCACCGCGCCAATCAGTCACGTTAGATCATTTGGCTGCCCAAATTGATTACTACTGCCAGCTTGCCGGAGATTCACGACATACCGGAATTGGAACTGATTTTGATGGTGGCTTTGGTTACCCTTCCATTCCTGCTGAAATGGAAACCATCAGCGATTTACAGAAAATTAAACCCGTTTTATTAAAAAAGGGATATACTGAATCTGATGTCGCCAACATTTTTGGCTTGAACTGGAAAAAACATTTGGAGTCGATTTTGCCGGAATGAAAAAACCAACTGAAGAATCCACTCAAGAAGCAACGCAGCTCGAAATCGAACTTCCCCTTCCCCCTCTCCACAAGATCAGAATTCGTTTTTCTCTGATCCTCGCTCTCTTTGGCTTTTTAATGATGATGATCGGCGCCCAACCCGGCTGGTTTGGCATGGACCGCAGCCCTGTGGTTGGGTTCGTACAGATTGCCGTCATGCTTGTCGGCTTAGGAATCATCTGTGCCAACGGATATGTTGCCATTCACTCACTTTGGCGCAAACAAGCCCCCAGCATCCCGGCAGATTTCGGCTTGCGTCTGGTCAGCACGGGTTACGTGGTGGCAGTTTTTTCTGCCATGGCAGACATTTTCGGCATTGGCTCACATCCGCTGCCTGGGGTTCCCTTGTTTGGAGTTTGGCAGGCACGCGGCATGGAAATTGGACTTGCAATGATAGCCATTGGTTTTGTAATGATGTTCCCCTTTAGGAAACAAAAAAAATAAACGAGTTATTCTTCGGCAGGCAGCCCCATCGCGTGGAGCATCTCTGCGTTGGTTAAGAATTTAAACTCTTCACTGCCTGTGATCTGTGCCCTATGCTGCTCTTCTGCAGACAACAACTTGAGATTTTCTTTGGTCACGTAATTAATCTGTCTGTCAACAAGCTGTTCAGTGACAGCAGAGGTTGTTGTTGATGA
Organism: uncultured Anaerolinea sp.; assembly: GCA_964468875.1. Taxonomy (GTDB): domain Bacteria; phylum Chloroflexota; class Anaerolineae; order Anaerolineales; family Anaerolineaceae; genus UBA6107. Next base: position 6,344 of record CAYXWV010000025.1, on the reverse strand, counting down.
TGGATTTTTCAATGTCGTTAGATATTCTGCGATTGCAGAGGCAGCAAAAACGCCATCCCGGCGTGCCACACCTGCCAGACCAGTGCTTGGATTCCGTGACCACCCAGCATGAAATACCCCCGGCAGCGCTTCACCTGTTGCAGGATCACCCACCTCGAAAACATTGCCTTCAATGGGATACTTCGGATTACGAGCCTTGCATATGCCGCCATTTTCCATCGGAAGCCCTAAGTCGCTATCAACTTTATCTCCAATGGCGAAAATAACCGTGTCCACATCCAGTTGAGAAAACTGCCCCAAACCGCGAGATACAACGATTCCATCTGAGAGTTCAAGGGTGTTTTGCTCCACTTTGAGGGCTGAAACTACTCCCTGCGAACCCATAATCTCTTTCGGAGAAGTTAAAAATCGCAGCAAAATGCGCGTTTTGTGCTCGACTGGGCAGGCTTTCTCCAACGCCACCAAAATTTTATGTTTTGAAGTTTCAACGTCTTGTCCGATGGCTTTCATAGCCGGAGTTACCCGTTCAATCTCTTTTTCAAAATCATCCAGATCGAAGTAGCCAATAATGGGAAGCAATTCTTTTTGATCAAATTTTACTTCCGCAGGTCCACGCCTGACGATAACAGTGATTTCTTCAACATCGCGATATCCGATTAAATAATGGGTGATATCAGCCATTACATTGCCGGCTCCCACAATAGCCACCTTTTTACCGATGGGATAGTGCCGGGTGCTGAATGGAGGTAGTTGGTTGTAGTGATAAACCAGATCCTTGGCGTGTAAAACGCCCTCAAGCGTTTCACCAGGCAGGTTGATATATTTCGTCCCTTGCGCACCATTAGCCAGCAATACGGCACTAAAACCCATGCTGAATAAATCCTCAACGTGCAACCGGCCGTTTTTTCCAACGGTCACATTGCCAAAATAAACAGCCTGATCACTACTTAGTATTTGTTGAAACTGGGCACGAAACCCATTTTTTATCTTAAATTTTTCGAGAAAAATACCATACTCTACCAAACCCCCTGGTTTGATATCTCGGTTAAAAATGGCGGTGCCATAACCCAATGAAACTAATTTTTGAGCAGCGTATAACCCTGCAGGTCCTGCTCCAATAATGGCAGTATGAAGTTTTTGTTCAGTCATGTTCCTATTTCCGGGTCTTTCTTCAGTCTATAAACACCGACCTGAGACCAGCTAAATTACCTACCCTTTGTCGGTGGCTTATGCTATATTTAATGACTATTATACATTTGATTAGAGGTGGCATGGACAACCAAATCACGGAATACGTCCTTCAGAACGGCTTAAAAATCTTACTCAAAGAAGTACATTCCTCCCCAATCATCAGTCATTGGGTTTGGTACCGAGTCGGATCACGCAACGAAAAACCCGGCAAAACTGGCATTTCTCACTGGGTGGAGCACATGCAGTTTAAAGGTACCCCGACTTTTCCGGCTGGTGTACTTGACCGCGCCATTTCAAGAGATGGTGGCATGTGGAACGCCTTTACCCATCTCGACTGGACCACATTTTTCGAGACCATGCCCGCTGAAAAAATCGACCTTTCAATCGCTCTCGAAGCAGATCGTATGGTCAACAGCGTTTATGAACCGGATGAAGTCAATTCAGAACGTACCGTCATCATCTCTGAACGTGAAGGCAGCGAGAATGATCCCCTCTTTAAACTTGAAGAAGCCATGCAGCAGGCAGCTTTCAAACACCATCCTTACCGCAACGAAGTGATTGGCAGCATTGAAGACCTGCGTGCCATCCAGCGCGACGATCTTTATCAGCACTACAAAACCAACTACAATCCCAGCAATGCTGTCGTGGCAATTGCCGGTGACTTTAACACCGCTGAAATAATCAACAAGCTCGAAGAGGCTTACGGCAAGCTTGGCGCGATGCCTGGTGATTCACTCGAAGACCTGCGCGAGCCTGCTCTTGAAGAAGAACAGCGCATTGAGGTGACCGGCCCCGGCGAGACCACCTATGTGGAACTCACCTGGCGCGCTCCGGCTGCCTCTGAAGAGGATTTCTTCACCCTGTCTGTTTTAGACAGCCTTCTCACCGGTCCGTCCAGCTTAAACATGTTTGGTGGAGGAGGCATTTCCAACAAGACCAGCCGCCTGTACCGGTCTCTGGTCGAAAAGGAAATGGCAGTCAACCTGAATGGTTCCTTGCAGGCAACCATCGACCCACACCTCTACACCATCACCATCACCGTGCGCCCTGACAGCACCCCCGAAAAAGTGCTGCAAACCCTCGATAATGAAATCGCAAAACTGCAAGATAAATACGTGACACAGGCAGAGATTGACAGGGCAGTCAAACAAGCCAGCGCCATGTTTGCTTATGGCAGTGAAAATATCACCAATCAAGCCTTTTGGCTGGGATATTCTGAAATGTTTGATGATTATGCATGGTTTCTTAATTACCTGCCTAAACTGCAAAAGGTTACCCCTGAATTATTGCTTGAGAAAGCTTGTGAATATCTTTCTCCCAAAAGAAGGGTGGTGGGCATCTACCATCCCGAACAAAATCATCATAAGGGGGTGAATTGATGAATCCTTCAAGCATTGTTACTTCTCTCCCCGGCCCGCACGATATTCACCGCAAAGTCATGTCAAACGGCGTTACTCTGTTGGTGCGCAGCAACTTCAACTGCTCGTCAGTGGTGCTCTCAGGTATATTAGGTGCAGGTAGTTTGTTCGACCCTGCCGACAAGCTCGGTCTGGCGCATTTTACTTCTATAGCTCTCATGCGCGGCACACGAACTGCTGATTTTCAGACCATCTTCGAACGACTCGAGTCTGCCGGTGCCAGTTTGGGTTTTGGCGCCAGTGTGCACAACACCAGCGTTGGCGGTCGGTCACTTGCCGAAGACCTGCCCCTGCTTGTTGATACCCTGACGGATTGCATCTTGAATCCGGTTTTTCCAGAGCAGTACTTTGATCGCTTAAAAGCCCAATTATTGACAGGCTTGGCTATCCGCGCACAAGATACCGCTGCAATGTCTTCTCTGGCTTTTGATAAGATGCTTTTTCCCAATCACCCTTATGGAACCCCAGAAGATGGTTATCCTGAGACAATATCTGCAATTGATCGAAGTGATTTAATTGAATTTCATTCTCATAATTACAGGCCACAAAACATGGTTGTGGTTATTGTGGGGGCAGTTTCACCTGATACTGTTTTTGATCTTTTCGAAAACCGCCTGGCAGGCTGGCAAAACAATACCCCCGAAAACATAGTCCAATTCCCTTCAGTAGAAAAACCTCGCGCCACGCTTCGGCAGCACATAACTTTACAGGGAAAGAGCCAGACCGACATCGTTATGGGCACCTTGGGTCCTAAACGGCATGCCCCTGAATATCTGGCTGCCTCGCTCGGAAACAACATCCTCGGTCAATTTGGCATGATGGGCCGCATCGGCGATGTCGTTCGTGAAAAAGCCGGTCTGGCTTATTACGCTTCAACCAGTGTCAATTCATGGATAGAGTGCGGTTCATGGGAAGTCTCTGCCGGGGTGAACCCCGCCAACACTGAAAAAGCCGTCAAATTGATCATCCAGGAATTGGATAAATTCAGGTCTGAACCTGTCCTTCAATCCGAGTTGGAAGACAGCCAGCAGAATTACATTGGCCGCCTGCCGCTCTCTTTGGAAAGCAATTCGGGTGTGGCAAATTCCATTCTGAATCTCGAACGGTTTAATCTTGGCCTCGACTATCTTCAAAAATATCCCGATCTGGTCAGAGCGGTCACACCGGCAAAAATCCTCGACGCCGCCCAAAAGTATATCGACCCCGATCGTTTACTCATCGCTTCAGCCGGGCCTGATCCCACCGCAGGGAAGTAATTGTGAAGTCAATTGTCACAGGTATTGATTTGGTTGAGATTGCGCGCTTTGAACTGCTTAACCCAAAGATCAAAGAACGCTTTCTTCAACGGGTTTACACTCAGGCTGAACTGGATGGGTCACAACGTTCTCCTCAGCATCTGGCTGGATTGTTTGCCGCCAAAGAAGCAGCCGCCAAAGCGCTGGGCTGCGGAATCGGTAAAGTCAAATGGAAAGACCTTGAAATCACAAGTAATGCCGAAGGCAAACCTGAATTAATCCTTCACGAAGCGGCAAAAACCACCGCACAAAATGAAGGATGGTACTCGTGGTCGCTTTCTATCTCGCATACCCGTTCACACGCCGTGGCAACTGTCACAGCTCTGATTGAACGCCCGAAGGAAAATCACCCGTGAAAATTCTGGCGGTCAGTGATACCGAGATCGGTTTTATTTACAGCCCGATGATCTGCGAACGGTTTCAAAATATTGATCTCGTTATTTCATGTGGTGATTTACCATTCTTCTACATCGAATACATCATGACCATGTTGAATGTGCCACTTTATTATGTGAGAGGCAACCACGCCAGCCGTGTTGAATTCAGCAGCTCGGGAGCATCGCGCACCTCGCCGTGGGGAGCCTTTGACCTGCACCAAAAGGTACACGAAGATGACACCGGCTTGATCCTGGCTGGTCTTGAAGGCAGTGTGCGCTATAACTTGGGCCCTTATCAGTACACCCAATCTGAATACTGGATGAAGGTCTTTCGATTGGTTCCCCGATTATTATTTAATCATGTCCGATTGGGTCGTTACCTTGATGTCTTTGTCACCCATGCTCCCCCCTGGCATATCCACGATATGGATGATCGACCGCATCAAGGGATTAAGGCATTTAATTGGATGATCAAGGTTTTTAAACCAAAACTCCATCTTCACGGTCACATTCATGTTTACCGGCAAGACACCATAAAGAAAACCCAAGTGGATCAAACCCAGGTGATCAATACCTACGGCTATCGTGAAATCATTATTGACACACCTGTCAAACGTTCCTGGCAAAAGCCGGCTTCATAAGAAGGTTTCTATGTTTAAGAAATTTACCAATTACCTTTCAAGTTCCAGACAATTTTCCCGAAGTGATTTCTCGCGCGCCTACATGAAGGGCTTCTGGCGATCCATTTTCAGTCTAATTCGTAAAACCGACAACCGCCTGCTTCCCTTTGATGAGGTCATGCATTACATTCCACTTCGAGGCAAGCATTATCTGGGCACCAAAGAGATCGAGACCAGCAAAATCATCGGCACAGTAAACCGTTTTCACGACTTTGACCGTGCCTTTCTTCCTCGACAAACGAACACCCGCTCCCGCTGGGAAAGCGTTAATTCTGCTTACTTTTCTGACATCGTGCTGCCCCCAATTGAAGTTTATAAGGTAAGCGACATCTATTTTGTCAGAGATGGTCACCACCGAGTCTCGGTGGCTCGAGAACGCGGACAAGTCTTTATGGATGCCTATGTCGTTGAAATCGACATCAAGGGAAAAATTGATGAAAACACAAATTTCCAAGACATCATCATGTCATATGAATATGAAGACTTCCTAAAACGTTCCAAATTAAATAAAGTACAGCCAGAAATGAACTTCCGCTTCTCAATCCCGGGTCAGTACGACCGCCTGCTTCAGCACATCAGCGTTCATCGTTGGTTCATGGGAGAAAAACTCAAACGCCCCATTACCGATGAAGAAGCTGCCCAGGGTTGGTACCAGGAGGTTTACCTGCCGCTTGTGAAAGTCATTCGAAAACACAACATTCTGAAAGAGTTCCCTGAACGAACTGAAACAGATTTATACCTTTGGATCATCGAACACCGCTGGTTCCTGGCTGAAGAAAGCAACAAAAAAATCAGCGTCGAGTCTGCGGCTGCTGATTTTGTCTCTCGTTTTTATAACCGCCCGTTCAGGCATGTTCGTCAATTTTTCAACTGGATTAATAAATCACTGTTCAAGAAAAACAGGTGATACCTGTTAAACAGATAGTGAGGCTTGTTTAACCCCTAGCCAAAAATGATTGGGCAAGATCATCTGGTTAACCTGCACTTCCACACCAAAAGACTTGGAGGGGATCTCAATTTTCATGCCGGGATTTACAAAACAAACATCAGGAATTTGCCCGTATTTTTTCTGGTAATACTCTGATGCGCGCATAATCTTCGCGAGAAGGTCTAATTTTGGGTCATTGTCAAACCAAAGCATTCCAGTATTCATTTCATTCTCCATAATTTTTGCTTCTCCCTTTATTGCAAGTTATGCGCCACATCTATTAGAATCTTTGTTCTATATTATAGATCATTTTTCCATAATGTCAATCCATTTCCTAATCAAGCACTCGTTCAATTTAGTTTTCCCTTTTGCTACTCTTATTGTTATACTGATTTGGACTGCTTCGTCTGTCATTGAGAGTCCCTTTCTCTGTTGGGTTTGCCAACTTCAATAGT
>CAYXWV010000024.1:0-42171 GCA_964468875.1 uncultured Anaerolinea sp. | reverse complement strand
TTCATGGCCGTGACTCTCTCTTTTCTAGATCTATGGACTTTTGATACAGTAACGTAGCAAAATATAAAAGGGATATTGTAAAGTTGATAAGAGATTGTTTTTTTTGACAAACCAACTCTCCTTTTTCGATCGGGACGATGAAAGCGTCTACACGTGAGCCAGTTAGGTTAGATCGAGCAAGGGCTACAGAGCTTCGCGATGGTTAATAGCATTGACTTTAACCAATAACTCTCCCTCGACTGATTTCTCGACCACAATTTTGTAGAGTCCGGTGTAAACTTATTTTTCAGCATCCAAAAACAAAAGGCAATCGGTCTCGTATGGGGTAAATAATGATGCGCGTTCCCCTCGACAAGTTTGACGGTTGATTCCATCTGAACAGAACGAAAAGTCTTTTGTGTCAAATTCGCCCTTTCTGGCAAAATCCCAGATGTTGGTATATACCTGTCATGGCTTCACAAGCCAGTGCCAACAAAAGTGTGGAATTTCTTGCTCTGGTGCCAATTCAGAAAAAATGGAAGTCTGTAAATCGATTTACTCTCAGTATATAAGTGATTGATTCAACACTGAAAGATTACATCAAGACAACTTTATTTTGAAAAAAGCTTTCACTTACGTTGATTAAGCGCTGATTTGAAGAACCTCGAAAAGGTAAATTTAAATCTAGAAGAGACTGATCAAAGAGACCATCTACTAAAACATCACATTGTGTTAATAGAGCAATTCTGTCGGGATCGTTTTCTTCAATTAACTGCTCCCATGTAAAACCAGTATATGCCCAGACGTTCTTGCCGCGATTCTTATATTCATGGGCGATTGTCGATGCTTCTTGTGGTTGATAAAAAGGGTCTCCTCCGGTCAGGGTGATTCCGTTAATCAATGGAGAATCAGGTGTTTCATGTATCAATTTTGAAACTTCATATTCCGTTCCACCTTCTTCAGGCCAGGTTTGTGGGTTATGGCAACCCTTGCAGAAATGGCGGCAACCCTGAAAAAAGAAAGCAATTCGCAACCCTGGACCATCGGTTACGCTTTCGTTGACCACACCAGCGATGCGAACTTTCATAGATCGGCCTCTCGTTTTAACGGATTGACCAGGTGAGGGGATCGGTCAGATAGTTCAGCCTTTTTTGCGTTATTAAAACGATCTACAGTTGAAAGATAACCGGTGATTCGGCGAATGCGGCGGATGGAAGAGGAACCGCAGACTGGGCATGTGTCAACAATCACACCGTGATGAGAGCAAGCCTCACACTCATCAATGGGGAAGTTGATACCAGCATAACCCATGTTGCTGGTAGCCATGTGGCGCAGAAGAGTTTCGTAGGCTTCGATATTGTGAACTGGGGGGGCATCTAGTTCGACATAGCTAATATGCCCTGCATTGGTGTATTGATGGAAGGGACCTTCAATTGTAATTTTGTCAAATGAGCTGATCGGGTAACTGACCGGAACATGGAAACTATTGGTGTAATATTCTTTATCGGTTACGCCATCAATTATCCCATACAGATTACGGTCCATGACGATAAAGCGACCAGCAAGTCCTTCTGCAGGTGTGGCAAGCAGGGTGTAATTCAAATCATACTCTTCGCAAAATCGATCAATCATCTTTCGCATAAATCGAACGATCTCTACACCAAGATTTCGAGAGTTGTCATCCTCACCCTGATGTCTGCCTGTCAACGCAACCAGGGCTTCGGCTAATCCGATAAAACCAATTGATAGAGTGCCATGTTTGATCACTGAAGCAATTTCATCAGAAGGCGATAACTGATCTGAACCGAGATAGAGCTTTTGCCCCATTAAGAAAGGCATGTCGCGAACTTTTAAATGAGATTGCACTCTAAATCGATGAAGAAGCTGCCGGGCAACCAACGTCATGGTGGTCTCAAGTTCATGGAAGAAGACATCAATATGGTGATTGGCTTTAATTGCAATTCTAGGAAGGTTGATCGTGGTAAATGAAAGGTTGCCCCTTCCATCACTCACCTCTGCCCCGTGACGGTTGGCGATCACACGCGAACGGCAACCCATATAAGAAACCTCGTTTCCAAAAGGCATATTGAAACTGGAATCCATGAAAGAAAAAGTCGGGTTCATGCGTGTGGCAGATACCCGCATGGCTAACTGAAAGAGGTCGTAGTTGGGGTCAATAGGGTTAAAATTTATACCAGCTTTTAGACGATAGATAAGATTGGGAAAGATGGGCGTTTCTCCGCGGCCAAGTCCTTTTTCGTATGCCTCCAAAAGGCATTTGGTGACCATTCTTCCCTCAGGGCTGGTATCGCAGCCAAAGTTTATCGAACTGAAAGGCACTTGTGCGCCAGCCCGACTGTGCATGGAATTCAGATTGTAAACCAGGGCTTCCATCGCTTGATAAACCTCAAATTCAGAGAAGCCAGTCACAAAAGGCGCCATATCGCGATCGAAGGAAGCGAAAGATTGACCGCCGTGCATGTCATTTTGAGAGCTTTGTAAAACGATGGCAGCCAGCGCGGTAGCGGAAGAGGGCCGTTTGGGCGGACGAATATATCCATGGCCGGTGTTAAACCCGCTGACCAACAGTTTACCCAATGGAATTTGGATGCAGGTGAGGGTCTTGCCATAAAAATCAAGATCATGAATGTGGATGTCTCCACTTTTGTGCGCTAAAGACATATCTTCTGGTATCAGCCGTGAAAGATAATATTGCCGGCTGGCTGCGGATGCGATTTGCAGCATTTTGGCAGAGGGTGAATTGCCAACATTAGCGTTTTCTCGATTGGTCTCAACCAGAATGTCTTCAACCACGTCCATCAATTCGGAACGGGCATCGCGTATACGCGTGCGTCGATCACGATAAAGGATAAAGGCTTTGGCGGTTTTCGCATGTCCGCGTTCGATCAGCACCTTTTCCACAGCATCCTGCACTTCTTCCACATCGGGGATGTTCTGTTTGGAATACTCTTTCAAATAGCGCACTACCACAGAGGTCAATTCCACCGCCAGATCATGATCATCTCCACCGACGGCTTTCACTGCTCCAAAAACGGCTTCGGTAATTTTATTGGTATCAAATTCAACGATGCGTCCGTCGCGTTTGCGAACCCAGAAGAATGATTGTTTGGTATTCACCTCTGAAGGGTCATTAAAATTTCCTGTATGTTGTTTGGGTTGATCTACCAAATGTTTATCCATCCTTACCTCCTTGTAACGCAAAATAAGTTGCCAATCTTGACGACATATTGTTTAAAAAAACCTTGCTGGGTTGCAGCTTTAATAATAAAAACTCAACCCACTAATGGGTTGAGCCGAAGAGCCGCACAAAAAAAATAGAGAGATGTGCAAGTTCTTCTTGCTCGAGAAGGACTAATTAATCATGTTTCAAGGCGGCGGGTCTGACTTTTGGAATGAATCCAATCACAGTTGCGGCACAGCGCTGGATTTGCACCAGCTTCCATTATTTCTCCACCATTTTTTGCGCCTTGATATTAATTTAAAAAGTGCAATCTGTTACGTAATGATTATCTTATAGTGCGATTCAAAAAACAAGTGAATAAGATTAAAAAAACCCAATTGTCAATTTAAAAAATGCAGGGGTTTTGTCTTGTTTAAGAATTCTCATAATATCAATATAATCACCAAAATCACTTCACTGACCAGACTGATCAAATTTGATTTTTCGTTGGATTTATCGATTGCGATGGAAATGGCGCGGATTACACCAATCACTGCGTACACCAACGCCAGGCTTAAAAAGATTTCTTTCGTATGAAAGAGAATTGCTGCGATTGCCAGAGCAACAAAGGTGCCGCCCATCACTGATCTGATTTCAGTGATAGCGCGCGGGCTCGATGCTTCAAGCCCGGTGAACCCTTTTATTTTTTTAGGTGCGATCAATGAATAAACCCCGGTGAACAAGGTGACAGCCACGGCTATATATTTTAGAATCTGCAAGAATATCATCCCAACCTCCTCTAGTTTATCTAAAATCATTATATAGTCGTTTCATTTTCAACGAACGGTTTGTATAAGCTTTAAGACTTTTTACGACTTTTTCAAAGGGGATGAAATGATTTCTAACGTTTCTCATATAAAAACCCCTTGATTAAAAATTAAATTAGAGTAATATTATCTTAATTATATAAATAAAATAGATCTGAAAGGATGCCCCATCATGAATACACTTTTTGAAATCCCGGCTTTGAAATTTGCCGTCAACGCACTTGAACCCGCTATTGATGCCAAAACCATGGAAATCCATCATGGAAAACATCACGCGACTTATGTGAACAATCTCAACAAGGCGCTTGAGTCAGCTCCAGAGTATTATGGTCAACCGATAGAAAAAATTCTTCGAGAAATTAACAAAGTCCCTGAATCAATCAGAACCGCAGTTAGAAATAATGGTGGCGGCCACGCCAATCACACCTTGTTTTGGGAGGTATTAGTTCCCGGAGGTAAGAAGTCCCCCGACGGCGAGCTCCTGGCTGATCTTGAAAAGAGTTACGGCTCACTGGATGGGTTTATGGAGAAATTCGCCAATGCTGCAGCCACCCGCTTCGGCTCAGGTTGGGCGTGGCTGGTGTTGGATGAACAAAAGAAACTGATTGTATATTCCACTGCGAATCAAGACAGCCCGTTGATGGACGGACATACCCCTATCCTCGGTTTGGATGTCTGGGAACACGCCTACTATCTCAATTATCAAAACCGGCGGCCCGACTACATTAAGGCATTCTGGTCAGTTGTAAACTGGAGTTTTGTGGAAGCAGAATATCAAAAGAATCGGTAAGTTTTGAGATCCTTGAAAAGCGGATACAGCAGCCAAATCTGCAATCTCCGGTGCTGTCTTAGCAGGGGGAAGCAGGCAGACCAAGAAAATAAACCCCGGAAAAGGCTCAAAAGACCGCAACAAGGCAAACTCAAATTATTCTCCCCTGCAACTTGGCAGGGGAGTTTTCGTTTCTGTCATAACAATCTTAGCAAGAACGACAACAAATAAGACAAAATTTGTGAATTATGTGTTTTATTGATAACAAAAGACTATAATAGGTGGCGTCATCAAAAAAACAAAAATCTGAACATAATCAGGATATCTGTCCATAGGTATTCAACCCGGAATAAAGTAAAATTTGGTATTGGTATTCGTTAAGCTGTATTATGTAAACAACATCATATTTTCAGGATGGAGTGCTTATCAATGTTACGTGAATACCTTCCCCTGTTCATCCTCATCGGTCTTTCTACTTTTGTAGGCTTGTTGGTGCTTTTTTTGGGACGCTATTTCGGTCCTCACCGTCCAACCCCCAAGAAAAGTCAGCCCTACGAATCTGGCATGATTCCATATGGGCCAGGCAGGCGGCAGATGTCGGTTCGTTATTACCTAGTGGCAGTGTTGTTCATCCTCTTTGATGTTGAGGTGATCTTCTTCTTGCCGTGGGCGGTGGCATTTCGAAAACTCGGCTTATATGGGTTAATTGAGATGTTCATTTTTGTTGCCATCTTGCTGGTCGGCTTCATTTACATCTGGAAAAAGGGAGCCCTCGAATGGGAATAGAGCAAAAACTGGGCAATACAGGGGTGGTAACCACTACCCTTGAAAACGCGGTGAACTGGTCGCGTGTCAACTCGATGTGGCCTATGTTGTTTGGGTTATCCTGTTGTGCTATTGAGATGATGGCTGCCCAGGCGGCCAATTATGATATGAGCCGCTTTGGCATGGAATTAATGCGCGCCAGCCCACGTCAGTCAGACCTGATGATCGTTGCCGGACGTGTCTCTCAAAAAATGGCACCTGTGTTGAGAAATCTTTATGACCAGATGCCCGATCCAAAGTGGGTGATTGCGCTCGGAGACTGCGCAGCTTGCGGTGGTGTGTATAACAATTATGCCATTTTGCAGGGTGTGGATGAGATTGTGCCTGTGGATATTTACATATCTGGATGTCCGCCCCGCCCTGAAGGTTTAATTAATGGGGTGGTTGCCCTGCATAACAAAATCAAAGGCGAGCGATTCGCCAAATGGAAATAGGCCAGCCATGAATGAACACCTTTTAACAGCATCCAAAGCCATACAAGATCGTTTTAACGGGCAGGTGTCTGAATTTCGCGATGAAATTACTGTTCTATTGCCAGCGGACCAGGTTACTGCCGCAGCAAAAGTGCTGCGTGACGAATTTGAGTTTGACATGCTTTCAGCCGAAACCGCCGTGGATTACTGCCCCCAAACCCATCCGCGTTTTCACATGGTTTATATTTTTTATTCAACCAAACACAAAGTCTATTTGAATTTCAGAGCCGGCGTTAATGGGGACGATCCGCGCATCGATACGATGGAAACAGTTTTTCCCAATGCCAACTGGCGCGAACGCGAAATCTGGGATTTGATGGGCATCAAGTTTAACGGCCACTCTGACCTGCGCCGCATTTTAATGCCGCCCAATTGGGAAGGTCATCCCCTTCGCAAGGATTATCCTCTTGGTTACGAAGAAGTGCAGCATAGCTTCAATTTTGACGAAATTGACCTGCGCAAACCGAAAGGGGTGAGGTAAATGAGAGAAATTCAGGAATTCACCCTTGAAGAACTAAAACACAAATTCAGCCCGCGTGCCCTGACTGGCGAAACCATGGTACTGAACATGGGTCCACAGCATCCCAGCACGCACGGCGTACTACGCTTGATCCTTGAACTGGATGGCGAAATCGTAGTTAACTGCGTTCCGGATATCGGCTATTTACATACTGGCATTGAAAAGAACATGGAAGCCAAGACCTATCAAAAGGCTGAAGTGTTGACCGACCGCATGGATTATATGTACACCATGGGCAACAATCTGGTGTATTGTTTGGCGGTTGAAAAGTTGACCGGGTTGAAATCTCCGCCGCGTGCTGATGCCATTCGTGTGATTCTGGCGGAATTGTCGCGGATTCAGTCGCACTTGTTATGGATAGGTACTTCCGCGCTAGATCTGGGCGCCATGAGTGTATTTTTATATGCCATGCGTGAACGCGAGATGATTTTAGACTTATTCGAACTCATTTCTGGCCAACGCATGATGACCACCTTCATCCGCCCCGGCGGGTTGTGGCGCGATGTGCCTGTTGAGTTTGAAGCGGCGCTGAGAGAGATCATTAAGATTTTCCCCAAACGGGTAGATGAATATGAAGCGTTGCTCACGAAAAACCCCATCTTCATGGACCGTACCAAAGGGATTGGCAAGATAGACACCCAAACTGCTCTGGCTTGGGATGTGACCGGCCCGACTCTGCGGGCAACCGGCATCGCACAAGATGTGCGTAAAGCCAACCCCTATTGCGGCTTTGAACAATATGATTTTGAAATTCCCACCCAGACTACCGGGGATGTCTATGGCCGTTACAAGGTCAGGGTTGAAGAGATGCGTCAATCCATCAGAATTGTGGAGCAGGCGCTCGACAAACTACCTTTTGGACCTGTGCGTGATAACAATCGTAAGTATATTCCTCCTCCGCGTTCTGAAATCGGCGTGAGTATGGAAGCGCTGATTCACCATTTCAAGTTGTGGACGGAAGGATTTACACCGCCGGTCGGCTCGGTTTACACCACCATCGAATCTCCGCGCGGAGAAATGGGTGTCTTTTTGGAATCGGATGGAAGTCCAAAGCCTTACCGGGTGCACTACCGCACTCCATCCATTCCGCTGCTGCAGATCATGCCCATCTTATCGAAGGGTGCTTTCGTTGCTGACCTAATCGGCATTATCGGCAGCATCGATATCGTTCTAGGAGATACAGACCGATGAACCAATTGTTAAAAAAGTATCCCGACGAAATTGAACGAATTCTTGCTCAATATCCCGCAGAGCATAAAAATGCTGCGGTCATGCCCTTGCTGCACCTTGCGCAGAATGACGCTGGTTTTATTTCACTGCCAGCCATGCAGGAAGTAGGCGAACTCACCGGTCTGACAACCACCGAAGTAGCGTCCGTGGTTGGCTTTTATACCCTCTTTCACGATGCGCCAGGCGGCAAGATCCGTATTCAGGTCTGTACGGATGTGGCTTGCGAATTACGCGGTGCAAAGGAATACCTGCTTGGTTTGTGTGAACAACTGGGAATTCAACCAGGTGGAACCACGGAAGATGGTTTGGTGACGGTTGAAGAAGTAAAATGCCTGGCTGCCTGTGACAAGGCGCCCATGTTTCAAGCTCAAATCGGCGATGATGTAGATTATCACGAAAATCAAACCCCAGCCCGCACAATTGACTGGCTGCGGTCTATGTCGGCTGCCATGCTTGGCACCCCATTGAAAACCATCAAACCAATGGACGAGAATGCCGAAAAGGGAGGCAGCCATGAGTGAGTTGATTCTCTTGCGGCACCGTGAAATTCAAGGGTTAAACCAACTGAAAACCTACATGGTTGAAGGCGGTTTCAATATCTGGAAGAAAACAATCACCACCCGCAAACCGGAAGATGTTCTCAATGATGTGAAACTCTCTGGTCTACGTGGACGTGGAGGGGCGGGCTTTCCAACCGGAGTCAAATGGTCTTTTCTACCCAATAATATCTGGCCTCATTACGTGGTTGCCAACGCGGATGAATCTGAACCCGGAACCTTTAAAGATCGAGAAATGCTTGAATTCAACCCATTCCAGTTTCTAGAAGGGTTGATGCTTGCTTCCTACGCCGTACAAGCTAACGAAGCCTATATCTATTTTAGGGGCGAGTTTGCCCACCTTGCGAGAAAAATCAACGAGCGCATTGCTGAATTGACTACCAAAGGCTTATTGGGCGATGCCTTGTTCGGTACCACTTATTCACTACGTATTCATACCCATGTGGGAGCAGGTGCGTATGTGTGCGGTGAAGAGACCGCGTTGCTTGAATCCATTGAAGGCAAGCTTGGACAGCCACGCTTAAGACCGCCTTTCCCAGCGGTGGCAGGTTTATTTGACAAGCCTACCGTGATCAATAACGTTGAAACATTGGCTAACATTCCCTATATTATTGAAAAAGGGCCTGATGCTTTCCGCAAGAAAGGCACTGAAAAGAGCCCCGGCACCAAGATTTTCTCTCTTTCAGGGCGGGTGAAGAAGCCCGGCAATTACGAACTACCGCTCGGCACGACCTTTAGAGAGCTGATCTTCAAATATGGCGACGGTATTATTGATGATGCGAAAGTAAAAGCCATCATGCCAGCCGGCGCATCCTCTTCGCTTATCCCGGCGACGGAAGAGGCATTGGATACCCCAATGGATTATGAAGCAACTACCGCATTGGGTGCTCCGCTGGGTTCAGCCTCGGTGATTGTCCTGGATGAAACCGTCAATATTAGCCGCCTGGTGAACAGTACAGTACATTTTTTCAAACATGAATCCTGCGGCAAATGCACTCCATGTCGAGAAGGTACCTATTGGATGAGCCACATTTCAGACCGGATCGAAGCCGGCAAAGCCCGACCTGAAGATATTGATTTATTAAAATTGGTAGCCAGCCAGATGCAGAATAAATGCTTCTGCGCGTTGGGTGAATTCTCAACCATGGCTGTCATGTCTGGGCTAAAACATTTCAGAGCTGATTTTGAAGCTCGTCTGGAGAGTTGACTCGATGGAAAAACAAATTTCACTAACCATTGACGGCCGACCGGTCAACGTTCCTGCAGGGATGAACGTGGTGGATGCTGCCAAAACTGTAGGCATTGATATTCCGGTTTTTTGTCATCATCCAAAATTAAAACCGGTGGGTATGTGCCGGGTGTGCCTGGTAGATATTGGTCGGCCGCAGATAGACCGCGCCACCGGAACCCCCATGCTCAACGAAGATGGCACCCCAAAGATTGTTTTTGGACCTAAATTGGAGCCCGCCTGTACCACACCTGTTTCTGAGGGCATGGTGGTCTACGGAGCCACTGAAAAAGTGATGGCTGCCCGTAAGGAGATCATCGAGTTTTTGCTCACCTCTCATCCGTTGGATTGCCCCGTTTGCGACAAGGGCGGCGAATGCCCGCTGCAAAACCAGACGATGGAGTTTGGAGCTTCCAACAGTCGATTCTTGTTTGATGAAAAAAATCATGCCAAAAAGCATGTTCCCCTTGGTGACTTGATTAGCCTGGATCGTGAGCGTTGCATCCAGTGTGCTCGATGCGTGCGGTTTGAAGACCAGGTCGCAGATGACCCCGTGATTGGTTTCTACAACCGCGGACGGGCACTTGAAATTGTCACTTTCTCAGAACCTGGTTTTGATTCGATCTTCTCAGGCAACACCACTGATATTTGCCCGGTGGGTGCCTTAACCACCAATGACTTCCGCTTTGGAGCACGCGCTTGGGAAATGAAACACAAACCTTCCATCTGCACCCAGTGTGCCGTGGGCTGCAACATCACCTATGATGTAAGGCGTGAAGCCCGCAGCCAGGGTAAGGTGGTGATCAAACGTGTAATGCCCCGACAAAACGAACAAGTTAACGAAATTTGGATTTGCGACAAAGGACGCTTCACTTATGCCTATGCCGAGGGGAAAGACCGTTTGACCCAACCATTGATCCGCAAACACAACGAATTGGTGCCTGCCAGTTGGGATGAAGCGCTGCAATTTGCCGCTGAGAAACTTCAGGCATCCGGGAAAAGCGTGCTCTCACTGGTCAGCGGACGGATCCCATTGGAAGATCTCTATGCTGCCAAAGTCTTATCTGAAAAAATAGGCGGCAAAATCAATCTATATTCAACCATGGGCGGTGGAGAATGGGTCACACGCGTGGGAATGACACCCGGTTCAGACCTCTCCACGCTGCAAAAAGGTTCTGCAATTCTTGTGTTTGCTTCTGACCTGCACGAAGAGGCTCCGCTTTGGTGGTTGCGGGTCAAACAAGCGGCTGAACGGGGTGTGACGCTGGTCGTTGCGAATGGCCGCAAGACCCGCCTGGATAAATTTGCCTCGCATGTTATGACCTTTTCCTATGGTGAGGAAGAGAAAGCAATCCGCGATTTGTTCGATTCATCCTCCGAAATCGCCAAGATTCTCACCTCTGTTGAAAACCTGGTTGTGTTCATGGGCAGCGACGGCTTGGGTCTTGCCCAAACGAATGCAGCGGCAGGGATGATTGGTGAGCGTTTGATAAAAAACAAACACTGCGGGCGTGCCAATAATGGCTTAATCGCGGTCTGGGCTCACGCCAACGATCAGGGCGCCTTTGAAATGGGTATACAACCTGACCTCGCTTTGCCACAAAACATAAGCGACATCATGGGGTTGTACATCATTGGCGCCGACCCGGCCGGGGATGATCCATCTCTGCGGGATGCCATGCAGAAAGCCGGCTGTGTGATTGTGCATGACATGTTCATGACCGAAACCGCCAAATTGGCTGATGTGGTTTTTCCGGCTCAGGCAGTCATGGAGCGCGATGGCAGCATGGTTTCAGGTGAACGACGGGTTCAAAAACTGGGCACTGCAGTATCTGCTCCCAAAGAGACCAGAGCAGATTATGCCATCTCTGCGGCATTAATCAAAAAACTGGGTGGCGACAACCTGCCTGATACCCCTGAAAAAATGTTTGCCCTGATGGCTGAGAAGGAACCAGCCTTTAAAAACCTGACTTACGAAAAACTGGGTGAAATCCATACCCAATGGCCGTTGGTCGGACGAAACGATGTTTATTACGGCGGAACCGGTTATGAAAATACTTTCGGTCTTGGGGTCATCCTTCCTTCTGCGTCGGCGGATGATCTGCCCAAAGTAGTAAACATGCCCGAATCCGTAAAGACTGAAAAAGCGGAATGGCTGGCGCTGCCTGTCAATCGACTTTTTGCTCAAAGCATGGCCACCAGGTTGAGTCTATTGAAAGACCGCATCCCCGCTGAAGCCGTCAGTATTCATCCCGTTGACGCGGCAGGATTAAAACTTGATAACAGCGCTCTGGTCAGCCTGAAATACGGCGGGCTTGAATTTGAGGCGAAAGTCAAGTTGAGCTCCGATCAACCCAAAGGGGTTTTGCTGGTCTCCAGGCGGTATGCTTTGCCTCTCTGGCAACCCGCCGCCGTGGAATTAACAGTCAAACCATCCGGAACACCGGTGAATGAGCGAGGATCCCTATGACATTTGGTTTATTCCTGGAATGGTTCATCAAATCACTGGTCTTGATCCTCACCCTGACGGTCGGTTTTGCTTACGTAACCTGGTTTGAACGCCGGGTGCTGGCGCGTTTTCAGGTGCGTATTGGACCCAACCGAGCAGGCAAAGAAGGTTTGTTGCAACCTGTAGCTGACGCGCTCAAGCTGATCTTCAAGGAAGAACTCATACCCGCCAACGCGGATAAACTAATTTTCATCATTGCCCCAGTCATCACCATGATTCCGGCTTTGATTATTACCGGGGTAGTGCCTTGGGGACCGCCTATCAGCCTGTTTGGTCATACTTTTACTCTTTCGGTTTCCAATATTAACCTCGGTGTGCTTTATATTTTGACAGTCACCTCCATCTCAATTTATGGCATCACTCTGGCGGGTTGGGCATCGAATAATAAATACGCCACTCTGGGCGGGCTGCGCGCTTCAGCACAAATGATCAGTTATGAGCTTGCTCTCGGACTCTCTTTTGTGGGGCCCATTTTACTGGCTGGTTCGATGAGCATTACCGATATTATTGAAGCACAAAAGAATGTCTGGTTTATTCTCTATCAACCATTGGGAATATTAATCTACATCATTGCCGCCGTGGCTGAGATCAACCGTTCACCGTTTGATATGCCTGAAGCCGAACAGGAACTTACTGCCGGTTATCACACCGAATACTCAGGCATGAAATTCGCACTCTTCTTCATGGCTGAATATATCAAGATGATCGCCATCAGCATGATCGGCGCTTCAGTGTTTTTGGGAGGATATCAGGGTCCCTGGCTGGATAAAGCTCCCTGGTTGGGACCGATCTGGCTATTTATTAAGGTTTTGATCTTGCTCTTCTTCCTGGTTTGGATTCGCGCGACTCTTCCGCGCATTCGTTATGATCGTTTAATGGCATTTGGCTGGAAAATTCTCTTCCCGCTGGCACTCTTGAATGTCATGGTCACCGCACTGGTGATCACCCTGGTTGGAGGTTGAGATGCTGCGTGGTTTATTCACCACAATAAAGGCTTTCTTTGAAAAGCCAGTCACCATTCAATATCCCGAACAGAAACGGCCGGTGCGACCGCGTTTCCGCGGCAGACATGAATTAAAGCGTTACGACAATGGTCTTGAAAAGTGCATCGGCTGTGCCTTATGCGCGGCTGCCTGCCCGTCTGATGCCATCTTCGTGGAAGCGTCAGAAAATAGCGATGAAGAACGTTACTCGCCCGGCGAACGTTATGCCAGCACCTATGAAATTAATATGCTGCGTTGCATTTTCTGCGGTTATTGTGAAGATGCCTGCCCCACAGAAGCCATCGTGCTGGAGCATGACTATGAACTTGCTTATTCAGACCGGGCATCTGCCATTTTAGGCAAAGACAAACTGCTGGTAAAGGTGCCGCCTGGCGGTCTGCCCACCCCGCAAAAAACTGAACCGGGCGTTTATACCCGCTCGGTACCTGCCATGAAAGACCCCGTGGATTAGGGAGGACGGATGACTACAAGTCTGTTGGTTTTCATCATTCTGGCAATTATTGCCATCGTGGCGGCGGCGGGGTTGATTCTCAGTCGCAACCCGGTTTATTCTGCCCTCTTCTTGATTATCAACTTTTTAGCGGTGGCAGTGATCTATTTAATTATGGGTGCCACGTTTATCGCCCTGGCACAGGTCACAGTTTATGCAGGTGCGATTATGGTGCTCTTCCTGTTTGTGATCATGTTGCTTGGCGCTGAAAAGCCCAAAGAAGTGGAACAACTCAAATGGCAGCGTCCGCTGGCATTAGTTTTGGGCGCCGCCATTCTGGTGGAGGGTGTCTATGCCCTAATAACGCGCGTGGCAGTAACTGTTACCACCAGCGTACCTTCAACCATGCTGGCTGATCCCAAGACATTAGGGCTTAGCTTGTATACAAAATATTCATTACCTTTTGAGATCGCATCGGTGATCTTGTTGGTTGCCGCAATTGGCGCGGTGGTGTTGTCGAGAAAACCGAAGAAAGAGGAAGGTGAATAAAATGATTCCGATTTCATATCCTCTCACGCTGGCTGTCATCCTGTTTGTTATCGGCATGCTCGGATTTCTGCTGCGTAAGAATGCCATTGTCATTTTTATGTGTATTGAATTAATGCTCAATGCCGCGAACCTGGTCTTTATCACCTTTGCAAACCAGTTTCAAATGGTTGATGGTCAAGTTTTTGTGATTTTTGTGATGACCGTTGCTGCCGCGGAAGTGGCTGTAGGCCTGGCATTGATGGTTACCATTTTCCGGACCAAGCATAGCATTGATATCGACCAAATGAACAGCCTGAAAGGTTGATGGAGCCGCTTATGGAATCTGATCTGATTTTTAACCTCGTCCCCTGGGTGGTCTTCCTTCCTTTGATCGGCTTGGTGCTCAACCTGCTGCTGGGCCGAAAACTCGGAGAAATCTTTTCTGGAACCCTTGCCAGCCTGGCAACCGGTCTGGCTTTTGTGGTTTCACTCTTGTTGGCCATCACATTGGCTAAGCACCCTGAAGGTGTCACCGTGACACTCGGAGATTGGATCAGCGTCGGTGATCTGATCGTACGCTGGGCTTTCCGCGTGGATACCCTCTCAGTGGTGATGATGCTGGTGGTTTCGGGTGTTGGCACCCTCATCCACATTTATTCCATCGGTTACATGCACAACGACGTGCGACACAATGGAGATGAGAGCCGCTTCACACGATTTTTCGTTTTCATGAATTTGTTCATCGCCGCCATGATGATCCTGGTCAGCGCAGATAACTTCTTGATGATGTTTGTCGGCTGGGAAGGCGTGGGGTTGTGCTCTTATCTGTTGATTGGTTTTTGGTTTGAGAAAGGCAAAGACGGCATTGGTAATGCCATCGCCGCCAAGAAAGCCTTTATCACCAACCGTATAGGCGATTTCGGATTGCTGATCGCCATGTTCCTGATCTTCGTCAATTTTGGCACCTTCCAATTTGACCAGGTATTTGCGCAGGCAGGCGCCGTGGCTGCAGCCAAACCGGAGGTGATGATTTTGATCACCTTGTTCATGTTGTTGGGTGTGACCGGCAAATCGGCACAACTACCACTCTATGTCTGGCTGCCTGATGCCATGGCCGGTCCGACACCGGTTTCTGCGCTTATTCATGCCGCGACTATGGTCACAGCTGGTGTTTATCTAATAGCTCGCAGCTCGGCATTTTACGCGCTGGTTCCAACTGCCCAAACTGTGGTGATGTGGGTGGGGGCTGCCACAGCCTTATTTGCCGCCACGATTGCGGTTGGTCAGTATGACATCAAAAAGGTGTTGGCATATTCCACCATTAGCCAGTTGGGCTTTATGGTGGCAGCCGTCGGCATGGGCGCAACTGTGGCAGGCATGTTCCATCTTGTCACTCATGCCTTCTTCAAAGGCCTTCTCTTTTTGGCAGCCGGTTCTATCATCCAGGGCGTGGAGCGTGGCATGGGGCATCATGCCCACAATATTGATCCGCAGGATATGCGCCAGATGGGCGGGTTGCGGAAAAAGATGCCGGTTACCTTCTGGGTTTACTTGATCGGTGCTCTGGCTTTATCAGGCATAGCCCCTTTGGCCGGGTTCTTCTCGAAGGATGAAATTCTGGCTTCTGCCTGGACTTCTCACCCCGCTGTCTTTATCGTTTTGGCAATTGCTGCGTTCTTTACTGCTTTTTACATGGGACGCCAGTTGACCATGGTGTTCTTCGGAGACGCCCGCACTGAAGCCGCCGACAAAGCCAGTGAAAGCAAACTGGTGGTGACACTGCCATTGACGGTGCTAGCTGCTCTGTCTGTGCTGGGCGGTCTGCTCAACCTGCCGGGTTTGCATACTTTTGAAACCTGGCTTTCACATACCCTTGGCGAAGGAGAGCCCGGTCATTTCATCTGGCTGGTCGCAGGAATTTCGCTTGTACTGGCTTTGATAGGTCTTGCCCTGGGTTGGTTGATTTACTCGCGTAAAACGGAAAAATCCTTTGTCGATCCACTTAAAAAATCTCTTGGTCCGATCTTCACCGGCATGGAGAATAAATGGTGGGTCGATGAACTCTACACTGCTGTGATTCTTAATCCGTATAAAGCCTTTGCCCAATTCATGGCTGAACCTGTTGATCTGGGTGTGATTGACCGCATCAACGGTGGGCTGGCGGCCGGAACCCGCGCTCTTGCGGATGGGCTACGAAAAGTAGAGAATGGCTATATTCGGACTTATGGGCTATTAATGTTGTTGGGTCTGGCTGCGATCATGACCTGGTTATTCTTACAATAAAGGACGGACAATGAACCTGGTTTCTAACCCCCTCCTCCTGGTGAGCGCCTTCCCCCTAGTCGGGGCTTTGGTGGTGCTGCTGCTTAAGTCAAAATGGAAAAATGCACTGCGTTGGACAGCTCTAATGACCTCGCTGATTACCTTTGGCCTTTCGCTGTGGATGTTCAGCCAGTTCAAAGCCACCGACCCCAACATGCAGTTTGAGGTCAACCTGCCGTGGTTTGCCCTGGCGAACAACCCCATTGCCTTTCACATTGGCGTGGACGGCATCAGCATTCTAATGGTGCTCTTAACCACCTTTTTGACCCCCCTTGCCATTCTTTCCACCTGGAAAGCCGTTGATGAGAAAATCAAGGGTTTCATGGCTTTCTTCTTAATGCTTGAAACAGGTTTAATGGGCGTTTTTCTCTCATTGGACATGGTCTTGTTTTACGTCTTCTGGGAATTTACCCTCATCCCCATGTATTTCTTAATTGGTTTGTGGGGTGGAGAACGCCGCGTCTATGCTGCGGTTAAATTCTTCCTGTTTACCATGGCCGGATCGGTGCTCATGCTGGCAGGTATTTTATGGATCGGCCTTCAATACGGCAGCTTCGATCTGAACCAGTTGACCGGCAGCGGATTAATCCCTGTGACCGCGCAACTCTGGCTCTTTGGCGCTTTCGGTTTGGCATTCGCGATCAAGGTGCCCATGGTCCCGCTGCATTCCTGGCTACCTGATGCACATACTGAGGCTCCCACAGCCGGATCGGTTATTTTGGCGGGTGTACTGCTGAAAATGGGTGCTTACGGTTTCTTGCGTTTCAACCTGCCGCTTTTCCCTGAGGCGACTCTCAAACTGGCGCCTTGGATGGCAGGCCTGGCAGTAGTCGGAATTATTTACGGCGCGTTGGTGGCATTCCGTCAAAAGGATGTTAAAAAATTAGTGGCGTATTCTTCCATCAGCCACCTGGGTTTTGTGATGCTGGGCGTTTTCGCTCTCAATTCACAAGGCTTGCAGGGAGCAATTTTGCAGATGGTCAACCACGGTCTGTCCACTGGTGCACTCTTCCTGATGGTCGGCATGCTCTACGAGCGCCGCCATACCCGTTTGCTTGACAAATTTGGGGGTCTTTGGAAGGTGGTCCCCGTGATGGGCGGGTTGGCTCTGGTCACCATGCTTTCATCAGTGGGGCTCCCTGGCTTGAACGGTTTTGTAGGCGAGTTTACCATCCTGCTGGGCGCATTTAATTCAACTGCTATTGGATCACCCTGGTTTGCCGGTGTGGCAACCCTGGGCGTGATTCTGGCTGCTGTATATCTCTTCCATATGTTCCAAAAACTTTTCCTCGGACCTGTCACTCAGGAAGAGAACCTCAAACTAAAGGATGTGTCTTTCAGAGAGGTCATGATTCTGGCTCCCATATTAATCACGGCATTCTGGATTGGCTTATATCCGAAACCATTCTTTATGCTCATGGCTCCGGCGGTTGAAAAACTGACTGCTCTTGTCCAATCTGCTGCGCTGCTGGCGCATTAACGGAAGGTGATTTCATGACTTTGAATGACTTGTACTCCATACTTCCGGTTGCTTTTTTGATCGTCTGGGCGTTACTTTTGCTGCTGGCTGACCTATGGTTTGCGAAACATACACCTGCATTGACCCCCATCCTGGCAGCCGTTGGGCTTGCCGGAGCATTGGTTTCGTCATTATTCTTTACCTCGCAATCTGGCAGTGGATTCAATGGGTTTATCCTGGTGGATGGGTTTGGGAAATTTTTGATCCCACTTTTTGCGATCACCGGCATTCTCTCAATAGGGTTGGCTTACGGGTACCTCAAACGTGCCAATTTGCAGCGGGGTGAATATTACACACTGCTGCTCTTCAGCATCAGCGGCATGATGTTAATGGCTTGTGCCGGGGACCTGATCATTATCTTCCTGGCACTGGAATTGCTGTCCATCCCGTTATATGTGCTGGCTGGGTTTGCTTATCCCAAGCCTGAATCAGAAGAAGCAGCTTTAAAATACTTCCTGCTGGGCACATTTGCATCAGCTTTCTTCCTTTTTGGCACAGCGCTCCTGTTTGGTGCTACTCGCACCACCAACCTGACCGAAATCATAGCTGAAATTAATGGTGGCAACGCCAATTCAACTTTTCTTTTGATCGGAAGCGGTTTGTTGATCGCGGGCTTTTGCTTCAAGATTGCTGTAGTGCCTTTTCACAGTTGGACGCCTGATGTTTATCATGGTTCTCCTTCACCAGTGTCGGCTTTTATGTCGGTGGGAGCCAAAGCTGCCGGGTTTGCGGCCTTGATTCGCGTTTTTGCCATGATCTTCCCCATTCTGGCTGCAGAACTGACGCCAGTATTCTGGGTGTTGGCTGCCCTTACCATGTTGGTTGGAAATGTGGTTGCCATTGCACAGACCAACCTGAAGCGCATGCTGGCTTATTCTAGCATTGCTCATGCTGGATATCTTTTGATGGCTTTTGTGCCGTTTGGTGATGCTGCCACTCGTACCAATTCGATTGCGTCTGCATTGTTTTACCTGATGGTATATGCCCTGGCTTCGTTGGGAGCCTGGTCGGTGTTGATCAGTATGGAAAGTAAGGACCAAACCGGAACTGAATTAAACGATCTAGCGGGACTAGGCAAACGTTCACCTTTGACTGCAGCAGCCATGACAGTCTTCATGCTCTCTTTTACCGGTATTCCGCTCACACTCGGTTTCTGGGGTAAGTTCTTCCTCTTCCGCACGGCTATCGAGGGCGGATTCATCTGGTTGGCTGTGATTGGATTGCTTACTTCACTTGCTTCAGCTTTTTACTACCTGAGGGTGGTGGTGAAGATGTATTTCCAGGAGGGGACGCCAGGTTTCCATTGGAACTTCTGGACATCAGTAGTTACGTTTTTAGCAGCCCTAGCACTGGTGATGTTGAGTTTTGTTCCGGAGGAATTATTTACCCTGGCACTTAACGCGTTGCTAACTGGTGCATAAAAAAACTACGCAATTAATTAATGAACCCTGGAGGAATTTCAGTTCTCCAGGGTTTATTCTAGAAATAATAAAGATTAGTCTTGAAGGGGGCGATTTAGCATCAACCAGTACATGCCCAGGGTACGCATGGCTTCTACAAATTTAGCAAAATCAACCGGTTTGACGATATAGCTGTTGACCCCTAATTTGTAGGTTTCAAGGATGTCACGGTCTTCGTTGGAAGAGGTCAACACCACGACGGGGATGGATTTGGTGGCAGGGTCATTCTTGAGGCGTTTCAACACTTCCATGCCATCCACTTTGGGCAGTTTTAAGTCCAGCAGAACTACTTTTGGTCCGGGAATTTTTCGGTTTGGATCGTTATCCGGGTTGTCGAAGAAAAACTTGATGGCTTCCTCGCCATCTCTGACGACATGGATGCGGTTGGTCAGGTGGCTTTTTTTTAGAGCATGCAGGGTCAATTCCACATCGTTTGGGTTGTCTTCAACCAATAAAATTTCTACCAGATCATTATCCATTTTTGGACTCTCCAAGGGTAAAGTAAAAAGTTGTTCCTTTTCCTTCGGCGGATTCCGCCCAAATCTGTCCGTCGTGTTTCTTAATTATACGATCAACAATCGCCAATCCAACACCAGTTCCTTCATATTCTTCCGCTTTGTGTAGTCGATGGAATACACCAAACAGTTTATCATAAAACTTCATATTAAAACCCACGCCATTGTCTTTCACGTAATAGCATGAGACACCACTGGGGGCAGATTCTATCCCCGTTTCGTTCACGTAATTCTTTATTGAGCCAATTTCAACTCTGGGGTTTTGTTGATTTCTTGAGAATTTTATCGCATTTGAGATCAGGTTTACATATACCTGTTTGAGCAAGGCTCCATCCGCTTTGCAGGAGGGCATAGGCAAAATATTTATTGAAACATTCCTATTGATAATCTCAATTTCCATCGATTTCAGTATTTCTTCCACTAATTTTTTGGGTTTAACCACCACCAGGTTTAATGCCTGCCTTCCGAGACGCGAGAAATTAAGCAGATCATCAACCAGGTTGCCCATTGTCGCTGAATTTTCTTGAATCAGGTCAAAATAATGTTTAACTTCTCCTGAAAAACTGTCAGCGTAGTCTTCAAGTAATATCTGAGAAAAGCCGTTGATTGCCCTCAAGGGTGCGCGCAAGTCATGTGAGACCGAGTATGAAAATGATTCAAGCTCACGGTTGGCGGTTTCAAGTTCTTCTGTGCGCAGCTTAACCCGGTTTTCGAGTTCGGCATTGAAGTTTTGAATTTCAAGTTCGTATTTTTTTCGTTCTGTGATATCAGTAATCACAACAGCGAAATAACCTAAATCAGGGCAAAAAGCAAGCATATCGAAATACTTGTCTATTCTGGCCGAATAATCTTCAAAGCGTATTGGTTTACCGGTTAATGCTACTTCTCCGTAGGTCTTGAACCAAGACCTGGGCATCCCTGGTAATATGTCAGTTGCATTTCTGCCAAGTATTTCTTTAATTTTTAGACCGGTTAATTCTTCAAACGCTGGATTGGCTGCCAGGTACTCAAAATCAATCGGAATTCCGTTATTATCCAAGACTATCTTGTGCAGGGCAAACCCCTGGGTGATATTTTCAAACAAGTTGCGATAGCTTTTTTCACTTTTTCTGAGTGCATCCTCAACGATTTTTTGGTCTTCAATGACACTCAATAATGCTTTTCGAGAATCGTCAGAGGCTTTTAATAATCGATGCAACTCTTTTTGGGCTCGATTTATCTCCGCTTCAGTCTTTTTGCGTTCAGTGATATTTCTGACTACCTTTTGAATTCTGCCGTCAGAAAGTTGTTGGGTGAAAATCTCAACGTCAATTTCCTCTTTGTTCTTGGTAAGGAGTTTCCGTTGAGAAATTAAAGGATGCAATTTTATTGCTTCAAACAGGTCAAGCTGGTCACCATCCCCTTCATCTCGGTGTTTTCCATCAGCAGCTTGGCTGATGATGCTATAAAAATTTTTACTCAGTTCTTGACGGTCATAACCCAGCATCTTGCATCCACTATCATTTATCTCAAGATGGCTTCCGTCTTTGCTGAGAAGAAAAATACCGTCAACAGACTGGTTGAACAAAAGCCGATAGTTCTCTTCGCTTATTTTTAAGTCCTCAACGGCCTTTTTCCTTTCAGTAGTTTTCCAGATGGTGTCCATTAATATCACCAATTGTGACACATCTGTCTCGGTGTATTCGGTTTCTTTGTTTGCCATGCCGACAACCGCGACGATTTTGTCTTCCACAAAAACCGGGATTTCAAGCAGCCGTTTGATGGGTGGGTGGCCTTGGGGATACCCCTTTTTTAATGGGTTTTCGCCGATAAAGTCATTGATAATGATCGGTTTTCGCTGCCTGATCGGTTCACCCCAGATTCCGGTTTTATCCAATTCATATACGACCTGGGGTTCTGGAATTTGGCATAATGCAACGGCAATTTTTGACCATGCGCTTAAGGTGAACAGTTTGGTCTCTTCTGAGTAGTGAAAGATAAAACCCAATTGACTCTCGGTGAGTTTAATGGCTTCTTCCATGGAGTAATCAATGAAAGATTGAACTTCTTCAGATGGATACTGCAAAATATTGACAATTGATTTTAACTGTTCGCGATTTTTTTGCAGATCAACAGAAGCCTGGTTATTACGCAAGTAGTTGCGCATCAATAGCCCCAGAACCAATGTGGCTGCCGGGTAGATGGTCAGGTTGGGGATGCTGGTTTCAAGAAAAAACGGAACAGCAATTTCGATTGGTTGAGTAAACATGACGGCAATCATGAGCAGGTGAACGGTGACGCCAAAGATTAAGATACGCCACCATTCCAAATCAATCAATGGTTTTTTCATAAACCTGCGCCAGATCAGCCCAATGCTTCCGGTCACTAGGATCAGGGTGATTCCGGTTATATAGGAACCTCCCACGCTAAATCTGTAAACCGCGCTGATTAGCATGGCAATTGCAGTGGGAATGAACCCAAAAAACAACCCGGTCAGGCTCAAGACGACAGATCTGGCATCTGTGAAAAGACCTTGGTTAAAATACCAGGGCGAGTTCATGATCAGAATGCTTATCGCGCCTATTATGATTCCAAGGAAGATTTTTGGCCAAAACCTTTCCGTTTTCAACCAACGGTAACCAAAAGAAGTAAATACAACCGCAATCATAAAAAGAATGGCGGTATTCTGAATCAGTCCATTAAAAATTGATTTATCCATGAGGCTCCTCTTCTGCGCTCATGTATTTTTTTGGCAGCCCTTGTTTTTCCAAAAGATCATTGATTTCCTTTTTTAATTCGAGAATGCGTTTTTCACGTCCTAGGGTTGCCGTGTTCCAGCGGCGAAGCTCATCCAGTTGTGCTGATAGCTGTTCTTCAGCTTTTTTTAATTCTGTAATATCCAGGTTGAGAATGATCGAACCTTCTAGTTTGCCATTGTCGTCAAAAATGGGGGTTGAGTAGTTTAGTATTGTTTTTGTCTGACCATCATAAGCGTCAATTTCGATCATCTCATCTCGAATAGTGATGCCTTCATTTATTGTTTTATTAGAAGTCCAGTCTTCAGGTTTGATTTCCTGACGTGAAGGAAGGCGACGTCCTCTGAATACCCAAAAATCTTCATGCGAAACGAGGATGTCTTTTCCCCAAATCTCCGTGACCATTTTATTCAAACGGGTTATTTTTCCTTTTTCATCTGTTATCCATAACCCAACTGGCAGCAAATCATAGATCCTCTGTAACAAATTCTCGTTCTTGCGAAGTTCTCTTTCAGCCGCCTTTTTTTCTGTAATGTCCTGAATAATTCCTGATACGGCGAGGATGTTGCCTTCTTCATCGTGAATGACTTGTCCAGATTCCACCCAGATATCCCTTTGTGTACCATCTGGTCGGACGATTCGTGATTCAACGACAAAATTTCTACCTTTTGAAAGGTTTTCGTTGATTATTCTCATTACTCGGTCAATATCTTCTGGGTGGATCATTTTTTGGGTTTGAATACCAAAACTTTGATCATTAATGCTTAATCCTAAAATCTGGTTTGATTCGGCAGATCGTTCCATGCGATGATTCTTATGGTCATATAACCAAGATCCAACATGAGAGACTTCTTGTGCTCTGGTTAGGGCTTCTTCAGATCGACGAAGTTTATCTTCAGCACTCTTTTTTTCTGTGATATCCCTGATCATGCTTTGGAAGTACTGCTTGTTATCTACAGATACAAATCGCGAACTTACATCTACACTGATCAGGCTGCCATCTTTTTTTTGGTGGACAGTTTGAAACACATTGCTTTTGCGGTTTTTTACCTTTTCCATATCTGTGGAAATTAAATCCTTTGCCTTTTCGCTTCGCAGATTAGCTATAGAAAGGCTAAGAAGCTCTTCTTTTGAGTAGCCATATAATTCTACGGCGCTATGGTTGCATTCAATAATTTTGCCGTTTTCTTCAATGAGTAAGATGGCATCGTTTGCCTGATTGAATAACAAAGCATATTTTTCTTCCAGGTCTTTTCGTTTCTTCTCAGAAACCGTTAATCCTTTGCTGATTTCTGTGGTTTTTCTTCTCCACAACAGAACAACAACCAGAATCAATACTGCGGATAGGAATAACGCGCATAATGAAATGATTACTCTTAGTTGATTGACCGAATGATTGATTTCACTTTGATCGATTTCAGTGATCAATTTCCAGTTAGAATCCTCAATGGGCGCAATATATGCCATCACTGGAACATTTTGATAATTGTTGCCTTTTACTGAACCGGTGCTCCCTTTAACGGCCATGACACTTACCGCATTAGAACGGTCAAGAGGAATGTTTTCATTAAGTGCTGAATTGTCAACAATTCTTACAGAATTAAGATATAAGGCACTCCCTGATTCCCGTCTAACCAGCAAAGTTTCCAATGAGCGATAATAGTCTGTGTTCGATTCAAGAAGCGGGTAAAGGCTTGATTCAGGGTTAATAAGAAAGATCAGGAATGCCGGCGCAGGTTGTTTTTTACTACTCTGTAGGACGATGGGTACCACCAGGTCCATTCGAATTGTTCCTGATTGGGTCAGATAAAGGTCAGAGAGATCGATTTGGTGCGTTATATTGGTCTCGATCATTTGATTTTCGAGTAATAGACCGGGTTTCTCTTCGAGAGTACCGATTTGAAGGATTAGATTGTTCTTTGAATCCACCAAAAAAATTGACGAATAGTTGGGGTCAAGAAGATATGTTCTGATTCTTTCCTGGGTTTCTTTCAAATTGACAAGATCAGATGGATCAGAAATCAATTTCTCAACTTGAAGTGCAAAAGCTTCATCAGTTTGAATTGTGTTGCCATCCACAAGTCTTTCCTGCCGCCATATCGAAATCTGCATGGATTTGTAATCAGCCATCAAATTTAGATGTGAGGCATAGTTATCGACGATTATTTTGCTTTGGTATTGTATATAGCCAACACAAACAGCAATGATAATAATGGCGATGAAGCAAGAAAGACTGATGGTTACCCGATTTTCTCGGAAAAATCGAAGGAGGCTCTTTTTCAAGATCTACCTTTCAAAAAATGGAAAAACAACTCATTCCAATATACAATTGGAAAAGCGATTAATCCATAAGCAACGGATAAAAAAAGTAAACATAGATGAAAGAATCAACCAGAAAATGAATAACAATAAAAACGAATTGCTATATCCAATTGTGTTCCCACTCAAGGTTATTGGCAAAGACGAACCGGATTTCGAAGAATTTTGCATTGAAATTGTGCGTCGACACGTGCCTGAATTATTGGAAGAAAATATTATCAGTCGCCTTTCCAAAGAAAACACATATCGCTCGGTTTCTTTTTCCTTTGTTGCTGAAAGCCGTGCCCAGGTGGACGCGCTCTATGCCGAATTGAGCAGCCATAAAAGGGTGTTGATGATCTTGTAAATCAGATGTTGATTTGATTGCCTTAAGTCATTTGCAACTTTTATAAAAGGTTCTCATCTTTAGATTAAGATAAAAAATGTCGTATTATTAAAGAGGATTAACTAATGAATGAGACCACTACCATCGTAATTTTTGGGGCATCCGGAGATTTAGCGCATCGCAAACTGATACCGGCGCTTTTTCATCTCTTTCTCAAGAATCGTTTGCCGAAAAACTTTCACATTTATGGTACCGCCACCCGTTCGTGGGATGATGAAACTTTTCGTAGCACATGTCGAACAAGCCTGGTTGAAGACAATCCGGCTGAGATGGACGAAACCTCCTGGAAGAAATTCAGCGCCAGAATGACCTATCATCCCGGCGATTTTTCCGCGGAGCAGACTTATCACAAATATCGCAAAGAACTCGAAAGCCTGGAAGGCGAGGCAGCCAACCGGGTTTATTATCTGGCAACTCCCCCTGAATTTTTTCAACCAATTATAAGCGGTCTTGCAAGGCAGCAATTATTGGAAGAAAAAAAGGGGTGGCGCCGGGTTGTCATTGAAAAGCCGTTCGGGGTTGATTATCAAAGCGCTTACGATTTGAATAAGTTCCTCCACAGTGTGATGGACGAGAAACAAATCTACCGCATTGATCATTATTTAGGCAAAGAAACTGTGCAGAATATTCTGGTGGCTCGTTTTGCCAATACCATCTTTGAACCGGTTTGGAATCGAAACTATATTGAAAATGTGCAGATTACCGTATCGGAAAAAGTTGGGGTGGGGACCCGCGCCAAATATTATGACAAAGCCGGCGTAATCCGCGACATGTTTCAGAATCACCTGCTTCAGTTAATGACGCTGGTGGCAATGGAGCCAACCAGTTCTTACAAAGCCGAGGCGTTGCGTGATGAGAAAGTAAAGGTGATCAGCGCAATTCGCCCGATTCAAGCCGATCAGGTGAAAGCCAATACGGTGAGAGGTCAATACATCGGTTACCGTCATGAACCCAACGTTGCCCCAAACAGCCAGACTGCCACATATGCAGCTGTTCGATTTTTTATCGATAATTGGCGCTGGCAGGGCGTACCTTTTTATTTACGTTCAGGAAAGCGCATGGCGCAAAAACTAAGTGAAATCATCATTCAATTTAAAACCCCGCCGCATATGATCTTCGCGAATTGCGAGTTGTGTGAAACGCCATCCAACCTGTTCTCGTTGAGACTTCAGCCTGATGAGGGCATCCACTTGAGATTTGAAGCGAAAGTACCTGATACTCTGGCTGAGACCAGGTCAGTTAACATGGATTATCACTACCAGGAAGAGTTTGGTCCCAATGCCCTGCCCGAAGCGTATGAGCGACTGTTGTTGGATGTACTTAACG
This sequence comes from uncultured Anaerolinea sp., assembly GCA_964468875.1. Classification (GTDB taxonomy): domain Bacteria; phylum Chloroflexota; class Anaerolineae; order Anaerolineales; family Anaerolineaceae; genus UBA6107. The sequence goes on along the minus strand of CAYXWV010000024.1, from coordinate 15,530 downwards.
GAGACGCTTCCCTCTTCACCCGCGCGGACCAGACCGAAATCTCCTGGGAGCTTTTTGATCCCATTTTAGAGGGATGGGAAAGCCCCGAGGCACCGGAGTTAAGTTACTACCCGCAGGGAAGTTATGGGCCGGTTGAAAGTGATCGATTGTTGGCAGAAAAAGGCCATCAATGGATCAATGGACTTTCAAGAACCATGGAATAAAGGGTGCTGAACAAACTGGATTCTTGTCTCTGTAAAGTCGGACAAATTGCTTTTTGTTTTGAGATAATCTTCAAGCACTTCCGGTATGATGGTTGGAACCTCAAAAGTTAGTGCTTCGTCAGGCAGGGGTAGATAGTTTAACAATTCGGAAAATTCCAGGTCCGAAGCAGCCACCACAAAACGATCTGTGTCACTGATGGGGCGGTCTTGAACCAGAATTTGCATGGCTTCAGGTTTTTCACGCGGCACAACCACGCGCATTCCAGATACATGCGGCCAGCCATGCGCTCTTCCACGCAAGGAATGGGGTCTCTTTTGAATATTCTCGGGTTTCAGGGCATTCACCAAGAACTGTTTGATTTGAGCGCCGGATAAAACAGCCCTTGCCGGGTTACCGGCTGACCGGTTCGCGGAATACAGATTCATCTTGGTGATGGTCCCCACTTCCAAGCCGTTGTTCCAGTGCCCTTCGACCACAAAAGCCAATTGAGCGTCTTTCACGCGGTCTCTCAGCGCGTCTGCCAGCAGGTTGCCAGCGGCACATTCGCGGTCTTCGTCACATACCGCGGGTGAGGGCAGTTCACCCACCTTTTCCTGCATCAATCTGTTGACCTGTTCAGTTTGAACTCTGATGGCATGCAGGGTTCTTTCATCAGGCAGGATGTGTTCCTTAACAGGAAGCAGTTCACCGTGGAATTGCAGAATTTCACTGCTTCGCGGGTCGAGGGTCAGGTCCAGTCTGCCTAACGCTTCAGCGTAATTGCCTGCCTGAACGATCAAGGTCTTGTTGATTTGAATTGGCTGCTCAATAAACCTGTGATCATGCCCCCCGATAATGACGTTAATCCCCTCGATTTTCTGTGCCAATTCAATATCAACCTGGGAACCACAGTGCGACAAGACAATTACAAATCTGGCGTCCTTGTTGTTTACTTCCGTGATGATTCCCGGCAGAATATCAAGTGGATCAACCGGATGCCAGCCGTAAGCGGATTGATAGAGCGGAAATGGTGCGGTTATACCGATAAATGCCAGCTTGAAGTTGGGCAGTTTTTCAATGTGATAAGCTGCCAACCCGGGCAGGAGGTTCCCATTTTTATCCTGAAGGTTGGCGCACAATAACGGCTTGGAGAAATGTCGAGCCAATTCCTCAACAGCTTCAGCTCCATATCGTAAGGGAATTGCGTTGCCCAATGCCGCCTGATCGCAGCCTGCGGCAGACAAGATCGCTTCTGAAGCAGCTCCTTTGGTCACTGCGCTTTCAAGGTTGGTGGTGTCTTCACAATCTCCGGCGTCAAGGTAATAGCAAAAACCGCCGGTTGAAATGACTTCCCGGCGGATATTTGAGACCAGTGTTGCTGTTCTTGCCAATTGCACAACTCTGCCGTGCACATCGTTGGTGTGTAAGAGAGTTAGTGATTGAATGTGTTTTTCATCTACTTGCATGAGTGTTTATTTAATGATCCCACATATATTGAGAAATTCAGCGCGAAGCGCCGGATCTTTGGAATATTCACCGCGAAAAACAGTGGTGCGTGTGGCGGGGGAGGTTTCACGAACGCCGCGCATTTCAACGCACATATGTTTGGCGCGGATGAAGACTGCCACACCAACCGGTTTCATCATGGCTTCAAGGGTGTCAGCGATTTGAAACCCAATTCGTTCCTGAACAGCAAACCGTTTGGCATACAACCGAACCAGGCGGGTTAATTTCGAAATACCCAGAATTTTTTCGTCGGCTACGTAACCAACATAAGCTTCACCATAAAACGGAAAAACATGATGTTCGCACAAAGAGTGAAAATGAATGGGACCTTCAATCACCTGACTCAGGCGGCAATCGGGTTCGCCACGGCATTCTTTTGGAAATGCTTTTATCAGCTTGGGGTCACCTTCATATCCGCTGGTGGATTCTAACAGCGCTTCTAGAAAGCGCCGTGGAGTCTCATGTGTGGAAGGTGTATTCACATCCATGCCGAGGGCTGTAAATATTTCAGCCATGTAACCCTCAAACCTTTTTTGATCTTCAGCGGTTATATTTCGTTTATTCAATTGCATAAGTTCGTCAATCGAAAGATCGTCAACAGATAAATCTGACATGGTTGTCTCTTTTCTTTTAGGTTGTTTATAACACTTAAGTAATTATAGTCAATTTTGCCTAATAACCAGGGTTGTGAATTGATTAACCTTAGACAAGGTCGTTTTCCAGTAAAAGGAGTTTATTGCCGCAAATATTAGCAGCATTTCCGTCTGCCACAATTTTGCCCCGGTTGAGAACAACTACCCGGCTTGCCAGTTCGGCTGCCAACGCAAGATCGTGGGTGGCAATAACGAGTGTCTGTGGTAGTCGTTTGAGCAAGGCGATCAACTCGCGCCTGGACTTCGGATCGAGCCCTGCGGTGGGTTCATCCATTGCTAAAAGGACAGGATCCATTGAAAGCACGGTGGCAATAGCAGCCTTTTTCTTCTCACCGCCGCTCAAATGAAAAGGATGTCTGTCTTCAAACCCTTCCATGTTGACTGCTGTTAGTGCGTTTTTTACCTTTTTGGTTACAGTGTTTGTATTTAACCCCTGATAACGGGGTCCGAATGCAACATCCTCTGCGACGGTTAATGAGAACAATTGATCATCGGGGTTTTGAAAGATCACCCCCACACTGGCACGAATGGTGGGCAAGTTCTTTTTGGATATATCAAGATTGTTGATTCTTACCTGCCCATCGCCTTGTAATACTCCGTTCAAATGAAGCAGTAGGGTTGATTTACCAGCGCCGTTGGGCCCTATCAGGGCAATGCGTTCTCCAGTTCGTACCTGCAAACTGATTCCATTAAGGGCGATTTTTCCATCTGGATATTGAAAGGTAAGATTGTTAATTTCGATCATGAAGGGTTCCCTTATTTGAAAAACACGGAGAATGCCAAAATGAGTATGGAAAGCAAAGAACTGGTGGATATAACCAAACATTCTCTCTTTGAAATGGAATGGTTCTGTTCTTTATGGACATCACCGTTATAGCCACGAGACAACATGGCCGCATAAACCCGGTCGCTGCGTTCAATGGATCGAAGCAGCAAGTTGCCGGCCATTTTTCCGGTGACACTTGCTCGCCATGCAAGCGTTCCACCAGTTTTACTATTCATGCGGCTTGTTCCACTGCGGCTGTCGCGAGCTCTCATCAAGCTTTGTGCGTCACCCACCATCAAAGCAAGATAACGCCACATGAGTGAGATGATAGCGACAAAAAGCTTTGGGATTCCAACTTGCCTGAACGCGCTCAAGATCTCATCAAATTTCGTAGTTGAGGTTAAAAGGATAGCTGCCAAAATTGAAATCCAAGACTTAATCACAATGGTGAAAAATCGAATCAAACCAGGTTCGCTGATGCTTACCGAAAGGGTTCCTATGGAGAAAAGGGGAGTTCGCGGGTCGTGACCGATAAATAACAAAGGAATGGCTGACAACACAAACGGGAGGCTGATCAGAGAGCGGAGTAATACTTTCTTAACTGAAATGCCGGAGAGGATCAATTCTACAATAAGCATGGTGAAAAACAGTACGTAGGAAGGCCAGGAACCTGAAGGGGTTAGGTTAATGCAAAAAATGAACACGAGGGTGAAAACCAGTTTCACTCTCGCATTCATTTGATGGATGGTACTGTTCTGTTTTTGATACAGGTCTAACAAGATTTCTCGCTTATGACTGGGCGGTGTTTCTTCTTGATCTGGCAACGGCCAGCGCAATAACGAAAACGATGATTGCACCAATAATTCCCGCTACAATAGTTGCCAAGGCTTCATTTGAAATTCCGGGCATTACATAGTCGGGTATTACATGATAAAAGGAATCTCGAGCGACCGACAAGAAGCCATTTTCTTCAGCAACCCATTCCAGTCCATCAGGGTGGCTGGAAGCCAGGGGCGAAAGGACTGCCAGGATCAGGGTTATCAATCCACCCCCGATCAGCAAACCCTTGGAAGTTTTTTTGGATTCAGAGTTAGAGAGCACCAAATCTCGACGTGAGGCGAATACGAAGCTAACCGCCCCCAGGGTGATCAATGCCTCGCCTACGCCAATCAAGGCATGGATACCTGCCATTGCGGGAACAGCAATATTTGCAGGCGATGTTCCGCTAATAGCAAGTTCGAGTGCGCAAGCTAAGGAAGCGATAAAGATTGCTGTCCAGGCTGAAAGGACACTGCCAATAAATAGACCGTTTTTTTCGTTTTTGAATAGTTTTCTGACGACTGTTAAAACCGCGTAGGAGACAAACACTCCCACAATGGCCATATTGAAGAGATTTGCTCCCAACGCAATCAAGCCACCATCCTGGAAAACGATCGCCTGCACAGAAACCACGCAGGTCATGATCAACACGGCAGCCCATGGACCAGCCAAAATAACTGCCAATGCGGCACCCAATAAATGGCCTGAAGTTCCACCGGTGACGCTAAAATTTAGCATTTGTCCGGCAAAAATTGCCGCCGCGAGAATGCCCATCAGGGGAATCTCTTTCTCCCCTAGTTGTTTACTTGTCTTTCGTAAGGCTATGGCAATGATCATTATGCTGATCACCCAAAGAACTACTGAAACCGGAATACTTAGAAAGCCATCCGGAATATGCATCAATAACTTGCCTGGAAACATGAAACCCTCCTTTGTGAGTTTGATGATACAATTTTGCTATAGCAAATTAATTATAATGCAAATCTTTGCATTTGCAATAAATTGAAAAATGAGAAAATCATCTGCCGACCAAATAATCTTAGAAACCCTTGCTGAACAAAAAGCGCATCTTACTTCACACCAAATTTACGAAGAAGTGCATAAAAGACTGCCGGCGATTAATCCATCAACGGTTTACCGTGCGTTGGATCGTCTGGTTGATGCTGGAAAAGTTTCAGTATCGGATATGGGATTAGGGGCTGATGTTTATGAGTTAACTGGCGAAAAACAACATCATCATTTGGTATGTCAAAAATGTGGTCAGATCATCATGATTGGGGATTTGGAAATCGCAGGATTGTTTTCTGAATTGGAAGAGAAGTATAAATACAAAATTATCACCAATCATTTAATCCTGTTCGGCATTTGCGAAGTCTGTCAGGAGACATCGGAGATCTGTAATTAAAGATTTACCTCTTTTTTATTCATTTCTTACAATGAACAACCTATAATAATAAACACTTGACCTTGAGGAATTGGGTCAAGTTTTATTGGTAGCAATGCAGAGAATGGTTATTTAATTTAGTGACTATTAAATAACTCAATCATTGCTGTCTTTTGTTTGGAACATTCCCCATCAGACAACAATACTGTTCTTTTTCACCGAGAAGTAAATATCGGAGCTGTTTTTCGCGCGGCTCAAATCAGGAGATTGAAGACTATGTTTTATCGAACCACCATAACCGCAAAAATCTTCATCGGTTTTGTCTTGCTTCTTGTCTTTTTTGGTACCGTTACTGCAATCGCGATCGGTGGTCTTACCCAAACAGAGGGGGCAAGGTCAACCCCTATCAGTCTGGTGAGTTTGCTGTCAAATAAGACAGTGATTGTGATCCTGATTGTTAGTCTGTCAGGCATAATTCTAGGTTTTTTCTATTTTCTTTATATTGCTAGAATTATTTCCCAACCGCTTCGCCAATTGTCAAACAGTATGATGAAGTTGGCCTATGGAGATCAAAACCGCAATAGTACCACCCGTATTACCGAAGAAATCACAGATCGTCAGGATGAAGTTGGCGCCATGGGGAGGGCTTTTATTGGTATCAGTGATTATATGATTGCCGCCGTGGATGTTGCCAATCGAATTTCTCAGGGTGATCTCAGTATGGATGTTAAACCTTATTCAGATCTGGACGAGTTGGGAATGGCGTTCAAAGAAATGACCATCTATCTTAGTTCGTCAGTTCAAACCATTGCCGAGAATTCAACCATTGTAAACGATTCTTCCATACAACTGGCTGAAGCCGCGAAGGAAGCGGGTGAAGCGACAACACAGATAGCGACTACAATTCAACAGGTTGCAATGGGAACTTCTGAGCAGAGTGAAGCTTTGGGGCGCACGGTTAATTCGGTTGAACAGATGACCCGTGCTATTGACGGGATTGCAGCCGGAGCTCAAGAACAGGCTTCAGCCACCAACAAAGCTGCTGAATTGACCTCGCAATTAAGTATGACTATTGACCAGGTTTCTGGCAACGCTTTGTCTGTAGTGCAACAAGCCAACATTGCTACCGAAGCTGCCCGCCTCGGTTCTTCAAAGGTTAATGAAACTTTGGTTGGTATGCAAGAAATAAAACAAAGCGTTGATAACACTGCCCAAAAGATACAATTGATGGGCAGTCAGTCAGATCAAATTGGCAATATTGTGGTCACCATTGAAGAGATTGCCTCACAAACCAATCTTTTAGCGTTGAACGCTGCCATCGAAGCCGCAAGGGCGGGCGAAGCTGGCAAGGGGTTTGCCGTGGTGGCTGATGAAGTACGCAAATTGGCTGAAAGAGTTTCGACGGCAACCAAAGATATTGGTGGGTTGATCAAATCCATTCAAAAAGTGGTAAGTGAATCAGTCGCCGCCATGGATCAGGGGGTCGTCCAGGTGGAAAAAGGTGTATTCATCGCCAATGAAGCCGGAAAGACCCTACAAGAAATCCTTGCTGCGACCGAAGAGGTTCACAGCCAGGCAGAACAAGCCGCTGCGGCAACTGTTGAAATGGCTGCCTCGGCTAACGAATTGGTGACTGCGGTAGATTCCGTTTCGGCAGTAGTCGAGGAAAATACAGCCTCCACCGAAGAAATGTCTGCCGGGTCAAATGAAGTTGCTCAATCCATGGAGAGTATCGCTTCGATCTCCGAGCAAAATTCCGCTGCAGTGCAGCAAGTATCTGCATCTGCTGAAGAAATGTCTAGCCATGTTCAACAGGTTGGCAGTGCGGCGGTTTCACTTGCTGAATTGGCCACCCATTTACAAGAAGTTGTACAACGGTTTAAACTTAGTCAATGAGTTTTATTCATCACATAACATCACAGAATCCAATGTAGTACGTGTGCTGATTTAGTTAAACATCAGAAAGAGGATGGAGAAATCAGCAATGCTCGAGTCTGAAGAACTGAAGATATTTTTGAACAAACAACGCGATGCCGCGTTGGGAATTAGGGGGGTTGCATCAGAAATCAATATGATCGCCATCAATGCCGCCATTGAGTCTGCTCATGCAGCATCAGGCATTCGCACTATGATGGAGAAGGTGCTGGATGGCATGATGACAAGCATTGCTCGCATGATCAGCAAATTGCTTGAAACTAAATCTGTTTCTCAAGAATGCACAGATTTGGCTCAATTGGCTAAGTGGGTCAATATTGATGAAATTTACATCACCGATTCTGATGGGGTTACTGTTGGTTCAAACCTCGAAGCTGCCTATGGTTGGCGGTTTCCGGATGACCCAAAAGCCCAGGCTTTTGCGTTCAGGTCATTGATCAGCTCAAAAGAAGGGGTGGTTACGCAAACAATCAAAGCCCGTGATCTTGACTCGCAAATGTTCAAATTTGTCGGGGTGTCTCGAATTGATGAGCCGGGAATTGTTCAAATTGGATTCAAAGCCGAAACCATCACTCGCTACCAAGTGGAAATCGGAACGGTCTTTGGTATTTTGGCCAATGAAATAAAAAATATGGGCAACAAGGTGACAATTGCCTCAAAAAACGCACTTGAAGTAACTGAGGAACTAAAGAAGATTGTCAATAATTAACATTCGCTGGATTGAAAAAGAGGGCGTTTCTCATAAGGAACAACGCTCTCTTTTTTTGTATTTTATTTTGGCCAGGCTTTTTGATAGTTCTCAATCATACGGTCAAACAGGGCATCCAATTCCTGATCCACCACCTGCCGGGCAGGGTCAGCGAGATACCAATTGATTATTTCTTCGGCGCCGTGCGAAAATGGGGTGGTGCAGATAAACTCGGGCACCACTTGTTTGATCTTCGAGTTGTCAAAAATAGCACAGTGAGTTTTGTCTCCTAACAGGCTTTCGCCAAAACCCATGTGATAGGAGGCGATCAGATCAGACGGGAGATGCATCAGTTTGGGGGTCACACCGGCGGCTTTTCCCAACAGGTTGAATATTTGGTTCCAGGTCAGCCATTCATCCGAGGTGATGTGGAAAATTTCTCCAATCGCGCGGGTATTGCCCAGCAATCCCACAAAGGCTTTGGCAAAATCGGTATTGTGCGTCAGGGTCCAAAGTGAGGTTCCGTCGCCGTGGACGACAACCGGTTTTCCTTTAATCATGCGGTCAATGGTGGTGTAACCGCCTTCAACCGGGATGAGGGTTTTGTCATAGGTATGGGATGGTCGCACAATGGTAAATGGGAACTTGTTTTTGCGGTATTCCGCAATCAGCAGTTCTTCACATGCGATCTTGTTGCGGGAATACTCCCAAAAGGGGTTTTCAAGCGGTGTAGATTCGCGGATGGGCAAATTGGATGCAGGAGTCTGATAGGCTGAAGCTGAACTAATGAATAAATACTGCCCAGTTTTTCCGCTGAACAAGTCAATATCGCGCTGCACCTGTTGTGGGGAGAATGCAATCCAGTCTGCTACAGCATCAAAGGTTTTGCCTGCAAGTGCCGCTCTAACTGCGTTCAGATCGTTAATATCCGCAGAAATTACTTGTGCCCCGGATGGTGTTGGGCGAATGGATTGGCCGCGATTGAGCAGGGTGATTTCAATCCCCTTTTCAATCGCCCGCGCAACACTGGCTGTGCTGATGATGCCGGTTCCACCAATAAACAGTACTTTCATAAAGCACCTCCTAATAGTAATATTAAATTGATTATATAAGCATTTTAATAAGAAGAATCATTCTTATTGGTTCTCTCTGCTATACTATGGCCATGATCGAGACTTCATCAACTATATGTTTAAACGAAAATGAGCTTCAAATTGACTATATCCGCGCGACAGGGCCCGGCGGCCAGAATGTCAACAAGGTCTCTACGGCGGTGCAGCTGCGTTTTGATGTGTCCAACAGCGGCTCTCTGTCAGATGTGGTCAAGGCGCGTCTGATCAAGCTGGCTGGTAGCCGAATGACCGAGGAAGGGATTCTGCTCATCGAAGCCAAACGCTACCGCACCCAGGAACAAAACCGGCTGGATGCCGTTCAACGGTTAATTGCTCTGATTGAAAAAGCCTCCATTTTACCGAAAGAAAGGCTTGCCACCCGACCGAGTCTCTCTGCCAAAGCGGAACGTATGACAGAAAAGAAAAAACGCGGCGAAATCAAGCAATCCCGACGCATCCATTCCTCAGATTTGGATTAATTATGATCTGACATGATAGTCGCCCTGCACCACCCATTTGAAGGTGGTCAATTCACGCAGCCCCATGGGTCCGCGGGCGTGCATTCGCTGGGTGGAAATGGCAATCTCCGCACCCAACCCCATCTGCGAGCCGTCAGTATAGCGGGTTGAAGCGTTTACGTACACCGCCGCTGAATCCACGCGTTCAAGGAATTTTGTGGCGCTGCTCTGATCATTGGTTAGAATGCCGTCTGAGTGGGCGGTGGAGTGGACCGCGATGTGTTCAATGGCTTCATCAATTCCGCTGACCACTTTGAGCCCCAACACCAGTGAAAGCCATTCAGTGTCAAAATCATTCTCCCCGGCAGGGCTGACGCCTTCAACATTGCCCAAGATCACCAGCGCCTTTTCTTCGGCGCGGAAGGTTACACCATCTTTAGCTAAACGAGCCACCAGGCGGGGAAGAAATTCCGCGGCGATGGCTTGATGAACCAAGGTGGTATCCAGCGCGTTGCACACGGATGGCCGTTGAATTTTTGCGTTTCGGATGACCTCAATTGATTTCACGAAGTCGGCGCTCTCATCAACGAAGAGATGGCAGATGCCAATGCCACCTGTGATCACTGGAATGTGGCTGTTCTGGTGGCAAAAATCGTGCAGCCCTGCGCCTCCACGCGGGATGATCATATCCAGGTAACGATCCAGATGGAGAAGCTCGAGCACCAGCGCCCGATCTGGATCATTGATTAATTGAATTACCTCAGCCGGAATGGTTGTTCCCTGTAGCCCGTGCTGGATGGCAGCGACAAAGGCGCGGTTCGAGCGGATGGTCTCGCTGCCACCGCGTAAAATGACTGCATTACCCGATTTGAGTGCCAGGCCAGCCACATCTACGGTCACGTTGGGGCGGGCTTCATAGATGACGCCCAACACACCCATTGGCACACGTTGTTTGTGCATACGCAGTCCGTTGGGCATTACCTGTTCTTCAAATTTTTCGCCGACCGGGTCGGGCAGATTCTTGACGTTTCGCAAATCAGCCACGATGCCAGCCATACGTTTTTCGTTAAGCATCAGCCGGTCTTGCAGCGCTTCGCTCATGCCGTTTGACCTGGCGGCAGCCAGATCTTCAGCGTTGGCGGCTAAAATTTCGGCAGACGCGCGTTCAATCTGGCAGGCGATTTTTTCAAGGGCGGCGTTCTTGTCGTCTGTGCTAATAAAAGCCAGTTTGCGAGAAGCTTGTTTTGCCTGGCGACCAAGCGTTTCCATGATTGTTTTTTTGTAATCTGTCATAAGAGCACCATGTGGTCGCGGTGAATGATCTCTTCACCAAAGGAAAAACCCAACAGAGATTCAATTTCAGTGGATTGTTTGCCGCAAAGGTACTGCAAATCAGAGGCGCCGTAGCTGGTCAATCCGATGGCAATTGGTTTGTGATCCTCCGAAAAAACCTTCACCGGGTCGCCGCGTTCGAATCCACCACTGGCTTTGAGAATGCCGGCAGGCAAGAGGGAGCCGCCGTGTTGAAGAGCATTCACAGCACCGGCATCAATGATGATCTCTGATTTGGTGTGGCTGCCAGAGAGAATGCGGCGCTTGCGGCCTTCCAGTTTGTTGACCACTGGCAGCAGCCTTGTGCCAAATGACTCGCCGTGTGCCAGCTTGAGCAATATATTTTCTACAGCTCCGCGGGCGATGACGACAGCGGTGCCGCCGTGACGTGCCAGATCAGCTGCCTGCAGCTTGGTGACCATACCGCCGGTGCCCAACCCGCCCTCGGAACCACCGGCAGCCTGCCATAACTGATCCGAGAAGGGTTCAGGTCCCACTTCGCTGATCAATTGAGCATCCTTGTGGCTGCGCGGGTCGGAGGTATATAGTCCATCTTGGTCGGTGAGCAGCACCAGCAGGTCGGCTTCGATCAGGTTGGCAACCTGGGCGGAAAGATTGTCATTGTCGCCGAAACGGATTTCATCGGTGGCGACGGTATCGTTTTCGTTGATGATGGGGATGACTCCTTGTTGAAGTAGAGCTTCAAGGGTAGCACGCGCGTTTAAATAGCCGTGGCGGTCTGATAGGTCAGCTTTGGTCAGCAGTACCTGAGCCACATGTATCTTGTAAATTCCAAAATACTGTTCATACATCGCCATCAAGCGCGGCTGGCCGATGGCTGCCAGCATTTGCTTGGCAGGTACACCTTTTGGGAAGGAAGGAAAGCTCATTTCTTCCCGACCGGCTGCCATTGCGCCCGAAGAGACAAGGACAATCTGGGTTTTTTCACCGTGCAGCAAGGCGCATTGGCGAGCCAGATCCACTATCTGGGCGGGGTTCAGTTTTTTACTGCCCGCCGTGAGGGTGGAGGTGCCTACTTTAATCACAATTCGTTGAAGGGTATTCATAGAACTCACTCTGAAACCGAGGTTTCAACGATTCTAGCACAAAAAGAAGTTTTGGATTGCAAGGTTACGAGACAGTTTTGACCTTAGCGACAGGTTGTTTCAACAGCAATATCACAGCTACCAGGATCAATACACCGCCGGCAATCATCAATGGTTGAACCGCTTCACCCAGGATCATGGCAGCCAGGATGACAGTCACCACTGGTTCAAGAGTGGAAAGCAGCGAGGCATCAGTGGGACCGATGATTTTGAGCCCTGCCAGAAAGGTAGCCACGGGGATCATGGTGGCGATCACGGCGATACCGCCTGCAGCCAACCAGCCGTTTTGGGAGGCGGGCCAGTGCGCGCCGCGGATGAGTGTCATGACACCGAACACTAGAGCCGCCGAAGAAAAGATCACAAAAGAGGATTGCACAGCGGATACTTTTTTCATCACACCGTCGCCCACCAGAATATAGAAGGCGTAAATTATCGCCGCTGATATGGCAAGCAGGATGCCGGGGAGTTTGCCGCCCTGCGGGTTGGCGGTTAACGCCGCGCCCACGGTAGCCAGAATCAAAGCCAGACCGGTTTGGGTGGTCACCCTGCTTTTATGGAAGATCATTGTCAGGATGGTTACAAAAACCGGATAGAGATAAAGGAGTAGTGCCACCAGACCTGTGGATGCGTATTGGATGGCGCTCATGAAGCAGAAGGATTGCCCCACGTATCCCAGCGCGCCCATGCCGGCCAGTTGGATCAAGGTCTTACCACGCGGCAGAGCTTCTTTACGCAGCACCATCCACAAGAACATGAGCACGGCTGCGAAAGTAAAACGTAGAAAGAGCAGGGTGGTAACATCCATGCCATCGGTATAGGCGAAACGCCCGATGATAGCCAATGTGCCGAATGATGCGGCGGAGATAATGATGAGAAAAATGCCTGCGATGCGGTTCATGCGCCCAATTGTATCAACAGAATGTCATTATTTATGAAACAGGCGGGATAATTATGAAAGTTGATTTAGTACGCTTGACCCGCTTGCTATAATGTTTTTATGAAACGCTCGGATTTTTCACCTGAAGAATACCAGCGCTATTCGCGCCATCTGATGGTGCCCGAAATTGGGCTGGAAGGTCAGAAACGACTCAAATCTTCCTCCGTGTTGATCGTAGGGGCAGGCGGGCTGGGCTCGCCTGCGGCGCTATACCTGGCGGCAGCCGGGGTCGGGCGCCTGGGATTGGTGGATGACGACGCGGTTGATCTTTCGAACCTGCAGCGCCAGGTGCTGCACGGCACCTCACAACTCAACCGCCCAAAAGTGGAATCTGCACGGGAGCGACTTGCCGACTTGAACCCGGCCATCCAGATTGAAACTTACCTGTCTTCTTTCAACCACAGCACAGCCGAAGCTATTGCCCGCGGATATGATATCCTGCTGGATTGCTCTGACAACTTTGCCACACGCTACCTGATCAACGATTTGTGCGTCCTTACCGGCCGGCCCTACGTTTACGGCGCAATCTACCGATTCGAGGGGCAGGTGAGTGTGTTTGACTCCCGGCACGGGCCTTGCTACAGGTGTCTCTTCCCCGAGCCGCCACCTGAAGGGTTGGCGCCCGCCTGCGGCGAGGCTGGTGTGTTCAGCATCACACCGGGCGTGATCGGAACCCTGCAGGCGGTGGAAGCCGTCAAGCTGGCTCTTGGAATAGGAGATCCACTGATCGGCAGGCTGCTTATGTTCGAAGGCCTTGAGATGTCGTTTAAGACCATCAAACTGCATAAGAGACAGGATTGCGAGGTGTGCGGAAAGTCTCCGAAGATTGACCATTTGATTGACTACGATTCATTTTGCGCGGTTAATCTTTCGAGTGCCCCTGAGGACGATGAGAGCCTGTCACCCACAGAACTGGCGAATTTGCTGGGTTCCAGCCAGCCGCCGCTGCTGCTGGACGTTCGTTCAGAGGTTGAGTTACAGGTTTCTTCCCTTCCGGGTGCGCTAAATATCCCCTCAGAACGGCTGACGGAACACCTGGGTGAACTTGACCCGAACCGAGAGATCGTAGTCTTCTGCCGCAACGGAACCCGTTCACGACGGGCGCTATGGCAGTTGAAGGAACACGGTTTCACCAGGGTTAAGCATCTGACCGGCGGCATTAATGCCTGGGCCAGGCAGGTTGAACGCGGCATGCCAGAATATTAGATTTGTTTCTTCTGAAAAACAACCTTTATTAATTTTCTGTGTTATATCAGTTATCGTGGTATAAAAAGCAATTATCTTATTTGTGAAAGGCCGTCCAATGCAGCCGGTTATCAAAGAAGTCACCACCCTCAAAGAACTGCGTACGTTTATCCGATTTCCAAAAGAGCTTTACAAGGGCAACCCTTATTACGTTCCAGCCCTGTTCATGGACGATTACAACACTTTTCGGCGCGATCGCAACCCTGCCTTTGATCACTGCGACGCCAAGTATTGGCTGGCATACCAGGACGGCAAGGTGGTCGGGCGTGTGGCTGGCATTGTCAACAAACTTTACAAGGAACATTGGGGCGTCAATTATGGGCGTTTCAACTGGTTTGATTTCATTGACGACCCGGATGTCTCGGAAGCATTGATCAGGACTGTGGAAGAGTGGGTCAAAAGCTACGGTGTGGAAGCTATTCATGGGCCGCTGGGCTTTACCGACATGGACCGCGAAGCCATGTTGATCGAAGGGTTTGACCAGTTGGGCACCATGGTGGGTTTTTATAACCACGCCTATTATAAAGATCACATAGAGCGATTGGGCTACGTTAAAGCCAAGGACTGGGTCGAGTACGAGATCACGGTGCCGAAGGAACCCATCGAAGCTGTCAGCCGTGTGGCTGAAGCCGCCATGAAGCGCAGCAACCTGCATATTTTGAAGGTCACCAAGAAAGCTGATCTGTTGAAATACGCGCCGCGGATGTTCGAGGTATTCAATGAAGCTTACAAGAACCTTTACGGCGTGGTGCCGCTGAGCGATCGTCAGGTGAAAAGTGCCATCGATCAGTATTTCGGCCTGGTGATCCCTGAATTTATCCCCTTTGTGCTGAATGAAAAGGACGAGTTGGTGGGCTTTGGCATCACCATGCCGTCGCTGTCTGTTGCTTTGCAGCGCTCTGGCGGGGATCTGCTGCCTTTCGGGTTCGTGCATTTGCTCAAGGCGCTGAACAAGAATGACCGCGCCGATCTGTATCTGATCGGCGTCAAAGACGAGTACCGCGGGAAGGGCGTGAATGCTATTTTAATGGACCACATCATCAAGGTTTTTCAGAAGCGCGGTATCACCAGGGTCGAGTCGAACCCCGAGTTGGAAGACAACAACCTGGTTCAGGGGCAGTGGAAGTATTTCGAACGACGCCAGCACAAGCGCCGCCGCGTGTTTATCAAACAGTTAAATTCCGTGGCTGCGGATTAAGTTTTTGATGAAGTGAAATTGGAGCAGATTCCCGAGATTATTAAACAAATCTCGGGATTTTTTCTGTGATGGGTTCTTGACATAACGGGGGCATGAATTATAATAGGGGTCACGTTCCTCGTTAGCTCAATCGGCAGAGCGGGCGGCTGTTAACCGCTAGGTTCGAAGTTCGAGTCTTCGACGAGGAGCCTTAGCCTTAGAAAGACAC
>CAYXWV010000023.1:0-42708 GCA_964468875.1 uncultured Anaerolinea sp. | reverse complement strand
GGACAGCACGAATGGCAGATTCACGACCGGGGCCAGGTCCCTTGATGATCATATCAACTTCCTGAACTCCCATATTCTGGGCAGCCTTGATAGCCTGTTCGGCGGCCAGACGAGCCGCAAAAGGAGTACTTTTGCGGGAGCCTTTGAAACCGGCAGAGCCTGAGCTTCCCCAGCATATCGTATTTCCTTGTTGATCGGTCACAGTCACAATTGTGTTGTTGAATGAAGCAAAAATGTGTACCTGTGCCGAGGACAAGGTGCGCTTTGTTTTCTTGATATTGCTTGCGCGACGCGTTGAGCGTACATTTTGAGCCATATTTCCTCGTTATCTGTTTATTTTCTAAATCGTCATCCAAAATGCGTACAGTGACCGGGTTGCCGCGGGGGGAGAAGGGCACCCCACCCAATCAAAGTTGCATCCAGATTACTTCTTGGCTGCTCCACGACGGCGACCGCGACCAGCCACAGTCTTCTTGGGACCTTTGGCCACACGAGCATTGGTGCGGGTTCGCTGCCCACGAGCAGGCAGGTTGTGACGGTGGCGCATGCCACGATAGCAACCAATTTCAACGAGACGTTTGATATTCATCTGCACTTCACGGCGCAGATCGCCTTCGACTTTGAAATTTTTGCTGATATATTCACGCAGTGATGCGACTTCTGTTTCAGTCAAGTCTTTCACCCGGGTATCGGGATTCACCTGCGTGGATTTAAGGATTTCGTCCGCACGAGTGGGACCAATTCCAAAAATATAGGTCAAGCCAATTTCGATCCGTTTGTTACGCGGAAGATCAACACCTTCAATTCTCGCCATATGTCCTTACCCCTGTCGCTGTTTATGCTTTGGGTTTTCGCAGATCACATATAGAATGCCGCTGCGTCTTACGATTTTGCATTTAGAGCATCTTTTCTTAATAGATGGGCCAACTCTCATCTTACTACTCCTTGTTACTAAGGTACTGCGTTAAATCCGAAAGTTTCATTATACCGTTACTTCTCAATTCCGTCTAGGAATAGACCCATCTCCCAGCGTAGTCAGGATCAGTGGTCCATTTTCAGTGACTGCCACAGAGTGTTCATAGTGGGCAGTCAGAGAACCATCTGCGGAGGATACAGTCCATTGGTCAGGCAACACTCTAGTGGCAGGAGTGCCGACCAGAAGCATGGGTTCCAATGCGATGGTCATTCCTACTCGGAGCACAAGTCCGCGACCAGGCACACCATAATTCGGGACTTGCGGTCCCTCATGCATGGCACGTCCCACACCGTGACCGGTGTATTCGCGGGTAACGTGAAACCCTCGGCTCTCAGCATACTTTTGAACGGCAGAAGAAACATCACCAATGTGATTTCCAGCTACCATTTTTTCGATTCCGGCATAAAGTGCTTCTTCTGTGGTCTCAACCAGCTTTTTCGCTAGTGGTGTGACTTCACCAACAAAAGCCGTAAATGCCGAATCTCCGACATAACCTTCATATACCGTGCCGCAATCCACCGAGACAATATCGCCTTCTTTGAGTTTGCGCTTTCCCGGAATGCCGTGCACCAGTTCGTGGTTGATGCTGACATTGGTGCTGGCTGGATAGGGATACGGTCCGGGATAATCTTTAAACGGGCTGTAACAGCCGTGCTTACGCAACACTTCCTCTGCTGCGGCGTTGAGATCGGCAGTGGTCACGCCGGGGGCAATGAGAGCTCTGGCAGCCGCCAGGGCTTCTGCATTAATCCTACCCGCCTCGCGCATTATTTCAATTTCTTGCGCTGATTTTATTGAAATCTGTCGATCCCAAGACATGTTTATTACGCCTTATCCAAAGCAGCCAACAGTTCAACAGTCACGTCATCAATCGATTTCGTACCGTCAACTTCTGCCAGCAGATCTAGTTTTTTATAGTATTCAATCAACGGAGCAGTCTGATCGCCATAAACCTTGATGCGGTTCATCACAGTTTCAGACTTATCATCATCACGTTGATAAAGTTCCGATCCATCCAGGTCGCAAACACCAGCGATCTGAGGAGGATTGTATTTTTCGTGGAACACATGACCATTAGCCCGGCATGTCCAGCGCCCGCAGAGACGCTCAACCAACAGCGCTTCAGGAACAGAAATTAGCGGTACCAGATTTACTTGTCCGTTGAATTCTTTCAACATCACAGAAAGCGCGTCGGCTTGCGCCGGTGTTCTCGGGAACCCGTCCAACAGAGCGCCGTTTTTGCAATCAGGGCGAGAGAGTCTTTCGCGAATCATGGCAATGGTGACATCATCTGGAACAAGTTCACCTTTGGTCATATAGGTTTGGGCAAGCTGCCCGAGTTCAGTTTGTCTTTTCAGGTTATCACGAAAGAGATCACCTGAGGAAACATGCACCAATTCATACTTCTCAGCAATGATTTTGGCTTGCGTGCCTTTTCCAGCACCTGGAGGTCCCAAGAGAACAAAGTATCTGCCCATCTTCGATTAACCCTTGATAATACTTTCGTCGTAACCGTGGACTTTAAGCTCAGTTTCGATGATGGTGAAGGTATCACGCACCACACCCACCACAATGAGCAAGCCAGCGGCTGAAATAACAAAGAGAGTTGATCTTGATGCAGGTAAAATGGCTCCCAAGACAAAGGGCAATACAGCCACGAAACCCAGGAAGAACGCACCCGGGAAGGTGATCCTTCTTTGTACTTTGGTCAGATACTTTTGAGTCGGACCGCCACGAACCACACCTGGGATTTGTGCACCCTGTTTCTTCAATGTTTCGCCATAGTTTTGTTGTGTGAACAAGACATCGGTATAGAAGAAGGTAAACGCAACCACCAGGATGAAGAAGACTACGGGGTAGATCCAGCCGGAGCTGCCACTGAAGTTGGTATAGATCCAGTACCAGAAACCCTGACCGGTTGCCAAAGCTTTCGGGAACCAGCTGGCAATCAACGCCGGGAAGGTTAAAAATGTCTGGGCAAAGATCAACGGGATCATGCCTGCCATGTTTACCATCAAAGGAAGATTGGAACGAACTGGCATTGACATACGATTGCCCATTCGTCGTCCGGGGAACATCACGGGAATGTTTCTGCGACCCTGTTGGACATAGACGATGGCGAAAATGGTCAAACCAAGTATTACGATTATGACCAAAAGCAACCACCAACCGTTGACTTTATCTGCCAACAAACCAAGAAGTTTGGTCGGGATGCTGGATACGATACCAGCAAAGATGATCAGCGAAAGGCCCTGGTTCGGGATGCCAAACTCTGAAATTAACTGTCCTAACCAAATGCCGAACATAGTGCCTGCTACCATGCTGACCAGCAATGTCAGCGTGGGAAGCAAAGATGCACCAGTGAAACCAAACGGTGTCACCAATACGCTGCCAGAAGAAACCATTGTTCCAAAGATGTTGACCTGGCCGATAGCTGAAACAAATGCCATGGGTATAGTCAAAATGGTGGTCCATTTTTCCATCAAAACACGGCCTTCACGCGGGTTGTCTTTAAGACGGCGATCAAGGGCAGGGATGATTGGAACAAGCAGCTGGATGATAATTTGTGCGGTGATGTAAGGGTAAACACCCATTGCCAGAATCGAGAAGTTGGAAATGGTGCCACCAGACAACAAGTCCAGGAGGTTGAATAAAGAGGCACCCGGGCTGGTCGATGTCGCAATTTGGGCGATCACATCACGGTTGATACCAGGAACTGGAATATTCGCTGCCAGCCTATAAATGACTAACAGGATGATAGTGATTACCAGTTTTTTGCGGATGTCTTCCGACGTCCACAAATAACGCCAGGCTGATCGCTTCATAAAAAGTCTCCTCGGATGCGCCGATTAGGCGATCAATTCGATTTTGCCGCCTGCTGCTTCAATTTTAGCTCTGGCTGATTTTGAAACGCGCGCAACCTGAACGGTTAGGGCAACTTTCACATCACCACGGCCAAGAATGGCAACAGGGTTTTTGGGTTGATGGAGCAACTTGGCGTCAGTCAAGGTGGCTTGCGAAATTACACTGCCAGCCTGGAATCGTTCGAGTTGGTCCAGATTGATCTCGTTATATTCAATCTGCGCAGGAGGAGTGAACCCCTCACCACGGATGAAAGGGAGGCGACGGAAGAATGGCAGATTACCACCCTGGCGATAAAGATTGCCGCCAGCACCCGCGCGCGAACCCTGGCCTTTGGTACCGCGACCGGCAGTTTTACCCTGACCGGCTGCGATGCCATGACCTTTGCGTTTGGCTACTTTTTTTGCGCCGTAATTTGGCATCAGATCGTTTAGTTTCATTTTGCTTCCTGCTCTTCCACGGTTACAAGATGGTTCACCTTCCGAAGCATGCCTTGCAGTGAAGGGCAATCAACCAGTTCAACTGATTGATTGATCCGATTCAAACCCAACGCGCGGATGGTTGCCTTGTGCTTTTGTGAATATCCGATTCCGCTTCGGACTAAAGTGATTCGAAGTTTTTTGGTTGTTTCTTTTTTCTTAGCCATTCTTCCTCCGTTCCCAATAAGGGAGAAGGTCTTTGGCAGCCTTGCCACGGCGTGCGGCTTCAACTTCCGGAGATTTCAATTGACCCAGGGCATCAAAAGTGGCTTTCACCACGTTGAGCACATTGGCACTGCCAAGTGATTTGGTCAGAATGTCATGAACCCCGACGGCTTCCAAAACGGCACGCACACCACCGCCAGCGATAACACCGGTTCCGGCAGATGCGGGTTTCAAGAGAACGACTGCGCCTGCTGTCCGTCCAACCACTTCATGAGGAATGGTAGTGTTAGACAGGGTGATCTGTTGAATATTTTTATGCGCGCGTTCAGTTGCCTTGCGCATGGCATCAGGCACTGCATTGGCTTTGCCAATGCCGATGCCAATTTTGCCGTGATTGTCGCCAATGACGATGGTAACTCTGAATTGAAAACGGCGACCACCTTTAACAACTTTGGCGACACGGGCAATTTCAATGACGCGTTCGTCATATTGTTGTTCTAATGGTTGAAATTCCATACTCTCCATAAGGCCCTCTATCTTCTCTTTTCCTAAAATTCCAGGCCAGCTTCACGGGCTGCATCAGCCAGAGCTTTTACGCGTCCGCCATAGCGGAAACCACCTCGATCAAAAACGACCTGATTGATCCCTTTGCTCTTGGCGCGTTTTGCTACAAGCTCTCCAACAAGCTTTGCCTGTTCCATTTTCTTCAGGCCTTCAACCTTGCCTTGGAGTTCATGATCGATACTTGAGGCAGCAGCGAGTGTGGTTCCGTTTTCATCATTGATCACCTGAACATAAATTTCAGCCAGGCTGCGGAAAACACTCATACGAGGTCGGGCTTCACTTCCGTGAATGCTCTTGCGAACACGGATGTGCCGACGAATTCTTGCTTCAGCGCGACTAGTTTTTGCCATATACACTCACCTACTTCTTTGAACCTTTACCCTTACCGGCTTTACCTGCTTTGCGGCGAATCTTTTCGCCTTTATAGCGGATACCTTTGCCGAGATAGGGTTCAGGTGGACGAATCTTGCGGATATCACAGGCCAGTTGGCCAATAGCTTCATTATCAAAACCGCATACTTTAACAAGGCGGGTTTTGCTATCCACTTCGAAGAAGATGCCTTCGGGTGGATCAATAATGAAGGGATGTGAATAACCAACATAGAGGACAAGCTTCTTGCCATCCATTTCAACACGATACCCAACGCCATCAACTTCAAGTTCAGTGGCGAATCCAGTAGAAACACCGGTAACCATATTGTTGATCAAAGCACGGGTGGTGCCATGTAAAGCGCGGACTGGAGCAAGTTCTGAATTCCTGGTAACGAGAATCTGGTTGTCTTCCATAGTGATTCCCATATCAGGCGAGAAACTGCGAGTCATTTCGCCTTTAGGACCTTTGACATGTACCTCTGAGCCATTGATGTCAACTTTTACTGACTCGGGCACAATAATTGGTAAACGACCTATACGAGACACGTTTCAATCCTCCTTATTCCACCGGGTTACCAGACCTTGCAGAGTAGCTCACCACCAACACCTAACTGGCGTGCTCTCTGTCCGGTCATGACACCCTTGGGGGTGGAAAGAATCGCGATACCCATACCGGCCAATACCCAGGGGATATCTTGTTTTTGTGTGTACACACGTCTTCCAGGACGACTGATTCTTTCGAGACCAGTGATCACTGAAGAGCGTTGTCGACGTTCACCTACATATTTAAGCTTGACACGCAAGGTCATTATGCCGGGTTTTTCGCTCTCGACAACTTCATATCCATCAACGAAACCTTCCTCTTTCAAAATCCGGGCAATTTCTACCTTGATTTTCGAGTGAGGCATCGCCACTACGGACTGGCTGGCCATTGTGCCATTCCGGATACGGGTCAACATATCTGCAATTGGATCATTAACACTCATGTTTCTTCCTCCGAGCTGGCTTTTACCAGGATGATTTCGTCACGCCAGGGATCTTACCCTCGAGAGCAAGCTCTCTAAAGCAAATTCGGCAAAGACCAAATCGGCGCATATAACCGCGGGGACGACCGCAACGTTTGCAGCGATTCCGCACCTGATACACGTATTTTCTTCGTTGTTCACGATATTCCATGCATTTCTTTGCCATACTAGTCCTTCCTGAAAGGCATGCCAAGCAATTGCAGCAAAGCTGCTGCCTGTTCATCAGTCGTGGCGGTGGTCACAATGGTGATTTCCATTCCACGGACTTTATCGACTTTGTCGTATTCAATCTCGGGAAAGATAATCTGTTCTTTTAGCCCGAGTGTGTAATTCCCACGGCCGTCGAATGAATCACGGGAAACCCCACGAAAGTCGCGTACACGGGGAAGCACAATGTTCATCAACCGATCGAGGAATGCCCACATACGATCACCACGCAAGGTAACAGCGGTTCCAATGGCACGGCCTTCGCGCAACTTGAAGTTGGCGATGCTTTTACGCGCCTTGGTAATCATGGGTTTCTGCCCCGTTATGGTGGTCAGATCAATTACTGCCGCATCCAATGCCTTGGGGTTATCCATTGCCTCACCGAGGCCGATATTGACGACCACTTTAGTGATGCGCGGAATCTGCATAACATTCGTCAGACCCAGCGATTTCATCAAAGCCGGTGAGATTTCTTTCTGATAACGTTCTTTCAAGATATTCATTAACTCACTCTCCCAAACGGCCTAGTCATCAATAGAGGCGTTGCATTCTTTGCAAACGCGTGTGGTTTTGCCGTCAACACGAGATAACTCTACCCTGGTGGGCTTGTTGCATTTCTTGCAAACCAACATCACATTTGAAATGCTCACAGGGGCTTCAAAGCGAACTTTTCCGGGATTAACCGTGCGTCCTTGAGACTGCACCTGTCTTTGATGTTTTGTGCGCATGTTGATACCCTGCACAACAACGCGTGAAGATTCAGGAAGCACTTTAATAATCTCACCACGCTTGCCTTTGTCATCTTCCTGACCGCTGATAACTTCTACCTGATCGCCTTTGCGAATCTTTATTTTCATTTGATCGCTCCTATAATCCTGGCCTATAGAACTTCCGGGGCGAGAGAAACGATCTTCATGAAACCCTTTTCACGCAACTCGCGCGCAACGGGTCCAAAGATACGAGTGCCCTTTGGATTCTGACCATCCACATCCAGGATCACTGCTGCGTTATCATCAAACCGGATTGAAGAACCGTCTTCACGACGCCATTCTTTGGCCGTGCGGACGATAACCGCTTTCACTACTTCACTTTTCTTAATCGAACCTTGTGGAGCAGCTGATTTCACAGTGGCAACAACAATATCACCAACACCGCCAAATTTGCGTGTCGAACCACCAGTCACATGAATAACCAGCAATTCACGGGCGCCGGTATTGTCGGCTACTTTTAACCGAGACTCATGCTGAATCATTCAACAACCTCCTCAGCGACGTCGAGCGTTTTTCCTTCCCGCTTGACAATGGATTCAACAACCCATGCCTTTTCACGAGAAATTGGGGCGCTTTCGACAACCACGACGACGTCTCCAATATTACAGCCCAGCAAATCGTGAGCTTTTACTTTGGAGGAAGCGTGCACAACTTTACGGTAAAGTGGGTGTCGATAAGTTCGGTCCACTTTTACCACAACGGTTTTCATCATTTTATTGCTGGTAACAGTACCAGTCATGCGCCGTCGTTCGTTCATTTTTCACCTTCCGCTTTGATATCCAGCTCACGTTCTCGCAAAATTGTCTTGAATGTGGCGATCTCTCTGCGAGTGATCTTGAGACGACTGGTATCTGTTAGTTGCCCTGTTACGACCTGGAACCTGAGGTTCATTAATTCGTGCTGGGCATCATCAAGTTTGGTTTTAATTTCACCTGTAGACAAGAGTCTAATATCTTTGATTTTCATATACTCTCTCCTGCAGGCTGGTTACGAGAGATAATTTTGGTTTTGATCGAAAATTTATAAGAAGCCTGTTTCAATGCTTCCATCGCTTCGTCGTGATCAAGACCACTGATCTCAAACATAATTCTGCCTGGTCTGACAACTGCTACATAATATTCCACGCCGCCTTTACCCTTACCCATACGGGTTTCGGGTGGACGATGGGTGTATGGCTTATCAGGAAATATTCTGATCCATACTTTTCCATGGCGTTTCATTGCGCGGACGATGGTGCGACGGCTGGCTTCAATCTGGCGGGCGGTAACCCAACCCGGTTCAACTGCCTGCAGGGCATATTCACCGGAGGTCATTTCAGAGCCACGCAGTGAAATACCAGTCATGCGACCACGCATTGTCTTTCGCCATTTAACACGTTTTGGCATCAACATATCAAATACCTCTTTCGCATATCTGAGTTTCGGCTCAGACTAGAGTCTATTCACTGACGTACACACCCTCGGTGGATTCCAATTTCTCTTCCACAACGGGCAGTACTTCGCCTTTATAGATCCAAACCTTGACACCAATGCGACCATAAGTCGTCAGTGCCTCGGCACGTGAGAAGTCAATATTCGCGCGCAGAGTCTGCAGCGGAACTCGGCCATCACGCAGCCAAACGATACGAGCCATTTCAGCACCGCTCAGACGACCAGAAACTGAGACCTTGATGCCTTCAGCGCCCTGGCGCATCGCCTGCTGCAACGCCCGCTTCATTGCTCTTCGATAGCTAACACGCCGTTCAATCTGTCCGGCAATGTTTTTTGCAACTAATAATGCATCGCAATCTGGAGCCTTTATTTCTTTGATTTCGAGATCAATTTTCTTTCCGGTGAGCGCTTCAAGATCGGTGCGAATCTTTTTCACAGAATCGCCTTTGCGACCAATCAAGATACCGGGTTTGGCAGTGTGGATGGATACTTTCACCTTGCCAGGATAACGTTCGATCTCTATCGTTGAAATTCCCGCTTTTTCAGCTTCTTTTGAAACCATTTCGCGGATGACAATATCTTGATGGAGCTGTGTGCGGTAATCAGCACCTTCAGCAAACCATCTGCCTTCCCAAGGCTGGTTGATTCCAAGACGAAAACCAATTGGATGAACTTTTCGACCCATAATTTCTCCTGGTGTCTATTTCATGGGAGCGAAGTTGAGCCTTCGCTCCACTCAGATTTATTCTCTTTCCCGCAACACAACCGTGATGTGAGAAGACCGTCTTAATAACGGTTTGAAACGACCACGGGCGCCAAAACGTCGCCATTTTCGAGTGGGTGCTTCATCAGCGGTGATCTTGTAGATATAAAGATCATCGCGGCTCACACCGAAATTCTCTTCTGCATTGGCAACCGCAGAGGCAATCAATTTGCCTATATGTATGGCTGCCAGTTTGTTGGCGAATTTCAGGGTTGACATGGCTTCAACAGCGTTTTTTCCGCGAACCATATCAACAACCAGGCGGGTTTTCTGAGCCGAGACACCGCAGTTACTTAATTCGGCACGAATATCGGTAGCCATGGTTATTTAGCTCCTGTGGATTTCTCGGAAGCATGGCCTCGGAAATGACGAGTGGGAGCAAATTCGCCCAAACGATGTCCAACCATGTTTTCGGTGATATAGATGGGCACATGTCGACGCCCATCATGAACAGCAATTGTATGACCAACCATTTGCGGGAAGATCGTACTGGCCCTGCTCCAGGTGCGCAGAACTTTCTTTTCGTTCTTGGTGTTCATTGCTTCTATTTTCTTCAAAAGCTTAGGGGCTACGAAAGGCCCTTTTTTAAGCGATCTAGACATATCTTCGTCCTTCTTTCTCGATTTGATCTATCTGATCTTATCGATTACCGGAGTTCCGGCGTCTCACAATATACTGGTTGCTGCCCTTGTTTCGGCGGGTCCGGTAACCACGAGTAGGTTTACCCCACGGAGATTTCGGACCGGGCATACCGGCAGGCTGTCTGCCTTCACCACCACCATGTGGATGGTCGCGAGGGCTCATCGCGGTGCCGCGGACGGTCGGCTTGATGCCCATATGGCGTTTTCGGCCTGCTTTGCCAAGTTTAATATTGCTATGATCAGTGTTACCCACTTGACCAACTGTGGCATAGCAATTCTGGCGAATTAGTCTTACCTCACCTGAAGGCATGCGAATTTGGGCATAATCGCCCTCTTTAGCCAGTAATTGGGCTGAGGTTCCGGCTGAACGGACAAGTTGACCGCCTTTGCCTTCTTTCATCTCAATATTGTGGATCATAGTACCAACTGGAATATTGCTAATTGGCAGGCTGTTGCCAGGGCGAATTTCAGCCGTGGGGCCTGACATAACCGCATCATCAACTTTCATTCCAAGCGGAGCAATAATGTAACGTTTTTCTCCATCAGCATAGGCTAATAATGCAATGCGGGCGGTGCGGTTCGGATCGTATTCAATGGCTGCAACACGGGCAGGAATACCAACCTTGTTACGTTTGAAATCAACAATACGAATGAACTGCCGTTCTCCACCACCCTGGTGGCGAACTGAGACGCGGCCTTTGTTATCACGGCCTGCGCGAGCCTTTCGCAATACGATCAATGATCGTTCGGGTGTGTCTTTGGTGATTTCATCAAAGCCATAACCGGTCATATTACGTCGGCTTGGGGTTGTTGGTTTATATATCTTGATAGCCATTACTCCACCCCTTCAAAAATCGGAATTCTGTCTTCGGGGATCAGGGTAATCAATGCTTTTTTGTATTGCGAATTCGTAACCGCAAGTCTGCGGCTACGTCCTTTGCGGGTACGCTTGGCAGGCACATTGATAATGTTTACCCGAACAACTTTCACGTCAAATATTTTCTCGACCGCATCTTTTACCAAGGTTCGATTGGCATCGTTCGAAACTTCAAAAACATACTGGTGAAGTTTATTCACCATGAAGTTTGATTTTTCGGTCACGATGGGGCGGCGGAGTACTTCGTAAATAGAGCTCATTGTATTCTCCTCCTATCCCAGGTTAGCCTTGATCAAATCAATAGCGGCAACCGGTAAGACGATTTTATCGAACACCATCAAATCTCTGACATTCAGGTAGTTTGCATTCAAAACCTTTGCATCAGGAATATTGTTGGTAGATCGGATAATGCTTTCATAAGATTCAGTGGAGGGAATCAAAACCAGAGCAGATTCACCACCAACCAACAAATTCAAAGCACCTGCCATCAAACGGGTCTTGGGTTCAGCCAATTTCAGCTCATCCACGACCACTATCTGCAAATCAGAAGCCTTTACAGAAAGCGCAGAACGCAGTGCAGCCGCGCGCATTTTTCGCGGCATAGACTGAACGTATGAACGCATGTGAGGGGTGTGAATCTTGCCGCCACCTTTCCACTGTGCAGAGCGAGTTGAACCCTGACGGGCACGACCTGTTCCTTTTTGTTTCCAGGGTTTTCGTCCGCCACCGGCAACAAAACTCTTGGTTTTGGTTTCATGGGTTCCAAGACGGGCATTCGCCATTTGACGAACAAACGCCTGGTGCATGAGATCAACATTAATAGGGGCTTCAAAGATTTCAGCAGGCAATTCTACCTTGCTGACCTTCTTGCCTTCCATGTTTAAGACTTCAACTTCCATTGTCATATGCTCCTTGTCCAGGTTAACGGTCTCGTAATAAATTACATTTTGCGAGAGGCGTTAATGACGACGAGGCCACCGCGTGCACCAGGCACGGAGCCGTTAACACCGATTACATTTCGCTCGGCATCTACCAGGACAACTTTAAGGTTTTGCGCAGTCACGGAAATATCGCCCATATGACCTGGTCTGCGAGAACCTTTATAGACTCGACCCGGGGTTGTGGTGGCACCGTTGGAACCAGGTCCACGCCATCTATCTGATTGACCATGGGTTTTTGGTCCGCCACGGAAGTGATAGCGTTTCACACCACCTGCAAACCCCTTACCCTTGCTGACGCCAACCACATCAACCTTTTCACCGACGGTAAAAAGGTTAACATCGACCTTGTCTCCCTCTTTTACTTGAATTTCTTTAGAGCGAAACTCTCGTAAATATTTTAGAGGTGGCAGGTTGTTACGCTTGAGGTGACCTATTTCACCTGAAGCCAAGCGCTTCGGTTTTACTTCTTCGAAACCCAACTGAACTGCAGAATAACCTTCGTTCTCTGCGGTCCTGATCTGGGTAACGAAGCATGGCCCAGCTTCGATGAGCGTGACAGGTTGCGCCGCGCCGTTTTCATCGAAAATCTGGGTCATACCGATTTTCTTTCCGATCAGCCCTTTAAACATCTCAGTTGTTCTCCTTCATAATATGTATTTAGGACTGTCAACCTGGGCTTGGTTGCATCATCCCTGCACAACTCAGTTAGCGGCTAGCTGCGTCACTGTTGATTTTTGTCTGGTGCGCTCACAAAAACCACTCTTGAGTTGCCTTTTTGGGTTTGAACCCAAAACCTTGCTATTATACCGCAAAAAGCGGATAAAGCCAGGTGTATTGCTAATTTTTAAGGTGATCTACCGAAATCACAAATCGAATTCGCGGTAATTACTCTAGATCTTAATCTCTATATCCACACCAGCGGGCATATTCAAACGCATTAGCATGTCAATAGTTTTTGAATCAGGATCCAACACATCAATCAACCGATTATGTGTACGGATTTCAAAATGCTCGTGGGAATCTTTATCAATAAATGACGATCGACGCACAGTAAATTTCTCGATGCGAGTGGGCAGGGGAACCGGGCCGACAACCTGAGCACCACTGCGTTCTGCGGTTTCGACAATCCGTTTTGCAGATTGATCGAGAACCCGATGATCGTAAGCCTTCAAGCGAATTCGAATTTTTTGTTTTGCCATCATTATTCTTCCTATGCAATAATCTTAGTGATCACGCCGGAACCAACCGTCAGACCACCTTCGCGAATAGCAAACTTTGAACCCTGTTCCAAAGCCACAGGCACGATCAGGTCACATTCCATGGCGATGTTGTCACCAGGCATAACCATCTCAACACCTTCCGGCAGCTTGCAGGAACCGGTCACATCCATGGTGCGGATGTAGAACTGCGGACGATATCCAGAGAAGAACGGTTTGTGGCGTCCACCCTCTTCACGTTTCAGGATGTACACCTGAGCCATGAATTTGGTGTGCGGGGTAATGCTGCCAGGTTTGGCAACAACCATACCGCGTTCCACATCAGTGCGCTCAATTCCGCGCAGCAGAATACCAAGGTTGTCGCCAGCTTCGCCTTCATCCAAAAGCTTGTGGAACATTTCAACACCGGTGCAGACGGATGCCATGCTCTTCTCGCGAAGACCAACGATCTCAACCGGATCACCAATCTTGATGTGTCCGCGATCCACACGACCGGTCACAACTGTGCCGCGACCTTTGATCGAGAAGACGTCTTCCACCGGCATCATGAAGGGTTTGTCCACTTCACGAGTCGGCTGCGGAATGTATTCATCCACCACCCGCAGCAATTCTTTGATGCACTCGTATTCGGGAGCATTCGGATCAGTGCTGGTGCATTCCAATGCTTTCAGGGCGCTGCCGCGTACGATGGGGGTGGTGTCACCCGGAAATTCGTACTCGGTCAACATTTCACGCAATTCCATCTCAACCAGCTCGAGCAATTCAGGATCGCCCATCTGGTCAATTTTATTCAAGAAGATCACGATACTCGGAACTTCCACCTGCCGAGCTAACAGCACGTGCTCTTTGGTCTGGGGCATGGCACCATCAGGCGCTGCCACAACCAAAATCGCACCATCCACCTGGGCGGCACCGGTGATCATGTTCTTGATGTAGTCACGGTGACCGGGCATGTCTACGTGAGCATAGTGACGATTCTCAGTCTCGTATTCCACGTGGGCAATGTTGATCGTGATTCCGCGGGCTTTTTCTTCAGGAGCATTGTCGATCTGATCGTATGCTCTGAATTCTGCATGTCCCAAAAATCCACAATACTTCGTAATCGCGGCGGTCAGGGTCGTCTTTCCATGGTCAATGTGACCCATTGTGCCTATGTTCAGATGCGGTTTATTTCGTTCAAATTTCTGCTTGGCCATAAAATATGTTGCTCCTTCAAAAATCCGAATCGGTTTTAAATTATTTGTTGATTACTTTTTCTGCAACAGAAGCAGAAACTGGTGCATAATGATCAAATTCCATTGTAAACACACCACGACCTTGAGTTCCAGATCGCAACTGTGTGGCATACCCAAACATTTCTGCCAGCGGAACCAAACCACGAACGGCTTGAGCGTTGCCAGGGCGCATTTCCATGCCCTGAACCTCACCACGTCGAGATGTGATTTGCCCCATGATGTCGCCTAGATATTCTGAAGGTACGACAACTTCCACTTTCATAATTGGTTCAAGTAAAACTGATGAACCTTTTTGTAAGCCTTCACGAAAGCCCATGATGGCGGCCATTTTGAAAGCCATTTCGCTTGAGTCAACTTCATGATACGAGCCATCAATCAAGGTTACTTTCAAATCAGTAACCGGATAACCAGCCAGAATACCTGATTCAACCGCTTCTTTCACACCTTTTTCGACAGCGGGAATATACTCTTTTGGAATCGCACCACCAGTGATTTTGTTTTCAAATTGAATGCCGCCGCCTCGATCCAGGGGCTCAAACGCAAAGACAACATGGCCATATTGACCATGACCACCTGACTGCTTGGCATATTTGTAATTGACATTTGGGACAGCCCGAGTGATGGTCTCGCGATATGAGACACGTGGAGCTCCAACATTGGCCTGTACTTTAAATTCACGCAGCATGCGATCAACCAAAATATCAAGGTGAAGCTCACCCATCCCCTTGACCACTGTTTGACCAGTATTTTCATCTGATACAACCTGATAGGTTGGGTCTTCTTCGGTCAATCGCAGCAAAGCATTGGTCATACGATCCTGGTCAACATTAGATTTCGGCTCGATGGCAATTGAGATAACTGGTTCGGGAAAACTGATGCGTTCAAGTGCCACAGGCGTGGAGGAATCGCAGAGGGTGTCTCCGGTGAAAGTATCTTTGAGGCCTAAAACGGCACCAATATCACCAGCGCATACTTCGGTAATATCTTCTCGACGATCAGCATACATTCGCAGCAGACGTCCGATGCGCTCTTTGCGCCCCTTCGTTGGATTCAATACAGATCCTCCGGTGGTTAAAGTACCGGAATAAACTCTGAAGTAAGCCAACCGCCCAACATAAGGATCACTGACTATCTTGAAAACTAGTGCGCTTAATGGCGCCCCATCTTCTGTCGGCAACTCAATCACTTCGTCAGTGTTAAGGTTGGTAACTTGAACGGGTTTGATGTCAATCGGGGATGGCAGATAATCAATAACAGCATCCAGAACCAACTGAACGCCCTTATTCTTCATGGCTGAACCGCAGAAAACCGGGGTAGCTTTGTTTTCAATAACTGCATTGCGCAGACCGGACTTCAGCTCTTCAATACTGATGGTTTCGCCTTCTAGATATTTCATGGTCAAATCATCGTCAAGTTCAGCGATTTTCTCTACCATGTGAACACGGGCTTCTTCAGCCTGCGCTTGAAGCTCTACCGGGATTGATGTAATGTTGGGTTCTTTGCCCAGTTCATCTTCGAAATAAATGGCCTGCATGGTCATGAGATCAACCATGCCCTTAAAGGTTGCTTCGCTTCCAATCGGAATCTGCATCGGAATCACGTTAGCACCAAGACGATTAATAATTGTGCTCAATGTATATTCAAACGAGGCGCCGGTGCGGTCCATCTTGTTAACAAAACAGATGCGAGGCACTCCATAACGGTCAGCCTGTCGCCAGACTGTTTCGCTCTGTGGTTCGACACCCTGAACGGCATCAAAAACAACCACACCACCATCCAGCACCCGGAGGGAGCGTTGGACTTCAGCGGTGAAGTCGATGTGCCCTGGAGTATCGATCACATTGATCTGATGCCCCTTCCATTCGGCGGTAACTGCAGCAGACACAATGGTAATGCCGCGTTCACGCTCCTGGGCCATCCAGTCCGTTACAGTCGTGCCTTCATCCACGGAGCCAAGTCGATAAGTACGTCCGGAATAAAAGAGGATTCGCTCAGTTGTCGTGGTTTTACCCGCGTCAATGTGAGCAATAATCCCAATATTGCGGCACTTCTCTAAAGGAAAATTGCGAGGCATTGGATCTTTTCACTCTCTGTCTAATATTAATTACATTCTAAAGTGGGAGAAAGCCCGGTTGGCTTCAGCCATTTTGTGTGTTTCTTCACGTTTACGAACAGCAGCACCAGTATTGTTAGCAGCTTCAAGAATCTCGGCAGAAAGTTTTTCTGCATAAGAATTGCCCGTGCGCCCCGTAGCTGAATCAAGAATCCAGCGCATGGCCAGAGTCATCTTGCGGCTGGCAGGCACTTCCATCGGCACCTGGTAGGTAGCACCACCCACACGTCGTGGGCGAACTTCCATCTGGGGACCAACATTTTTCAACGCTGTTTCAAGAACCTCGATTGGGCTCTTTCCGGTTTTTTCTTTGATAATATCCAAGGCGTTGTACATAATTCGGGTGGCTACACTCTTCTTGCCGCGTTTCATGATACGGTGAATGAAGAAGGTCACAGGAACACTGTTGTAACGCACATCTGGATTGATTTCTCGTGGTTCGGGTTTAGTCCGTCGCATGCAAATTACTCCATCGAAAATGAATGAATACTAAGCCTTCGGCTTCTTTGAACCGTATTTTGAACGGCCCTGAGCACGTTTGGCAACACCAGTGGTGTCCAAGGTACCACGAACAATGTGATAACGGACGCCCGGAAGGTCTTTTACACGGCCACCACGCACGAGCACAACAGAGTGCTCCTGAAGCTGGTGTCCTTCACCAGGAATGTAAGCCGTGACTTCTAGACCGTTGGTTAAGCGAACACGAGCGATTTTGCGAAGCGCGGAGTTCGGTTTCTTAGGGGTCATGGTACGCACGACTGTGCACACACCGCGTTTTTGAGGAGCGCCTTTTTCAAGACGATTGCGGCGTTGTTTCATTGAGTTCAATGTGAACTGTAAAGCAGGCGCTTTACTCTTGACCTTTTTAGTCTCACGACCTTTACGGATCAGTTGGTTGATAGTTGGCACTTTTTTGCCTCCGAAAAATTTTTGCCTTCTTGTTTTTTGTTAATAGGGCGAGGCCATCGACTGCAATGATGGCCTCACCGGATTTACTTCACAGCAGAGGTTACCATATTACCAAGACAACAGGGCAACGGGAAAAAATTATATCATGAGGGCATCTTACGGTCAAGACAAACGCAACTCAGATTGTCTCTTCATGTTTCCTCAGCCGTTGCTTGAAGCCTTTTATAGCAGTCCGTGCAACTCTTCGCCCAATCCGAGCAAACCGGTATCGAGCTTGGGAGGTTTCACCTTTTCTTCATCTTTGCCAAAACGAATCACTTCCTTAGAATCCATGATGGCTTCTACCGCCAATCCAAGGCTTTGCAGTTCTTTGACGAGCACTCTGAAAGCCGCAGGTAAACTCGGGTCTTCAATCGGTTCACCCTTGACAATCGCCTCATAAGTGCTGACACGGCCCATCACATCATCCGATTTGACAGTCAACATCTCTTGAAGTGTAAAGCTGGCACCGTAAGCTTCAAGGGCCCAGACCTCCATTTCACCGAAACGCTGTCCACCAAATTGGGCTTTACCACCTAAAGGCTGCTGAGTAACCAGGCTATATGGTCCTGTTGAACGTGCATGAACCTTGTCTTCAACAAGGTGATGCAACTTGAGCATGGTCATCACACCAACGGTGACTGGCTGATCATAAGGTTGTCCCGTTTTTCCGTCACGTAAGAACTGTTTGCCTAAAATTGGTAAAGGCTGGTTGTTATTCAAGGAATACTTTTCTGCAGTATTACGGATGTCGTTATCAGTTAACTTTGAGACATCCACACCATTCATCTCCAGCCAAATCTTCAAGCAGATATTGATGGCTTCACGGTCATAGTCGGTATACTGCGGGGTACCAACCACAACATTATCAAATTTCATAACTGAATCAGGGTTGATCTTCTTTTCTTTCAACCAATACTCAAGATTGACACGTCGGGCATAATTGATATCCACAGCCATCCTGGCAATGTCGGTTTTATTATCCAGCATTTGTTCAAGATAAAGCAGACGAACCTCGTCGTCATCACGAATGGTTTGCGGGTCATAATCTTGCTCGTTCAACCATTCCCATGACTTTTCGCCAGATTCTTTCCAGGCTAAATCCATCAGCCAGGCACGGCCTAACTCTGCTTCGATTTCAAATTCATCAGCACCATCAAATACCGGTGTGACCGCTTCAAAACCTAGCTGTCGGGCAGCCCAACCCAGGTGTGTTTCAAGTACCTGGCCAATATTCATACGGCCGGGAACACCCAACGGATTTAGAATAATGTCAATAGGGGTACCATCTTCAAGGAAGGGCATGTTCTCGACAGGAACCACGCGAGAGACAACGCCTTTATTACCATGACGGCCAGCCATCTTGTCACCCGCGGTAATCTTTCGGCGCTGGGCAATGGAGACACGCACCATCATATCCACACCGGCGGGCAGGTCAACATTATCTACGCGAGTGAAGATTTTCACATCCACCACCTTGCCGCGTTCGCCGTGAGGCATGCGCAAAGAGGTGTCTTTAACATCTCGTGATTTTTCACCGAAAATAGCGCGCAACAGGCGCTCTTCGGGGGTTAGTTCTTTTTCACCCTTGGGTGTGATCTTCCCAACCAAAATATCATTTGGGCCTACTTCAGCACCGATACGGATGATGCCCTGTTCGTCAAGATCCTTGATGGCATCTTCACCAACATTTGGGATGTCACGAGTAATTTCTTCGGGACCAAGCTTGGTATCGCGGGCTTCCACTTCATGTTTTTCGATATGAACAGAAGTGAATTTGTCTGCCTGCACCAGGCGCTCTGAAATCAAGATCGCGTCTTCAAAGTTGCCGCCCTCCCAAGAAACGAAGGCCACTACAACATTCTGACCGAGTGAAAGTTTGCCGCTGACCGTTGAGGAAGAATCTGCGATGATGTCGCCTTTGCGGATGCGCTGCCCCTTGATTACTGCAGGACGCTGATCAATGCAGGTGCTTTGATTCGAACGCTGATACTTTCTCAGGTTATATTCACGAACTTTGCTTTCGGGGTTTCTGACACACACCTGGCAGCCGGTGACCGAAATCACCTCGCCGTCTTCTTCAGCGACCAACACCTGCCCTGAGTCAATCGCGGCATATTTCTCCATGCCGGTGGAGATGGTCGGGCAATCGGGATTGATCAATGGAACCGCCTGCGCCTGCATGTTGGAACCCATCAACGCGCGGTTGGCATCGTCATGTTCAAGGAAAGGAATCAATGCCGCGCTGATACCTACTACTTGGTTTGGCGCAACATCCATATAATTAATGCCGTCAGGAGCCGACATGATGAAGTCACTGTGGAAACGGCAAGAAATTTGCCCTTCGATGAACTCGCTGTTCATGTCAATGCCGGCGTTTGCCTGGGCAATCACATACTTGTCTTCTGCATCGGCAGAGAGGTATTCAACTTCCTCAGAAATAAATGGCGTCACGAAAATGGTCGTCTTCTTGGTTTTCTTAATCGCAGGCAGCATTTTTTCTGTTACACGCTCGCCCTCTTTGGCAATCACTTCACCAGACTTCTCATCAGTAATGCTTTCACGAAGTACTCTGCCCACCAATCGGGAATCGTCTGCGTTTAAAGTTTTTACTACACGCCTATAGGGAGTTTCAATGAAACCATACTCGTTCACGCGGGCAAAGCTTGCCAGACGGCCGATCAAGCCAATGTTCGGACCTTCAGGGGTCTCAATCGGGCAGATACGTCCATAATGCGAATGGTGAACATCACGCACATCAAACCCGGCGCGCTCTCGACGCAAACCGCCAGGGCCTAGCGCAGAAAGCGTTCGCTTGCTGCGCAGCTCAGCCAGCGGATTGGTTTGATCCATGAATTGAGAAAGCTGGGATGAACCGAAGAATTCACGCAGCGCCGCAACCACCGGACGGATGTTTACGAGGCTGACGGGAGAAACTTGATCCTGATCGCGAATAGACATACGTTCTTTAATCACACGCTCCATGCGGCGCAAACCAATGCGAAGTTTGTTCTGAATCAACTCGCCATTAGTTTTCACACGACGATTGCCAAGGTGATCAATGTCATCCTTGTCTTCAATTTCATTATTAATAAGGATCATGCGGCGGATGAGATAAACCACATCCCATTTAGTAACAATGCGATGCGCTACTGGGATACGATCCATCAGATCAAGTTTTTGGTTTAATTTATACCGGCCCACCCGCTCAAGATCATAATGACGGCTGTCAAAGAGCTGTTCTTCAAGGAACTGTTTGGCGTTTTCAAGATTAGCGGGGTCGCCTGGGCGCATGCGTTTGAAAAACTCGATCAAAGCTGCTTCGGCAACGGTCTGCCCATTGGTCAAATCCCAAACAGGCTCCTGGTGAATGGTAGAGGCAATGAACTGGCGCTCCACGTTGGTATCAATATCACTAAAGAGCGAAATAATCTCTTCGTCTGAGCCGGTTTTCAATGGTGTGTCGCCGGGCAGCAGATCATCCACTGCTGCAAGCGCGCGCAGAAAGATTGTGATCGGCACAGTGCGTTTTCGGTTGAATTTGAGAATTAAATAATCGTTCTTGCGAGTCTCAAACTCCATCCACGCGCCGCGGTCTGGAATCAATTTTGCCATTGCCAATCGATGGCCTGTGGCGCGATCAACGGGGGCTTCAAAATACACACCCGGTGAACGGATAAGCTGTGAAACAACCACGCGCTCGGTACCATTAATAATGAAGGTACCGTTGTCAGTCATCTCAGGGAAATCGCCCAAAAAGATGTCTGACTTTACTGGTTGAGGAATGTCAGGTCCAGCCAGAAGTACCGAAACATAAAGCGGGCTGGCATAGGTCAGGTCGCGTTCTACACATTCATCAATACTATGCTTTGGAGCCTCAAACCAGTATTTCAATCCCCATTGTTGAGCCTCAGGGCTCCGACCGGGGAAATAAAGCTTCATCCCTTTGTTGTAAGACTCAATGGGAGAAACTTCATGAAAAAGATCACCCAATCCTTCATCCTTTAAACGTTTAAAGGAATCGAGTTGAACCTCGATCAGGTTGGGCATTGGGAAAATTACAGGGATACGTGCGTAAGATTTGGTTGGCAACACAGAAGCCATAGGTTTCTCCTAAATCATAAACCTGGCAAAAAAGAATATTAATCCCTCCTGATGTCAAGGCAGGGATACGCAAACTTAGATTATATCAAATAATCCGAAGCGGTCAAGTTTTTTAAGGTTTAGGAATGATTGGGGCGGAGTGATTTTGTCTCATGCATGATGATCTTTCCTTCCACCTGCCCATTTTCGAAGACCTCTATCATACCCCAACTTTTCGTTTTTTGCAGAAAATCGCCGTATGTAATTGACCCCGGATTGAAATAAAGTTTGCCATCTTCAAGCAAGTTTTCAGAATGGTGAGTATGCCCAAACACAAAAACATCGGCATCAGGAGCAGTTTTTAGTATTCGTGAGGTGTAACGATTGCGACTATATCCTTTGAAAACATATGCCACCTTGTCTAGCCAGTAGGTAATAAAGTCCATATGACCATGCATCAAGGCAAATTTGATACCAAGTTTTTCAAAACGTTTGACTTTGGGCAGCTGGTTTCGAAGCAAAATATCCCGATTTCCGCGAACCGCAAGCACTGGAGCAATGGATTGCAATTCTTCAATCACTCTTTGCACGCTGATGTCGCCGGCGTGAAGAATCAGATCCACATGAGCGTTTTGCAACGCCGCCAGAAAGGTTTGATCCAACGCTGGGGTTCGATCAGGAACGTGAGTGTCAGAGACTACACCGATTCGAAACGATTTCATTGAACTTTTGCCCCGTTGAGAAGTAACTTGACATCAAGAATTGCCTGCTCAGTGTTCTTGAACTGGATGGCATGAATGCCAAATTGGTTGGCAGACTCGACGTTTTCAATAAAATCATCCACAAAAATCGCTTCTTGCGGCTGAATCCCGCATAAACGGGTGATGTAGGCATAAATAGCCGGGTCAGGCTTTGCCAACCCTGCTTCACACGAGAAAACGGACACATGAAAAGCATCAATGCAGGGTCTGATATTGGTCAGCAGATTGCGTGTGTCTGACCAGGCATTGCTTAATAAACCGGTTGTATAGTTCGGTTTTAATCCGCGGATGAAATCAATCAGGGTGTAATCCACCTGATCGCCCTCAAAGAACCTTTTTCTGAAATCCTGAAGTTTATCCCCGCTGATCCCCAGCACCCTGCCTGTGTTTTGCCAGTGTTCCACGTCAGAAATTTGCCCGATGGTCGCCCGCCTCGCTGAATCTGTGTCAAAAACCAGCCGATGGATTTCATCAATGGTCAACCCGTATTCCTTTGCGAGATTAGCACGCGGTGTGAGATCCTGCGATCTCAAAAATACACCACCCATATCCCAAATCACTACCTTAATAATTTCAGCCATCATACAATCCTAAAGGAAATTTTTCCGAAGTATATCATGTCTCTTTAAATCGATCACCCCGACATAACTTTTCGGGGTGATCGAACCTTTAGACCACACTCACTAAACGGATGCCTGCAGAGCCTCCCATTCATTGCGCAAAATCCCCATGTTCAAGATATCCCAGCGCTGGTCTTCCTTATAAATACATTCCCTCATGGTGCCTTCATATTTATAGCCGCATTTTTCATAACAGCGGATCGCTCGTGGGTTATACCCAAACACGCCTAGGCTCACCCGGTGCAAGTTTTGGGTATGGAAAGCAAACTTCAAGATCAAATTCATAGCATCTGTTCCATAACCTTTGCTGCGATACTCAGGTTCGCCAATGGCAATCCCGACCCAGGCATTCCCCGCGACCCAATCATAACCAGCCAGCTCTACAAAACCGATTGTCTTGTGATCTTCAACACTCTTAATGATGAAAAAAGAGTTTTCATTTCCCTCTTTTTCAAACCAATCCTTCATTTGAGTCAAGGAATATTGATTGGCCGGTACATCATCAAGAAACCGCAGATAATCGCTGTCACGGTTCCACTTCATCCAGGATTCAAAATCTTTCTCGATATCAATCGGTACGATTTCTACCAGACTGCCTGTATAAAATTGATTGCTCATGCTGTCACCTCCATTTGGCGGATCTTCTTCCATTCGGGTTTGAGAATAGAGTAGACGAGTTGATCATGATACTGTCCGTTGTGAAAAACACATTCACGACGCTGGATCTCTCTTAAAAAACCGGCCGCTTCAAAAAGTTTAATTCTCTCGGCTGCATATGATGGAACCTCCAGCCATAGCCGATGAAGGCTCAATTCCATGAAGCCATAACGAAGAGCCATGTTAAGAACTTCTTCTCCGTATTCATTAAGAATTTGCGAAGAGGAGAAATTCAGAAAAAGTCTGATTTCTTGTTGGGTTGGATTAAACCAACTAAAACGGATCAATCCGATCAAGTCTTCAGTTCCTTTTCGACGAACTGCAAAAATGAACGCGTTCCTTTTTTCATCTGCTGCTTTCAGGTCATCTTTCAGTTTTTTCTTGATTTCATGAACTGCAAATGGCCGGGCTGGTTTTTCCATGAACTCGAGAACAAAATCTTCGTCAACGGTCCATGATGCAACTTCGACTGCGTCTTTTTCAGCATCCAGCGCTGTCCATTCAGTTTTTTGTCCGCTGAAAAGCGAATTTCCAATCATCACC
Organism: uncultured Anaerolinea sp.; assembly: GCA_964468875.1. Taxonomy (GTDB): domain Bacteria; phylum Chloroflexota; class Anaerolineae; order Anaerolineales; family Anaerolineaceae; genus UBA6107. The sequence continues at coordinate 18,459 of CAYXWV010000023.1, read as the reverse complement.
ATTTTTCCTCCAAAACATTGAAATAATAATGAAATTTCAAACCGCCATGGGTTCAAATACTCTGGCAAACACCAGCGGAACGCATTCCCCGTTCCTGCAGGTAAAAACTTCAAATCCACCGGTCTGGATGAACAATTGCAGCAAATCATCATCTGCTGCCGGTGTGCCTATGAGAGCGGTTTCATCCAAAACGAATACTCTTCTGAACAAACCGTTTGCTACATCATGTTTCATTTGTTGATATGCAGGCCGTTCTAAATTGTCGAGTGAATTGACATCCAGGTATATGCCAACCAGGTGACCCATTTGGGCTTTGCGTTTAAGCAATGTCAAACCGCTGTACAGTTGGTGCTTGGTATTTCGGCTGTATTGATCCGAAGCGGTCAATTCTGCCCTCAGGTAAAAACCAAATGCCAACCGGTCCATGGGTAAACCGGAATGTAAATACTCCACTCGATATGCGCCGAATCTCATCATTGCGTCTAGCATATTCGGCCTCCCTCTTCTTATCCAAAACCATTTCCTTTTCAAAAACGACCATGATTGAGTTTCCTCAGTCCGTTACAAAATCAGTACTCATTTGTGAAACCATATTCTCCTCCTTTAGAAAAAAAGACCACGGTGGAGTCCGTGGTCTGAAAATGGTTAAACAAAAACGACCACGGAATTGTCATGCACCGTGGCCGCGAGACTGAACTTTATCCAGTTTTATCGATGGACAGGCGCATTACGACAAGGAATCATGCCAACAAAACCTTTAAGAGTGGCAATGTGAAGCATGCATTGTGTTTCAGTATGAATCACCATATTCTCTGCGCCTTCCTTTCATAAAATTAACAACAAATGGATTATACAGTTGAATAAATTGTAAGTCAATATGGGTTCACAATTCCCTGTCTAATCACATCAAACAAGATTTTCCAAAACTTCTAAGTCTTAAAATCTCTTTATTCAAAAGGAGATAAATATCATGATCTATTAAAGATTTTCAATAAAAAAAACGAGAGGAATCCCTTTTGTCAACTCCTCTCGAACAGGAAAATTCCCTCAAACGGTTTTCCAGTTTTCTCCACAAACAGAGGCGTCTTCTTTTATAATTCAAGTATAGTTGTTCTGAAACAAATTCGCCTTTTTACTCAACTCAAAAAAGGAAAGCTTGATGATTCATTCCTATATCACTGAAGCACAAAAATACAGCGGGTTCTCATTCAATACTCAACAACAAGAAGCGTTTGAGATTTACGAAACCGAACTGATCAATTGGAATGAAAAATTCAATCTCACTGCCATCCGTGATACTGAGGGAGTGCGTATCAAACACTTTTTAGATTCGCTTTCTTGCCTGTTAGTAATGAAGAACCTGAAGAAAGAACGTGTCATTGATGTTGGAACTGGTGCAGGGTTCCCCGGGATTCCCCTGAAAATCGCCTGCCCAGGGATTAAACTAACCTTAGTTGAGTCAGTCGGCAAGAAAGCCGGTTTCTGCAAACATATCATTGAAACGCTGAACCTCGATCACGTTGAGATTCTGACACTCAGAGCTGAAGAGGTTGGGCGATTGCCGAATCACCGCGCTCAATACGACTGGGCAGTCGCAAGAGCTGTTGCCGGTTTGCCAATCCTGGTGGAATATCTAATTCCATTGTTGAAAATTGGTGGTTTTATGCTCGCACAAAAGGGTGAAACTGCTCATGCTGAAGTTCACTCAAGTGAGAATGCGCTATACATGCTTGGAGCTGAACTGCAACAAGTGACGAATGTGATCTTGCCCGGTGTGGTGGAGGAGAGGTTTCTGGTGACGATCAAAAAGGTTGTAGCGACAGCATCCACTTACCCTCGAAACGTTGGCATCCCTTCAAAAAAGCCTCTATGATTCTGAAATATCTACTGATGACTGACTGAACCATTGACAATTTGCCAGTGGTCGCACCCTTCGACAAAACCAGAGGGAAACATGCTGGCATCAGTGGTGGTCATGATCGCCTGTTCAGCTTCTTGTAAATAATCAAGCAAAAACTGCCTTCGATCCGTATCAAGTTCAGCCAATGTTTCATCCAGCAGAAGCACCGGCCATTGAGAGGTTTTCTGTTTCAACCAATCTACTTCAGCAAGCTTCAACGCAAGGATGGCAGTGCGCAACTGCCCCCGTGAACCAAAATCAGTTAAATCCACACCATTACACAAAACGCGCATCTCATCACGATGCGGACCAATGGTGGTCACCCCCCTGGCAATTTCTTCACTTCGAACTTGTCTCAATCTGTCTGCAAATCCATCCTGGATTTGCTTGATAGTGTAGCCATCCCGTTGAATAGATGTTTGAATTGGCAAGCTGAACTGCCCTTGCGGCTTTGGCAACGGATCGTAAGAGGGCTGGTAATGCAACCTGATCAACTCTTTGCCGCCGCTCAATCGATCATGAACCAGCGATGCCAGACCTTCAATTTCCTTAATTGCCTGGATGCGCGAATGAATAATCTTGGCTCCTCTGCTGGTGATGATATCATCCCAATACTCCAACTGGGCGGCGTCTCCACCCCGCTCTGCCAGAAGCTTCAATAGAGCATTGCGCTGGGTCAGTGCCTGGTTGTATTCTGACAATGCCTGTGTAAAAAATGGATCTGCCTGGGCTGCCGCCAAATTTAAATAACGCCTTCGTTCTTCAGGCCCGCCCTCGAGAATTCTGGTCATCTGAGGCAAGAAGATGACAGCATTAAAATGACCCACAATCTGGTTGATCGGGGTTTTGACAGAATCCAGCAGTACTTCCTTGCGCAATCTCGACCCGCCATTGCCGTTGGAATCCTGAATTAACCTGACCTCAAGATGATGTCGGTTGTCTCCGCGTTGATAGTCTGCCACCAGGCGAGTCACGGTCAAAGCTTCACGGCTGGCGATAAAATTGACCAACTGCCGATCGCTTTGCGCATGAAAAGAAGTAAAGGCCGCCAGGTAATAAATCGCTTCAAGAAGGGAGGTCTTACCCTGAGCATTTGAGCCCATCAATAAAAGAATCCGCCTGGGTACATCCATATCCAGGCGTGAAAAAAGCCGATAGTTGGTCAGGGAGAGATGAGTTAAATACATTACACGATGATCCGACTCACTACAACTGCGACAGAATTGCTTTCAATACATCTTTTCAATCGGTGATTTGGTAAGATTGCCAAATTGGAATTAATCCGAAGGGATCTCCTCACCTTCACGCGGTTTCCATACCTTGTCAGTTCGATCAGTATATAGAACCCCTTCCACGTGGTCAATTTCGTGCTGGAAGATACGTGCCAGCCAGCCATCCGCCTTGATTTTTAATGGCTTGCCGTAGCGGTTTTGACCCTTCACCACGATATTCTTATGGCGTTCTACTTCGCCGGCCAACTCAGGAACAGAAAGGCATGCTTCAACGCCCAATTCCATTTCTTCTGATTTTTCGGCAATCTCAGGATTGGCAACAACAAAGAGCCTTTTGGGGGCTTCTTCGTCTTCATCATCGCCGTATTCCACCACCACCAGGCGCAGCGACTCATTAATCTGAGGGGCTGCAAGACCAACCCCAGGTGCCTCGCGCATGGTTTCAATCATGTTGTTGACAAGGGTTTGAAAACCTTTTCCAAAATCGGTGACTTTGCGGGCTTTTCGCCGCAACACCGGATCAGGAACTGAAACAATATCAAGTAAAGCCATTTCTAACCTCTATTTATAATATCTCTTCATTTTACCTGTTTTCCTCATCTTCTGCAGTATGATTTTTTATTTCATCATACATCTTGATCCACTCAACAAAACGCTGCTGTTCATTTTTCTTGTCTTTCTCCTGACTGGCTTTATAATGCGTATAAATCTCATTCTGAACTGCAGAAGGATTGAAAACATTGTCAAAGGTTAATTTCTCATTACCAATCTTGATTATTACTGTGCCATAATTAAACAGTAGCTTGAGAAGACCTTTGCGCTCAAACTCCACGGTCTGAATGTTTTTAATCGGAGCAGTTTTTCGGTCTTCTGTGCTAAGCGGTTTTCGATAGACATCAATCAGTTGGTCTTCGGTAATGATATAGACATCATTACGCCAGTCCTGATATTGGTAGAGCCACCAACCCCACCCTGCCAGGCTCAACACCAGCGCCCCCAGATAGACAAATTCTTCGGGAAGACTGTTCATGAACCCGATAAAGCGTAAAACTGCAATCAATAGTATTCCCAGAAATAAAAGGCATGGTAGGATCGTTTTTCGGAACAAAACTAACCAATGCGTTCGATAAGTGACTCCTTCTTCCGTTTCAGATCTCAAACGAAACAAGCGCGCTAATAAAGCAGACAGCGACCCGCTGGTATATGTTTGTCCAATAGAAGTTCTGAATGAAGACGAAGAAGCTTTTATTTTGCGAACGGAAGTCTTGCCTGAAAGCGCGTTACAGATTTCCCTACGGTTTTCCTGGCTGTTTTCCTCTATGACACGCTGTCTGCTTGAATCCAAAAGGTTGGTGATCAATGCCGGGTGAGGCAGCTTTGAGAACGCCAGGTCGCCGGTATAAGTCTTTAGCTTCACGGTGCCAAACCCCAACACCCTGCCCCAAAATGAAGTATCTACACTGACTGACAAAATAGCGTTCAATGGAGACTCTTGCCGGGTTTCAAAGAGCCCATAAATCTTGCGTTGAACACAGACACGATCATGGGTAATGATCAGGTAATCATTACGCCATTCCGTGGCTAACCAACCGCAAATCCCGGAGCCAATAAGCAAGGAAAGCACCGACAGAATTATCCATAACAGAAACATTTTTTCAGATGCCGCCAATGCCGTGAAAAGCAGAAAGGAAGAGATCACCAATGTCAGCCCGACAGAAAACAGAATCCTCAGCCATAAGAAGAAAGAATGCCTGCGGCAAAACAGCAGTATTTTTTCATCAGGCGCTCGCCACTGAAGTTTATGGTTGTTTGCCAGCAGGAAACTACTGCGCATCAGCGAAAAGGCGCTATTTAGAACTGTGGACGAATCCTCCAACAATCTGGCTTTGTTAATTCCCAGTTTAAGAACCGTAACGCCAGAAAGGCAAACTGCTCGGGTGAAATAATTCGAATCACCTGATAAAACCTCTTCCCCAAACCAATCTCCAGCTTTCAGCACCCCCATCTCTTGATCTCCACTTTTGTTGTGGGTAATTAACCTGACAGATCCCGATTGGACAAAAAACAAATCTCTAGCCGGATAACCAAAAGAGATGATCGTTGAACCAGCAGGATAACTTTGCTCCTCAAAATATGTTGTGATTCGCACCAATTTTTCGTCGTCAAGCAAAGAAAAAGGGAATATTGATCTGATTCGTTCAAGTTGATCTGCGGGTTGATTGACCATAAACAAAGTATATCCAAACTGGACAGTTTTCACCATTGCATCTTGTTAATCCCCCTCCATCTGGTAAAATCGAAATGCGAGGATTTATAGAGCAATGAATTTCAAAAAACTTTTCAAGAGTTTTTCTTTGGTTCGCTGGTTATCACTGGCATTGATTGCCAGTGGAGTTTTGTTATTGGTCTTTCAATTGGTGGTTTTCAGCAGGCTAAGAACATCATTCTCTAACGGCTCAGTGGTTGCTGGTGTGGATGTATCAGGATTAACCATGGAAGAAGCTGCAAATCGGTTGACACAAGTGTATTCAGTGCCAGTTGAGTTGCGTTTTAATAACAGTTCCTTTCAGGTCAAACCTTCCACACTCGGCTTTACCCTTGATATAAGCAACATGCTGGCTGCTGCAGACCAGGCCAGGGCATCTCTGCCTTTCTGGTCGGCTTTTTGGGATTATTTGTTCAACATTGAACCAGACTCCCAGGAAATCCCTATTCGGGCCAACATTAACGTAGATCAATTGCGCTCTTATTTGATCAACGAAGTTGCCGCCCGATATGATCAAGACCCTGAACCTTATTCTCCCATTCCAGGTGAAGCCTTCTTCACCGCAGGCAAATCTGGTTTAAATCTGGACGTGGATCGTTCCATTGAACTGGTGAGCATGGCATTGAAATCACCTGCCAACCGTACAGTGAATTTATCTATCAAGAAAACCAGTTCTTCACGCCCTTCATTAGAAAATCTGAAGATTCTTTTATCACAAATCATTGACAACAGCAGTGTGGGTGGAACCACAGAAATCTATCTTCTTGACCTTGAATCGGGGCAAGAGATGCAGCTGGCATATCGGGATGGTGAGTTTCTGGTTCCAGATATTGCCTTTTCCGCCAACAGTACAATCAAAATTCCCATCATGGTCGAAGTCTTTCGCGAAAAAAGCGAGCCGATTGATGAAGACACTTATGATCTGCTGAAAAAGATGATGACCCTTTCAGACAATACCGCATCTGATTTGATCATGAAATCAGTGATGGACCCAATTCTCGGCCCATTGGTGGTATCAGACAGTATGGAAGAGCTCGGTCTGCCCAATACCGTATTACTGCGACTCTTTGAATATAATTCGACCATTTTGCGAGCCAATAACACTCCGGCAAAGAAGCGTACGGATGAAGTTTTGGATACCGATCTGTTCAATCAGACCACTCCTGCTGAAATTGGTTCATTGTTGAATGACATCTACCAGTGTGCTCAAACCGGCAGCGGTACCTTTTTTGTTGTTTTTCCGGGGCAAATCTCTCAGGCAGAGTGCCGCTCGATGATCTCATTAATGCTGGCTGACCGAATCGGAATGCTCATCGAAACTGGGCTGCCCGACGGAACCCAGATTGCCCACAAACATGCCTGGGCTCAATGGTCTGACTTGGCGATTCATGAGATGGCAGATTCGGGCATTATTTACTCCCCAGGCGGCAATTATATTCTGACTATTTATGTACACAATGATATGCCGATCATTTTTGACCAAGGCAACAAATTATATGGAGATTTATCCAGAGCAGTATATAACTATTTCAACCTGGGTTCGCAATAATCAAATCGCAAAATCATTCAAAAGATGAGGATTGCCCTCATCTTTTTTGTTGGCAGTGTCTTGTCAGTTTAGTTGGATTCATGTATAGTCATGAAATACATAATTAGGTTCTACAAGGTTGGATAACATCTATGGAAAATTCAATCCCGGCTTCACAAAAACCCTCATGGCTTGACCATTCCCTTATTCCTGCCCTACCGAAAATTAAGCTCGAGCATTTTTTAGTTACACTGATTATTCTACTTACAGTCGTAAGCCGTTTCTACATTGTCGGCGCTCGGGTAATGAGCCACGATGAGGTCAATCACGTGGTTCCTTCATATGATCTATATCTAGGCAAAGGATACAGCCATGATCCCGTCACCCATGGCCCGCTGCAATTTCATCTGCTGGCTGCCAGCTATTTCCTTTTTGGCGACTCAGATTTCAGTTCTCGTGTTCCAGCGGCTCTATTCAGTATCGCGACAGTGGTTTTCGTATTGTTCGCGTTCCGTCGATATCTAGGAAGAACCGGTGCTCTGCTGGCTGGTCTGTTCTTCATGATCTCCCCTTACATGCTTTTTTATGGGCGCTATACCCGCAACGAGTCTTTTATTGGTTTGTTTACGGTTGTACTGCTATACGCAGTATTGTGTTATCTTGAAAAAGGCGGTAAGGGAACTCTCTTCTTATATACAGCTGTTTTAGGTCTGTATTTCTGTACAAAAGAAACTTCTTTTATCTTTACAGCAGAAATGTTGATTTTTCTTGCTTTGGTTTTTCTCAAAGACGTCACCCAAAAAGAATGGAAGAACCCGGTCAAACGGGACTTGTTTATTCTATTAGTTATGGTTGCCCTGTTGTTCGTGGGGATCGCCCTCGGCACTGGAGTGATTGATGCCAAAACCAACCCTGCCTCAGCCGTGGCTGCTGAATCAGCTGTGGCTCCCGCTGACCCCACCACAACCGATATTCCATCAACCCCTTCACTGATCAGAATCATCATGCTGACAAGTGTTGGCTTAGCCGGTGCAAGCCTGGTGGCCGCTCTTGTTTTTCTCATCACCGGCTTGGGATGGTCTTATATCAAAGATATCCGCTCTTTTGATCTACTCATACTAAGCCTAACACTGGTGATGCCGCAGTTAATTGCTTTCCCGATCAGCTTGTTGGGTTGGAACCCGCTCGATTATTCACAACCTGGTTTGATCAAAACCTCCATCGTGTTGCTTGTTGTCCTGGCTATAACCGTTGCCATCGGTATGTTTTGGAAACCATCGCTCTGGCTGAAAAATACCGCGCTTTTCTATGCTATTTTCACCCTCTTTTACACTACCTTTTTCACCAATGGCCAGGGATTTTTTACAGGCATGGTGGGTTCTCTCGGTTATTGGCTTTCACAACAAAGCGTGAATCGTGGCACTCAGCCTTTGTATTACTACGCCTTGCTACAATTACCAATGTACGAGTACCTGGCTGTTTTGGGTACCCTCACCGCTGTGATTGTAGCATTCATCCACAAACTCTTTACCATAATGCCTGGCGTTGAATTGGTTGAACAAGCCAGAACCAATCGGGCGCATGAACAAGCTAAACAGGAGCAAAAACTGGCTGCCCTGACAACCGAAGCAGAACAAACTGGTGAATCCCAAGAAATTTCGCAAGCCCTTCCTATCAACACTGAATATGAGCCCAAGAAACTACCGGTTTTACTTCTCTTGGTGTATTGGTCAATCATGTCTCTGTTGGCTTACTCAGTGGCTGGCGAAAAAATGCCCTGGTTGACTGTGCATATCACCCTGCCCATGCTTCTGGCTGCTGGATTTGGTGTTGGATATCTTGTTGATTCACTCTTCGCACAAAAATGGAGCCGTAAATCACTATTATCTCTGCTGCTTTTCCCCATTTTTTTAATTTGTCTTGGCAGTGTTCTTGGATCATTTTTCGGACCTGAAAAACCGTTTGCCGGGATGGAACTTGCCCAATTACAGATCACCAGTACCTTTCTTCTGTCATCAATAACCGTTGTTCTATCAGGGTGGGGGATTGTTAAATTGATGGAGGGCTGGCAAAACCAGTCTCTTTTCAAAACCCTCGTCACTGCCTGCTTTACGATACTGGCAGTCTTGACTGCCCGCTCTGCTTTTCAGGCATCCTTCATCAATTATGACAACGGCAAGGAATTCCTGGTATATGCCCACGCCGCCCGAGGTCCAAAGGATGTTCTGGAACAGGTCGCTGACATTTCACAGCGAACCACTGGCGGCAAGGAAATCAAGGTCGCTTATATTGGAGACGCCCTCTATCCCTACTGGTGGTATTTCAGAGACTACCCGAACAAATATTGGGTAAAAGACAAGCTTACCCACGATCTCGAACAATACGCAGCTGTGATCAGTGATGACACTTATTTGGAAAAGACCAGGGCAATTCTAGATAATGATTACTATGAATTTAAATATAAACGCCTCGTCTGGCCAATGCAGGATTATATGGGACAAACCATTAAATCCGCGTGGCAGGCGTTCAGAGACCCTCAAATGCGGCAGGCGCTCTTTGATATCTGGTTTGATAAAGACTACACCCTTTATTCCCAACTGAAATCATTGACCACCCTGACCGTTGAAAACTGGCAGCCTTCTGGAAACATCTACTTGTTCCTGAAGAAAGATATCGTTACCTCCATCTGGACTTATGGAACTGTTCCTGTAGTCGCAGATAATACTGTTTCTGATCCTTACGTGGAAAAAATGACCAGCCTCATTCCCGATTTATTCTTCGGAGAACCGGGCAAACTGGAAGGTCAGTTTGAAAACGCCCATGATATCGCCATTGGCAAAAATGGAAATATCTACATCACTGACGCCTACAATCACCGGATCCAACAGTTTTCGGCGGACGGACAGTTCATCAAATCCTGGGGAACATATGCCAATATTGCCGAAGGGGATGCCCCCGCCGGAACTTTTAACGAACCCTGGGGTATTGCAGTCGGGCCTGACGGTTCTGTCTACATTACCGACACCTGGAACTATCGTGTGCAAAAATTCTCCGCAGACGGTCAGTTCATCACCATGTGGGGAAAATCTGGCACGGCTGACCAACCCGATTCCTTCTGGGGTCCACGTGGAATTGCAGTCAATTCTTCAGGTCAGGTTTTCATCACCGACACCGGCAATAACCGCGTGGTCATCTTTGATGAGAATGGCCGATATCTGAGCCAGTTTGGCATCAACGGTATTAACTATGGAGAGTTTGACGAACCGGTCGGGTTGGCATTCGACAGCCAGGATAATCTTTATGTAGCTGATGCTTGGAACCGACGCGTCCAGGTTTTTGCACCGAACGAGGATCTTTTGACTTATCAATACCTGCGTGAATGGGCTGTTTCCGCCTGGGATGGTCAATCCATCAACAACAAGCCCTTCATCGCCGTGGATTCCAATGGGAATGTTTTTGTTACCGATCCAGACGGTTACCGGGTGCTTGAATTCGACTCGACGGGGAATTTCATCCGCGGTTGGGGTGATTATAGCAGCGGCATTGACGGTTTTGGTATGCCAATCGGCATCGCCGTAGATGCAGAAGACAGGGTTTGGGTCAGCGACGCCGAAAATGGTTATATGCTGCGGTACACCCTGCCAATTGAAGAAAAAGTATCCTTGTTACCTGAAGGTTTACCCGAATTGCCACTCTCTAACAACCCGCTGACTTATAACTTCAGCACTGGTCTGTTGGAAGATCCCTTTGAGCAGGCAGTATATCGTCTCAGTCCTTCCGGAGATACCTGGTTTCCGATCATCCCTGATTGGGTGTTAACTCAAATCCCCCAGAACTCTCTGCCCGAAAAGTCAGAAGACGGGAACTGGGTGCTGCTGCTCGAAGACGGCACAGTTGGCTTCACCTGGCAGCCCGACGTATTGTTGTGGATTCCATCAACAATCGAAGAGATTAGCCCCACTTCTTCTTAGCTCTTAAAAAAAATAAAACCGGCGCTTCGATCAAATGAAGCGCCGGTTGATTTTTTAATGGTGAGAACGCTCTGGGGCAAGAATACGATTCAGTATAAAACTGACAAAACTGACGATCAACGCGCCAAAGAATGCATACATAAAGGGATTTTCCGGTATCAAGAATCCAAACTCGAGACCACTTCCCAATCGTCCCACAAGCAAGAAGAGCAGCGTATTGATGATCAGAGTACCCAGTCCTAATGTCAGAATGATTAAGGGGCAGCTGGCGACCATCAGAATGGGTTTAATCAGGGTATTGACCAGCCCAAAAATCAACGCCAGAATCACATAAGCATACCAGGCATTATTTTGCATTAAGATATGCGGATCTAAAACTCGAACCGCCAGATAGAGTGCAGCGGCATTCACAAGCAGACTGATGATAAATTTTCTCATGATTGATCCTTTCTATGCATTTACGCAAAAAATCCAGAAAAAGTTTCACACCATGATGGATTGGGAACCGTTTTGAGGAAACAACCTGTATTTCATCCACAAGAGCGTGTTAAGTTCACGCATGTTGACTGATTCAAACGAGCTTCTCGCCCTCCCTGCTGGGTAGTTAACTGCCAGCCTTTTGGGAAAAAACGCTCTTCGCTGAACAATTGGAATTACAGTCCGTATCAGCTCATCCTCCCATAACGGTGAAGAGGCAAACCAAAGATAATCGTGCGGCTCTCCCGTCCGCTCAAAGGTCACCGTACCAATCAGTTTTCCATTATTCCGCGCCGCCCAGGTTTGCTGCGAATCTCCAGATAGAAATCTCATCAGCCAGTTTGAAAAAGTAGGTTCCATTCGTTCAATTCGGAAGGGGATGTTCCAGCGTATCTCTTTTGGATAGAGAGATTCCAGCCATAGTTTTTGCTGAGACCAATCTTCTTTTGTCCGCGAGGTAACTTTGATTTCAGAGGAAACAAAAATAGCTCCTGGTTCTTTTTGATTCTGTACCCACAATGTCCTGCGACTTATTTCATCAAAACCTAAATCCTGATAGAGATGGATGGCAGCAGGGTTGTCGTCACGTACCTGAAGCAAAACCTGCCTGCCCTGATGTTCTCGCACATGTCGAATTGCGCGTTGCGTCAATTGCCTGCCAATTCCTTTGCCCTGAAAATCAGGGTGAACAGCCACATTAGCAACAAAATAGCTGCCTTTTTCTATGTTTCTCAACGGGATTAGGGTTAGATTGCCAACAATCTGTCGGTTTTCCACCCAGACATAGCCGTTAAACGGCAGGGTTGAGTTTTCAGGCGTGGTATTCTCTAAAATGAACCCGCTGAAATTTCTGGCAGTCTGCCTGACGTGCTTAATATATTCAATACCTTCGGCATCGATGCTTTTTGAGAAACATAATTCAATCAAATCAGCAATTTGAAGCAAATCTTCACGCAAACGAATCAGCCTGATGTGTGGATCAGTTTTTGGTATTTCTGACATGGTTACAATTCTACCCGATTGTGAATCAGAGGAGAAAGCAGATAGAAACCAGAATAAAACAGACTTCGATCAAACTGGATGCTGCCTTCCAGCGAGATTATAATCATGCTCAGAGGAAAGTGTCGAACCGTGGACTCAAAACAAAACATTTTGTTCTGCAACGTACGCATCATCGGTTGTGAACCATTTATACCCCTTGGATGGCTCTTAACCAAAGACAATCAGATTCATTCCTTCGGCGTCGGGCAGCCGCCTGATGAATTGAGCACAAGTGCAATTTCCCGCATTGATGGTCAGGGAAGCACACTGTTGCCGGGGTTTATCGACCTGCACACCCACGGTGCTTTGGGTGCTGACTTTGTATTCGGAACCCGTGATGATATCTTTCGAATTTCTTCATTTTATGCCGAACACGGTGTCACCAGTTTTTTAGCCACCACCTACGCAGCAACTTCACAAGAAATCAACACAGCTTTGCAAAATATCCTTTCAGCCATGGGGCACGAACCCGGTGCGCGGATTTTAGGTATTCACCTCGAAGGACCCTGGCTTAACCCCTCGAAGGCTGGTGCGCAAAACCGCACCGTAATCCGCGCTGCCGACCAGGCAGAAGTGATCCCATATCTTGAGAGCGGCTTGGTTCGACAGGTTTCTCTTGCCCCTGAGATCAAAGAAAACCGTTGGCTGATATCCGCCTGCCATGAACGCGGAATCATTGCCTCCGCTGGACACACCGAAGCGAGTTATCAACAAATGACCGCCGCGGTTAAAAAGGGCATGACCCAGGTGACTCATTGTTTTAACGCCATGAACCCTCTCCATCACCGCGAACCGGGTGTAATCGGCGCCGCTCTCACCCTTCCGCAGCTTCAGTGTGAATTAATCGCCGATAATTTTCATGTTCACCCTGTTGTGATGAACTTACTCTATAATGCTAAGAAAGCTGATGGAGTGATTCTCATCACCGATTCCATCGCCGCGGCAGGCATGCCCGAAGGAGTCTATACGCTTGAAGGACAGCCAGTTTTCTGTAAAGACAACACCGTCCGGTTGGCTGACGGCACCCTGGCAGGATCAGTGTTGACAATGGACCGTGCATTAAACAATTTCATCGAGGCTGTCAACCAACCTCTTGAAATCGTTTGGCCTAGTTCTTCACTTAACGCAGCCAAAGCACTCAAGATCCATAATCACACAGGAAAAATCTCTTCTGGATACGATGCTGATCTGGTTCTATTGGACTCAAACTTGCACGTAGAACTAACTATGATTCAAGGGAAAATCAGTGGTAAAAATCGATAATAAAACTCTGATAAGTCTCTTATATGATTTGGGTTCGGTCAGATGCTATAATGACCCAAACAACTTGAAAAAGGATATCTATTCTTATGATGAGATTTGATCGTTTTACCGAAAGAGCACAAGAAGCAGCCCAAAGGGCGGCTGAAATCATTCAACGATACGGCCACAATCAGATCGATACCGAACATATCCTTTTAGCCCTGATTGAACAGCCCCAGGGGGTTGTCCTTCAAATTCTTGAGATCTTAAAAGTTGATCCGCAGATTTTGATGGAAAGACTTGATTACATCTTAAAAACCAGCCCCAAAGCCAGCATTTTTGGCGGCGGAGCCGGGCAGATCTTTATCACCCCCAGAGTAAAGAGGATCATTGACCTTGCCAACGAAGAAGCCAGCAAGCTAAAAGACGAGTATATTTCAACTGAGCATCTCTTTTTAGCAATTTTGAGTGAGAAGAACACACCCGCAGCCAGGTTGCTTGAAACTACCGGTCTGTCACGCGACCGCGTATTAGAAGCCATCACCCAACTCCGCGGCGGACAGCGGGTTACCGACCCACAAGCCGAAACCCGCTATCGAACATTGGAGAAATATTCACGCGATCTCACCCATCAAGCCCGTGAAGGCAAGCTCGATCCGGTTATTGGACGAGACACCGAGATTTCGAGGGTAATGCAAATTCTCTCACGCCGCACCAAGAACAACCCGGTGTTGATCGGTGAAGCAGGTGTCGGCAAAACCGCCATCGTTGAGGGTTTGGCAGAAAAAATTGCATCCAATGATGTGCCCGAGATTTTAATGGGCAAAAAAGTTATTTCGCTTGATCTCGGTTCCATGATCGCAGGTTCACGCTTCAGAGGCGAGTTTGAAGAGCGCCTTAAAGCATCGATTGAAGAAGTCCAGCGTTCTGCCGGAGAAATCATCCTTTTTATTGACGAACTGCACACCGTGGTTGGCGCGGGCGCCGCACAAGGTGCCATGGATGCCTCCAACATGCTCAAACCCGCCCTGGCGCGCGGTGAACTGCAGTGCATCGGCGCTTCCACCCTGGATGAATACCAGAAGCACATCGAAAAAGATGCCGCCCTTGAGCGTCGATTTGCTCCCGTGTTTGTGGAAGAACCCTCGCAAGAAGACACCCTGAAGATGCTCTCCGGTCTTCGAGATCGTTACGAAGCGCACCACAAGGTACACTTTTCTGACGACGCACTTGAAGCCGCAGTAAAACTCAGTTCTCGCTACATCACTGATCGCCGCCTGCCTGACAAAGCAATTGACCTGATGGATGAAGCAGCCGCAAAACTTCGCGTCGCCCTCTATTCACTACCCCCTGACCTGAAGCAGATGAAAACTGAACTTGACCGGTTGAAAGCTGAAGAAGAACAGGCTGGTGTGGAACGCGACTATGAACGCGCCGCCAAGATGAAAGCCGACCGTTTACGCCTTGAGGAAGATTTCAACAAGAAACGGGATGTATGGGAAGCCGACCATAAGTTGGATGAAGTGGTGGACGTCAATGACATCGCCGAGGTGTTGTCTCAATGGCGCGGTATCCCGGTTAACCAGATGCTTGAAACCGAATCAGAACGCCTGCTGCAGATGGAAGAACGCCTGCATGAACGCATCATTGGCCAGGAAGAAGCCATTCATGCCATCGCGGATGCCATCCGCCGCGCACGTTCAGGGTTAAAAGACCCCAAACGCCCCAACGGCTCATTCATCTTTATCGGCCCTTCAGGTGTTGGCAAGACTGAACTGGCAAAAGCACTGGCTGAATTCCTCTTTGACGATGAAGACGCCCTTGTGCGCATGGACATGAGTGAATATCACGAACAGCATACTGTTTCTCGTTTGTTCGGCGCCCCTCCGGGTTATGTGGGATACGAAGAAGGCGGCCAGTTGACTGAAGCCGTGCGCCGCCGTCCATATCGGGTCATCCTCTTTGACGAGATCGAAAAAGCCCACCCAGAGGTCTGGAACGCCCTGCTGCAGATTCTGGACGACGGACGCCTGACGGATGGACAGGGCCGCGTGGTGGACTTCAGAAACACCGTGTTGATCATGACCAGCAACCTGGGCACGGAATTCGTCAAACAGGGCGGCACATTGGGCTTTTTGCAGAAGACAGCCAGTGATGAAGACCGCCAGGCACACGACAAGATTGAGAAAGCGCTCAAGAGCACCTTCAGACCTGAATTCTTGAACCGTATTGATGAGATCATCATGTTCTCACCGCTGACTACGGATCAGATGATGCAGATTGTTGACCTGCAAATGAAAGACGTCCGCAACCGCCTGGAAGAACACGGCTTGTCTGTGGAACTCACCCAACCTGCACGTGAATGGCTTGCCACCGAAGGCTATGATGCCTCCTTTGGGGCACGTCCACTCAAGAGAGCACTGCAAAAATATGTCGAAAGTCCGCTATCGGTGAGCCTGCTCTCAGGCGAATATGCCACTGGCGATACGGTAATTGTCGATCTGGATGAAGAGAAGAAACAGATCTTCTTTAAAAAGAAATAACAAGACAAAATGTTGAACAAGCTGCCCCTTTTGGGGCAGTTTTATTTCCCGAACAACTTGCTTAAAAATCCGAAAAAGCTGATTTATCAACTATAATTATTGTTTGCCAATCATTAAGATACAATGGCAAAACGATTATTCTGATCCATCGATCAGACAAGCATTAGGAGAAAATGTTCATGAAAAAAGCGTTAATCACAGGGATCACTGGTCAAGACGGATCCTATCTGGCTGAACTTCTACTTTCAAAGGGATACGAAGTCCATGGAATCATCCGTAGAGCCAGTACCTTCAATACCCGCCGAATCGACCACCTCTATCACGATCCTCACAAAAACGGAGCTCCCGTTAATCTTTTCCTTCACTATGGCGATATCTCAGCCATTGAAAGCCTGATGGACGTAATCTACAATGTTAAACCTGATGAGATCTACAACCTGGCAGCCCAAAGCCATGTGCGCGTCAGCTTTGACATGCCCGAATATACCGGTGACATCACCGGCCTTGGCACCACCAGAATCCTCGAAGCCATCCGCCGCAGCGGACACCCCGAGCGCTTCTACCAGGCTTCTTCCAGTGAAATGTTTGGCGGCGCCAAACCACCCCAGTCTGAAGCCACCCCCTTTGAGCCGCGTAGCCCTTACGCCGCTGCCAAAGTCTATTCCTATTGGGTCACTCGCAACTATCGCGAAGGATACGACATCTTTGCCACCAACGGTATTCTCTTCAATCATGAATCCCCGCGCCGCGGCGAAACATTCGTCACCCGCAAGATCACCCGCGCTCTGGCATCCATCAAAGCCGGAAAACAAAACAAGCTCTACATGGGCAACCTGGATTCAAAACGAGACTGGGGTTACGCTCCTGAATATGTTGAAGCCATGTGGATGATGCTCCAGCAGGATAAGTCTGATGATTTCGTGGTTGCCACCGGTGAATCACACAGCCCGCGTGAATTCCTCGAAGAAGCCTTTGGCTACGTAGGGTTGGACTACCAGAAGTATGTCGAAATTGATCCCCGCTACTTCCGCCCCACTGAAGTGGATTACCTCTTGGGCGACCCCACCAAAGCTAAAAAACAGCTCGGTTGGGAACCAAAGATCAAATTCCACGAACTGGTGCGCATCATGGTGGATGCCGATCTCGAACTGATGGGCGAAAAATGCCCCGGCGAAGGCAAGAAGATCCTCGACGAACGGTTCAACGGCTGGCACAAGTGGGAGCATCAAGTCGTCAGCATGGAAAGATAATTATCTTTCTGTTTCATAATTGACTTACAAAGAAGGTTGATAAGGGTTTGAACTTTATCAACCTTTTCTATATTGAAACAATAGAACATGTGTGCTATTATTATTTCAAAATAATAAGGAGATTATCATGACCAGCACACAAAAAGCCATCGTCCCCGGAATTGCCATCGGCATCGTGATCCTCGTTCTTCTCAGCCGCCTCGTCAACCCCGTTAATGTGGCAAACGCCGCCACGGAAGCCCCAGTGGCTGAACCCACCGCTTGCGCTTTTGAAGGAATGTATCCTGATAAAGTATCCGCGTGGTGTTCTTTGATCGAAAAAGCTGCCAGCCAATACGGCATGGATGCCCTGCTGATTGCCTCAGTCATGCTTCAAGAAAGCGGCGGTCAGCCCGAGATCATGTCATCCTCAGGCGCGGTGGGTTTGATGCAGGTCATGCCCCGAGATGGCATCGCCGCTGACTTTCAGTGTGTCAACGGGCCCTGCTTTGCCTCCCGCCCAACCATTGCGGAATTAATGGACCCCGCGTTCAATGTGGACTACGGAGTGCGTATGCTGGCGGGTTTAACCGAAAAACACGGCGACATTCGCGAGGCGTTGAAAGCCTACGGACCCTATGACGTGGGCTACCGCTATGCTGACCAGGTGCTTGCCATTCGCAACTCGCTGGATTAATCCGCAGCTGTCAGCCCTTGAAGGGATATTTCGCCAATGCTATAATGGGAGCGTTGCCCCGGTAGCTCAATAGGATAGAGCAAAGCACTCCTAACGCTTAGGTTGAGAGTTCGAGTCCCTCCCGGGGCACACTTTCATAAATTAATTGGTATTATGTTGAGAGCACCCATCGAGGGTATATTTCGAGTCCCTCCCGGGGCACACTTTCATAAATTAATTGGTATTATGTTGAGAGCACCCATCGAGGGTATGTTTCGAGTCCCTCCCGCGTTATTCACACAAAAACCGTGCGCTAGGGGCGCAAAAACCGCAGGCTATTTCGTTGATGAGGTA
>CAYXWV010000022.1:0-43969 GCA_964468875.1 uncultured Anaerolinea sp. | reverse complement strand
CCCCTATTATATTAAATTTTTGAGGCTGCCCCTATACTTTTGGGACAGCCTCTTTTTTATTTTCCCATTACTTGATTAAGAAAGACTTTCAACAATTCAGGATCAAAGTGAGAACCAGATTGCGACAAGAGGTAATCATAAACTTTTTTCTCTTCCCACGCCTTACGGTAGGGGCGGTCAGATGAGAGCGCATCCCAGACATCAATGATAGCGAAAAGTCTGGCGATCAATGGAATTTCTTCCCCTCGCAGCTTTCTGGGATAACCAGTTCCATCCCATTTCTCGTGATGACAATAAGGAATATCAATTGCCGATCGCAAGAATGAAATGGGAGAGATTAATTTATATGCCAGCTCGGGATGCGTACGCATGACCTTCCATTCTTCATCTGTCAAAGGACCTGGTTTGAGCAGAATTTGATCTGGGATGCCCATCTTTCCGATGTCATGCAGTAGAGCTCCCCTGCGAATATTGTTTAGTTCTTGTCCCTGTATGCCGATCGCGAGCGCCAATCGTTCAGTCATTTCTGTGACGCGTCTGGCGTGGCCTTCAGTTTCTTCATCACGAAGTTCAAGGGCGCTTGCCCAACCTTCAAGGGTGCTGTCATAGGCAACCATTAAATCCATGTTGGAGCGTTGTAGATTGTCAAATAATTCGCCATTATCAATGGCAATTGCTGCCTGGGTCGAAAGCATGGTAAAGAAATTGATCCAGTCACTGGTCACTTTAAACGGCTGCTGTCTGAAGACTTCCATCACTCCTTTAACCTGACCTTTGGCGATCAGCGGGATGGCATAATAGGAATTAAAACCCGCGTCCCTGAATAAACGGGCTCTGGCTGAATGAGAAGCGGCCTTTTCAAGATTTGGCTCCTGAATCAGTCTGCGTTCCAAGGCACAGATGCCTGCAAGGTCATCACCCATACGACTAAAACTGCGAAGTATGCGTGTGTCATATATTCCACGACTGGTGATGCAGTTCAGGGTCTGAGAGAATGGGTTGAGTGATTGGATGATGGCACCATCCATTTCTAATTGGGTGAGGGCGCTGCCAAGCAGAAAATCAAGTGTCACTTTGATATCAGAACTGCCGGTGATTGCCAGGTCGATATCATGCAATGAGGCAAGCTGTTGAAGCTGGCGAGTGGTTTGGTCGTTTAAAGTGGTTCTGCGGATGGCTGAGGCAGCAATATCAGCGAGAGCGGTGAGAATTCTGATTTCTTCGTCAGAGAATGTATCGTTTCTTCCTATCCATAAAATGCCGATCGTCTCACCCTGCAATGAGAGAGGCAAACCGATCATTGAATCAATTTCTTTCATCCAGGGAGAGTTTGATAAAAATTCATCTTTTTGGACAGCATCGATCATTAATGGGGTTGGGCTTTGCCACATGTTTTCAGGAAGGACCAGGGAAGTCGGTAAAAGGTTTCCAGAATTGGCTTGCCATTTCCCGCTGGCCATTTCGCTGAATTGCTGGTGTGTCACCTGATCTTTGATTACCAATGCCATAGCATCAGCACGCACGACTTTGGTTAATTCATCAAACAAAATGGAAAGCAATTCCTTGCGATCTCTTGCTTCACGCATTGCCAGTGAGAGGGTTGAAATGGCTGCCAGCTCTTTAATTCGTTGGTTTTCAGCTTCGAAGAGTCGGGCATTTTCAAGCGCCACAGATACCTGGCCTGCCATTGAAACAAGCAATTGTTTATGTTCTTCATCGAAAGCATTGTTCTTTTTTGACTGCATAGAAATTGCGCCCAGCAAATGATCCCGACCGACCAACCATGTGCCCAACCACGATCCAGACGTCGCGTTATCGTTCCATGCTGCCACTTCGGGGAGTTTCTCAACCCGCAG
The DNA here is from genome assembly GCA_964468875.1 of uncultured Anaerolinea sp. Classification (GTDB taxonomy): domain Bacteria; phylum Chloroflexota; class Anaerolineae; order Anaerolineales; family Anaerolineaceae; genus UBA6107. The sequence goes on along the minus strand of CAYXWV010000022.1, from coordinate 42,113 downwards.
TTCCTGGGTGATTAGAATTTTTCGGGTCTTCATCACCCAATTCATCAAGCCGGTTTCTTTTACGGTCAATTGTTTGTTGGTAAGTTCAGGTAGCTTATTGCCGGTCGTATCTGCCATGAGTAATTCCATCTCATGACTTTTGTGATCATAAAGGGCTAGCAAGAAATTATCCGGATTGAAAAATTCGAGAATCTGTTCATAAAGTCTTCTAATAAGAACGTTTGAATCAAGTTCATTACTGGTGACAAGAGCAGTTTTATAGAGCGCACTCATTTCGCGTGATGTGCGTTCGGTTTTCTCGAATAAATTGATACGTTCAATGGAAGAAGCAATATTGTTTGCTATGGTTCTTAAAAGTTGTTCATCTTCAAGCGCAAAAGCATTAGCCTCATCAGCTTCAAGGTTTATTACACCATATACTTCGTCTGAAAGGATGATCGGTACGCAAAGCTCGGATCGCGTTTTTGGCTCCACCTCGAAATAATCTGGATCAAGCTGCGTATCTGGTACGAATTTTGAAATTCCATTACGGGCAACCCAACCGGTGACACCTTTGTCAGTTTTTATTAGAATTTGGGTGGTTTGATCCTCTGAACAGCGGCATGATCTATGCCTGCATAATACGCCATTTTTTTTATCAAGAAATAGAAAATAGCATCTAGCAGGTGCGAGTGATTCGCTTACGGTATTGGTACACTCGTCGAACATTTCATCAACTGTGTGTGCCTGGGCGATCTTGAAGGATAATGTATTGAGGACCTGTAGTTCACGGAATTTTGATTTTCCAAGGCGGGTGAAATAACTGAGTTCAGTGATTTCTCGAGAAATAATTGCAACTCCGGTTACTTTCTCGCCTTTGCGAATGGGAGAGTAGGAGGTTTCAAAAACTCGCTCACCCTTGGTAATAAAGAGTGATTCCTGTTCGGTGAACTTGTTGCCTTTCAAGGCATGTTCAAGGTGTGTAAAAAGGGATTGTAAAACCGGTATATTTCTTAGCACGTTAAGATCTTGCCCAACTGTGATTGTGACATCGAAAGCTTTAAACAGAAGATCAACAGCTGAAGGATTAATTGCAATAACGCGATACTGGTCGTCAATAGACCAGATGCCATCCTGGCTGTTATAGATAATGTCTTCGGAGATTTGAGTATCAATGTCAATGAACATTGTTAAAACTTGCCCTACCTTTTGATCATTCAAGGCATCAATCGGACAAAATTCTCCTTTTTTTGAACTCAGTATATACCATACTATCTATGATTATAAAACGCTGTAATATTTTTGTAAAAAATGACTTTTATAAAATATTTACGTTTGATTTTTTAGTTTAGTTGTGAGATAATAACCAAAAGCTGAGATGGAAACGAGTAGTTCCCCTGAAAATTCATCAGCGAACCTGGGTATGGTGTGAGCCAGGTTGAAAAGGGAAACAAAAATCCTTCCGGAGTAGCAATCTGAACACGATTATATCGTAAGTAAGTGAGCCGGCAACTTCAACCGTTATCCTGAAGCAGGTTTGTCGTATTGACGCACCTGACCGAGCGCTCAAGTTAGTTTTGAGAAGCAGGGTGGTACCGCGGAATTTTTCCCGTCCCTGGTTGGGATTGGGATTTTTTTATTCTTTGGAGGTTTTTATGTTTAAGCCGGTTTCGCCAAAACTTAACGTCACTGAGATGGAAGAAAAAATATTACAGAATTGGAAGAGTCATAATATTTTCCATCAAAGCATGGAAATCCGCAAAGGTGGCCCGGATTATGTTTTTTTCGAGGGACCTCCTACTGCTAACGGGAAGCCTGGCGTACACCATGTTTTAGCCAGAGCATTCAAGGATATTTTTCCGCGATACAAGACCATGCAAGGCTATCACGTATCAAGGCGTGGTGGTTGGGATACACACGGTTTGCCGGTTGAAATTGAGGTGGAAAAGAAGCTTGGGTTCACTAACAAAAAGCAAATTGAAGAATACGGAATTGGCAAGTTTAACGAGCTTTGTCGTGAATCAGCCTTTACCTATATTCAAGATTGGGAAAAGCTCACTGACCGCATCGGTTATTGGGTAGATCTTAATACGGCATATATCACTTTCAAGAATGAGTATATCGAATCGGTTTGGTCAATTCTGAAGAATTTTTGGGATCGAGACTTATTATATCAGGGCTACAAGGTCGTGCCGTACTGTCCGCGCTGTGGTACACCTTTGTCAGACCACGAAGTAGCGTTGGGATACAAAGAAGTCAGCGACCCTTCCCTTTTTGTACGGATGCATCTGCTTGACGAACCAGATACCTCACTCCTAGTCTGGACGACCACTCCGTGGACTCTACCTGCCAATGTGGCGGTTGCAGCAGGTGCCAATATAGACTACGTAAAAGTGGAACACTCGCTTCAGGATGGAAAAATTGAGATTTTAATCCTTGCTGAAGCATTGGTTGAGAAGGTATTCGGTGAGAGCCATGTCAAGGTGATTGAACGGTTCAAAGGCAGTGAATTAAAAGGCAAGCGCTATCAACCCTTGTATTCTTTTTTGCCACTTGAAAAACCAGCCCATTTTATTCTGTTGGGTGATTTTGTTACCACAGACGACGGTTCAGGGTTGGTGCATATTGCTCCAGCTTTTGGTGAAGACGACATGCGCGTATCCATGGAATCCAATCTGCCGGTGTTGAGTACGGTAGCAGCCGACGGTTCCTTTATCCCTGAGGTGACACCTTGGGCAGGAATGTTCGTAAAGAAAGCCGATCCGCTAATTACGAAAGATTTGGAAGAACGAGGGCTGTTGTTCAAAGAAATGCTGTATACGCATACCTATCCATTCTGCTGGCGCTGTTCGACGCCTTTGTTATACTATGCCAAACCAACCTGGTACATCCGCACCAGCCAATTCAAGGATCGCCTTGTTGGGATCAATGATCGGATAAACTGGTATCCAGAACACATCAAGAAAGGCCGATTTGGCAACTGGCTTGCGAACAATATTGACTGGGCGCTCGGACGAGAACGCTATTGGGGCACCCCGTTGCCAGTGTGGGAATGCGAAGGGTGTCACAAACAAACCTGTATTGGGTCCGTTAAGGAACTATCGGATTTGGCAGGGAAAGATTATTCACAGTCTGATCTGCATCGACCGCATGTTGATGAAATCACTTTCAAGTGTGCTGATTGTGGCGAAGAAATGCACCGCGTGCCTGAGTTAATCGACGTCTGGTTTGATTCGGGTTCGATGCCTTACGCGCAGTGGCATTATCCATTCGAAAACGTTGAGAAGTTCAAAGAGCAGTTCCCCGCCGATTATATCTGCGAAGCAGTGGATCAAACACGAGGTTGGTTTTATTCACTACACGCGATCAGTACATTGTTGTTCGACCAGGAATGTTTTAAAAATGTCATCTGTCTTGGGTTAATTCTCGACGGGCAGGGGCAAAAAATGTCAAAATCCCGGGGTAATGTGGTTTCTCCATGGGATGTGTTAGATAAAAACGGTGCCGATGCCATGCGCTGGTATCTTTATACTGCCAGCCCGGCCGGTCAGGAAAGACGTTTCTCAAGTGACCTGGTGGGCGAGGTGCTGCGTAATTTCACTCTGACATTATGGAATACTTACTCCTTCTTTGTGACCTATGCAAATCTTGATGGTTGGACACCCGATCCAAACGCGAAGATTCAATATAGCAAACTGGATCAGTGGTTATTATCTGCCTTAAATTCCCTGGTTAGAGATGTCACCAATGCCCTCGAAAACTATGATGTAATCGGTGCCACTCGACCAGTTGAACAGTTTATTGATCAGCTTTCCAATTGGTATCTCAGACGGTCCCGACGACGCTTCTGGAAGAGCGGTTCCGATAGCGACAAACAAGCAGCTTATGAGACATTATATGAAGCTCTGGTTACCGTTAGTTTGTTGCTCGCACCCACAATGCCCTTCATAGCCGATGAGATGTACTTAAATCTGGTTGGCACTGTGGATACGGCTGCTGCAGAGTCAGTTCACCTTGCTTCATGGCCGAAATTCGATGAGACCAAGATCAATGAAGAACTGAACCGTAACATGAATCTGGTGATGAAATTAACCTCGCTTGGACACGCCGCACGTAATAAAGCCAATTGCAAAGTAAGACAACCTTTGTCTGAAGCTGCTTTTGCTGTCAGCAACCGGGAAGAAGTTGCTGTTCTGAAAGAGTATGTCGAACTTCTCGCAGACGAGTTGAACGTCAAAACGGTTCGTTCATTGAATTCAGCCGCAGAGGCGGTAAGCTATGCCTTGAATCCGCTGCCCAAGCAGCTTGGACAAAAATATGGCAATCGTTTCCCTGAAATTCGCAAAGCAATCCTCGCTATGGATGCGGAACAAACCTCACAAAAGTTGCTGGCAGGTGATTCTATTGCAGTAACCATTAATGGAGAGGACATGCTCATTCTTCCTGAAGAAGTCGAAGTGCGCATCCAGGCAAAAGAAGGATACGCGGTGGGGTCAGAAGGAGCTTACCTGGCAGCCCTCGTTACTGATCTTACACCTGAACTGGTGCAGGAAGGTCTGGTGCGTGAGTTTGTACGTCGTGTTCAAGATCTTCGTAAAACCGCTAACCTCGAAATCGCCGACCGAATCCATCTTTACTACTCTGCGTCAGATGAGCTCGCCTATGCGGTGAATGCCTTCGCCAGCTACATCCAAACCGAGACATTGAGTGTGAGAATTACTTCAGGGCAAGTGCCTAGTGATTCAGTAAAAATTGATGATGAATTTGATCAACAAAAATTAACCATTGGAATTAGAAAAGCATGATCCTGACAGGCTCCGCGAGGAGCCTGTTTTTCTGATAGCTTGTCAAAATAAGGTAAAATTCAAAAGATAATTTGAATTAATTGACAATGGCTTTATTAAATATTACCAATTAAATAAAATGCCTTTGGAGGTACATTGAAGAACTTTCTTAAATCGATTCGCTGGCTGTTATTGATTACAATCATCATCGTAGGGCTTGACCAAATTTCAAAATACTTCATCCGACTTTATCTCCCGAATATCGGGGATATGTGGAGCCCATGGACTTGGTTAGAGCCTTATGCCAGGCTATTGCATATAAAGAATACCGGTGCGGCATTTGGCTTGTTTAAGAATGCTAATGCAATTTTCATGATATTGGCTGCAATTGTATCAATCGTAATTGTCTATTACTACCCGAGAGTTCCCGAAAATGAGAAATGGGTGCGTTTCGCGCTTATCCTTCAATTATCGGGTGCTTTGGGCAACTTAATTGACCGAATTTTCTTTGGAACTGTGACCGATTTTATATCTATTGGGAATTTTGCGATTTTTAATATTGCAGATGCATCGATAACAGTTGGGGTTTTCGTGTTACTTATCGCAGTCTGGATTCAGGATCGAAATGAAAAAAAGAGGGCTGTGGTGGTTTCAACACAAGAGACAATGGATCAATCGGGAAACGAGCATTGAGTTCACGGAAGGTTATAGTAAAAGCAATTGAAGCTGGGTCTGTTCGACTGGATCGATTTCTGGCTGAGCAGAGGCCTGATTTTTCACGTTCAAGATTGCAAACTTTAATCAAAGACGGGGTTGTTCAAGTAAACCATGTTGTGGTCACAAAAACCGGCTTCCTGGTGGAAGCAGGTGATGTGATCGAGTTTGAAGTACCTGAATTGGTTAGCAGCGGATTAATTGCTGAATCGATAGACCTGGACGTCATATTCGAAAACTCCGATCTTGCGATTGTTAATAAACCGGCAGGTATGGTTGTTCACCCTGCCGCCGGGCATGATTCCGGAACGTTGGTACACGCCGCGTTGGCTCGATTTGGCGATTTACAAGGGATCGGGGGTGAAATTCGGCCAGGAATTGTGCATCGCCTGGATAAGGATACCTCAGGGCTGATCGTTCTGGCAAAAAACGAGACCTCTCTTCATTGGCTTCAGGAGCAATTTAAATCGCGAAAAGTACAAAAATATTATCTTGCCCTCGTCGATGGCAAACCACCCACACCAACGGGCAGGGTCGAAGCTGCTATTGCGCGTGATCCTTCACATCGAAAAAAAATGGCTGTGGTGTCTGATGCCAAAGGAAGAGCGTCAATAACTGAGTATAAAACATTAGAGTCATTTGCCAATCATACCTTGATTGAAGCACATATACTCACAGGAAGAACTCACCAGATCAGACTTCACATGGCATTTTTAAAATGCCCAATTACCGGCGATACGGTTTATGGCCGAAGTCATCCTTCAATTGATCTAAACCGTCATTTTTTGCATGCTGCAAGGTTAACCATAACGCTCCCGGGTGAGAGCGAAGCCCACACTTTTACCGCACCATTGCCAAATGAATTACTAGACGCTCTTAATTTCATTCGTTAATTATTGGAGAACTGCAATGAATACGATTGATATGCGATCGGATACTGTTACTCTGCCAACACCAAACATGCGGGCTGCAATGGCTAAGGCAGCGGTTGGGGATGATGTTTATAAAGAAGATCCAACTATCAATCTGCTTCAAGAAAAAGCCTCCGACTTAATGGGCATGGAGGCGGGTTTGTTTGTGCCCTCCGGAACCATGGGGAATCTTGTCGCAGTTTTGTCTCATTGTCAGCGTGGAGACGAGGTCATCATGGGTGATAAGGCGCATACATTTCTGTTTGAAGCGGGCGGCATTTCTGCTCTTGGTGGTGTTTTTGCGCACACAATTCCAAACCAGCCGGATGGGACATTGGAACTCGATGCGATCAGAAACGCCATTCGACCGAATGATATTCATCAACCACCTTCGCGCTTATTAATTTTAGAAAACACACAGAACCGCTGCGGTGGGGTGGTGTTGACACCGGAATATATTAATGAGGCTGCCGAAATTGCTCATCAAAATCAACTGAAATTGCATATTGATGGTGCAAGAATTTTCAATGCATCATCGGTATTAAAAATTGATACCAGGAAGATTGTTGAAAATGCAGACAGTGTGACTTTCTGCTTAAGCAAAGGCCTCTGTTCCCCCGTGGGATCAGTGTTATGCGGCAGCCTTGAATTAATCGAAAAAGCCCGTCGGCTGCGCAAAATGTTGGGGGGCGGCATGCGCCAGGCAGGTATCTTGGCGGCTGCAGGGCTTGTCGCTTTGGACGAAATGATTGTTCGGCTCGAAGAAGACCATCAGAGAGCCAGATCTCTTGCCGAAGGACTAATAACGATACCAGGGATCCAATTTGACATGGGGTTGCCTCAAACCAATATGGTTTTTATTTCGATGAATGATCAGGTCAACCTCACGGCTGGTGAGGTAGTGAAACAACTTGCCAGTCAGAACATAAGAATTGGACTAACCGGTGAACGAAGTTTCAGGTTGGTGACACATGCCATGATCTCTGACGAAGATATAAAGAAAACCATCCAGATATTTCAGACGATTATGCATGCTTCATCGTAATTACTGAGAAAAAGGCGAAAAAATAATCGGGTATAATAAAACTTTAAGATTAGAAAAAGAGGATTAATGAATCCATTTATTACGATTCAGGATATTGATCATACGGTTCTGTATCTTCAGAATAAAATTCAAATTAAACCTAAAATGGCTCTTGTATTGGGGTCAGGTTTGGGTCAGCTGGCAGACCAGGTTGTTGATCCGGTGATCATTCCATATAAAGAAATTCCCAATTGGCCGGTTTCTACCATTCATGGCCACGCAGGCAGGCTGGTCATCGGCATGTTGGCTGGTATGCCGGCAATGGTGATGCAAGGCCGGGCTCATTTCTACGAAGGATACGCGATGGATCACGTGACTCTGCCGATCAGGGTCATGCAGCGCATGGGAATTGAAACCATTATTTTAACCAACGCCGCAGGAGCGATCAACCCAAACTATCAGCCTGGTGATGTAATGGTTCTTACGGATCACATTGGATTGATTGGTATGGCTGGTATGAATCCACTGCGAGGGCCTAACCTGGATGAGTTTGGAGAACGCTTCCCTGATATGAGTCGCGTCTATGATCGAGACCTGATCGCCTTGTCACAGAAAGTTGCCAAGGAAAACGGCATAATTCTTCATCAGGGTGTTTATATCTGCCTTTCTGGGCCATCATTTGAAACTCCTGCTGATCTGCGGTTTTTAAGAGGGATTGGCGCAGACGCTGTTGGCATGTCAACGGTACCTGAAGCCATCGTGGCTCGGCATGGAAGAACGAGAGTCCTTGCCTTTTCGGGTATCAGCAACAAGGCTAACCTTGATGGCAATACTGAAACAACCCACGAAGAAGTGCTGGCTGCCGGTTCAGTTATAGCGCCGAAACTATTAACCCTGATCAAGGGTGTTTTGAGTTCAATCGCTTCCTGAACGAACCATTTGCCCTGGCTGATTTTGACTTTTTATAATGGATTCCATTTTACGTTTTTTAGATCAGTATGAATTCCTTTTTTATGTTCTTTTCGGATTGGTGACCCTGATCTATATTCGGAAAGTTTTTTTGGCATGGAAGGGATGGTCTGTTGCCTTGTTTGGTTTGGAAAAGGAACTGGCTCAACGTAAAATTAATGGGGGATTATCTGTTGTGTTTTTCAGCATTTTGCTGGGAGCAGGACTTTTTGTAATCAATACCTTTATTACCCCTTCGGTTCCGGGTGTCTATTCAATAGCAACTCCCACAGTGGATTTAACTCTACAACCGACAACGGAGGAATCAACTCCTACGCCTGAAGTGACCATCACAGCACAAGGATTAATCCCGACATTAAGTGCTTTTCTAGACCAAGGCTGCGTACCTGACCAGGTTGGTTGGACATTTCCCATGGATGGAGATGGGGTAAGCGGTCGGGTGGAATTGAAAGGGACAGTGAATATTACAAACCTCGGCTATTACAAGGTGGAGTACACACCCATCGATCAGGATAATTGGATTCCAATCATGGCTGGACGTGATCAGGTCATCAACGGACCTTTGGGAGGTCTGTGGAATTCTGCTGACCTGACACCGGGAGATTATCGCTTAAGATTGGTTGTTTTTACCAGCCAGGAAGAAATGCTTCCGGAATGCGCAATAAAGATTTTGATCAAGGCAGTCGAATGAGGTTTCTATGCCATCAATAGATATCAGACCTGTGGTCGCTAATGACATTTCTACATTACAAGCCTTTAATCACGGTTGTGAGATCACCCACACCTGGCAAATGGATAGTTCAACGGAAGAGAGCCAGATTGATGTAAGTTTTCATAAGATTCGATTACCTCGTCCTGTTAAACTAGCCTATCACCATAATCCTGACAAATTGTCAGAAACCTGGAAACGTTTTGACCTTTTTTTGGTCGGTAGAATTGAAGATCAGTATTGCGGTTATTTGACCCTGAAGTTGGATGGAAAACAAAAAGGTCGTATCATTGATCTAGTTGTCGATGAACCCTATCGCAGGCAAGGGGTGGCTTCAGCATTGCTGGTGGCTGCTCAAGATTGGCTACGAGTGAATGGTTTTCATCAGGTGATCCTTGAAATGCAAATCAAAAATTTGGCGGCAATCAGTCTGGCCGAAAAAATGGGCTATGTTTTCTGTGGATATATGGACCAATACTTTGGAAGCCATGAAATCGCTATTTTTTACATGAACTATCTTTAATTAGTCGAGGGTTTCATTGACAGATTGGATGAGCGGTATCGTTTCAATTGTGCGCACCATTAGCCAGATTTTAACGGCTGGCATCGCCATTACCGCGTTCTCTTTGTTGTTGTACGGGCTGTCGTTTAATTTGAAAGACAGAGTGGCAAGATCTTTTGCCTGGATTATGTTCAGTCTGGTGATTATTTTTTCAACCGAATCATTCAGTGGAACCACTTCGTCTGCAAACCTCATAGATTTGTGGCTGCGAATTCAGTGGATCGGCATTATTATGCTACCGGCGTCATATTTGAATTTTTCTGACGCCTTGCTGGCGACAACCGGGCAGCCTTCACGCTGGAGGCGAAAATGGGCGATCCGCATCGCGAATGTAATTTCACTAGTTTTTATTATATTGCTGACTACTCCCTGGTTTGTCGGTCCGGTGGTACTTGATCAGCCTCCAGCACCGCATAATCAACCTCTGCTGCTTACCAGGGTGTTCACAGTTTATTATGTCTTCATTTTTATACTTTCATGGGTCAATTTTGTCCGTGCATATAACCGGACTGTCACCAAATCCAGCAAACGCAGGATGCTTTATTTAACAGTCAGCGGTCTCGCACCGGCTATCGGATCGTTTCCTTTTCTACTCTATGGTTTCACATTCGCTGCCAGTCAGCCGTTGACATTTTGGATCATTGCCACATTAACCAACCTTTTTCTAATGGGATTTGTCGTGGTGATGGCTTATTCCGTGGCTTTTTTTGGTGTGCCGTGGCCTGATCGCGTGGTCCGCAGCAGGCTGTTTAAATGGCTGTTGAGAGGTGCCATTACTGCTATTCTGACTCTTGCTGTGGTAACAATCGTCCGTAGGGCTGGGCAGGCTTTTGGAAACCCGTATAACGCGTTTGTGCCAATATCAATGATTGTGGTGATACTTGTTTCAGAATACGCTATCACCATGTTTTATCCTTATATTGAGAAGTTGTTCTTTTTCTCTAAAGATGAAGAAGACTATTTGATGATCAGAAGTCTCGAAGATAGAATTATTACTCGCAGCGATATGAAGCAGTTCCTTGAAATGGTACTGGCCGCTATTTGTGATCGCCTTCAAGCTTCGGGGGCTTATTTATTGGAAGCGACAGAAGAGGGATTGGATATTGTCATCCACACAGGAGAAGAGCATGTTCTTCCTATTCATCTTCCTGAACTCGATAATCTAGTCGAAACTGTGACTGATGATACTCGTCAGTTCAACTGGAAAAACGATTTGTTAATTCCACTTCGTAATGGGAGCAACGGCAACTCGCATCTTATTCTAGGATATCTTGGGATTAATGATTTTTCAGGAAAAATTCATGAAGACATAGATGATCGGGAAGCGTTAAAGGTTTTATTGGATCGAACCATCATGGTTTTACGTGATCGCATGACACAAGAGAATCTCTTTAGGACTTTTGAACGGTTGAATCCTCAAGAAGAATTGATCCAAAAAATCCGAGCTGTGGGGCGTTTTGATCGAAAAGGGGTTTTGCAGGTCGAAACCTCAATTAAACAAGGCGAATTGACACAAGCAGTTAAAGATGCTTTGACTCATTATTGGGGGGGGCCGAAATTAACTGAAAACGCACTGCTGAAACTGGAAATAGTAAAAAAAGAGCTGTCTGAAGAAGAGCCCAATCAGGCAAACGCTTTACGAACTGTATTAAAAAATGCTATTGATCAGATAAAACCTGCCGGAGATCGCAAGTACACAAGTGAATGGTTATTGTATAATATCCTTGAGTTAAAATTTCTGGAAGGAAAGAAAGTGAAAGAGATTGCCATGAAATTGGCACTTTCTGAAGCTGACCTTTATCGAAAACAGCGAGTTGCGATTGATCTGATCACCACCACAATTGTACAAATGGAGTTGAAAGAAACAGGGTCGAAAGAGGCAGAGGGTTCATTGCGCTTCACAGAAAAAAGGGAGTAATTAATATGAAGGACAGGGACAAATTATCACAAGATTTCGGCGCAGTCTCAGGACAGGATGAAAATTGGTGGGCATCAGTTCTCGCTGACGAAGACGCGATCGTTTTCGAAAAATCGGAGCAGAATTCCAGGGTTTCGCAATCTATGCAAGGTAACACAACCACAGATTGGGAACGCGTTCGCAATATTTTTCTTCAAGATGAGGTTGTTTTGCTTGAGGTTTATGGATTTAATCGTGGCGGTTTATTAGTAAAAGGAGAAGCCATTCAAGGTTTTGTGCCTGTTTCACATCTGATTGATCTTCCATCTGATTCAAGTGATGAGCTCAAGCAGGAATTATTGTCGAGGTATGAGGGGCGATCGTTATATCTAAAGGTGATTGAATGTGAGGCAGCCAGCGAACGTATTGTTCTCTCAGAACGTGCAGCCCAAGCGGGTGAAGGAAAACGCAAGCAACTTTTTGAATCGTTAAAAACAGGAGTGCGCGCCAATGGATTGGTCACAAATGTGACTGATTTTGGTGTTTTTGTAGATTTGGGAGGTGTCGAAGGGCTGGTGCACGTTTCTGAATTATCATGGGGAAGAGTTGACCAGCCTGCCAGTCTCTTCAAGATTGGGCAACCTGTTGAAGTGATAATCTTACAAGTTAATGAATCCACAGCACGAATTGCGTTAAGCATCAAGAGACTTTCAGTCAACCCGTGGGATTCTCTTCAATCCAATCACAAAATTGGAGATGTCGTTTCTGCCGAGGTGACTGCAATCATGCGGTTTGGTGTATTCGCCAGATTAAAAGAAGGAATCGAAGGGTTAATTCATATTTCTTCAATTGCTGATTTTTATGGGACCAGTGATGCAGCTAAATTATTTACACTGGGGCAATTAATCACAGTAAAGATTCTTCACATTGATGTTGAACGTCGGCGATTGGGGTTAGGATTGGTTTCTGAGGCATGAAAGAATCGTTGAGTCGTAAAGACAATTCCAAACGTCTGCTTGCGGATAATCTTCCTCGTCAACGTACTTTTTTTCAAAGATTCATTGGCTTCTTTACACAATTTCGCCGATTTGGTTGGGATATTATCGGAATTCTATTAATCCTGTTTGCTGTTGTGAGCCTGCTAGGAGTGATAAACATTTCTCGAGGTTTGCTTATTACCCCATGGATCGAATTTCTTACACGCAGGTTGGGTTGGGGGAGCAGCTTAGGCATTTTGATGGTTGGGCTTGCTGGAGTGGCTTCATTGGGTTACAGCGCCGGAAAACGATTCCCATTAACTCTTGGACAGGTATTGTCAATTGAGGGCGCTTACTTCTGTCTTTTGGCTCTTCTGTCAATTATTGGAGGTTTTTCACTTAATCGAGCAGAAGCAGGAAAGGATGGAGGGGTAATCGGTTGGGGTCTTGCCCGGATTATTCCTGGCTTTTTAGGGGTAATTGTCTATGGGCTGCTCTTTATTATCTTGCTAGGGTTGGCGACAGGTCTATTTCATAAGCTTTTAAAAAAAGTTGCATCCTGGGGAGATCTCGAAGAAACAGATGGGAGAGAAGACCGCTCAAATGTTGTTCATCAACGAATCAGACAGGATCCTCACGAGTCTGTTCATAAAGAAATTGTTGGATTAATCAAAGAGACTTCGAGAGATGTCCAATTGCCGCCTCTGAATTTATTAATGAGGGAACACAATATTGCTCCTGATCAGTCTCAAATCCGTGCAAAGGCTCAGATTATAGAGAACACTTTTGCTGAGTTTTCTTTGCCGGTCAAGGTGATTGGGTTCAGGGTTGGCCCTTCTGTAACCCAATTTGCTGTTGAGCCTGGTTATATTATAAAAGTTGGCTCTGACGGTAGAACTTTGAAACAAAAAGTCAGAGTATCACAGATCTCAGGTCTCAGTCGTGATCTGACGAGAGCTCTATCAGCCTCAAGACTTCGCATTGAAACACCAGTACCTGGTAGATCATTTGTTGGAATTGAAGTACCTAACAGCGATAATTATGTAGTTCGCTTACGTCCTGTTATTGAATCAAGTGAATTCAGCAGTTTGTCTGCCCCATTGGCTTTAGGGCTCGGACGCAATGTTTCAGGTGAGGTAGTGGTGGCTGATCTTGAAAAAATGCCTCACCTGTTAATCGCAGGAACCACCAATTCTGGGAAGTCTGTTTGTATCACTGCCATCACCACCTGTCTGGTGATGAATAACTCTCCCCGCGATCTAAAATTGGTCATGCTTGATCCCAAGATGGTAGAGCTCGTACGTTTTAATGGGCTTCCACACCTGCTCGGAAAAGTGGAAACTGATCCGTACCGTATGCAGGTGGTATTACGATGGGCATTGGCAGAAATGGATGCGCGATACCGCTTGCTGGCTGATGCCAAAGCTCGTAACATCGAAACCTACAATCACAAGATGATTCAAAAGAAACAGCCAACCATGCCACGGATCGTCATTCTGATTGATGAATTGGCAGACCTAATGATGTCAGCGCCAGATCAAACGGAGCACAGTCTGGTGCGTCTGGCTCAGATGGCGCGTGCCACCGGTATGCACCTGGTGGTGGCTACCCAACGTCCCAGTGCCGATGTGATAACAGGGTTGATTAAAGCCAATTTTCCAGCCAGGATTTCTTTTGCCGTGGCGACTTCAATTGACTCTCGTGTTGTACTGGATACCAATGGCGCAGAAACTTTACTTGGCAGAGGAGATATGCTTTATCTTGACCCTGCCAGATCGGGTTTGCAGCGGGTTCAGGGGGTTTGGGTTGGTGACACTGAAATTGAAAAAGTGGTCAATCACTGGCAGCGAATCAGCGAATCTGAGGGGTTGGGAGATGCGCCCTGGGAAACAATGACTGAAGAAGCAGAAATTGAAGGTACGGATGAATTACTCGAACAGGCAGTCAGGGTGGTAAAAGGCGCTGGAAAAGCCAGCGTTTCACTTGTTCAACGCCGGCTGCATGTCGGGTTTCCTCGTGCGGCTCACTTGATGGATGAGATGGAAAAGATTGGTGTTGTTGGTCCATCAAAGGGGAGTGGCAAGGATCGGGAAGTGCTTTTCTCTAGTGAGGATGATGTTACTAATTTGGAAGACGACTAAAACTTGACAGTTTCTACTCGTCAAGTTAGGATGAGTTTTATTTTTATATCAGGATTGGTGAAAACAATGAGCGAAGCTGAGGTACAAAAAAAAGAACAAAAAACCTGGTCTTTTGAAATGTTCCTGCGTAAAGCATTCAAGGGTGTGATTGATCCGGTAGCGAAATTCTTATTACATATTGGTATGAAACCGAACATGATCACATATCTCGGTTTGTTGTTAACAACAGGTGCCGCAGTTCTGGCTGCCACAGGCCACATTACTTGGGCAGGTTTATTGTTGTTGATAGGCGCTCCGCTTGATGTGGTAGATGGTTCAATGGCACGTCAACTAGGTCATTCTTCAGATTATGGAGCATTTATTGACTCGGTTACAGACCGTTATTCTGAATTGGTGCTCATGTGTGGCCTCTTGGTGCATTTCGTTATCTTAAAAGACACTTTGGCTTGCATTCTGGTGTTCTTCGCGGCGGGTGGATCTGTGATGGTGTCATATGTAAAAGCCAGGGCAGAATCACTTGGCTATAATGCCAAAATTGGAATTCTTACCAGGGTTGAACGTCTGATTGTAATGATCGCTTGTCTGATCTTTAATATTCCGGTGGTGGCTTTATGGATAATTTCTGTTTTAGCCAATTTCACGGCTCTTCAGCGCATCTTTTTTGTGCGTAAACAGGTTATTCAAAAAAGTCAGGCTTTGTGATATTGAGAGGAATGGACCATGAACAACGGGATTAACATTACCATTTTTTATTATGAGATTGTTGCTGTCGTAATACTTATCCTCGTGTATTTTGGAATTGATTTTTTGGAGAAAGATAAAAAGAAACCTTTTCCAAAAATAGTTCGATGGATTCCTACTATATTATTAACTGCCATAATTGTTGCCCACCTCGTTTTGCGGTTCTTTACACCACTTACATCAGTGATCAGCGGATTTTCCATCATGATCTATTATTACGCGCTGATTATCATTTCAGGTGCAATGCTGGCTGCTGCACTGGCTTCTTACGAATCCAAACGGCGAGGTTTTGATAAGGATATCATCTGGGACATGCTGCCCTGGATATTGGTGGTTGGCATCATTGGCGCGAGAATTTGGCATGTTCTTACCCCTTCAGAGTCAATCTTGATTGATGGCAAGAATCCGTATTTTATTCGACCGCTTGAAATGCTGAATTTTCGGCAGGGAGGTTTGGGAATCCCAGGTGGAATCTTGGCAGGTGTGTTCGCCATTTGGATTTATTGCCGCAAAAAGAACCTTAACCTTTTCACGTGGTTGGATATCATTGTTCCTGGTGTGGCACTGGCTCAGGGGATTGGGAGATGGGGTAACTATTTTAACCAAGAAATCTATGGGTTACCAACAAGAATTACGACATTCCCGATTTCTGTGAAAATAGGTGATGGTTATTACCTGGCAACATTCTTTTATGAATTTATCTGGAACGTAATTAACATGTGTCTGTTGTTGTGGCTGCCGAGAAAACTGGGCAACAAAATGAAACATGGTGATAATTTCTTGGTGTATTTGATTTTTTATGGAGTAGGCAGATTTGCACTTGAGTTTATTCGATTTGAATATTCGCCTGTTCTGGGTAAAAATATTAATCAAATAGTTTCTGCTGTCGTCGTTGTTCTTGCATCAATCATTTTAATCTGGCGGCATGCAACAAAAGGCTCGAAAACAGTGCACAGTTCTGATCCAAGCGAAGCGGCATAAGAAACGACTAAAACTCAAAAGGTTACCTATAAAGGGTAACCTTTTTATTTGGAGGAGATATGGAGAAGGTCACCATTCTTGGGTCATCAAATGCCGTGGCTAAAGCAGGGCAGCAAAATACTCATTTATTATTTGAAACAGAAACACGCAGAATTATGGTGGATTGCGGCAATCATCCGGTCGGCAGTTTGACCAGAATTGGAATTTCAATTAATCAAATCACTGATATGGTCTTGACTCATTTTCATGCTGATCATGTTGGCAGCCTTCCGCTCCTGATCATGGATATGTGGCTTGAAAAGCGGATTGAACCATTAGCAATTTATGGGTTAGACACCACTTTGCAAAAAGCCCAACAACTGCTAGATTTATTTGATTGGCACAAGTGGAAAGGCATGTTTCCTGTGAGTTTCAACCCCCTAAATGAGAGAATAAATTCACCCGAAGTCATACTACAAGATCGGACTGTAAAAATGAGTGTTTTGCCGGTGATGCATCTGATTCCAACCATTGGAGTGCTTGTTGAGTTCGCCAGCGGGAAACGGATCACTTATTCATGTGATACAGAGCCGTGCGGAGCGGTTGAGACTCTTGCAGAAAAAGCAGATATACTCTTACAGGAAGCGGCAGGTTACGGCAAGGGGCACACTTCACCAGAGCAGGCAGGCGAGATCGCCACCCGCTGCATGGTAAATCGGTTGGTCTTAATTCATTATGATTCTAGAAGCGGAGAAAAAGAACTACTTACTGCGGCGAGGTCTACTTTTGGTGGCAAAGTGGATTTAGCGGTGGATGGAATGGTACTTTAAGTTACCAGCCTTCGAGGAAATCCTTCCATTCGATATTTTCATCCAAAAACTTTGCAAATATATACATAGCTGCTTTTGAAGGTTCTCTTGGTGGGTTTAACAGACTCATCCCTGATTCTTTAAGGGTTCGACCTCCTTTTCTATGGTTGCATGCCGGACAGGCTGCGACAAGATTTGACCAGGAGTGTTTGCCGCCCATGTGTTTGGGTTGCACATGGTCGAGGGTAAGAAATATAGTAGTTTTACCGCAATATTGACATGTGTAATGATCGCGGCGGAATATTTCCCGGTGGCAAAGGCTAACCTTCGGATGAGGCCTGACTATCATTCGATTAAGGCGGATAATTGATGGGATGGGATAAACCTCTCTGGAAGTCTTAATCGTGCCACGACCATTTAGAATCAGACTGGCCTTATCGGTGAGCATCAGTCCGAGGGCTCGATGAAAACCACAGACATTAATAGGCTCGAAATTTGCATTCAGTACCAAAACAGGTTTATCCATATAATAATAATAAATTATAGCGCAAGTCTGGAAAACAGAAACGGAGGAGAAATGCGCATAGTCATTATCGGTGGTTTAGGATTGATCGGAAGTGCTTTTTCTCAATTGGCTTACAAAAAGGGGCATGAGGTCATCGTACTAAGCAGAAGAATACATGACAACCATCGAGATGGACCGATACAACTCAAGCAATGGGATGGAAAGAATGCTCTCAAACTCAAGGAGATCATTGAAGGAAGCAATGTATTAGTAAACCTGGCAGGTGAAAATATTGGAAAATCAGTCTGGACCGTTGAGCAAAAACGAGTATTGATTGGAAGCCGTCTGGAATCAGCTAAAGCGATAGTGGAAGCATGTTTTTCATGCAAAAAACCTCCACAAACACTTATTCAAGCCAGTGCGATTGGTTTTTATGGAACCTCAGCGGTAAAAGAGTTTAATGAATCTTCTCCAGTCGGAGAGGATTACCTGGCGAATTTAGTATATCATTGGGAGCAAGCAACCCAAAAAATCGAAGAGATTAGTATTCGACGTGTCGTCATTCGCACAGGTGTTGTGCTGGATAAAAACCAAGGTGTCTTGCCAAAACTGATGTTGCCGTTTAAGTTTTTCATCGGGGGAAAATTGGGGTCTGGCGAACAGGTCTATTCCTGGATTCATATTGAAGATGAAGTGAACGCGATATTGTTTTTGCTTGAAAATGAAACTTGTCAGGGCGTATTTAATCTGACGGCACCTTATCCGCGGAACAATCTAGATTTTTGCAAAATACTGTCCAAAGAAATGAAACGCCCTAACTGGCTGCCGGTACCTGGTTTTGCACTGAAATTACTGCTTGGGGAAATGAGTGTTTTAGTTCTTCAGGGTCAGAAAGTTCTTCCGAAAAAGCTTCTAGAACTGGGATTTAAATTTAAATATCCAGAGTTAGAAAAGGCTCTTTTCGAAATCTTAAGGAGAGGCTGAAAGATAAACACAAAAGCGCTGGTATAATTCGAACTTATACCAAATCTTAAAAAGGAGGCCGCAAATGATGAACATCGATGAACAAGTCGAGTATTTTATGCAGGGTACGGAATACGGTGACGATAAAATGAAGCAAAATATGGCGGATGAGCTGAAAAATCGCTTAATTTCCTGCCAGAAGGAAGGAAGACCCCTGCGTGTTTATTGCGGCTTTGATCCCAGAAAAGCAGATTTACATCTTGGTCACACTGTTCCAATGCGCAAGCTCCGTCAATTTCAGGAAATGGGTCACGAAGTTACGTTTCTCATTGGCAATTACACATCCTTAATTGGAGATCCATCTGATAAGGACATATTAAGACCGCAGTTAACCCATGAAGAGGTCGCACAGAACGGCCAAACCTATGCTGATCAGGCATTCCGCATTTTGGACACCCAAAAAACGAAGATCCGCTATAATGCTGAGTGGCTCTCTGGCCTTAGTTTTGAAGAGTTAATCAAACTGGCATCAAACTTCACCGTTCAGCAATTCCTCACACGTGAAAATTTCAAGTTGAGGTGGGATAAGGGTGACGCGGTTTACTTGCATGAAACTTTCTACTCCATCATGCAGGGGTACGATGCATATGCTTTAAAAGCCGACGTGCAAATTGGTGGGACCGACCAACTGTTTAACATCATGACCGCTGCACGTAAGATTATGACATTTAAGGGCGTCCAACCGAACATTGCCATCATTTTAGGCATTCTTCCAGGTACGGATGGCGTTATAAAAATGAGCAAGTCATTAGGTAATCATATACCGATTAGCACTGACGCCAATGATATGTATGGCAAGGTAATGAGCATTCCAGACATGGCCATGGGGCAGTTTTTCAGGTTGACCACCCGTTTAACCCCGCCGGATATCGCTGCCATTGAGAATGGCGTAAAAAACGGCAGCATCCATCCCCGAGATGCAAAGATGCGGTTGGCCAGAGAAATTGTCGGCGCTTTTTACGGAGACAATCAAGCCGCTGAAGCACAGGAAGTGTTTGTTAACACATTTCAAAAAGGCAGCATTCCTGATGACATTCCTTCAATGAAGCTTTCAGACAATCAAACCATCATTGATGTAATGCTGGCTGCCAATTTAGCCCAAAGCAAGGGCGAGGCACGTCGCTTAATCGATCAAAAAGGTGTGAAATTTGAAGGTGTTGTAATTGATGATTCTATGAAAGCAATGAAAATGTCAGGCGTTTTACAAGTTGGCAAGCGCCACTTTATTAGGCTTGAGAAATAAGAATTTGAGACTATAAACCCCGGAATTACCGGGGTTTGTTTATCGTACCGAGTTAATCGTAGCATCGAACATTTTTCTACCAATGTGCTTGGCGATAGATGGTGCTGCATCTTCCAACGCGACTACGATTATGACAGGAGTACCTTTCCACGTTGTGTGTGTGCCAGCGATAAACCAATCCACCCTGCCAGTTTCGGTTTTAGCCGAAGCATTGAGCTGCCATCCAGGAATGGTGGTGTTTGACAATGAGGTTCCTGCTTGATCAGCATCAAGGTTGAGAAGAGGTGATGACATCTCTTCTTTGGAAAAAAGAATCCAATCCTGTTGTGGATAATGGTAAGCAATTGCCAATTGAGGGATAATTTTTACACCACTGTTGGAAAGAGGCGCATAAGCAATTGCCATCTGTAATGGACTCACCAACAGTGATCTTGTTTCATATATGTTATCTTGTGTATCCTTTTCAAGGATGACAGAGTCTGTTTCGCCTTCAGAAGTATAGTTATCTGTATTGTCGAACAATCCAGATTGTTTGTAGATTGTCTGCACTTCTACAGGTCCCAGATAATAATTAAGCATTTCAAAAGAGGATGTGCATCCGGCTGAAATCATCTCAGTCCAGGTTTCTTCTTGAGGAATGGAAGCGCAGTATTGGGGGGCATTAAGTTCAGATGACCATTCTATTTTTTCTGGAGACGGGGGCAGCGTGTCTGAAGCCAACAGACTTCCCAATAGCAACCCGCCTGTTGCAGTTCCAACAGGGTAAAGTCCCTGGGTTGTACGGTTTAATAATGGAGAATCGGTTGATTCTTTCCATGTTTCCCAGTTTTCTTCCAGAAAATTGGCGTCAAATGTTGGTGAAGTTGACATAACCAAAATTTCGCCAGTCTTGGCGTTTACCATGACCAATCCGCCTTTTTGATCAGCCATCAAATCATCGGCAATCAGTTGAAGATTAATATCAAGGCTGATCCTGATATCAGCACCAACCGGATATTGAGAATTAAGAAGCCGAGCTTGGAAAATATTTTCGAACGTGTTCCCTGTAACACCTCTAAGAATGGTATCCAGAGTGGCTTCAAGCCCACCCTGACCGTAATTCATATTTGAATAGCCAACCACAGCACTGAGAGATGGATAGTTGAGTATACGTGTTAATCCACCAGTTTCGCCGATGGTTTCTGCAAGAATGGTGTTATTACGGTCGAGAATTTTACCCCTCTGAACATATTGATCCGAGATAAACCGTCTCGGATTGTCATTTCGTTCGACGAGGTTTTCAGCCCTGAAAATACCCCACCAAGAACACACAAGAAAAACAGCCATGAGAGCAAACAGAAACACAGTGCCGCTAAAAAAGTATGCTCTTGTTTGGATGACAGCAGAAGAGTCTTCAACGCATTGGTGGCTGATCATCAACAATAGAAGCATGGCAAAAAATGCGACCAATAGAGATGAACCACCATAAGAGAAAAATGGTAATGTCACTCCGGTCAGGGGGAGCAATCTAATGGTTCCACCCATAATTAATAATGCTTGCGAAATGAAGTAAGTGGTTATGCCAGCTGCTAGAAAGCGTTGAAATTGGTTAGGGGCTCGTAAAGAAATAAAGAACCCTCTGACCGTGAGGATGCCATAGAGAAGTACAATCGCTAAAGCACCGAGTAACCCGGTTTCTTCTATCATGGAAGGAAAAATGAAGTCTGACGATGCCACCGGAACGACCCCAGGGCTGCCCAGACCTATTCCTCTACCAAAGATACCACCATTGGCAATGGCTATGATTGATTGAACGATCTGATAGGAGCGTCCATTGGCGTCTTTCCATGGGTTGAGCCATGCTTCGACGCGTAGTTGAATGACATCAAAAACTAGGTAGCCAGCAATCAGTGCGCTGATAATGACGAGAAAACTGATCAACAAGAAGCGTCGTTTGCCAGAAGCCAGGTAGATGATAACGGTATAGAGGGCAATAAATAGTGAAGCGGTTCCAAGATCTCTTTGCATGATCAATATCATCAAAGAAATTCCCGCCACCAATAGAGTCGGAAATACAAGTTGAAGGAATCGGAAATGAGCCGGCACATTATCAGCAAGGTAAGCGGCCAGGTAGATAACCAGCACCAATTTGAGAATTTCGGATGGTTGTAGATAGATGCCGGCAAAACCAAGCCAGAGGTTAGGTCCGCTTCCGCTTGGATTGGTACCCAAGAAAAAAGTCAAAATCGCAAGAATTAAGGCAGCAGTCAGCCATATGTACTTGTATCGTCGTAAAAGATTCAACAAACCGGGAATTCGCAACGCTGTGGCTACCGCTAAAAGACAGATTGCCAGCCAGATGGTCTGTTTGAACCCAACTGTGGGATCAAGCCTGAATTGGGTAATCAACCCCCAGCCTGACATTAAACCAGCTAACGGCATTAAGTAAGGATCACGATGGGGAATTACCCGGTCCGCTTGCCAAAAGAAGATAAAAAAACCAGACAGCCAGACGCTAAAACCGATCCAGTGCTGCCACTTAAGTGCAGTTTGTAGGGTGTGAAAACGGACGGCTGGTGCGAAGGTCAATGCCAGGCTGGCACTAAACAAAAACAGCACCGTCAGTGTCATTAATCGCTTTTGAATCAGCTCTCTTGGTGAACGGGGAAGCAGAGGAGAAATTTTCACTTTAGATATTTATCTACTAAAAGATGTAGCTTCTTTTTGGTTTCATCAGGGATGGAAGCCGGATTGGTGATAATGGCGTTTTCTAATGCCTGCTGGCAAGAACAAGGTCCATTATCATTCATCTGTGCAACGAGTTCGGTGATTGTGTTTTGTGCAATTTCAGTGTTTTTGTGCAAGGTTTGAAGAACCATATCAACGCTGACAGTCTCTTCAGTGACATGCCAGACGTCATAATCAGTGACATGCGCCATGACGGCATAACACATTTCAGCTTCTTTGGCGAGAAACGCTTCAGGTGATGTGGTCATGCCAATTAAAGACATGCCCCAGGCACGATAAGTGTTTGATTCTGCTTTTGTTGAAAAACGGGGTCCTTCAATGGTTATCATAGAACCGCCTTCATGAGCTGTAACACCAGTTGCGGTCACTACTTGGTATAAAGAAGTGGATAATCTTGGGCAGAATGGATCAGCCACACCCACATGAACAACCATACCTTCTCCAAAAAAGGAGCGCTGACGGTGATGGGTGAAATCAAATAGTTGGGATGGAATAACGATATGCCCGGGGGAAAAGTCTTCACGAAGTGAGCCGCACGCACTAATGCTGACCACACGATCAACCCCAAGGGATTTCAACGCATAGATATTGGCACGATAATTTACTTCAGAGGGAGAAATCCAGTGTCCGATACCATGCCTTGCTAAAAAGGCTACCCGTTTTCCAGATAAGGTGCCAAGAACGACTGGGGCGCTGGGTTTACCAAATGGAGTTTCAGGTGTTACTTTTTCAACGTTTTTCAAGCCTTTAAAATCATACAAGCCTGATCCGCCAATCACACCCAAAATCGGTTTTTGATCCATTTTTTTCTCCATAAGTTATTCTGATGTTGATATATCCAATATGAGGATGTTCTTTCCAATTCGCAACTCATCCCCATTTATGAGAATAGCCGGGGATTCGACCCGTTCATCGTTCAAAAAAGTACCATTGGTAGACATCAAATCTTCAATCCACCAATGCGCATTGCGATAAACCAATCTTGCATGACGGCTAGAGATCACACTGTCTGGAAGGTATATATCACACGAGGGATCACGTCCAATTGCAATTTCATTCTTATTAAACGAAAGCTTCGCAGCTTCAGGGTCATTATCAAGTACCACCGAAATCGGTGGAGTTTTTCGCTTTGAAAGGATCTGACTATGAAAACGCAGGTCGCTCCATAAGGTATATATTGCCCAACCAAGAAATGCATAAAGAGCGGAAATCATTATGATACGTAGTAGTAAGACGAATACGGGTAACATTAAGCCTCATTTTCGATGATCTGATTGGATAGATCAGAAGTTACTTCCCGCTCAGATTCCGAATTTTGCTCTCGATCATCGGTGAATATTAGGGCATATCCTGCCAGCGAGATCACATCTCCAGATTTGAGGCAGCAACTGGTAATCCGCTCGCCATTCACAAATGTACCGCCAGTTGAGCCGACATCAAAAATCATATACCCATTTCTTGTCTTGCGAATTTGAGCGTGCAGGCGTGAAACACGTAAATCGTTGACAACAATATCATTATTACTTCTTCGACCAAGATTGATCACTGACTTATTGATAGGGATGTCTTTGTCTAAATTGATGAGAATTTTTCCGGAATTCGAATTGTTCGGGCTTGTAGTAGATTTCATGGGTTTTGACAGACTCACTACCCCGGTAAGTTCAGATATTGCCGCATTTTGATCGATTGAAAAAACGATTTCACCCTTCTGAAGTGAGTTTCGCGAGATGAGCCTGATTTCAGGTAACACAATTGGTCGGCAATTTAATTCTACGACTGTTTCAAGAAAGGCATCATTCATTGTCTTTTGCCAATCAGGTTGGTATTGCCAGAGATGGGTTTCTTGTGGAGACATATAGGTATTCACGATCGCAGGAGACGATTTAAGACACTCGATGTCTTCGAGAAGAAAACGACGTAATGCTTCGCAAAAATGACTGATCAAAACAGGTTTTTGCTCAGATAGAGGCAAAAGCTTGCTTCCCTTTTCGATAATTTCTTTAATCCGGTTTTCGATCTGATCGAGTTGATTCATATTAAAGAATTATAACCAATGAATTGTCGAATTTTTATGGAAGTAAATGAGATGTTAATGGCTATCCTTTTTTGAAGATATTCTGGCAAATCTTGCCCCCGTTATCTTTTTAAGATCTAACGGTGCGATACGAATATTTATTCCACGTTGGCCACCTGAAACGTAAATTTCTGGATATTTTAGGGCGTCTTCATCAATATACATGGAAAATCCCTTGTTGATGAGCGCCAGTGGTGAAATTCCACCTGCCTGCAAACCTGTCAGAGCCTCAGCTTCAGTTAGAGCGGGAATACTTACTTTTTTTTCATTTATCACATCAGCTACAGCTTTTAAATCAACCACACAGTCACCACTTATGACGCAAAGCAGAGGTTTGCTTTTTGTTCGAACCACAACGATGGTTTTAAAAACCAGTGATGGAGATACATTTAAGATCGCTGCTGATTCTTCAGCACCCAGTTTTTCGACTGGCAATTCAAATGCTGTGTAGTGAACTTTTCTTGCGTCAAGAAGGCGGGTGACATTGTTTGAAATCATAACACCTTCCGATTTACAGTATTTTTTACATAAATGGGATTGGAGTAAATCCAACCTCGATCTTTGCCCAGGAAATAGGTTGTACATTCAACCCTGTAATAGCCGGGTTCCGAGACAGTGAAGAGAAGTCGGTCAGTGTTGGATTGCTGGAAGATTATCTTGCCGTTATGAATCAACTTCAGGTTTGCCGGTTCGGGTAAATTTACTTTCAGGTTGGCGCCAGATGCGATTTCAAGAATCTCGCCAGGGAAAAACTCTCTTTCTTCGTTCTCAATGACAAATCGGAATCCACGAGTGGAAGCTGGAAGATCATAACCAATGAAAGAAGCTCCGCGTTTTAGTGCAGTATAGACCAACTTCTTATCGTGATCCACGTTACCGTTGAAGGATTCGTCTATCCATAAATGGTTATTGATCGCAGAGAAATGGAACTCATAAGGAAAGGCAATTTTGTTTAGAATGAATTTCTTGATGATTATCGCGTGCGCGTCTGCACCACCAATTGCATTGATTTTTTTTCCACTGCAAAGCAGATCATCCCATTTTGCAAGAGTGGCTGGCAGGGGTGCGTGAGCTATTAATTCAGGGAGAAACAAGTGTTTAAGAGCATCTCGCAAAGTGCGTGAAACAGTTTTAAATTCACTTAATCCATTCCAGAGTTCGATACCTGTATATCCTTCGACCTCCCATGCCAGCCATGAAATATCTGGTTCATGAATGAGGGGCAGGTCAAACTCAAAAGGGTGGGCAAGGAAACTTAATCCTCCAGCTTTGGCGACTTCATTGATCAATATTTGTGGGTCAGACGCAAAACCAGCCATATCTCGATTGGCATTAAAGACGAGAGTGTGATTCTTTTGAGGGTTACGGTTCTGATCGTGTACCTCTTCGCCGGTGAGCAACAATACCTTGCGATTGTTGGCTTCGTGATAGCCTTCCAATCCCTCAACCAGTACATTGTGGTCGGTAAGGATGATTACATCCATGTCGGTCTTTAAGGCTGCTTCAGCGATTGAAGTGTAGCTACCAGATCCATCTGAATAGGTGGAATGTATATGAAGATTGCAAATGATTTCTTCCATTAGGTTGACTATTTTGCCTTTTGAACGGTATAATTTTCGATGTTCCAAATTTTCAGGAGGTTTACTTTGAAAATCTACATTGATATCGCCTTAATTATAACTTCTTTGGCTTTGATCACCAGTGTTATCCTGCAGAACAAGGGAGTTGGCTTGGGCGGTTTGACAGGCGGAGACAGTGGTGGTGTTTTTTCAGCAAGAAGAGGGATTGAAAAAACACTCTTCTGGATTACCATCGTGCTGAGCGGCTTATTCTTCATTCTCACGATGGCGGCAGTCTTGGTAAAATAACCTTTTGGTTTTTTCCATTTGTCGGTTTGAACAATACACTTTACGGGCGGCTCGTCTTGTTGAAAGACCAGAAAGTCGCCTTTTTACATATAAACGAATAGAATAATTATGAAAAAATTTCGTTGGCAATTGTTAATTATTTGCGTCACCGGCCTTGTTGTCGGAATACTGTTGATTCTTGAGAAGCGGGGTGGTTTGGGGCAGCCTGGTTCACTTCAGCCCGTAGCTGGGGGTGTTTATACTGAGGCATTAATCGGCAACCTGTCGCGATTAAATCCATTATTAGATTCCAACAATCAGGCAGACCGTGATGTGGATCGGTTATTATTTTCCGGATTGATCAAATTCGATTCAAGAGGCATGCCTGAAATGGACCTTGCTGAATCGGTACGAACTTCCCAGGATGGGTTGATCTATAACCTGACACTTAAAGAAGATCTGACCTGGCATGATGGAGAGTCTCTCACGACGGCAGATGTGGAATTTACTGTTGACCTGATGAAAAATGGTGATGGATTTGTTTCATCTGACTTGGTTGCTTTTTGGAAAGAAATTAAGACCATTGTTATTGATGAAATCAACATGCAGTTCGTTTTGCCTGAAGCGTTTGCACCTTTTCAGGATTATTTATCTTTTGGCATACTTCCGAAACATTTGCTTAATGGCTTGACCATGCAACAGATCGCAGATTCACAATTTAATCTTCAGCCAGTTGGTAGCGGGCCGTACAAATTTACTTCCTTAAGTGTTGAAGATGATGTGATAACCGGCATAACACTTACTGCTTTTGATAACTATTCAGGTTCTGGTCCTTTGCTTGAAGAAATCAATTTTAGATACTACGCTGATGCACAGTCAGCCTATCAGGCATACTTAGATATGTATGTGCAAGGCATTAGCGAAATCCCGGCATCCATTTTGCCAACCGCGTTGGCGAACGCTGATCTTTCAATCTATACGGGAAGATTACCGCAGATCAGCATGATCATACTCAACTTAAACGACCCGGGAATGCCATTTTTCCAGGATGCTAATATACGCAAAGCGCTGCTGTTGGGTTTGAACCGGCAAAAAATGATCAATCAGAGTTTTAATGGCCAGGCGATAATTGCCAATGGCGTGATCTTCCCGGGTACCTGGGCTTATCTCGATTCGACTCCCCAAATGGATTACGATCTTGAACAAGCCAATATGCTCTTAAAAGAAGCCGGTTACGTGGTTACAGGTGAAGACAGTCCAATCCGAATGAAAGAGGATGTTGCATTTCGTTTTGTTCTTTCTTACCCTGATGATCAATTACACCGTGTAATAGCTGAAGCGATCCAGGTGGATTGGCAAAAACTGTCTATCGAAGTCGTTCTTGAACCAATCCCGGCAGATCTCTACGTCAGTGACAAGTTAAACCCAAGGGCTTTTCAGGCAGCACTGGTGGATTTGAGTACTACTGGAACACCTGATCCAGATCCTTATCCTTTCTGGGATTCGGGTCAGGCAACCGATGGACAAAATTATTCGCAGTGGAATAATCGTCTGGCAAGTGATTCAATTGAACAGGCCAGGGTAACCACTAATTTTGATGAGCGTATCCGTTTGTACCACAACTTCCAGGATATTTTTTCAAAGGAATTGCCATCGTTGCCTTTGTACTATCCGGTTTACAACTATGCGGTTGATTCAGTCATTCGCGGTATTTCGTTTGGACCGTTAATGGATACCAGCGATCGGTTTGCGACCGTCAATGAGTGGAATATGATCTCCAGACGAACGCAAGAGACAGAAACTCCATAACCTGAATAGGACCCGGCATGTCATGGATGCAAGAAGACAGACGTTTGATCTTGGCAGCAGCCGATGAATTGGAAGACTATTTACTCTCGGCTCAATTGTTTTGGCGTCTGGTTAATAAAGCAGGTACGTTAAAACCTGGAAATCTAATGCTGGCATTAAGAAGAAAGGGCGTGAATGAAGCCATCCTTTCTAAAAAATGTGAATATCTTGCTGCTGAAGAAAAGATAATTGGGGTGCAGGAAAAGTGGCGATCAGCATGGGAAAAGAAAGTTGTAGAAGAAATCGGCGCCAGAGTCCGATTATGGAAGAATAGTCTTGATGAAATCGCTGAAGAGGGAATTATTGATCAAACCACAAATACTGCGATAAAGCACCGTGTGATCCTAGAGATACTTACCACAGAAGTTCGAGCGGTTTCCATTGTTGATAGCTTGGATATTCACAAAATGGATGAACAACTTCAAAGTCTGGTGAATACAGGCAATTTTTTGTGGGAAACTGAATTAAGCAGCGTTTTTGACAAGAAGACATACTGGTTTCTCTATCTCAAGAAAGGGGAGGTGAACAGTGTCCGTTTTTTACACAAAAACTGGAGATGATGGAACAACCGGATTATTGAGTGGTGAACGGGTAACAAAATTTGATTTGCGTATAGAGGTCTTGGGGAGCCTGGATGAATTATCTGCTGTAATAGGGTTGGCACGGAGTTTGAATACTGAACCTGTCAACAGCGACCTTAAAAATGTTCAAGTTACCCTTTATGAAATGATGTCAGAAATCGCGTCTTTACCAGAAAATGCTGAACGTTTTGCAAAAATTACTGATGATTACATAACCAAACTGGAAGCAAAGATTGCTGATTATTCTGCTGTAACGAACATGCCTTCAGAATTTGTTCTGTCTGGCGATCATTCATGCAGCGCTGCAATCTCAATGGCGCGAAGCATTGCCAGGCGGGCAGAACGTCGGCTGGTTGAATTAGGTAACGAGAAAATGATTGTTCGTGGTGTTTTGTACCAATACATAAATCGTCTTTCATCCTTTCTTTACATCCTTGAAATCCACACTGCACTGTCAGAGGGGAATGGTACTATCACTCTGGCGAAAAAGAAGGAAGCATGACAGGTACATTAATCAATTTAGGAACCATCCTGGTGGGTGGTCTTGTAGGTTTGTTGCTTGGCTCAAGATTAGCCGAAAGGGTAAAAAGGACCGTTGTTTGCGGGTTGGGGCTGTTTACTCTTGTTTATGGAATTTCTCTATTTATAAAAACATCTAATTCGTTAATTGTTTTGGGTGGTTTATTAATTGGAATCCTTCTTGGTGAATGGTGGAAAATTGAAGAAGGCTTGGAATACTTGGCTACCTGGCTTGAGAAAAAATTCAACAAGGACAGTCAATCAGAAAGCAAGGAAAAATTCATCAAGGGGTTTCTAACCGCAACACTGGTTTTTTGCATTGGACCGATGGCAATTTTGGGGTCAATTGAAGATGGTTTAACCGGCAATATCAATACGCTGGTGGTGAAATCAATATTGGATGGTTTTGCAGCCATGGCTTTTGCTTCCAGTTTGGGCGTGGGTGTTGTTTTTTCGTCTATCATTGTTTTTCTTTATCAGGGAACCATCACACTTCTTGCTGCACAGGTACAGAACATTGCCACTGACACCATGATGAATGAGTTAACAGCAACCGGAGGGGTGATCTTAGTGACAATTGCGATCAGCAGTCTACTTGAGATAAAAAAAATCAGGACGGCGAGTTTTTTGCCGGCGTTGCTTATGGCTCCAATAATTGTGCTTATTCTGTCAGCGATCAAGTAGAAATGGGTACTAATTTCTACAATAAACTATAAAACTTCTGTAATTGTCTTAGATTGAATAAATTAAAAGAGCCAAAAAATATTAATATTTTTGGCTCTTTTATATTGGTTACTCGAATTTATTCGGCCAAAGCTTTTTCAATCGCACCGATGATATCTCCATCTTCAACAATTGTTCCATTAACCACAAATGACGGGGTTTGGTTTAAACCAGCTTCAATTGCAGTCTGGTTCGCGTCTTCGACAGCTTGTGCATGAACGCTATTGTCAAAGCATTCAGTGAATGTTTCCATATCAAGATCAAGTCTCTTGGCAAATTCAAGCAGGAGTTCTCGGCTGAAACGTCCTTGATTTTCTCCATCCTGATTGCCAAAAATATAATCGCGATAATCCCAATATTTTCCCTGATCATTTGCGCAGAAAGAAGCCTCTGCTGCTTTTTTGGATTCATCCCATGGATTGTTTTGTACATATGAGCCAACAAACGAAAACGGGGTAAAAGTATAAAAAACCTTTCCGGTTTCTACATAATTTTTGACGATATCTGGTTCTATGTTTGACCAATAATATCCACATCCCGGACATTGGTAGTCAGCGTATTCATCCAGCCTCACCGGTGCATTTGGATCACCCATGGTCAGTCCATCAGTGATGGTAGCTGCGTGAAATTCGGGATCTGTTACCACTAGAGGGGGTTTGCGGGTTGAGAAATAGATCACAGCGACAAGAATAATCGCAATGACTCCGATGACAATAAACGGGGTTGGATCCGTCCTTTTCTTTTTCTTACTTTTCTTGCGCTTAAGTTCTTCCTGGTTAGCCATTTAGTCCTCCATTAATTTCACGAATTGTCTCATAAAGACTGGGGATTGTAAAGCTAGGAATTGAAAACTTTTAAATTGAATATCTGAATACTGGAAATGATTCACCAGATAACTCAAAACCCAGGCTTTGATATAGAGCCAGAGAAGAGTCATTGTCACTCTGTGTATTCACTGAAATTTGTTCGATTCCTTTGCGTCTGAAGTAATTGAACATCTCAACGATCAAGTTTGAACCTATGTGTTTGTGTTGGTGATCGGGATGAACTGCAATACGGGCCAGGTGCGCTGAAAAATGATTGGCTGTGGTCATCTCATAGCCGATAATTTTTCCGTTGATTTCAGCTACCGAAGAATGTTCAGCTTGTTCATAAGCTAGTGCAATTTTGTCTGGCGGATTGACCCAGATCGGCTCAAATGCTGTTTGATCAAGAAATGCCACTTGATCGATGTCAGAAAACTCCATGGGACGAATGAAGTATTCTAGCGACTGCTTCTGATGAATGGGCATTTCATGATTCCAGTTCAGAATGACGATATTTTGAAAGTTTTCAAAATTTGAATCTTTCAAAATTTCTGCAAACCAATCATTTAAACCGACGGAGTAAAGAGTTGTTCCAGATAATTCGGGAGAATAAAGAGCTCTACTAAAAAGGCAGCTCCAGACGTGAGAAAGCAGTGGATAGCGTTCACAGGCAAAACAGCGAATCCATACGATTTGATCTACACCCGGTGGACAGGTGAGTAACCCAAGCGGATGATCTTCTTCTTTCATTAACAGAAAAGGCGAATAGGGAATCCAATCAAGAACCCCTTGCCAGTCGAGATGTCGATGAACGCAAGCAGCGTGAGAAAGAAACCTGGCGATATCTGAGACATCTGAACGTTCTGCTTGACGAATGGTTTCCGAAGGAAGCATGGATACTTCTGAATTATGAACGTCGCGTGATTTTGTTGATCAGGTGTCCGAGAAAACCATTCAAAATTTTTTCTTTAAAGGTCTTCTTGCTGGATTGATCATAGGAAGCTTCTAATGAAGCCATGGCTTGATATTGTCTGCCTGTTTTTAATTGGAGATCAGATATTTTTTTTAGAGTGATGGAACGAAGTTCTCTTTCACCAACCTCATTAAAAAGTTGAGACGATTCTTCAAAAACAGAAAGGGCTTCTTCATTTTTCCCAAGAGCTTGATATGCAGATGCGATATTGCCCAAAGCCATCGCCTGGCGTTTTTTGTCTCCGCAACCAGCAAAGATTTGGTTGGTGGGAAAAGCCGCTGCGAGAGCTTCTTCAGGTTTCTTGAGCTCAAGAAGAATCACAGCAAGATTATTGCGCATTTCTGCGGCATTTATTGAATCGCCTTGTTCATCAAGTGACGCAATACATTGTGAAAATAATTCTCCAGCATGCTTGAAGTTTTTCTTTTTGTAGGCTTCAAAAGCCTGATCTTTATAATTTATGGTTTTTTCATCCATAAGATTAATAGGTTATCTCCAAAAGTCCCTCAGCAATGCCGCGTAGTTTGGCTGCATCGATCTCACTTAACTTTTTTGCTAGTTCAATGTAAGGCAGGTTGGCTGGATTTTGAATAAAAGTATCCATTTCGTTGCTAATATGAACTACATTTGTTTGGTTTTCGTTGATTGCGGTTTCTAATATTTTTTCTTTGGATAAATCAGATAGGATCGTACTGACAGGAATCTCATAAACTTCGCATAATTGTTCAAGTACCGGCCAGGGAATTGGTGATTTGCCACCCTCATAATCGTGAAGTCTTTCTTCAGTGACGCCACATCGATCAGCAGCTTCTTGAATGGATATCTCTTTTTCAGTTCTCGTCTTCAGCAAAATGAGGGCAATCACTCGATCACGAAGTGAAGTGAATTGTTCTCGAAACAATTCTTCATCAGCGGTAGAGATTTCATTTTCAAGTTTGCCGTTAAGCAAGGTTTCGGTATTAACTCCTAATTTATTAGCAATCAGCTCAATTTTCGGAAGCGTGATGGAAGTCTCTCCGCTCTCAATCATTTCAAGTTCGGTTTGCGAGATACCCGTCCAGTTGCTCAAGGCGTCCATCGAGATTCCTTTTTGCTGTCTGAATCCGGCCAATCTGACTCCAAATTTCTTGGCTTTAATTGATAATAGTTGATTATTCATCGCTCATATCCCTGCTTTAAACAACTTGAATATGTTTAGATTATAGCATTTATTCATCATAGAACATTTATGGTCAGTGAAGCTTCTGCTGGTCTCGGATCATGTTGGCATAATTAACACCAAAAACTTCAGGACCCAAACGGAAACCATTGGCTTCCAGACGAGGAGTAAAGAGCGGACGAATGCCGGAGGGTTTAAGCTCACCAATGATTTTTCCATCTGGAGAAATACCGCTTTGTTCAAATTTGAAAATGTCAGTCATCACCACGGTTTCGCCTTCCATGCCAGAGACTTCAGTGATATATGTAATACGGCGGCTGCCATCCTTCAATCTGGAAAGTTGAACTATCAAATCTACGGCAGAGGCAATTTGTTCACGAACTACCTTAAGAGGCAAATCCATGCCAGCCATCAGTGTCATAGTTTCAAGCCTTGAAATTGCATCTCTCGGTGTGTTGGCGTGGAGAGTTGTTAAAGAACCATCATGCCCTGTGTTCATGGCTTGGAGCATATCCAAGGTTTCACCACCTCGGCATTCTCCGACCACAATCCGGTCAGGTCGCATGCGAAGGGCATTTTTGACCAAATCGCGAATTGTGACAGCGTGTTTACCCTCCACGTTGGGAGGCTTTGTTTCCATACGAACCACATGCGGTTGCTGAAGTTTCAACTCAGCAGAATCTTCTATGGTTACGATGCGATTCCCATCAGGGATATATTTTGAGATGGCGTTCAGCAGGGTTGTTTTACCTGAACCGGTTCCCCCTGAAACGATAATATTCAGTTTCGAAACCACGCAGGCCTCGAGAAATTTCGCCATGTTTTGGGTAAGAGATCCAATAGCAATCAATTGATCCATTTCAAGACGATTTTTGCCGAACTTTCGGATGGTGATGGAGGGACCATCTATAGCAACTGGCGGAATAACAGCGTTTACACGTGAACCATCAGGCAGACGGGCATCCACGGTGGGGCTGTCGGTGTCTATACGTCTACCAAGCGGCAAAATGATGCGGTCAATAATGCGCAAAATTTGTTCGTCGCTTTCAAAAGTCACCTCAGATTTTGTGAGCATGCCCTTTTGTTCAATGAATACGTTGTCTTTGCCATTAACCATTATCTCTGAAATATCAGGGCTATCCAATAATGGCTGTAATGGGCCATAACCGAGTATATCGTCAATGATCTCTTTAAATACTTGATCGCGAGCAGGCTGGGGGAGTTTGATGTTCAGTGACTGATATTTTTGCAACATGCAGTCAATTACAGTCTGTTTTCGATTCTCAGGTTGAACAGGAATGTTTTCAAGTTCAGCCAAAATTTGACTGGATAAATAGGATCGTAATTTGGCAAGGTCTTTATCTTGCATTATAGGATTGTCTGTCATTGTTACTCTTCATTAATTATTTCGATCTCGGGGATGATCCAAACGATCTGACTGTTATTCACAGAAAGAAATTTGCATTGTTTGAGCACTTTTGCGCCATCCGAAGACAGAATGGTAGCGTTTGTCACAGCAATGTACTTATTGGCGCTATCAAGCTCGTCTTTCAAGCGGCCGTCTTTTCTCACGTGAATTTCACCTTGAACCTGATTGGTGGGAAGCTGGATTAAAACTTTTACTGGCAGTTTTGAAACAATGGTTGTGAAAATCTTTCCTTTTTCGTCAAATTGAGTAACCATGCTTATCCTTTCAGCTTACTCTTCAAGTAAAGGCATTTGATAACCTAGACCTGTGCGGGTGACAATGTGGAAGGGGCAATGAGGATCATCTTCCAGTTTCTGGCGCAAACGAGCAATGCTAACCCAGAGAATTTCTTTTTCTTCTTTATATGTGGGACCCCAGGTGGCGACCAGAAGTTCTTCTGCTGTAAGCACCTTTCCATATTCATGGACAAAGTGAAGCAGAAGTTTATACTCAGTAGCTGAAAGATAAACCTGATGGTCACCTTTCCAAATCTCAGCTTTCGCGATATCAATCCGCAAATTTCCATGATTGAAAATCTTAGATTCCTTGACCTCGGGACGATCTTGGGTTCGTCTGAGAATCGCTCGTACCCTGGCAACTAATTCTGTTGCAGAGAAGGGTTTGGTTACGTAATCATCTGCGCCAATGTTTAACCCTGCCACCCGGTCTTGTTCTTCAGTTCGGGCGGTAAGTAAAATAATCGGAACATTGGAAAATTGTCGGATTCTTTCACATGCGGTGATCCCATCCATTTTGGGCATCATCACATCCATGATAATCAAATTAGGGGTAGACTGGCTAATTTGGTCAAGTGCTTCCAATCCATTATTGGCAGTTGCGATCTCATATCCTTCCGATTCAAGGTTCACTTTAAGCAAACGGAGGTAGAGCGGTTCATCATCAACAACCAGAATTTGAATGGTCATAATACTCCTCCGTCTTTCTTTCATTTCTTGTCAGTTTTAGCGGCAGACAAATTTTGAACGTAGTACCAGATTTTGATGATGCTACTGATATTGTTCCTTGGTGGCTGTTAATGATCTGTTTACAGATGAACAGACCGAGCCCAGATCCATGCGCCTTCATGGAAGTTTCAGGAACTCGGAAGAAGCGTGTGAAGATTCTGGGTTGATACACCTCAGGGATACCCGGTCCGTTATCGGTGAAATAAAGCTCAAGCTGGCTGTTGTTCTTTCGTAATCGAATCCTAACCATCGCGTCAGGCGCATATTTAATTTCATTGGATAGCAAATTATCAAAAACCTGAGCCAGTTTACGCGGGTCTCCTTCAATTGCTGGAATATCACCTTCAAAATCAAGCTCAATTTTCAATTGAGGGTTTGTGAGGTGGATTCGGTTCACTTCATCGCGAACTAAAGAGTCTAACCTTACCAGATGAAAATCAAATTTCATTTGTCCGCTCTGCAAGCGAGAAGAATCGAGCAGGTCTTCGATTAATTCGGTGAGATTATTGGTTTCTCTTTCAATGATCTCTAAAAAATCTTTTTGTGTTTCACGATCCCAATTGGTATCAGTGCGCAACAGGGTGGTGGTATAACCTTTTATGAACCCAAGAGGGCTGCGAAGTTCATGTGAAATAGTGCTGATAAATTCAGATTGTAATTTAGAAATAGCCTGTACTTCTTCGATTTTTACCATGAAATCATCCAGCATTTTGCGACGTAGAATTGACGTGGTGATTTTTGATACCATGATCGCATTTTGTTTTTCTTCTTCTGTAAATGTCGGGCCACCAAATCGGATGAAGATGATCGCTCCTGGCATTTGACAAACCGGGTTAAGCGGCAATCCGAAAAGGAATGGCGACGCAAGGCGGTTAGTTTTCTTTGTCGTTGTGGGTTCTTCGTAGATCACCTGTTTTTCATGAATCACCCGATTGGCAATAGATTCACCCCATGAAGCATCAGCTTCAGCTGATTTTCCTCGGCCTGTTGATCTGGCATATAAGACTTCGCTTATTTTTGTTTCAGGTTCAGTTTGGTAAATCACCAAATTGTCAAAGATTAATTCTTGGCGAACCATCAGAAATAATTCGTCAAGTGTCTCTTTCCACGGGGCATCACTTGTGATCAGGCTGTAATAGTTCAGCAGCTTTTCAATCTCTTTCTTTTCAAGGTGCATCCAATCGGGCTTTTTCAAGATTCTGCCTGCCTGTTCAAAGTTGTTTTCTGAGAACGAAGTCGAATTTACTTCCCTTACCTGGAATGGAGGACACGACCAGTTTGGACCCGTGCGCTTCTACGATCTTCCGGGCAAGGGTCAAACCAAGACCTGTTCCACCTTGCCGCCGGGTTGAGGACCCATCCAATTGATGAAAAGGCTCAAAGATTTCTTCAAATTGGGCAGGATCAATTCCAATACCCGTGTCAATTACTGAAACGATCACATCGTTGTTATTCTCAATTAAACGCAAGAATACTTCGCCATCAGTGTCTGTGAACTTAATTGCATTATCCATTAGTTGATTGATCACCCACAAAACGCGTTCAGAATCCGCGAAGACGGGAACCATCTCTTTGCGGCAGTCCAAAATCAGGCGGATATTTTTTTGTCTGGCTGCATTGGCATGTTGATTGATGACCTGCCTTGAAATCGGGATTAAGTCAATGTTATTCTTTGTGATTGAGATTGTGCTCGTTTCTGCTGTAGAAAAGAGAATCAAATCATCTATCAACCGTCCCAGGCGTTCTGAAGCGCGTTTTAAGACTTCAATGGCTTGGCGTTGATCTGTAGACAATACTCCAAAGTCATCGTTAAGTAAGAGATCAACATAGCCTTTGACGTGTGTCATGGGGGTGCGTAGCTCATGTGAAATATTCGAAATGAAGTTTCCCTTGAGTTTGTTTAGTTCCGCCAGTTTCTTATAAGCTTTCTCGAGTTCGGCGGTTCTTTCCTGAACCCTGCGTTCTAGGTTTTGATTGGATTGTTGAAGTGCGTTTTGAAGGTTGAGAATTTGGTTGGTTACCGCTCGATCAAGGGTTTCGCGATCAATGAAACCCATTTCCACAAGCAATTGCCCGACCAGGGGATTCTCTCCATTAAGGCGAGCCTTTTTCTGAACTTCAAGAGCCAACAACAATTTATCCTCGCTGAGCAAACCTTCCTCAACTAAGGCATCCCCCAAACGTGGAACCAGGATTTCAGGAGTGAGTGGTGAAATGAGCAACCTCGATTCCATGGTTAAACAAAATTATTCTCTCCGCATTTTCACAACCATCCACAATGCGGAAGAGTTCCATGCATAATTACATGGATTGTATATTGATGGGCATTAAAAATCAATAAATCTATCAGGAATTTCGCGTTATTATTCCGGAAGTATGCGTGAAAGCAATCCACTTAATTCTTCTTCAGAATAATAATGAATAACCAATGTTCCGCCTTTTTGGCCGTGTTTGAGTGTGACTTTTGTACCCAGCCTTTCGCATAAACGCTCTTCTATTTCTTTAATACCCGGGTCTTCAGGTTTGGTTGGCGGCACACTAGGCGGCTTTAGACCACCCAATTTGCGGATTAATTCTTCTGTTTGTCGAACGTTTAATTCATTTTTGACGATGGTCTGCAGGGCAGCCAATTGCGCCTGGGGGGTGTTCAAACCAAGAATCGCGCGTCCGTGCCCTTCGCTGATTAAACCGTTAGCAAGCGCCTTACGGGCTTGTTCTGGTAGTTTTAACAGGCGCATGGTGTTGGTTACCGCAACCCGGCCTTTGCCTACTCTGGCAGCAATCTCTTCATGAGAGAGATTGAAATCGTCAGCTAATTTCCGGTATGCTTCGGCAGTCTCAAGAGGAGACAAATCTGAGCGTTGGACATTTTCAATCAGGGCGAGTTCAAGCCGCTCCTGTTCTGTAGCGGTGCGGATGATCACGGGAACCTTATCCAGGCCGGCCATTTTGGCAGCCCTTAAACGTCGCTCTCCAGCGATCAGGATGTAGGTGCCTGACATGGCCTCTTGTGTGACAATCAACGGCTGAAGAATGCCATGTTCGCGGATGGAGTTGGCAAGGTCCTGAAGATCATCAGGGTTCATTATGTCACGCGGTTGACGCGGATTTGGAATGATGTTGTCAATCGGAGCATAAGAATCCGAAGGTTCCGGAATGCTTGAAAACTCTCCGGGAATTAGTGCGTCGAGCCCTTTTCCTAATCCACCTTTACGCGCCATATTTACCTGCCTATTCTTGGTCTGTGGTTACTTTTCCGCCATCCTGCAATAAAATCTCACGTGCCAAAGCAGCATAAGCTTTGGCAGAAGCAGCTTCAGGGGCATAGTTCGCAATCGGAAGTCCATACGATGGCGCTTCAGCCAATCGAATGGACCGGGGAATGATCGAAGATAACACCTGGTTTGGAAAAAACTTTTTAATTTCCTTGACTACATCGAGTGACAAATTGGTGCGACTGTCAAACATGGTTAGAACGACCCCTCTTACTTTCATTTCAGGATAGAGCGAAGTGCGGATGCGATTCAGGGTTTGAGTAAGTTGGCCAACACCTTCAAGCGCAAGGTATTCACATTGAACAGGAATGATCACGCCATCCCTGGCTGCCATCAACCCATTAACTGTTAGCAAGCTCAGTGAAGGAGGACAATCAATCAGGATGTAATCATAACGATCAATGATTGGGGCAATCGCTTCACGAAGTTTAAACTCGCGTTTTTGCAGTTCGATCAATTCCACTTCTGCGCCAGCAAGAGCCGGTGAAGAAGGCAATAGTGACAACTTCAATTTAGGGTTCAGTAATATATTGGGCAGGATGGGTTCTGAACCAATCATCACCTCATATGTACCCTTTTTGACGGCGTATTTATCTATGCCTAATGAAGAGGTGGCATTCGCCTGGGCATCAAGGTCTATCAATAAAACACGTTGACCAAATTGCCCAAGATATGCACCAAGATTGATGGCTGTGGTGGTTTTTCCGACCCCGCCTTTTTGGTTTACCAATGTGTAAATTTTTGTCATAGGGTTTTATACTCAATGATTTCTGTATTAAATTGACTTACTTCATCAGAGGTTGGCACACCATTTAGTGATTTGCGAGTAACCGAATTGGCTGCCAAAAGCGTTGCAAACCTGGCAGATTCCCAGGGGTCACGGGTTGCTTTATATCGTACAAAGAACGAGGTGGCGAAGATGTCGCCTGCACCTACCGGGTCGACCTCATTTACCATGGGTGGGCGGAATGTGCGTATATCACCGTTCCAGTAAACCCGGGCTCCGGCGGCTCCTTCGGTGACTACTAGAATCGGCAATTGAGCCGCGAAATCTGTAACAATATCTTCATCTCCATGAACATCTTCTATGCTCATGACAGCGATGAGGGTGTGATCGAGAATTTTTGAAGCATTTTGCCATGGTTGATAAGAAATCAACCCATCTGAGTTCCATGACCGCATACAACCTTGTGGGGTAATACAGAGAATACTTTTTGAAAATGAACTTGCTATCTCTGAAGAGATTTCATGAAGAATGGGTCCCAAGTGAACAATCGGTGTGTTTTGCCAGGCTGCGGGGATGTCTGCCAATGTCAGGGTTTCTGCAATACCAAGGATATGTTGTACACGGCCATTAGGAGTTTGCTCATTGATAAAGGTTGAGTTCTCGGCGGCGTTTTTCCGAACGGTAGTGATTCCGTTGAAGATTGATAAATCCAGGTCAGATCGGCAAGAGGTAATGACGCCCACGCGCATCCCAAGTGCTCTGGCGGTCAAGGCGGCATATGAGACTGTGCCACCTAAAACAGGCCCTTGTGGAGTAATGTCTTGAGTGACATGACCGATCAGCAAGTAATCAACAGGTTCCAGGAGAGAATTCTCTAACATGAAGGTTTGGATTCCAATTTATGGATGAGATAAAAAGTCTTCATCGTCGAGAAGGGTATCATGAATGACTTCAGGAGATACAGTTTGTACCGGAGATTCGGCGCGGACCCCCGAAATCGGAGTTTCACAATAAGGGCATAAGTTCCAGGGCAATTCGAGTGTTTTTCCGCAATGTTCACACTTTTTCTTGAGCCTGGTGTGGCAATTGGGACAAACCAACCATTCGGCATTTACGCGCCGGCTGCAAGCTGGGCAGACCGTGGAGTCTTCGATGGTCTGCAGAAGAGCTTCTTCTTCGAGTGCGTGTTGATACTCTTCTTCAAGTGTTTGAGAAGGACGCAGAATCAGGTAGATCAATATGCCTGGCAAGAACAGTACTGCAACCACAATTACTGTTATTGTTCGCAGCAAAGGATCACGCGTACGGGTGCGGATATCGCGAAGAGCCCAAAAAATCAGGCTTAACCACAACGCGGCAAGAAATGCAATAGCAACACCGGTTCCGATGAGTGTAATTTGTTTTAGCGCGGCTGGATCAATATTCATTGTGCTCTCTCATCAAGAAATTATAGCATGGATGCTGTCAGATGAAATATGCCGGGTTTGAAGACAAGAGCATGCTATACTGAAAAGATTGTAGGAATTCGTTATTTGCCAGATCAGGAGGGTGAAATGGTGAGAGAAAACCCGGCGGCGTACCGCATCACAGATCTGTTGATTGATGAACGACCGCGTGAACGGCTCGAAAAAAGCGGACCTGAAGCACTGAGCAAAGCCGAATTGTTGGCAATCTTGCTCAGGGTGGGTGTGACAGGGCAAAATTCGGTGCAGCTTGCCCAGAAAATTCTCGATGAATTGGGCGGACTGGTGGGTATTCAGAAAGCCAGCTTCTCGCAGGTATGCAATATCCACGGCGTCGGACGGGCGAAAGCGGCACAGCTTAAAGCAGCCATCGAGCTCGGCATCCGGCTGAAAAAAGAAAACCCTGATCTGAGTGCAGCGGTCTGCTCACCGGAAGACGCGGCGGAGTTGGTGCGCTATGAAATGCAGGCATTGGTGCAGGAAAACCTTTGGGTGATTTTGCTTGACACGCGCAACCGGAAAATGGGTATTGAGAAGATTTACGTGGGGTCGTTGAATGCTTCAATGGTCAGGGTGGGTGAACTATTCAGGGCAGCCTTGCAGCGCAGTGCCGCGGGGATCATTCTGGTACACAACCACCCCAGCGGCGACCCGGCTCCGAGCCCTGAAGATGTCGCTCTAACTCGCGCAGCTATTCAGGCTGGCAAATTGCTCGATGTGGAAGTGCTCGATCATCTGGTGATCGGTCATAATTGTTTTGTCTCGATGAAAGAGAAAGGGTTGGGTTTTTAAACCGGTTTTCGTTGACAAAACAGTTGGCTTATAGTAATATTTGAGCCGTTGGCGAGGTAGCTCAATGGTGGAGCAGTGGACTCATAAGCCATTGGATGTGGGTTCAAATCCCACCCTCGCCACTCTTTATTTAATCCCATAACCAAAATTGTGTGTTCAAATACTCCTAGGGAGTACACGTCCCACCCTCGCCACTCTTTATTTAATCCCATAACCAA
>CAYXWV010000021.1:0-46068 GCA_964468875.1 uncultured Anaerolinea sp. | reverse complement strand
GGCAAGGCGAGACCCTTGGCTTTCACGATCATATAGGCTGCCAACCCCCTGCTCACTGTGCTCGAAACACATGCGATTGGTTTGTCTAACTCATCATCATAACCGCATGCAGGCAGCAATCCGTCGATGTAGGCTTGTTCAACCCATGCTGCCCCCCAGTAACCGGTATCCACATCTGCAAAGATTCCTGTCGGAGTTCTTGAAGGAGACCAACCATTTCCATTTTTGACACGTAATGCAAACACACTGGCTTCGTCTCGTGCCAACGGCACCCACGGGCAATAGCTGTTTGCCACGCCGCAGCCCGCTGACAAGCCTTCAGAGTACATGGCTTCCACCCAGGCTTGAGCCCATGATCCTGATCCGGTGTAATCATCGGCGGTGAAGTATGGATCATCTGGCACTTCTGGAGCGTAGGTGGTTCCCATCAATCCCCGCAGCATGAACACGGCTGCCTCAGCGCGGGTCAAGTCATTTGCCGGGCAGTAACGCAGTGGGCTTGTGCCGCAGCCAGAGGTGAACCCGCCGTCATAAAGAGCCTGGATGTAAGGATGGAAATTGTAGTTCACAAGGCCGATTGTTTCGGTGTAGTCAAACGGCACGTCCGCGAAGGTCGAGGTCTCCACTTCGGCGGTCACCGCTTTAGCTGAGGTGACGGTCAGGCTGCATGTACCGCTGCCGGTGCAGTCGCCAGACCAATTCTTGAGCCGGTAGTAGCTTGAAGTTGGTGTGGCAGTCAGGGTCACCACTGTGCCGTGGGCAAAGTCGTGGCTGCAGACGCCGTTGGTGCAGCTGATTCCCGCCGGATCGCTGGTGACTGTCACATCTGCCAGCCCGGAGATCGTTACACTGACTGTGTACATAGTGGTGGTGATGTTCACGTTGACCGTGATCGTGTCGGTCAAAGAACCGTCAGAAACTTGCACCACGAAGCTGTCAGCTCCGGTGTAATCCACAGCGGGGGTATAGCCGATGGCTTTGGAGGCTCCCGTTCCTGAAGCGGATGCCGAGCCGTGAGATGCCTGGGTCAGGATGCTCCAGGTCAGGGAGTTGGCGGGTAAGTCCGCGTCCGTGGCGTTTAGCGTCAGGGCGAAGGGGGTCGGGGCTCCGTTGGTTGACATCGCGACCGTAGCTGTCGCTCCTTCGGTGATTACCGGAGCCGCGTTGACTTCCGTGACCGTGAGGTTGATCGTTTCACAGTCATTCGCGGCTCCGTCGCTCACACATACCTGGATGTTATAAGTTCCCGCACCTTGCGCTTCGGTTGGCGTCCAACTGAAGGCACCGCTCGCGGGGTTGATGCTCGCGCCGGTTGGCACTGCCGTTGTTCCAGCCGCCAGACTGTAGGTCAGGGCATTGGCGGGCTGGTCGGCGTCCGTGGCGGTGGCTGTGAAGGTCAATGCGGACAGTTCAGCCACGCTCTTGTTTCCAATGGCAGCGAGTACCGGGGCAACATTTACCTCTGAAACCGTGATGTT
Organism: uncultured Anaerolinea sp.; assembly: GCA_964468875.1. Lineage (GTDB taxonomy): Bacteria > Chloroflexota > Anaerolineae > Anaerolineales > Anaerolineaceae > UBA6107. The sequence goes on along the minus strand of CAYXWV010000021.1, from coordinate 44,590 downwards.
GATCGTTTCACAATCTGAGAGCGCCGAATCACTGACGCATACCTGGATGTTATACGTTCCCGCGCCCTGAGCTTCAGTGGGCGTCCAACTGAAGACGCCACTCGTGGGGTTGATCGTCGCGCCGGATGGCACTGCCGTTGTCCCGGCAGCCAGGCTGTAGGCTAGTGAACTTCCAGTTGGTAAGCCGTCATCCGTGGCGGTGGCGGTGAACGACAGGGTAGCTAATTCTGCAACGGTCTTATTCCCAACGGCGCCTAGAACTGGAGCATTGTTTGAAACCGTCGGAGTCATATTATAGGTATAGGTTGATGTTGACGAACCAGTCTGGAAGAATTTTACCTCTGCTTGTGATGGGCTTACCGTCACCAGTAAGTGACCTGACCCTGAAGCAGCTCGAATTGTTTTGCCGTCGTTTCCACCAGTGGTGTATATTCCAAAATTGTTACTGAAACTGGCAGATGGCACTGATTGATAAACCACACCATCCATTTTTTCATAGCCGTATTGATGGTCGTGACCATGGAAGAAAGCGGTTACACCATTGTCCACCAATATTTGATGAATGGGTTTGGTTCCCCAACCCGGTCGCTCTGTATCCCAACCCCAGGTTGTACCTCCCACATTGTATCCGCCCCATTCAACCAGATTGGCAGAATCCACACCGCCATGGCCATAGTTTACCTGATCAGGATTCGACAGGCTGTTTCCACCGACGATTTGATGGGCGAAAATAAACTTATATTCGGCATCGCTGTTCTCGAGGGTTGATTTCAGCCAGTTGAATTGTTCCAACCCCAATGTCCAATCCCACCTGTCGCCAGATCCGGTGGCATCCGTCTCGCCGCCACCGACCGTTGTGGTATACGGTTTAGTCGTTGTGGTCCAGAATGGACTAATCACCACGAACAAGGCATCTCCCCATGTCCAGGCATAGTAATCCTGGATTAACTGGTCTCCAGCAAGATATGGATAAGTGGTTTCATTTCCGGAATAGAAGGAATCCGGAACGGGGTTGAGGAAGAATTCCTTTTCGGCGTTTTTGCCCATTACCGGCAAGCTGTTTGCGAGCGTTCCTTGTAAGTGCCAGGCTTCCTGTTGTTCATGGTTACCAGCCAATATGAAGAGGGGAGAAGAGCCGCTGATGATGTTAAAGAATGGCAGGGTATCTTTATACACCTGCTCAGCTGCAGCGATATCTCCGAGGGCGACGCTGTTCGTTCCGTCATCCATGGCGACAGTGTCTCCAAGATCAATTTCAAAATCGGCCTGATCATTGACGATATCGTTCAGGGTTGTTGTCCAGTTGGCTGCATTTCCCAGCATGATATCCACATGCGCATCAGAAGTAATCGTAAAGGAGTAGGTGCTTCCTTCAGCTCTCTGGGTCATAAAGGTATGTTCCGGACGCGAAATCCAATTGGCACCTCCATCCGGACTGTAGCGCATACGGTAGTAGTATTTGGTGTTGGCAGTCAATCCGGTCAAGGTGACTACAACGGATTCATCTGCCGCGGCGCTCACCGTTGAGGAGGAGTTTGGATAATCACCTGAGGTCGTTCCATATTCGTAATAAAGTTGAATGGCATCATCGGGAACGGCGCTGATCGAAATGGAATTTGCTTCAGGACGCCCCAAGAATTCAGTTCCAGTGAAGGTAATTTCAGGTGGCGTGTAATTGTAGGTGACCGAATTATCTGTATAGGTGCTGACAGCACTTAAATTGCCGGCCGCGTCGTGAGCTACGCCAGCCGCCAGGCTTGCGATCACCGTTCCGGAAGTGGTCATTCCGCTAACAGCTACATTGTAGGTTGTTCCGCTGCCGGTCACCGTTGCTGAAGATGCATTGGAGGTGCCGCCTAGTGTTACGTCACTTCCCACAAATTCAGTCACTGATTCGCTATACGTCACAGTGAAGTTGATTGGGGCTGTTCCAGTGGGGTCAGCCTGCCCTGCTGCCTGGTTGATGGTCACTGTTGGGCTCACCACGTCATAGGTGACGGTGATGTCAGAGCTGGTGCTTGCCGCGCTGGAATTCCCCGCGGCGTCGTGTGCTGCACCTGCTGGCACGGTGGCTGTCACCGTCCCAGACCCGGTCATGCCGCTTACCGCCACATTATAGGTGGTTCCTCCACCTGTGATGGTGGCAGTGGTTGCTCCAGCAGTACCGCCAAGGTTCACATCTCCGGTGGCGAAATCAGTAACCGTCTCACTGAAGATGACCGTGTAGTTGATTGGACCAGTATTGGTCGGATCTGCCTGACCTGATGCCTGGTTGATGCTCACCGTTGGGGCAACACTATCATATGCAACTGAATTATCGCCCGTGGTGCTTGCCGTGCTCGCGTTTCCTGCCGCATCATGTGCCACGCCTGCAGCCAGGCTTGCGGTTATGGTTCCTGAACCGGTCATTCCGCTGACAGCCACGTTATAGGTTGTTCCACCTCCTGTGACGGTTGCTGTCGTTGCCCCGGCACCGCTAAAGGTAACATCCCCGGTGGCAAAATCAGTCACGGCTTCACTGAATACAACCGTGAAGTTGATCGAAGAGGCATTGGTCGGGTCAGCCTGACCCGCAGCCTGGTTGATGGTAACCGTTGGAGCTGCGTTGTCATATTGAACAGTATTATCAACATTGGTGGTGGCTGTGTTGGCATTACCGGCGGCGTCATGCGCCACGTCTGTTGGAATCGTGATGATCACGCTGCCAACATTAGTCATACCACTGACTGCCACGTTATAGGTTGCTCCGCTGCCGGTCACTGTTGCCAGGTTGGCACCGGTAGTTCCTGAAACAGACACATCGCTTCCAACAAAATCAACCACTGCTTCACTGAAAGTAACCGTAAAATCAATGGCGGCTTCATTGGATGGATCATTTTGCGACACAGCCTGTTCGATTGTCGCTGCGGGAGCCGATATGTCGTATACAACACTATTATCAGTTGATGTGCTCGCCATATTCGGATTGTTAGCACCATCATGCGCCACGCCCGCGGCAATCGAGGCTGTCACTGTGCCAGAACTGGTCATGCCGCTCACGGCAACATTGTAGGTTGTTTCACTTCCGGTGACGGTTGCCGTGGTTGCTCCGGCGCCGCTAAAGATAACATCACCGGTCTCAAAATCAGCTACGGGTTCACTAAAGACAACGGTGAAGTTGATCTCAGACGCATTGGTCGGATCAGCCTGGCTTGCAGCCTGGTTGATGGTTACAGTTGGTGCGGATGTTTCCGTGAAGGTAGCCGTTACCGCTTTATCTTCATCCATCACCAAATGGCATGTGCCTGAACCTGTGCAATCTCCACTCCAGCCGGAAAAGACGTTGCCCGAATCTGCCAATTGGGTGACATCGACTTCTGTTCCGTAATCATATTCATGCGATCCAGACGCGGGCGTGGTGGAACCGTTGCCAACTACTGTAATGGTCAGCGTATGTTTAATCAGCACAAAATGGGCTGTGACACTCTTGTCAGCATCCATGGTGACCTGGCAGGAGCCCGAACCGGAGCAGTCTCCGCTCCAGTGGTCAAATTCATAACCGGTTCCGGGTGTCGCGGTGACATCGACAATATCACCAGCGTCATAGGTGTGAGTTCCCGCGGTGGGTGTGGTGGCTCCGTTTCCATCCGTCGCGATGGTTAAGTCATAGGTTGTGGTCACCGGCGCGGGGATGATCGGCACAGCGGCAATTGCCCAGACGCTTGCGCTGCTGGCAGTCCAACTCATGGTCACCGAACTGTTTGTGGCTTGTTCGATGCTCGCGGATGCACGAATATTGGCAACATAATCTGGGTACCATAATTGTGTCTGACCTGCCCCGACAGTTAATGTTTGCCCGCTGTCACCGGCACCCTGGAAGAGATTATCAAACACCAGTTCGTTGCCGGTTAACCCGGTTAAGGTTACGGTTGCTGCGGTCCCGGTTGAACTGCTGTTCGCCCCCACAGCCGTCCCCAATGGAGTCGTTTGATTCACCCCGGCGAAGTTAGCCGCACCAGCCATGGCACCGTTCGTCACACTCGCACTGAATGTAATCGTTACTGTTCCAGTGGTTCCAGGTGGTGGTTCTGTCGGGCTGTACCAGATCGCGGAAAACCGCCCAGCGCTCGAGGCTGACTCTTGAACAATTTTTTGTGTCAGATTTATCTCTTCTGAGCCATAAGTAAAAATGACCGATGTGATTGAAGCCGTAGAACTACCGCTGTTCCATGAAACGCCCACCAGCATCAACCGGTTATTACCGGTTCCGGTGGTGTGGCTGAAGCTGAGCGTGGCAGCATCGTCCATAGTTCCTGAACTGTATGCCCCATCCAGTGTGACCTCTGCCACTTCAACAAAATTGGCAGTGACGCTCTTGTCAGCATCCATGGTGACCGAGCAGGTGCCGCTTCCGGTGCAAGCGCCGCTCCAATGCGAAAACTCGTAGCCTGAATTATAGGCTGCAGTGACGCTGACAACTTCATTTTGATTGTAGGTATGTGAACCTGCCGCTGGGGTGATTGTTCCGCTGCCGCTTGGGCTGACCGCCGTTGTCAGGGTATAGGTGGGGATGGCCGTAAAGTTAGCTGTGACACTCTTGTTACCATCCATGGTCACCTGGCATGTACCAGATCCGGTGCAGTCTCCGTCCCAATGGTCAAAAGCATATCCAAGCGCTGGGGTTGGTGTGATGTTAACCACTGATCCTTCTGCGTATTCATGTGTTCCAACACTTGGGTTGGTGGTTCCACTGCCGCCGGGGCTGACCGCGACAGCTAAATTATACGAAGTTACCTCTGCGGGGTTAATCGGCACGGCGGCAATCGTCCATGGGGTTGAGCTTGTTGCTGTCCAGCTCATCGTCACCGAACTGCTTGTGGCTTGTTCGATGCTTGCCGCAGCGCGTATATTGGCGACATAATCGGGGAACCATAATCTCGTCTGGTCGGCTCCCGCTGTTAGGGTTTGAGACGAACTACTGGCTCCATGAAAAACGTTATCAAATACCAGTTCATTACCGGTTAACCCGGTCAGAGTGACGGTTGCCGTGGTGCTGCCTGAATTATTGTATGCTCCAACAGCCGTCCCCAATGGCGTCGTTTGATCAACCCCGGCGAAGTTCGCTGCGCCAGCCATGGCTCCATTTGAAACACTTCCACTAAATGTGATTGTCACCGTTCCGGTCGTACTTAACGGCGGTTCTTCATCGCTGTACCAGATCGCTGAATATCGTTTTCCACTTGAAGCGGTGACTTCTTGTACTATTTTTTGGCTTAAATTCAATACTTTATCGCCATAAGTAAATGTGACTGTAGAAATGGATGGTGTTGCAGAGCCAGGGTTCCATGAAGCGCCCACCAGCATTAACCGGTTAGTACCAGTTCCGGTGGTGTGGCTGAAGCTGAGGGTAGAAGTGTCGTCCATTGTTCCTGAAGATGTCGCACCATCCTGTGTGACTGTTCCATACAGGGTTGCACCGGCATCAAAGGTCACTTCGTTGTCAATGCTGGTACTGGCTTCATTGGCATTTCCGGAAGCGTCTGTAGCCACACCTTCATCAATGCCGGCTATGACTATACCTGAAGAGGTCATGCCGCTGACTGCCACGTTGTAGGTGGCTCCGCTGCCGGTGACCTCTGCGTTTGTCGGACTAGCCGTGCCACCAAAGGTTACATCACCTGTAGCGAAGTCAGAAACAGATTCACTGAAGTTGACCTCGAAATTGACGGTTGGTCCGGTGGTGGGGTCATCCTGGGTTGAAGCCTGGTTGATCGTCACCTCTGGAGGCGTGGTGTCGGGTGTTGATGGTTCGATATCATATGAATAATTTACACTCCCGCTAGTCGAACTGGCGGAGATATAATCCACCGTGGCTTTTTCGCCAGTGACGGTTACTAATAAATGTCCATTGTTGGGGAGGATTTTAATGGTTGAGTATGTTCCATGATCACCTTCAAAATAAATTCCACTAAAACCGCCTCCAGTCCAACCTGGCGAGGGAACTTCCTGGTAAACGATGCCGTCAGCTGTTTTCTCATAGACGTATTGATGATCATGCCCGTGGAAGTAGGCTGTAACGCCGTTGGCAACCATCAACTGATGAATCGGGGTTGTGCCAAAATCATCCGGATCCCGGTGGGCTGCAAACCCATCGCTTCCATCCGCGTTTTTTCCGCCCCACTCGAAATATTCAGCAGCTTCGGCTCCGCCGCGCACATAACCTGCTCCCCCTGAGACGCTCTCTTCTGGAATTCCACCCAGCATTTGATGAGAAAAAATGAACTTATATTTAGCGTCGCTGTTTTGAAGCGTTTGTTTGAACCATTGGAATTGCTGCGCGCCCAGTGTCCAACTCCATTGGTCTCCGGTCTTCGAATCATCGGTTCCTTCACCCGCCATTCCAGGAGAGTAGGGCAGGTTCATCGTGTATTGGAATGGATCGATCACAACAAACAGGGCATCGCCCCATGTCCAGGCATAATAATCCTCACGCAATTCGTCGCCATATACCGATTCATCGATGGCAGCCAATGGATCTGTGTTCCCGGAATAAAAACCGTCAGTAATAGGCGTTGGGAAGAATAATTTTCTCGCTTGAATGTCCGCTTGAGCCAGGCTGAAGCCATCATCTAAATTCCAGCCCTCTTCTTCTTCGTGATTCCCGGAGGCGAGAAAGATTGGAATTGAACTTCCGATCTTGTCAAAGAATAACGGATTACGATATGCCAGGTAGTTGTTGTTGACCGCGGTCTGCGTCGTCAAACCATCAATCATGAAGGTGTCGCCGAGGTCAACCAAAAAATCTGGTTGTTCGTTCAATATATTTGTCATGGTGTTTTGGGTGGTTGTGCTAAAGTTGGCATGATTGTCTGAGGTCACAGCAAATGAAAAACTGTTTCCTTCAGCTCGTTGCGTCATAAACGAGTGTTCCGTTCGATCCACCCAGTCGGTCTCACCGGGCAGGTGATATTGCATGCGATAGTAATAACGGGTATTCGCCGTCAGCCCGCTGATGACCACCTCACTGGGTTGACCTGCAGTGGCGGTGATGTTGCCTGTTGAACCTGTATACCCCTCGGAGGTTGTGCCGTAATCATAGTGGTATTCGATTGCCGAATCCGGGATGATGTTGACGGTAACTGAGGTGTCTGTGGGTCGCCCTAAAAGTTCTTCACCGGTGAACGAAATGGTCGTCGCGGCAAGCGTGATCGGGCCGTCATCCCTGGCTGCTTCCAGAGTCAGAAGGGCAGATTCTTCAGCACTTGCCGTAACGGGGATTTCCACCGGATCGGCATTTGCGCTGGTGTGGATCAAACTGCCTTTATAACTTCCAATAGTTTCGCTCTGGAATGCCACCTCCACAGGTGAATTCTTGATCTCCCCGGCGATGGGCGCAATGTTCATGGTTGCCGTCAACTCGCCATCCTTCAGAAAACCGAAAGGTTCCGAGGTAGTGATGACAATCTCATCGGTCAGATTCATGCCAGAAACAAGGTAGGTCTGCGAGTCTGAAAGGCTGCCGACCGGTGCGGAAAATTCTGCAAGATCACTTGTCACCATGATCATCGGCACACTTGAACCCTTCACCGCCATTAACGCAGGTTCCGCGTCCCCGCTTTCATGCCTGATCGAACCGCTAAAAACCGCGGCGGCGTCTGGGTTCATGCGAACGTAAATCACGATTTCATTTAATATCCCGTCAGCATCGGCGATTAATTGCAGCGATTCGGAACTTCCTACAAAATCGCCGTTTTGTGTCAGCGATACTTCAAAGCCGGCTGACGGTGTTATGATCAGATCCGACAGTAAGCCAGTTGCCGATACAAGGTAACTTTGTGCCTCTGAGGGCTGACCTTGTGGGCTGGCAAAATCACTCAACGGCCCAATCACTGTTATGATGGGCAGAGGGCTGTCATCTTGCTGTGCGCTGGCAATGTTGGCTTGAAGTGACAGGCTGGTTAACACCAGACAAATAATTGTTATTGTCCGTAATATGAACGCAAAAACTTTGGAACATCGATTCCAATAATGAATAGTAAACATAACTCAGCCTCCTGATGTTTTGGTAAAACCGGACTATTCAGTTTTTCGATTAATCTGGGATGTCTGCGGTGAAACGGCAGGTGCAGGGTTAAAACTAAAAATCACATGGCAACCCTATCCATGCGAGGCTTTTCGGCAACCTGACCATCTCAATCTGAGACTCAAGTTTTGCGTGCTCACATCACTGTGAGTTTGCTCTTTCGGAGCCCCCAACTATTTTTAGTTTCTGTTGGAACAATAAATTTAGATTACATTAAATTAATATGGAAGTCAAGATGCATTTGCCTGAATGCTTATGGTTGAAACAGATCATAAAGTGCCTTAACTTGTTTTGATAAGCAAACTGAAACCACCGGAATTCCTCCCTCCTGATCTCGAATATGACCGGACGGACGCCGTCGGTGCAGCAGGCGATCATGCTTTGATCGTCTTTCATCCAGCCCTCAAAGACATCCTGCGAAAAATTGCCCCGCGTGAAAGGGCGGTGACGAACCTTAGCAGGTCGTTCCAGGCCCAGTCGCAAAAGTCCTGCGGCTTTTCGAGCCGGGAGGTGACCACGAACTCCTGCCCGCCGCTGAGCAGCGGGCAGGGACCGACTGCGCAGCCCATATACTTCTCTGTCACATCGCTCACCACCAGCCGTTTTAATACTTTGATTCTGCAATCTGCCAATAATACCTCCCTGATACGCTGTTTTGTAAAATATTAATCGAATATTCGCTTTTTTTATACTATACTAAAGCCCGTTTTATCAGGATAGACTCCAAGGCATGCTTTTTGCTGCAAGACGCGGCTCAGTTGCCTGTTGAATTAAATCAATCACTTCACCCCGGATGCGAAAAGCAACTGATTGGGAGTGAATAAAACAAGGGAGAATTGAAATGAGTTTGAAAACCAGGAAGATTGTTGCATATTCAGGGATTGTGTTGGCTGTGGTTTACTTCATGGTCGTTGTCGGTTACTTTTTTACTAAAACACCCCTGATGTCAAAGGTTTGGGAAGCGCTGATCATCCTTTCGGCTCCCATCATGCTTCTTGTTTTACTATCCATTTTTGAAAATGTGGAGGTCAGCACTAAAAGCTGGAAAACCGCCGCCGTTGTGTTCATGGCTTGCACCACCGTGATTACTTCACTCGTCCACTTTGGCAGTGTTCTTTCCATCGAACAAACCATGGTAAGTTTTTCAGTCAATGATTCTCTGGCATGGGGGCTGTTCATGGGGCTGGCTTTTATCTTTTCATCATGCGCTGTTCCGGCTGACCTGTCAAAGATGAAGGCAATCAGAATTACCCTCCTGATCTGCGGAGGCCTGTGCCTGTTGGGACTGTCGGGACCCATTAGCGGGGTTGAACCGTTATGGTTTATCGCGGTTGCAGGCTATGGGGTTGGCACTCCGGTGATCTGCGTTCAGCTTCTATCGCTCTATAAGAAAGAGAAATAATTTGGTTTTCTCCGACGGATTCGTTCTTTGTCAGGTTGCATCCACCCAGGGGTTTGGGTGGATGCAGCTTTGCGCAATCCAACAGGCTGCGAGTGTCTTGACCGATCATAGTGCATTGAAATTCGCCAATCACATCGTGCTACAATACAGATGAATCATTAGAAGTATCTTGCCTGGGGGAGAGTAAGGAAACAGTTTCGAGAATACATAATATTTCGGCAGGATGCTCCTGATGAACCCCGTCAGGGATCATCTTGTAGCTACGGAAGAACATAAAAATTCCCTTATTACCCATACAACTCCGCCTTCCAGTGGTTTCAAAAGGATAAGAAATGAGATCAAGATACTTGCTCTTTCTTTTCTTCAGTCTGGTTCTGTTAATCTTGATTAGCTGCAGGCTTATCTCCTTATCCCCGACAAAATTCTTCAACTCCCTCAAATCAATCCCAACTAGTTCGCTAGTTCCAGAGAGTAAGCCAACTCAGACTGAACAAATTATCCCGATCACTTCCCGGCCTGATCCCTTGAATGACCTGCTCCTGCTTCGATCAGTTCGCATCACTCTGACCAGTCAGCGCCCAAATGAAAGCCTCAAAACGATTGCCGTTGAAATCGACTCATATGGGAACATGCATATCCGTTATGACATGCCGGTAATCATCACCGAGCAGCTGCCGCCCGGATTGAATGTATCAAAACCAGTATCCAGCTATGAAGTCTATGTGATTGATGAGAAAGCCTTTATGCCTTCTGAAACTAATCCAGACTGGAGGCTGAACCCAATCGCCTCGAAGTATTCATCCTCGCTTTCAGACCAGATGCACAGCCTGGATGGGTTCGTCTTATGGCTGGATATACTTCCAAAGGGCAGCCTGGAATATTCAGGGAGCGAAAGTCTCGGAGGATTTTCGGCCAACAGGTTCACAATAAACGGGCTCATTATCGATCAATATGTTACGGGTATGCTCTGGTATGACAACCTGACCAACGCGCTGGTGAAAGCGGAATTGCACGTCCCTGCTAATTTGGATCACACGGGTGGCGAACCCGTTGATGGTGAAATCTTCATCCAGTTGGATGCGGAAAGGGCGGAGATTCCACCTGTCAAGCTGCCCTAAAAAAGATGGTGGCTGGTTGTCGTTGCCCGCATAATTTACATCTTGGTTGTAACGTGGGTTGGATTTCACGATTTATGTGCCCTCTTGGAGGGTGAGCCCACCTATTTGTAAGGATGGATTGAATTATTTTGGTTCAATCCATCCTACAGAACTACTATTTTAACCCTATCAACATTCCCCCAACACGACACCCATACCAAAACCAGATATTGCTCGAACCTTAAAAAATGAACAGGGTCAATCCGCGATTCGTGCATAAGAATGAATCAAAAAAACTCGAGAAACCCCAAAAAACAATCTCAATTTGATTCGTTTTTGATTCGTTTCCGATTTCGCGTTTTTTGAAACGAATCTTTTTGGAATTAGAATATTTTTACCTGGTCCACTTAAGAGGGGGTCAGCTTGTTGAAACAAAAACCGCCCCGGCGGTTCAGCATGGGGCGGTTGAAAAAATTCGAATGTCCTTACACATCCAGGTTGCGCACGGCGTGCGCGTGGGTCGTGATGAAGCGGGTGCGGGGCGGCACAGCCGAGCCCATCAGCATATCAAAGGTCCGGTCGGCAACCGCGGCATCTTCCACCGAGACCTGCAGCAGGGTGCGGGTTTCGGGGTTCATGGTCGTATCCCACAGCTGCTGTGGGTTCATTTCACCCAGACCTTTATAGCGCTGTAAACCCGCTTTTTCAGCCTGCGCACCGAGTTCCTTCAGATAAGCATCCTTATCCGCGTCGTTATACACATACTTCACCACGTTGCGGTGGGCGATGCGGTAAAGCGGCGGCTGGGCGATGTATATATGGCCGTCATCAATAAGCTGAGGCATATAGCGGAAGAAGAATGTCAGCAGCAGGGTGCGGATGTGGCTGCCGTCAACATCAGCATCTGTCATGATGATGATGCGTCCGTAGCGCAGGTTCTTGATGTCGAAATTATCGCCAACGCCGGTGCCGAAAGCTGAGATCATTGACTTGATCTCTTCATTGCCGAGAATCTTGTCGAGCCGGGCGCGTTCGGTGTTGAGAATCTTACCGCGCAGGGGCAGAACAGCCTGGAAGTGGCGGTCGCGGCCCTGTTTGGCTGAGCCGCCTGCCGAGTTCCCTTCCACGATATACATTTCAGTCTTGGTGCTGTCGCGTTCAGAGCAGTCCGCCAGTTTGCCGGGCAGGGTCAGGCTTTCAAGCGCCGACTTGCGGATGACGAGGTCGCGGGCTTTGCGGGCGGCGTCGCGCGCGCGGGCGGAGGTCAGACACTTGGTCACAATGGCCTTGGCGGTGGAGGGGTTCTCATCTAAAAAGGTGCCGAAAGCTTCGCCGACTACCTGCTGCACGTAGGTCTGCACCTCGGGGTTCATCAGCTTGACCTTGGTCTGGCTTTCAAACTGCGGATCGGGATGCTTGATGCTGACAATGGCGGTCATACCCTCGCGGGTATCGTCGCCGCTGAAGTTGGGGTCGGTATCTTTGAGCAGCTTGGCGCGCTTGGCGTAATCGTTGACCACGCGGGTCACCGCCGTGCGCAGGCCGGTCATGTGGGTGCCGCCGTCGATGGTGTTGATCGTGTTGGCAAAGGAATAAACGGCTTCGCTGTAGGCATCCGTGTATTGAAGCGCGATCTCAATGCCGATGTTTTCAATCTCTTTTTCGACGTAGAAGACCGGGTGCAGGGCTTCGCGGTTCTTGTTCATGTACCGCACGAAAGAAGTGATACCGCCCTCGAAAAGGAAGGTGGTCTCTCGTTCAGGGCTGCGTTCATCAATCAGTTTGATCATCACCCCGCGGGTGACGAATGCCATTTCCCGAAACCGGGCTTCAAGGGTATCAAACTTGAAATCAATACCTTCTTCCTTGAAAATCTCGCGGTCAAAAAGGAAGGTGATGTTGGTGCCGGTTTTCTTGGGATCACATTTTTCAATCACCTTGACGGCTTCAACAGGGATACCCCGCTGGTATCGCTGGAAGTAAACCTGCCCGTCTTTATAGACGCGGGCTTCGCACCACTCGGAGAGGGCGTTTACCGCCGAAACACCCACGCCGTGCAAACCCCCCGAAACTTTGTAAGCGGAATGTCCGAACTTGCCGCCGGCATGCAGGATGGTCAAGACCACCTCGAGCGCAGATTTTTTCTTCTCAGGGTGAATATCCACGGGGATGCCGCGGCCGTTGTCAATGACGCTAACCGAACTGTCAGCATGGATGATGACTTCGATCCGATTGCAGACCCCGGCAAGGGCTTCGTCAATGGCGTTATCCACCACTTCGTAAACCAGGTGGTGCAGGGCTTTGTGGTCCGTGCCGCCGACGTACATGCCGGGGCGGCGGCGGACGGCTTCAAGTCCTTCAAGGACCTGGATATCTTTCGCGCCGTATGAAGAAGGATCGTTACTCAAGGGGGGTACCTCCATTTTGTTGTTGCTGTTCGATCTGTTGTTTGGCTGTTTCAGCAGCCATGCGTTGCAGGTTATCCTGCATCCAACGCAGACCGTCGCGGTAATAGATGAAACTGGCAGCCAGCAAGCCGGTGATGACGAAGCCGTGTCCGCCGATGCCGATGAGGGTCATCCAGGAATTGGCTTCCGGGAGCGTCCAGAGCATGTTCATGCCTTCGCTGATCAGCAGGCATAAGAAGATAAACATGCCTGTGCCGGGCAAAAAAAGCCTGACCAGGCGCACCGAAATGAGCATGGAGGGCAGGGCTTTTTGTTTCAACACAAAAATGCCATGGGGCGAAAACACCAGCGGCATAATCAGCCATAAAACGGCAAACAAGGCCATCATGATGAAAATCTGACCCATGCCGAAGCTGATGGAAGCCAGCACCGCCAGCACCATGGTCATGGGGATGGAAATAATCGCCAGCACGATGATCAGCAGGCAGTACATCACCAGGCTCTGACCATAACTGGCAAGGATGTCTTTGAATGTCAACCTATCGCTTGCCGGGGCGGTCACCCTTGAGATCAGCAGAAAGTAGAGGCTGCCCAGCAGAACGCCCACCAACAGGAAGAGCCCCAGGGCGGCGAATACCCAGTTGATGTTGGGCATTTCAACGATCATCTGGGTGCTTCCCAGCGGAGAGGTGATGGGCAGTTCGCGGGCGATCAGACTCGGGATACCCACCGGAATTGTACGCAACGTGGCGGTCAGGTTGAGCTGGTCGAGAAGCTGATTCCAGAAAGGCTGCGAAGCGTTGACCGTGTCAATCATTTCAGGCGGGCTGACCTTTTGCATGTATTCCGTGAAGAAAGCTACGGTATCAGCCAGCAGATTTTTCACTTTCAATTTCGGTCCAAGCCAGATGAGCACATCCAGCAGGATTGGAAAGAAAATCAGATACCAATGGTTGGCAATGGTATTGAATCCCTTGATCAGTGTCGGTATCAGTTTGGGAGGCGTTGCTGTTTGGGTTGAATTTGGATTTTTCATACAAAAAGTAATTTTACCATAAATGACCCCCTGCCTGCCTTCCGAGAGCTCGTTTTTGGATGATTTGTTCTAAAAAGGAAAGCAAAAGAACACCAAATTACAAAAAACAAAAGGTTTTCTCTGCGCCTCTGCGATAGAAAAAATACAAACCACGAAAAAGATCGAAAAGCACAAAAAGAAACCGCAAGATGATTTTCTTAGTGATCTTCGTGTGCTCTGTGAAAGAATATGCCCTTGGCGAGTAAATGTTTTTTTCGCTGACCTCAGGTAAAATAAAACTGTGAAAGATCGAGAATACCTTCCCAATATAGACCACTTAAGCGTTATTACTGCCACCATCCTGCTGGCTTATTCTCTGACGGCTTTTATCCAGTTCCCCGCTAGGTCGCTGGATCTGCAGCTGCCGGGCTTTCTGTTGACCATTAACTTCAGCTTCATGACCATCGTCTCTCTGGTCGTGGGGGTTCTCGCCGCGGTGGGGTCTGATTGGTTGATCGGAGCGCACCCCGGCATTGGCAGCGCCCGCAGATTTCATCACTGGCTCATCCCGGCATTTACAGCACTCGTGATCAGTGTGCCGCTTAACAGCATTCAGGTCAGCCCAAGCTGGTGGGTGGTGTTTGCCCTGGGTGGGTTATTCCTGACCGGCGTGATGATTGCCGAGTATATCTCGGTCGATATGCAGGACGTACGCTTTCCGATCGCGCGTGTCAGCCTCAGCGCCATGTCTTTCGCCCTGCTGCTCGTGCTGCTCATTGCAGTCCGTGGGGCGGGGCTGCGTCTCTATGTGATTTTAGCTGCGGTGATTCCGGCGGTGGCGGTTGTCACAGCCAAAACTTTACACTTGAGAATGGGCGGCTGGCAGCTTGCCTGGACGGTCGGCATCAGCGTGGTGGTGATGCAGATTGCCACGGGGCTCTTTTACCTGCCACTTCGTCCATTGCAATTTGGGCTCATCCTCACCGGTTTGACCTACGCATTGATCAACCTTGCCGGCGCGATTGAAGAAAAACGCCCTGCCAACATCATCTGGATTGAGCCTGTGATCCTGATGGTCATCTTCTTCGCGATCGCCATAATGATCTAAATCACGGAGTATCCATTTTTGGGGGAAGGGGTTGTATATTACACAACCAAAATGGAGATTTCTTATGGTTTTTACTGGCATTCTAATATTAGTGGCATCCTATTTGATCGGTTCCATCCCCATTGGCTGGGTAATTGTTCGATTATTTAAAGGTAAAGACGTACGCAATATTGGCAGCGGCAGGGTGGGGGGCACCAACGTGATGCGTGCAGCCGGGTTTTTTGCCGGGTTGTTAACCGCCTTGTTTGATGCGGGCAAAGGGCTGCTGGCTGGTTACATCGCCTCGGTCATGATGCCCGATAACATGTGGGTCAAGATATTCGCCGTAATACTGGCAGTGGTCGGGCAGATCTTCTCCATCTTCCTCATTGAAAAAAACGCGGAGGGCAAGCTCACTCTGCGTGGTGGGGCTGGCGGATCCACGACATTAGGCGGCGCCATTGCGCTTGTGCCTTATAGTTGGGTGATCATTGTGCCGCTGATTGTGCTGGTTTATGTGGGCATTGGCTACGCTTCGGTAACCACCATCAGCATCGCCTTTTTCTCATTAATCCTGTTTGGCTATCAAGCGGCGGCCGGGTTTGGCCCCTGGCAGTTCGTGATCTATGGCGCTGCCACACTGGTGATCGTTATGTACGCGCTTCGTCCAAATTTGAAACGGCTGGCTGAAGGCACCGAAAGGGCGGTTGGCTTGCGTGCTTACTTTCAGAAGAAACTTGGCTAATTTCTATAAGCTGAATTAAAAATGCCCCGATTACCGGGGCATTTTTAATTTTTCAGTAGATTATTAGGGTTCGGTTTCGTCACCCAGGTGGTGATATATGTATGCCACATTACGTTTATGCAGTTCCACGCCCAAACCGGTCAGGCTGACCCGGCTTTTGCCGCAGGATTCGATGTCAATTTCTGCCAGGGCTTCAAGCGGCTCGCGTTTTTTTGCGGCAGCCTTTACCAGTTTCTTGAGTGTGGTCATATAAGCCACGTTTTCACGCACAGCTTCTTCGATCTCACCGCGCAGAATGATGTCTCCGTGCCCCTGGATGATGTTCTCAAGCCCCATCTTGCCGATGCGTTTGATGCTGGCCAACAATTCTTCCTCGTTGCCGTCCACCATGTAGGGGATGGGCATGAAGGCGTCGCCAGCAAAGAGTACGCGGTCTTCTTCCACTAAAACGGATATTGAATCAGCGGAATGCCCCGGCATGGGCGAGAGAATCAGGGTCTTTTTGCCGACGCGGAGTGAAAAGGTGCCTTCACTGAAGGTCATGTGCGGTTCAACCAGCTTCACTGATTTGAAAATGGGGTTTTGCTTCTTTGCGGATTCCAGAGAGGTATTCCCTTTTTCAGTTAAAAGGGTTCGTCCAAGTGAATGGGCGATCACCGTAGCACTGGGGAAAAAGCAGTTGCCCCAGGAATGGTCGGCGTGGTAATGGGTATTGATGACGTATCTTACCGGAACACCCAATTGTTCTTCAATGAACTTGCGCATCTCAATGGATTCTTCCGGCAGTGCCAGCGTGTCAATCACCACTGCCCATTGGGGGCCCGTGATGGCACCAGCGGTTACCTGTGCATATACCTCGCTCTGAAACCAATAAACATTGTCCGAAACACGCTCATGATGCATGGAAGTTGATCCTTGTTTTCTTAAGATTCAAAATTACAAGAATCTAGAATAGCACAAATGCAAGCAAAAGTCAAAAAAATGGGCAAAAATTCTTTGACAAGGGTGTTTTCAGTCCCAATAATCCTTCATCAACGCCGCTGACCAACCAGGCTAGCGGATTTCTCCTCGCGGCAGGAACTCCTTCATCACCGGTTTGATGTCCAGCACGGGGGTGCCGTCCAGAGCGTCGAGGCCCTGGACCAAAAGGCGGCTGCCTTCATGGCTGATCAGCTCAACAATCGTGGCGCCGATGTGATTGGGGCGGTCCTTGCCGCGTTGGGCAAAGATCCCGATTTTGGGCCAATCGAGATTGCCGCGCGGGCGTCGTGAGCTTCTGTTCACTTTCTGTTCATCTGCCTGGTCAAAATAGTAAATCACTTCAAGGTGAGAAAAGGTCTCGATGTCTTCCAGAGCTTCGGCGGTCAGCGGGTCAAGAAGTTCAATGCTTGAGGTTACTTCACCCCAGTGATCATCCTGCATGGTTTTTCTGGAATTGTGAACGATTGCGATGGGAACCAGCTCAATGGATTTCATGATTTCCTTTTGCGTTTAACGTAAGAAATTTCAGAGTAATATGATTGAACCCTTACCTATATGCCAATGGATGATCCGGGTTGAGTTGAAGCAGATCCCATTTGTTACCGTAAAGGTCTTCAAAAACAGCCACCATGCCGTAGCTCTCTTCTTTGGGGGGGCGGATGAACTTGATGCCCTTGGCGGTCATCTCATTATAGTCGCGCCAGAAGTTATCTGAATTAAGGAAGAGAAAAACCCTTCCGCCAGCTTGATTGCCAATGAAGGTTTCCTGCTCTGGCTTGGAAGCTCTGGCAAGCAGCAGGGTGGCACCCTGAGAATTGGGTGGGGCAACCACCACCCAGCGTTTATTTTGCGCGGGCTGATAGGTGTCTTCCACCAGGGTGAAGTGCAGTTTCTGGGTATAAAACTCGATGGCTTCGTCGTAATCTCTCACCACCAGAGCGATGTGAACGATGGATTGTTTCATGGGCACCTCGATCTCAAGAAGGTCATAGGTTGATCTATTGCAAAAGGGCAGTGGGGATTTATGCATCTCCACTGCCATAAAAATTGTACCTAGTTTTCTGCCGAAACCCGATCGAGCCATTCTCCCACAAGGGCGTGGAAGAGGGGTTCCTGTTCGATTTGCAGGTTGTGACCGGCTTTATCGAGCACCACAAATGCGGCGCGCGGAAAGTTTTCTACCAGATCCCATTGGTCGCGGTAGCCCACGCAGTTATCCTGCCTTCCCTGCACCATCAATGAGGGTTTCATGAAGGGAGCAGACAGTTGATCTACATTAAAAGAGTAAGGCACATGCTGGCTTAGATATTTCTCGAGGAAGCTGTAATCGGCAAGCTTCAACCCGGGCAGCACATCTGTTTTGAATATCTCCCAAACGCGCCTGGTCTGGATCACATTGATCCCGCCGAAGTATTCTCGTTCTTCGTCGGTCAGGGTTGCAACAAAGGCTTCATCTTTTTCGAGCACCTGAAAAGCGGGAGCATGTTCAAGGCGGGTATCCTGATCGGCAACCGGGCAGATCAGCAGCATGCCGTCCACGTTTTCGGGGCGGCGATGGATGATTCCGCGAGCGAGATAGCCACCGTAGGATTCGCCAGCCACCAGGAAGTTCTTACCGGGCAGAACAGTGTCAATGAAAGCCAGTATAAAATCAAGCATGGCGTCGCTGCCGTCAACCCAGGGTATGCCGGGGGTTTGCCCCATGCCGGGCAGATCGAAGTAAATTCGCTGCCACTGGTCGTCTTTGCCTTCAAAAACAGATTCCATGCAGCCTTTCATAAGCCGGTGGTCGGGGCTCCAACCATGGATCATCAGAATCGGCTTGCCGCAGCCAAGAATTTCAAAGTAAACGGGAATATCTTTTACTAAAGTGATCATATTTCTCGACCTCTTATTCCAGAATTTGTCTGGCAAGTAGATTGTAGAACATAATAACTATCGGGTCAATCTGTCACATGATCCACTTTGCGAAGGGAAGCTAGATAATGAGTTTTCCATATACATCGGTGGCATCATCACGATCGCAGAATGAATCAGGAACACAACCCATAGAAACAAGTTTTTGTGCAATCTCATTGGCTGTAAAAATATCTTCACATGTGATGGATGTATAATTCGAAAAAATGTTGGTTTGTGCGTATTCGTTATAGAGATCACGTTCAGCATCATCCGATGTGCCCACATACCAAAGTGAATAATTCTTGTTCACAAACTGGATGTGTTCATTGATGGATTCCATCGCTTCTTGAACTGATTTTGCTTTCATTGGATTTCCTCCCATTTTTGAATGTATTAGACTGGCGATAAGGTAACTCTTTGGTCATTATTATAATCAGTTATAAGAATTATCCTGTTGCCTGGTGTGAAATGATTTGTTATTCAATTAGTCAGGGAATAGATTTGAGAAAATCTCATTATATGCCCGTGGCAATTTTTCAGTAGCTGATTACTGTGTTCTGTTTTTCAAAATTGTTGAAATCCTCTATAATTTGTTCCAACAATAAACAAGGAGGATTCAAATGTTTTTGTTTCCAAAGACTGCCAAGGGATATGCATATCTCTACATGTTGATGATTCTGCCCTTGCTGGCGCTTTTTTTTTCATCAAATCTGATCAAAGGTAAAGTGTTTAGTTTTGATCCCTGGTTGCTGCTCGCTTTTTGTTTGGTTTCTTTGATGACAATAGTTTTTCTGGTCGTTGAAATAAGAAAGAAAATCTTTCAGAAAATTTTGCCTTATTGGATTATTGTTCTTGTTGGTTTTGTCAGTTTAATCACCGCTTTAATTTCAGTGTTGTCAAAATCTTCCTTGCGACTTTTCCTTGTGGCGAATTTCATTCAGGATGTTATCCAGTGGGGCATCTTTTTGGTCGTTTGCATTTTCATTCCAATCTCGACTTTTTCTCAAAAACCGGATAAGAAGATGCGAGTTTTCTCAATTTTGATAGCGATTCTTTATGCACTTTATCATTTTATACCGATCATGGCTGTGTCACCTCGCTTGAGGTTCTTTCTCGTGCGTCTTGGAGTGAATCTTGCCCAGGCAATGAACTGGCTGATTATCTTATTTTTTATTCTGGCAATTGCGATGTATAGTCTGTCGAGTGATCGCAAAAACAATACCTGGTTTCTGGTGTTATGTCTTGGATTGGGAACAACATTTTTCGGAATCGCTAATCCAGTAAAATATGAATCCAGGGGGTTATTTTGGGAGAAAACCTATATCAATGGGGTTTTCAGTGGATCCAGAATCACCGAGTTATTAAATTTTAATCTTTGGGCAATGGTTGGTTCATTGATTTTGTGCTTCATGTTTATTATTTATTTGACATCCAAGAGAACAGAAAAATAAGCATTCTCTAATTCGGTAAAATACCGAACATGGTTGGTTTAAAGTCATGTTCGGTATTTTGGTTAAGCGTGATGTTTTGTTTATTTAGCGTTTTGATTCACAGCATCGTAAAGTATCTGAACGTCAATTCCCTTGTTCTTTGCCAGTTGGGCAAGGGTGATGCCTTCTCTAATTGAACCTTTCAAGGTGCTCACGGGCACTCCCAAAATGACGGCAACCGCTTTCAACTGGTCTTCACTCAGAGCGGTTTCGGCAACACTGATGCCGCGTCGGGCGGGGGCAGTGCGGATGGCTGCGTTCACCTTCCATGTGGCGACACCTTCTGCGGCTGCCAGTTCTTCAAGGGTTTTGCCTTCCAAAAGGGACCAGCGCAGTTGATCTCCGGTGAGGTTGAGCACCTTGGCAACGGCATATAATTGGCCTTCGGTCAATTTGTGGGTCATAATTGCGACCGTGGGGGTGGCAGTTATGGCTGTTCGGATGGCGGCGTTTACCTGCCAGGTTTCCACTCCGTGAGCTTTGGCAAGCATTTCTAAAGTGTCACCTTCCAATAGTGAGGCATAGAGTTCCTCAGGCTGGATTTTGAGCACCTTGGCAACGGCAGCCATCTGAGCGTCATTCAGCGAGTGTGTCGAAATGGGGACGGTTGGGGTCGCCTTGGCGGTGCGGATGGCAGAGTTGACCTGCCAGTTGGCGACACCGGCGGCTTTTGCCAGTTCCTCAAGAGTTTTGCCTTCCAGAAGCGAGGCGTAAAGTTCGGCGGGTTTGAGATTAAGCACCCGGGCGACAGCAGCCATTTGGGAATCGTTCAGCTTATCGGTGAGGATCGGGACGGTTTTGGTAGCCCGTGCCCTGTTGATTGCGGCATACACCAGGTTGACGTTTACTCCGGCATTGGCTGACAGCTCTTCAAAGGTTTTACCCTCGCGCAGCGATCCGCGCAGCTCATCCACCGTCAGGTTGAGCACGTTTGCGGCGGCTGCCAGTTGTGCTTCGGTCAGCGCCGAGGTATCCTGAGCGTTTTTGGAACTCAAGGATGGCGTATTGACCGAAGTATCGATTGGTCCCGCTGCTGCGGCAGCGTTGGAAAAAACGAGCGATACGGCAATGACTGCCAACAACAAGCTTTTTATTACTTGATTTGTTTTCATGATTTCCTTTCTTAGGTAAAACCCCTCATCCGTCAAATTCATGGTTTATGTTGGGTATTACGAATATCCTAACACTTTTTTTATCATTTTTAACATATAAATTCTGTCATGTTGCAGCAGCAGCAGTTGTTGAGGCATCTCTTATTAACATGATAACCAGGTACCAGCAGAAGGGCACCAGCCAGGGCAGCTCTGGAAGATCCCGGGCGGTTGGTGAGATTTGCAGCTCACACGAGGAGCGCATAAATCCGCGGATGTTGAACAGGTTGAGAACGGGCTGCATGGCTTCATCGTGGATAACGAAGCGCGTAGTCCAGAAGTTGGTGCTGGCTTGGAAAACGCGGCCATCTGCCAGGGTCAGGGAGCCATTGTTGCTCCAGGTTTTGTATTGATAAACCGCCAGCGGGGCGTCAGGGTTATTGAGATAAACAATTGCCCTTCGCTGCCAGAACCCGGGGCGGTCAAAGGTCCACTCGCCCTCAGAACTAGTAGCCGTGGCGACAGCTTTCCATGAGCTGGCGAATTCGAGTTTTCCGGCGATATGGTCCGCGCTGCGGAGTTGATACTCCTGACGCCACGTCGATGGCTGCTCCCAGCGCAGTGAGTGGTTGATCAAATCTGAGATTCTTGCCATTCTTCCCTCCAAAGATATTGTCTCATGGTTTTTCGAAAGTATTGTCAGAAATGTGTTAATTTGTGGAGGGATGAGCAGACTCTCAATGGTTAACCGTTGTAGATTAGAATTCCGGACAAATTGAGTGGAATGAATGCAAAGATGAAAATTAGAAACCTTTAATAAATATATTCGTTTTGATCTGGTTTGTTTGAGAAGAGTATAATTTATCTAATAACAATGAGCGAGAGGGGAAAATGCGATGGGCAATGAAAAACCATAAATAATGCTAGTTTCACCGATCAACAAAATTCTCATTCAAAGCAAGTGAAAAATCCTCTTGATTCTTACTATGAATAAATTAATTGGGAACTT
The DNA here is from genome assembly GCA_964468875.1 of uncultured Anaerolinea sp. Classification (GTDB taxonomy): domain Bacteria; phylum Chloroflexota; class Anaerolineae; order Anaerolineales; family Anaerolineaceae; genus UBA6107. The sequence continues at coordinate 22,304 of CAYXWV010000021.1, read as the reverse complement.
CAGATCTGTATACTCTTCTGTTCATTGATAAAAAAACAACTGAGGACTAATACAGTTATGAATCAAGAATAAAAATTGGGGATATTTAAACACTATGGATCAGCTTAGTTGCTCATTATTATCTATTTTTAGAGATGTGATTTCAGAAAAAATTTGTATAACTGATGACCAAAGAAGTGTTATTTTTGTAACAAATTCTTTTTTAAAGTTATTGGGATACGATACGGATGAAGAATTGCTTGGAAAGCAAATCACTGAATTTTTTCATTCAACTTCTCAACCTAATAAAGCAGATGATTTTTCAGGAGTAAGCGAGACTGTCTCTTATACGATCAATGGAAAGGACAAGTCTTTCCAGACTCAAATTGCAAGAAAACAAATCCCTCTTCCTGAATCACAAACACGAATTTGGTTCTTTTCGATTCCAGATACTGTTGAGGAGGACCAAACGAGTTTTATAGAAGAAAAAGGAATCATTCTAAAAAATGCTTTTTACTCATTATCAATTGCATTATTCTCGAAGATAGAATTACCAGAATTACTCAATGAAATTCTTGAGCAAGTTGGGCGTGTAATTGCTTTTGACAGTGCAAGCATTTCCTTGATGGAAGATGATTGTTTTTCAGTGGTGGCGGCAAAGGGATTCGAAGATGAAAAAGATGTAATTGGTATCTCATTCAAAAAGGTTCTTTCTTCTGGTAAACGTTCTCCCAATATTGAGGCTATTGATAAACGAAAATCTCAAATCATGAGAAGTGTCGAAAAAGAATACCCTGAGTTTATAAATCCACCCAATGTTAAGATTAAGTCCTGGATGGTAATACCTTTGCTGACTAAGGATGGGGGTATTGGTACATTAAATTTAGATTGCTACCATGAAAATGGATTCTCTTCAAAAGATCAATATTATGCAGAGTTGTTTGCAGCCCAGGTTGCTGTGGCAATTGAAAATGCCCTAAAATATTTAGAAATCGAACGGGAAGCAAAAATAGATCATCTGACAGGTTTGTTATCAAGAAAAGAATTGGTCCGACAGGCAGAAATCGAAATAGAAAAAAACAATAAGAAAAGAACTCTGATATCAGAGTTGGTTGTTGATATTGATAATTTTAAGCAGATCAATGATAAAAATGGCCATTATGTAGGAGATGAAATTCTTCGCTCCATTGCAAGGACTTGTACACTTTCAATGCGAAAAAAAGATTTTATCGGAAGGTATGGCGGTGATGAATTTATCATTATTCTTCCTGATACAACCCTTTCTGAAGGGAAGAAACTTGCTGAGAGGTTATGTAAACTGGTTAATGATCAAGACTATAAGAAAATATTAAACCAAATGAAAGTGACTGTCAGCATTTGAGTAACTTGTTTTTGTTCGGGAGACTCGTTAATTTCAACGTTTATTCGAGCAGATGACGCATTATTTAAGGCTAAGCGATCCGGAAAAAACCGGGTGATTGTTGATCCTAGGGTCATGAGTATGATTTGTTAACAATTGCGTATTCGTTTTTCTATTCAAACCAATAGTAATAAATATATAGGTGGGTTGACCCTACAAGAGGGCACAAAGATCGTGAAACACAACCCTCCTGTAAACAGAATTTATTCATAACTAGATTTGATATTTGTCGAGCTATAATGAAAATAAGCAAGTTTCTTTATTAGACTGTTGGCTCTCGATTAAAATCTATTAAGTGAGAAGCTGATGTCCGAAATAATTGAGACCGTTGTTATTCAGGAGTGTCCTATATGCTTAAGGACGCATACCTATCAGGTTTTAACTAAACGTACGGTAGTCATGCTTTTAGCTGATGTAAACAAAGAGGTAAAGGTAAAGAAGATTACCTGCTTGTTTAATTGTCCATCCACTGGAACCACTTTCCAAGCTAAGTTGAAAATTTCAGTATCTGCGAAAGAAACACTTACATCTGTTGATGTACTACCAGCATTATAAAGTGAATTGATGATGGAAAAAGCCAATATACAAGAAAAAAAGGTGTTGATCGAGGTTGAGGGTGTCAGTGAAGTCACGCCTCAAAATCAGACCTTGTTTGATATTGGTAGAGAGTTGATTGGACAATCTTTAACAGTTGGTCGAGATTATTGTAAATTTATGATAAGTACTAGTTTTAGCGCAATTCCCATCTTTATTTCGATCATCGCTTTCAGCAATCCTGATAAAACTATCCTAGATGAATCCAAGAGGATTTATCTGCTCATTCCCATACTTCTTTTTTTGGCCGCCGCTTTAGTCTTTACGAGGGGATATTTACCTGTAAGAGAAAGCTTTTCACTTGAAATTATGGAGGAGATAGAATCCATTCGCACGAAAACTATCCATAAAAGATATATCCTGACAAGAATCGGCGTAGTGCTGTTCTTGGTTGCCGTACTCACTGCCTGCATCATGATTCTCTTCTAAACAAAATATTGCTAATTGTGCTGAGACTAGTTCTTAAACATTCATAACGGAGGAATGTCATGGGCTATGATCTTATTCGAAAGGGAGATTCTGTTTCAGTCAGCCAGTTTACTTGGATCAGGGCTTATGCGTTGGCCATTGAGGGAGGCTGGGAACCGGAGGGAACTTTACCTCCTTCACGATGGCAGAAGCAATATGGGAAATGGACTGGTACATATGATAGCAACGATGGTCAGCGAGTTACAACAGGGGATGCTATTAACATGGCTAATGCACTTGAGAAAATGCTGCCAGCCCTCAATCCGAGCAAAGCTTATGACCGGGAGACCAACGACCCAACCTTGCTATGGGGAACGCGTGTGGAACCCATTCCGTATTTCAGCGACTCTGCAAAAAGGAAAATACTCGAAACGCTGATTAAATTTATCAGAGGCGGTGAATTTGAGATCAATTAGATCGTTTGATCAGAAATCTTCAATCGGGAATAATCTGGAAAAATTTAAATACATATTGGAAAAACCCATTCACACTGAAAAATTGCAGAAACTTGCACTTAACCCAAGCCTCACCCAAATTGATTCAGGTTTCAATCTTGTCGCTGCAGAAATATCAAGTTTATTTAGAGAATGCCAACTTCCGGAAACCTTAACATTTTCATTCCAAGACTCGCCTGAACTGATGCCGTTGAGCAGTTGTGTGGGAGATGATTACATCATCATCATCAACATGGGTATGTACAAACGATTGGGGGCAATTTTTCGCCAGCTTACACTGACTAATGCTTTTGGGTTATATTCACAAACAACCCACTTTGATAGAGATAGCCTTGAAGAGTTACTCTCCATACCGAAATTGAATGGGGTCCGTATCCAAGAGAAAGCCTTGTTAATTGATGATTTGTTAAATGCCCCAGGAGCGAGAAAACTCGGTTGGAAACATCTGGATCATTATCTGTCAAATCCTCCCTTGGATACTAAACATAGATTTGATATTCAGACCCTGATGGTGCCTGCCTTAGTGTTCAGTTTTTGGCATGAACTTGCGCATGTTCTTAAGGGGCATTTACGGTGGTCCGAACTGAAAGAAAGTCATTGTGATGAAAACTCATACTCGCTTGGTTTGGAATACATAGCCGATGATTATGCCGGAAGACGTATTGCGTATGATATTTTGCAATCAGCTTTGAGGGAAATTGGTTGCTACACAATTGGGCCATTCTGGTTCAATCGATCTGGATTTGAAGCCGTTGGCAAACTCGAAGGGATGCCAGGTAGTGATATAGAATTTAATCTTGAAGGCTTCATGTACCGAATCGCGTTTTCCCTGGAAATATTGATTTATTGGTTCCCTGGATTTTTCTTGGATCCCGTAGCCCATAACAAGAAACCTCACCCTCATCCTGAAATTCGCCTATCAAGAATATGCGACAATATCAAATACTCCATACTTACTGCGCCGTTTGAACCTCGCCAACAAAAATACCTTGCAGAAATGTGGGAAGCGATGAATGCTTATGCCATGTTTACAGCTGAAAAAGCAATGGCTAGTTGTAATTCTAAGCAACTTCCGTTGACTCGAGAAGGTCATCTCTTCAGCAATATGTTTCATGTTTTCGAAATTCAGGCAAGGACAAAAGCTTCCAATCAGCGCGTCGAGGATACAACCCTTGCAAGTGCTGAATATGCCTATGAAGATGTTCTGGACTACCTTGAGCCCCAGGGTGGCCTGCTCAATTTTCCAAAGGACAGATCGGGAATGATCGAAATTGTTGATGATTTTCCAAAAGTATTTGAACGTGAGATTTCTGGAAAAGAGTAAGGAGAAGATATGGAAGATAGCTCCCTTAAAGGGGTAGTTTTAATGACTGAGGCCAAAAATTATTTGCAAGAGGGAAAAGTCATAGACGCTTTGGACTTATTAGATAAGGCGGCATATTTATTTGCAGAGGCAGGTGATTTAGGAAATCTTATTGCATGTTTACAAAACACAGGCATTCTCGTATTTCAAGTTGGGGAAACTGATAAAGCCATCAAATTATTTACACAGGCATTGAAATTAGCAAAAAAAATCCATAATGATGACCTTACTCAGACTCTGACAAGAAATCTTGAGATTGTTATTCAATCAGCTCCACCGAAGATGACTTTCTTTCAAAAATTGTCCAAAAAATAGCTTTTGTTGGGTGGGGTGAATTGTTTTCATTCAACCCACCATTAGAAATAGATCAGATCTTACCCGATGATCAATCCAATGCCCACCAGCACGGGGGTGATGAGGTTGAGCAGCACGTTCTGACCCATTGAGGCTCCCAACTGTTTCAGGTTATCGGCGTTTTTAAGCGCGCCGACGGCTGCCGGGACGGCAAAGACCAGCGAGATCAAACCAAGCAGACTCCACGCGGGAAAGAGGCTGAAAGCCACCCCTGAGACAAGCACGATATAAGTGAGCAATTCAAAAACGGCAAACAGCACGGCGCTGGCTTTGCGCCCGATGAGGATGGGCAGATGTCTGCGGCCTACGGTCTTGTCTGCATCAACGTCGGGGAACTGGTTCAAGAGAAGCAGGTTGCTGACCAGAAAGAAGGGGATGAACGAAGCATACACCACTGTCAGTGAAATCGAACTGGTCAGGCAGAAATATGTCCCAATCACCATCAGGGTGCCAAAGCCAAAACCGGGCGCAACCAGGCACAACAGCGGAATTTTATTTAGCCAGGGGGTGTAAACGATGATGACAAAAAGGCCCAACGCGCCGATGAGCAGAATCTCCCAGCCCTGGGTGAAGAAGAAGTAAACGCCGATCCCCACGCAGATCACTGAACTGATGATGCCCGTCCACAGGGCGATGGGCAGCTTTTCAAGCACGGGTACGATGGTGCCGCTGCCGCCGCTGAAGGGGGTGCGCTGGGTGCGGAAATCAAGCCCGCTCTTGATGTCTTCATATTCGTTGAAGGCGTTCACCGCACCGTGAGCGAGCACGCCGCCGACGAAACACAGCACGGCAGCCAATACGCTGATCTCAAAACCGTCGAAAATGGCGGCTGCCAGGCCGAGAAACACGCATGCCACAGCCAGGAAAAGAAAGTTGGGGCGCATCACGCCGATCACATATTTCATGGTTCGCTCCTAAACAGAAATGCGATAATGATAATCCAAATAGGGATGAAATGCTATTCGAGCCACTTGGCTGCCACACGGGGCAGGTCAACCACTGAAGCCACCTTGGTGGTGCAGGTGGGCAGGCTTTCAATGAACTGGCGGCCGTATTTCTTGGTGAGCACACGCTTGTCGAGGATGACCACCACGCCGCGGTCTGACTGTGTGCGGATGAGGCGTCCAAACCCCTGGCGGAAACGCAAAATGGCTTCGGGCAGGTTGTATTCATTGAAAGCATCATCAAAGGTTTCCGAACGGGCGGCAATGATGGGGTCGGAGGGCACGTCAAAGGGCAGCTTGGTGATCACCAACACGGAGAGCGCTTCGCCGGGAATGTCCACGCCTTCCCAGAAGGCGCGGGTGCCGAGCAGCACAGCTTTGGGCGCATCGCGGAAGTTCTCAAGCAGGGTGTTGGTTGAAGCACCTTCACCCTGTTCATATACCTGGATATCCGCTTCAGCCAGTGCGCCGGAAATGGTTTGCGAGGTGCGCTTTAATTGCGCGTAGCTGGTGAAGAGCACCAGCATGCGCCCATTGGTGGCTTTTGCCAGACGGATGATCGCGGCATCCACCTCGCGCTGGTAGGCGTTGGCATCACCGGGTTCGGCGATGTCATTCACCATGTAGAGCAGGGTGGAGGTTTCAAAATCAAAGGGCGACCCAAGAACCAGTTCATCGGCTTCGTCAGCGTTCAGACGGCTGCGGATGTAGTCAAATTCGCCGTGTGTGGTGAGGGTGGCTGAGGTGAGAATGACCGATGCCTTCTCATGCCACAGGTATTGTTCCATCATGGGGCCGATGTGCAGCGGAGCAGCCTGCAGAACCAGACGGTAGGTATTGGGCAGAATTTCAACCCAATAAACGTAGCTGTCATCCGGCTTCATCACCAGCGAGTTAAGGTAATGCTCTGCTTCATAAAGGCGGCGGTTCACGCTTGCCAGTGAACCCAGCACATCCTCAAGGTCTTCGCTGGGTTTCTTGACCGTGTCGCTGACGGCTTTGTGGAAATCGGTGATCAATTCAAGGGCGGCGTTGGCACTGCCGTCGGTGTTGTCCCAGGCGATTTCCACCTCAGACCAGGAGGGCAGGGTGCGAGTGGCACGTTGAATGCGGACGGTCTGCCCGTAACTGTTGACAGGCTGACCTTCGCGGATTTCTTCCATGAACAGGCTCATGCACTTCACAAAGTCAGAAAAATCGTTTTCGAGCCTGAAGAGCAGATCGGTGATTTTGTGGGCTGCCTGGTTCATGGCGGCAAAATCAGCCGGCTGCATCTCATGGGAACAGACATTGAGCAGCCTGCCGATCAACCCGCTTGAGGTGCTGCCGATCTCGCGCAGCATGCGTACGAAATCCATCTGGGTGATCCTGAATGAAAGCGCGTTGGTTGATGCGGATTCAAGGTGGTGGGCTTCGTCTACGATCAGGTAGTTATATTCGGGGAGCACACGGCTGCCGGTGATGATGTCTGCCAGCAGCAGGGCGTGATTGACGACCAGGATGTGGGCGGATTGGGCAGCCTGATGGGTCTTATAAAACGGGCAGGCGCCGCCGGTTCGGCTCATGCATACCTCAGCCTTGCAGCCTTCATCTTCAGCAGAAAGACGCGCCCAAACGTCGCGTTCGTTCTGCCCGTTGAGATTAATCTCGCCGCGGTCGCCGCTGCCGCCCTGCTGCAGCCAGACTAAAATCTTGGCTACCACGCGCAACTCGTCCACGTTTTCGGGCCCGCTCTTGCGCAGCGCGTCGAGGCGGCGGGGGCAGAGATAGTTGCCGCGCCCTTTGACGACCACGGCACGCACGTCCGATTTAAGGGCGGCGGCCAGGTCGGGGATGTCTTTTTTGATCAACTGGTCTTGGAGGGTGATGGTGTTGGTTGAGATGACCACACGCATCGAATTCTTGAGCGCCCATTCCACGGCGGGGATGAGATAGGCAAAGGATTTGCCCGTTCCGGTGCCGGCTTCAACCATGATGTGCTGCCCGTGAGAAAGGGCATTGCTGACCGCTCGCAGCATCTCAATCTGCTGGGGGCGGCTCTCAAAATTTTCAAAATAATGGGCGAAAGGTCCGCCGTGTTCGATGCTGCTGGCAATCTCATCGGGGTCCAAAGGTTCAGGGGTTTCAACTGGGATAAGAGGGGGCAAAGCCACGGCTCCGCCAAAGAGCGCGCCGTAGTCCTCCTGATAGACTTTTTTGGCTTCGATGGGCATGCGCCCTTTTTCGCGCAGCGCCTGCTGGAACATCAGCGCGCCATCCCATTCGAGGGTTTCGCTCATGCGCACGGTTTCCGCCAGAATCTCTATCGGAAGTTCGAGCAGTTTCTGGTAGAGTTCATAAAGTACCACGTGGGCAAGTTTGGCGTCATCCAAGGCACGGTGCGAATTGGGGATCATGCTGCCCAGCATGGAACCAAGGGTGCCGAGGTTGTAGCGGCTGCTGCAAGGCAGCACCACGGCAGCCAATTCATAGGTATCAATGGCTTGATTAAACTTTAGAATACGTTGTTTTTGGAGGAATCCGAGATCGAAACGGACGTTATGCCCCACAACGGGGTCATCCCCGACGAAATCTGCCAGTTCCTGAAGTACAGCCTGGATGGGGGGCGCGTTGCGTACCATCTCGTTGGTGATACCGGTGAGCTGGGTGATGAAGGGGACGATCGGCCGGCCGGGATTGATCAGTTTGGACCATTCGGCTTCAACGCGGCGGCCAGAAAAGCGCACCGCACCGATCTCGATGATGGCATCCTTGTTGGAGTCGAGGCCGGTGGTTTCAATATCAATGGCAACCATGGAGGGCATGGAGCGATTATATCACGGGGAGAAGAATCAGCCGGTTGATCGTTTGATAAGAATATCACATGCAGACAACGTGACTGCCTGCCAGTTGGTGAAGTCTGTAGACTGCGATATGTTCACAAAAAATCCCTTTATCCTTGATAAAGACCGATGTTACAGCGGCGGTCTTTTTGCAAGCACCGGAAAACACTTTTCATCAGGAAATGTTAAAATGAAGCAACTATCTTCAAATACTGCATTGAAGGAGAGCGCATCATGGGTATTATAAAAAACAACATTTTTCAACTGGATTTGGATGCCATCAACGGAAAATTCAGCATCATCCCAACAGATCAGACCCTGCCAGCCATTTTGGGTGCTCAAATTTATTTATCTTACACCAAAAACCGAAAACCCGCTGCCATCTGTTTAAATGAGTGGGATGGCGGTGAAGAAAAATCTGAATGGATTGACCTGCCTGAACACGGCAAAACTGAAACGATCTCCTTCTGGGCAAATGCCAACAAAGACAGCCTGGCTTGCAAATTGACCTTTGGTATCGTGCAGGAGTATCCCCTGGTGATCTGGAAAGCCGAAGTGATTAATCAAGGCAAACAACCTGTCTTTATGAACTCGATTGATCTGATGGTGGTTGATCCGGCAAAAGGCGGAGCGGTCAAATGGCCGAAAGCTGTCAACCCGGGTGAAATGGGCTTCTTTTCCAACGGATGGCAGTCGTGGTCGCCCAGCCGCTGGTATGCTGCCGATGAAAAAATGCAGGCCAGCCGATTGGGCGGGCTGCAAAACCCCATGATCAAGAACAGCGAAACTCCGCTGCCCAAAAAGGCAGGGCAGTTTTCAAGTGACTTATTTGCAGTCGTTGGTGACCGCGCCGCCCGCAGCGGATTTGTGCTGGGCAGCCTCTCTCAACTGAATCATTTCACTTCCATCTATGCCAATTTTGGCGAAAACACCCTGCTGAGAATGTGGGCAAATGGAGACAATACCCGGTTAGACCCGATGGAAAATATGACCACAGATTGGGCGGTTTTCAACCCGGTGCTGCTCGATCACCGCGATCCTCTCGACCAGTATCTGGAAGCCGCTGCCCGTGAAAATCACATCCGCGTGCCGGCTGAATCGCCGGTGGGCTGGTGTTCGTGGTATCACTTCTACACCAAAATATCTGAGCCGATCATCCGTGACAATCTCAAAGCCATCGTGGACCAACAGGAAAGCCTGCCGATTCAACTGGTACAGGTGGATGACGGTTTTGAAAGTCAGATCGGAGACTGGTTCACGTTCAAACCGGAATTTCCGCATGGGGTCGCGCCCCTGGCGAAAGAAATCCATGATGAGGGGCTGCTGCCCGGCCTATGGCTGGCGCCCTTTATTCTGCATCCTGATGCCGAGATCATTAAACAACATCCCGATTGGGTGCTGCGCAAGGCAAACGGAAAACCGGTCGACTGCGGGTTTGTGTGGGGAAAGTTAACCACAGCTCTTGATTTAACCGTTCCTGAAGCCCTGGAATATGCCTGCAGCGTGGTGAAAACCGCATCCACAGAGTGGGGATACCCCTATCTGAAGCTGGACTTTTTATACGCTGCGGCGGTGGAGTGTCAATATTGCGACCCAACCCTCACCCGGGCACAGGTGCTGCGCCGCGGCATGGAAGCCATCCGAGAGGCGGTTGGACCAGATGTGACACTGCTGGGCTGCGGAGCGCCTTTTGGCGCCATGCTCGGACTGGTGGATGCCATGCGTGTCGGGGCGGACGTCAGCGGTGATTGGGCGCCAAAATTCAATGGCATTGGCGTTTTCATCATGAACGAACCTTCCATGCCCTGCGCACGAAATTCGATCCGCAATATTCTCACACGCGCCAATCTGCATCAACATTGGTGGGTCAACGACCCGGACTGCCTGTTGATCCGGCCGGACACAAATCTCAGTCTGGAGGAAGTTCAATCGCTGGCGAGCGTGATCGCGCTGACCGGCGGATCGCTGCTGATTTCAGATGATCTTCCGAAACTGCCTGAAGAGCGCCGGCGCCTGGCGGAATGCCTGCTGCCGGTGATTGGCGAAAGGGCACGGGTGATGGACTGGTTTGATTCGGGTATGCCTGCCAAACTGCGGCTTGACTTGTTAAACGAAACCGGCGAGTGGCATGTGCTGGCGAAGTTCAACTGGCAGGATCAACCGGCTGATCTTTCAATTTCTGCTGCTGAATATCTTTTGCCTGGTGGACGATATTGGGTGAGTGAATTTTGGAGAGAGTCTTCCGTGCTGGTGGAGGAAGAGGATTCGTTTATCGCTGAACAGGTTCCGGCTCACGGCTGCGTGGTGACTGCCTGGCGTAAGCCTTCAACTGGACAGCCTGTCTATCTCGGGTCTGATTTACATATCTCTCAGGGGATAGAGATTGCTGAGTGGAAATTGGTTGGCTCAGAACTCGAGATCACACTTAGACTGCCGCGAAAAGCCAGCGGGCAGGTTAAGTTATTCATCCCAACGAAAGTAAAGACTATTCTCGTCAACAGCAAACCTGTCGAGGTGAAAACCAGCGCCGATGGCATGTTGACGATTCCGGTGATAGTGGATGGTTTTGCCCATTTGAAAATAGCCATGGAATGACCCGGGTTGGGAAAGAACTGAATGGATAAAAAACACCGGAGTGGATTGAAAACTCCGGTGTTTGTGTTCTATTTCTCGATGTTACTTTTTGATATCAGGGGGCTGCTGGTTTGCCATTGCTTGCCGTAAAGCTTCTGCACGTGCTGAAGCTTTTTGTTTGTTACGTTTGGTCACGCCGCGAACGATGAAGTAAACAGGCACACCGATCAACGCCAAGATGGGCACGACCAGAATGATCAACCAGATCAGGAATTCCACAAGACCTTTGCCGAAATTGATCAGAGCTTGCAGGGCATCGCGGGCGACACCCTTGGGCTGCCAACCGGCGACGGAGATCGGTTCGATGGTCTCTTTGGCAACAATCCGCACACTGATGGCGGACATGTCTGACGACTGTTCGTAATATTGCATTTGACCCTTGATGATTTCAATCTGTTCGGTCACTTGCATTTTCTGAGTATAGATCGCCAGGGCGTCTTCAGTCTTAACCGCATCGTCATATAATTCGGTCAGTTTCGCATCAGCTTCCTGCAAGTTTTTAAGACGGGATTGCAGGTCAGTGTATTCCTGGGTCACATCCTGGCCGGAAATGTTTTCTGAAAGTGTATATTTTGAGACATCGCCAGTCATGGCTTTGATTTTATCGAGGGCTTCGTTTAATTTTGCTGCCGGGACGCGGATGGTGATGTTGGCTTCAGGAACTTCCAATCCGCTGCTGGTCTGGGTTTTATATACATAGGAACTAACCGTGAACCCGCCCATGCCTTCTGCCAGCTTGCTGATGTTGGTCATGGTCAAGCCGGGGTCATCCACGGCGATGCCAAGATCAGCATTCATGATGATCATTTGCTTGAACGCGGCAGTGCCGCCGGCGGTAACGTCGCGGTCTGCCTGCGGAGCGGCAGCGGGTGATTCCATTGCCTGATCGGCGGATTCTGGCACTGCTCCAGCGAATCCGTTATCGTAGGCTTTTTCTTCATAATAAGTGGGCATTGGGGTGGCGGCTGCTTTGGCGCAGGCAGTCAACACGAGCATTAATCCAACCAGAACAACTAGCAATCGTTTTTGTTTCATTTTCTCCTCCACAGTAAAGCTTAATTTATTATAGCGTTTTATTCATCACTAAGACGCTGCATGTGGAAGAAAGTTCCCCCGATTACCAACCTGCTTCAAGTCTTTGGGCGTTTTTTTGAGGAAGACCCGCAGCCAGGATTCTTTTTTGAACGGCAGGGATATCGTATTCGACGCGGAAGATGTTCCAAGTGGATGCTTCTGGATCATAAATGGCATAAGAAGCGCGCGGGTCGCGGTCACGGGGTTGGCCAACTGAACCCGGGTTGAGGATGGCTCTGCCAGTCAATTTCATTTCGCTGTTCCCCTCGTGAATGGTACGAATGACTTTTTCTCCATTTTCATCCATTGTAAAGGAAATGGGCAGATGCGAGTGACCTACAAATGCCAATTGCGTGCTGAAATAAGAAAAATTCATCATTGCCACAACCGGTTCCACCAGATATTCCCACATGGGATGACGCGGGCTGCCGTGGGCTAGAATTTCAGTCTGGCTAAATACTTTTTCACGAAGTTTTTGAAGAAATTTCATGTTTTCAGGTTTTAGCGTGTCTCGAGTATATCGAACGGTAAGCTCAGCGTCATCATTAAATTTATCAATATTGCGGCTTGAGATGACGGCATCGTCATGATTCCCTTTAATACAGGTAAGGCGTGTCAGTGATTTAATCCGTTCCACACATTCATTGGGGTCAGGGCCGTATCCAACGAGGTCTCCCAAACACCAAACAGCGTCAACCTTTCCGGCTGACGCCAGCACAGTTTCAAGAGCGGTATAGTTGCCATGAATATCTGAAATGACCAATATTTTCATCGAAGTCCATAATGAGCCGCACCGCAATTCAGCGATCCCGGCTGCAATAAAATTTAGGTTACTATCTTATTATTTTAGTCCAATATTGATGAAGCTTGTCATGATTTTGCCTTGATCTTTTCGATAATCTCGGCGGCATGATCATATCGGCTAAAGGCAGGCATTAAGTACACCCCCTGTACCTGGTTTCTGATTTGCTCAACGAGTTCATTGGTCAGGCGGATGCCAGTTTTAGCGCCTTGATCGCCGCTTTCAACCATTTGCCGATGGACCTCTTCAGGAATGTCAATGCCGGGAACTTCCTGCTGCAAGAAAGCAGCGTGCCGGGCGCTTGCCAGCGGCAGCAAGCCTGCCAGCAGCGGGATGGGCAGTTTGCTATCTTCCGCTTCTTCGTAGGCTTTCGTGAAACGACTGACAAGTTCAGGGTTGTAGATCGGCTGGGTGAGGATGAAATCAGCACCTGCTTTTAATTTGCGACGCAGGTTCTTCAATTCATCTGTCATGTTGGGAGGGTTGAGATTCAAAGCACAACCGACAAAGAAGTTGGTGGGTTGACCGATATCCGACCCGGCATGATCCATGCCGGAATTAAATTCCTGTTTTATCAGCTTGATCAGGCCTGACGGCACAAGATCGTAGTTATCATTAGCGCCGGGGTAATCTCCGATGGAAGTGGGGTCACCCATCACCACGAAGATGTTGCGTACTTCGAGGGCGTGAGCAGCCAGCAAGTCGCCCTGTACGCGCAGCAGGTTGCGTCCTCGGGTGGGGAAGTGCAGAACGGTTTCGATGCCGACCTTGCGCTGGATGAGGCTGCATACTGCCCAGGGGCTCATGCGCATGCGCGCCATCGGGCTGTCGGCAATATTGATCACATCCGCTCCCGCTTCGTTCAGCAGGCTGGCACCGGCTATCATCTTGGCTGTAGATAACCCGCGCGGAGGATCCATCTCCACTGAAACTACGAACTTGCCGTCCTTGAGTTTCTTTGCCAGTTCTGTGGGTGGGAAAACCTCTTCAGAGATTTCACCCGTTTTTTGACTGATCGTGGTTTTTGCTGAGATGACTGATATCGAGGGTGTAGCTTCCAGTTTCTTCGCCATGGCTTTGATGTGTTCCGGGTTGGTGCCGCAGCAACCGCCCATCAGGCAGGCGCCTGCCTGCCAGAATGACAGCGCATAATCGCCAAAGTATTCTGGTCCAGCCGGATACATAATGCGGCCTTCCACCTGTTCAGGCCAGCCGGCATTCGGCATCACGGAAAACAGTCCATCCGGGACGGCTTCTTTCATCTGTCTGAGGATATTCAACAGTTGGTTGGGTCCACCCGAACAGTTGATGCCAATAACATCCGCACCGTTTTCGTGAATGCGCCGGGCGACCTTTGCAGGCGAATCGCCCAGAAGGGTACGGTTGTCACGGGTGAAAGTCATTGAAGCCACCACCGGCAGCGCGGGGGCTACTTTTTTAGATGCCTTGACCGCTTCGATGATCTCGTGCAAATCAGTCATGGTTTCGATGATGATCAGATCGGCACCCACCGCTGCCAGGGCGGCAATTTGTTCCTCAAAAGCTGCACGGGCTTCGTCAGCCTGTACGCGCCCGAAGGGCGCCATGCGCACGCCTAAAGGACCGACATCACCGGCAATGAGAATATCTTTGAAAGAAGCCAACACCACCCGTCGGGCAAGTTCCACACCGGCTTTGTTGATCTCGATGGTTTTATCAGCCATGCCGTGCTGGGCTAGTTTGTAGCGGTTGGCGCCAAAAGTATTGGTTTGGATGATCTGTGACCCGGCTTCGATGTATTCGCGGTGCAGGTCAGCCACCAATCCGGGTTGGCTGAGATTCAGGGCTTCGAAGCATCCGTCACTTTTAACTCCGCGTTGGTGTAGCATGGTGCCCATTGCGCCATCTGAAAGCAGCGGTTTGCCGCTACGGAAGCGATCCAAAATAGTATCAGAAGTGGACAAGAATTAACTGCCTTTCAATAACTGATCTACCCGTGATTCACCGATGTTGTAATACTTGGCGTCAGGGTGGTGCAAAATAATCGCCGCTGTGGATTGTTCGGGGACCATCTGGAAGCCTGCCGTGAGGCTCATTCCCAATTCCTTTTCGGCGGGCAGCAGGTCGAAGACCCGGCGGTGATCGGCGGTGTCAGGGATGGCAGGGAAGCCCCAGGAATAGCGTTTGCCTTGTTCTTTTGCCAGTCCGAGTTCACCGCGGATGAAGTTGTGCAGGTAGTCGGCGGTGGCTTCTGCGGTTTGCACTGCCAGACCGTGGGTGAAATAGGCTTCGGTATAATTGGCGGCTGCCTGAAGTTTGTCAAAGCGGTTTGTGGCAAGCTGACCCACCGTGACAATCTGGAAAGCCACTACATCCATTTTATTGGAAGAAACGCTGGAAAAATAATCCGCCAGGCAGATATGTTCGCCGGTTAATTGGCGGGGGAAGGTAAAGCGGGTTAACTCTTTTGGGCTGCCAGCTTGAACGAATGCTGGGTCATAAATAATCAACTGGTTGCCGTCTGATTGTGCCGGCCAGTAACCATAGACTGCCTGTGGCACCAGCCATTTTTCAGTTAAGGCTTCGCGGATCATACACTCAAGACGTTTTTCGTATTTCTTCTCGAGCGCTTTCCATTCTTCACCGTGAGTGTTCTTGGCTCCCCAAGACAGGCGGAAAAGTTCGTTTTTCGCCAGGTGTTTAAAGATGATTTCAAGCGGCATGTCGCGAACGATTTTTGGTCCCCAATGTGGGGCAACCGGAATGACCGGTGCAGGCTTGATATTGGAAGTAGTGGCATCGGACTCAGGTTTTGCTTCGGATGCTACCCGATCAAATTCCATTTCGGATTCACGTTTGATCTTTTCAAGAATTGCCTTCCTGGATTCTGGATCTGAAAGGGCATCCATGGTTGAAAGGCCCTCAAAAGCATCCTTGCAGTAAAAGACGCCCGGTTCGTAAATGGTTTGATCCTCAGTTACCAGAATGCGTCTTCCAAAGCGCTGGTTGATCGCAGCACCACCAATCAACACCGGGATAGTCAATCCGCGGCGCTGGAGTTCGTTGATGATGAGAGGCATTTGTTTGCTGGTGCTGACCAATAGGGCACTTAGACCAATGGCGTCTGCGTTGACTTCGACCGCTTTTGAGATGATCGTTTCGGCTGGAACCTGTTTTCCAAGATCGATCACTGAATAGCCATTGTTGGAGAGGATGGTCTTGACCAGGTTTTTGCCAATGTCATGTACATCACCATAGACTGTTGCCAGTACCATGGTGCCTTTGGATGAGCCTTCTTTCCGTTCGAGGAAGTTTTCGAGGTACGAAACGGTTTTTTTCATCACTTCAGCAGATTGCAGCACGAAAGGCAAAATCAATTCACCCGCGCCAAATTTGTCGCCTACTTCTTTCATCGCCGGAAGCAGAATTTTATTCAAAATCTCAACGGCGCGTTCATTTCGGGTTTGTTCCACGGAGGCTTCAGCCAGCAGATCATCCACGTCTTTTTCGACACCTTCTTTTTCGCGGTGGACGATTTTCCACTGTAAGCGCTCGGTGGCGCTCATCTTGCTTATTTTTTCTTTCTGAACATCCACTTTTTCGGTGGCGGGTCCACTATTCTGGAAAAATTCTATTAATTTTGGCAGAGCATCAGGGGTGCGGTTGAAGATCAGGTCTTCGGTAAGATTGCGCTGTTCTTCAGAGATTTCAGCGTAAGGGGTAATGGTGACAGGGTTGACAATCGCCATATCGAGACCTGCCTGAACGGCATGGTAAAGCATGACGCTGTTGATGATGGCGCGCGCGTTTGGCTGCAAGCCAAACGACACGTTGCTGACCCCCAGAGAGGTCAGCACACCGGGTAGGGCGTCCTTGATCAGCTTGATACCCTTGAGGGTTTCAATGGCTGAATTGGCAAATTCTTCCGAGCCGGTGGCAAGGGTGAAGGTAAGATCGTCATAGACCAGGTCTTCTGGTCTGAGTCCGTGTTCGTTGACGGCGATGTCATAGATGCGTTTGGCGATTTCAAGTTTTCGTTCAGCGGTTTTTGCCATGCCGACTTCATCAATGGTCAAAACGATCACTGCGGCGTTGTACTTGCGAGCCAGGGCAAAGATCTTGTCTGCTTTTTCACGTCCGCTTTCGAGATGGGTCGAATTGATCAGGCAGCGTCCTGGAGTGTTTTTGAGGGCGGTTTCGAGGACGTCCAGTTCGGTGGTGTCAATCACCAGCGGCAGCCTGATGATGGGCGCCAGACTTTTGATCAGTTTGTACATGGTGCCGGCTTCATCGCCGCGTTCCGTGAGTGCCACACAGAGATCAAGGGCGTGGCCGCCGCTTTTCATTTGCTGGCGGGCGAGACCGAGCATGCTGTCGTAGTCGTTTTCAAGCACCATTTTCTTGAAATTGCGGCTGCCCTGGGTATTGAGGCGTTCCGCGATGAAGAAGGGGCGCGGTTCCTGCAACATGGGCTGTGCCTGGATGGAGGAAGAAAGAACGGGGGCGCCAGCCGCCGGACGAGGGGTTGGTTTGATGGATTTGACTTTTTCCACCAGTTTTTTGAGATGTTCGGGGGTAGTGCCGCAGCAACCGCCCACCACGTTGACACCGTGTTTTTCTGCAAATTCATACAACGTATCGGCAAATGGTTCCGGCTCAAGTGGATAAACCGCCTGTCCATCCACATTGAGGGGCAGACCCGCGTTGGGGATGCAGGAAATCGGCAGCCGTGAGTTTTCACCCAAATACTGGATTGGTTCACGCATGAAATCAGGGCCTGTGGAGCAGTTCAGGCCGATCACGTCAATGTTCATGTTTTCAAGAATAGCCAGCACGGCAGTGATATCGGTGCCAAGCAGCATTCGCCCGGTGGTGTCAAGGGTGACCTGGGTCTGGATGGGCAGGTATTTGCCCGTCTTTTCAAAGGCTTCGTAGACACCTAAAATGGTGGTCTTGACTTCCAAAATATCCTGGGAAGTTTCAATCAGAATAAGATCTACGCCGCCTTCAATCAGACCAACAGCCTGTTCGCAGAAAATGGCGCGCAGTTCATCCACGCTGATGTCGGATAGTTCGGGGTCATCCATGGAGGGGAGCTTGCCGGAGGGCCCAATGGAACCTGCTACAAAGCGGGGATGCTCGGAGGTGCTGAAACTGTCGGCACACTTGCGGGCTAATCTGGCGGCGGCCTGGTTGATTTCATTTACCCGGTCACCCAGCCCGTATTCACCCAAAGTGAGGCGGTTCGAGCGGAAGGTGCAGGTTTCGATCACATCCACGCCGGATTCGAGAAACCAGCGGTGAACGTTTTCCACTGCTTGAGGGTAGCTGATCACCAGGTAGTCATTGCAGCCGTTTGTTTTTTCACCGCCGAAATGTTCTGCAGTGAGATTTTGCCGCTGCAAATTGGTGCCCATTGCGCCGTCGAATACCATGATTTTGTTTTGAATGGCATCCAGATAGGCTCGGTTGGTGTAGGTTCTTTTCATCGTGGACTCCCTGTGACCTTGTATAAAAAAATCTCTCTCATATTTGAGAGAGACGATCATTTGATCTGATTCCTCTCTCATCTCTCAAGACGGAAATCATATTTCGCGCCCTGCCGGAATTGGCACCTGCTCTGGTGAGTGGTTGTCGAGGTTTCGTAGGGCCGGTCCCTCCACCTCTCTGAATGAGTTGAATAACTGAAAGTCATTCTATATTTATTGGAAAAAATTCTACCATAAAAATGGCTCATTTCGATTAATTAAAAACCCAGAGGCGATATCGCCTCTGGGTTGATGAAGACTAACAGGAAATATTGTTTTTTATGCTGCTAATAGCTGCGGACGTTTGAAGTTGCCCAAACAGATCATAAAGAGGATGACATCAATGACCAACAGGGCAACCCCGACAGCCAGTGCGCCAATTCCCAGTTCAGGTCTTGAGATGAAAGCCGTGAGTCCATTCTTCAATTCAGGGGATAGTAAACCCACACTCAAAGAAGGTGCCAGAACCAACACCAGGATGGCAACGGCAATTTTTTGATAAGCTGACCTGACTGAATTGGAATGCATGGATATGAGCATTCCCACGGTTGCCACCAAGAACAGGCAAAGGTAGTGCAAACCGATTATCTCAAAAAATATCCCGATATTGTAAAACTGGATTCCATCAGACGGATGAGCCAGATTGACGGTCACGGCACCCACCAAAAGCGCGGCTGGAAAAAGCGTACCCGCGTAAACCAGTCCGTTTAGCAATTTTCCCAACAGAATACTTGTATCAGGCAGGTGGGAAGACAGTAAGGTTTCGAGAGTGTGGCGTTCTTTTTCTCCGGCAAATGAATCTGCCACGATGCCTGAAATTAGCTGCAAGCCAGGCCAGGACCACAACAACAAGATCATTGGTGATTTGAACCATTCCGCGCCCACCGTGATGGGCATGTACACGCCAATAAGCAGCACCATGATGATCCAGTTGAAAAGGTAACCTTTAAGACCGCGGGATTGGAAAACTTCTTTCCATTCTTTTTGAAAAACTGTCATGATATCGTTGATCATTTTCTTTCTCTTTCTTGATTATCCAAGTTTGGAATGTGATTAATTCTCATAGTTTTTAACAAGGCTGAGGAAAGCTTCTTCCAGTTCGTCCTTGCCGGTGCGGGCGCGGATTTCAGCTGGTGTACCCGAAGCCAACAAAATACCCTGGTGCAAGACAGCCACCTGGCTGCACATCTTTTCAGCTTCATCGAGATGATGGGTGGTTAAAAAGACCGTTACCCTTTCTTGATTCACCAACCTCAGCAAGTCTTCGCGTAAGGCAACAGCCGCCAGCGGATCAAGACCTGCACTCGGTTCATCCAGAAAAACCAGTTCAGGTTTGTGAACGAGGGCTCGGGCAACTGCCAGCTTTTGTTTCATCCCGCGTGACCATTCGAGAATCACCTCGTTGCGGCGCTCCCACAAGTCAATAGATTCAAGCAGTTCCTGCACACGTCGAGAGCGTTCAGAAGCAGAGAGACGCCAGATGCGGGCATAAAAATCAAGGTTTTCAAAGGCGGTCAGGCGTTCATAAAGACCGGTGTGTTCCAGCAGCGCTCCGCAGCGGGTGCGGATTTCTGCCGCCTGTGACCGCGGATCAAACCCCAATACGTTCACCTCACCTGAACTGGCTGCCAGCAGCCCCAGCAGAATGCGGATGGTAGTGGTTTTTCCGGCGCCGTTGGAGCCAAGGTAGCCAAAGATCTCACCGGTTGGGATTTGAAGGTTGATGTCTTTCAAGGCGTTACGTTCACCGAAGTGATGTGAAAGTTTTTGTGTAGAGATGGCAAATGGTTTCATTTATTTATTCCTTCGGAGCGATCTGCTCCATGATTTCTTTTAATTTTTTACGATAGTCCATAAAGGCGTCGCGGCCAGTTTGGGAGAGCCTGATCAGGGTCATGGGCACCTTTCCGCGGAAGGTCTTTTCGATCTCAATATATCTGGCTTCTTCAAGTTTCATCAAATGAGCAGACAGGTTGCCCTTGGTGAGGCCTGTTTCGCGCAGCAGGTAGAGAAAATCAGACTGATCCACAGGGTAGAGAATGGTGACGATCATCAAGCGTGCCGGTTCGTGCAGCAAGCGGTCCACACCACTCAGGCTGGCTTGAAGGTCGGTACTCATTCCAGTTCCTCCGGCAGAACGGGTTCGGTCGTGTTTAAGTAATGATTGAGGGTAATCACTCCAGAGATAATGAAGGAGAGACCGAAAGAGATAAAGATCAAGGCACTGTTGATTTCCTGGGGAAGATTGAGAAGATAAAGAACGAACCCGGTCAACAGGGCAACAACTCCCAAAACATAAAATCTCTTCAATCCGTAATTAAACCCACCTGTTACAATGGCAAGGCATGAAAGCGTATCAATGAACAGCGGTACGTACCTGGGTTCCAGTTTTCCACTGAGAAGGGTAATCAAAAGAGAAACACTTGCGGCAACAACGGCTGCCAACAGTCCCCGTTTGATTCTGGAGTCGACTTTCGGCTTGGGATAAGAGACATAACCCGTTCGTGGAAATGTGATTCTTTCTTTGAAATAGCGTACGATCCGAGAAGCGATGAACAATGCGCCAAGAATGATGATCGGCTGCCCGGTACCGATAATCCAGACCCATGCGGAGCCTTGTGGAACCTGGGTGAGAATGTAGAAGAGCACACCCATCAGGGTGATCACCGAACCGGTTCCGATTTCTGGGAGACCGTCTACGAACCAATAGCTGACGGAACGTATTTTTGATTTTTGAAGATCGTCCATGTTTTTCTCCTTGTAAACAAGTTTGTAGTGCAAACCAGTATGCGATTATTGTACTCATTTCTCAACCCTTGTCAAGAGGGATTAAAAAAATGGCACGGGTATTGCAGGCCCAATTGCATTGAACTTGATATAATTAGTCAAGCTTTTATTTAAAGAGGGTTCATGGATACTCCAGCCGTTGACACTTCAAAACAACTTCCTCCTTATTCGCTTGTTCTCATGGCAGGCATGATCCTTGCCGGCGTGGGCTGGATTGGATTGGTGTTGGTGTTCCTCTTGACCGTGCCGACACTTGGGCCACGTTGGCTGATGTTCTTTTTGTTGACCATGGCGATCAGCGGACCTGCACTGCCGGTGGTTCACTACCTGCACCGGCGGTTTCCTTCCAAACCGGTGGCGAGCGGCATGGTGTTGGTGCGTGAAGCTCTGTTCTTTGGCGCCTACGCAGATGTGATGCTCTGGCTGCAATTTGGCAGAGCGCTCAATTTCGCCCTGGCTGCTTTCATCGCGGTTGGTCTTTTGGCGATTGAGCTGCTCATCCGCTGGCTGGAACGTTCCAAGTGGATACCGCCTGCAGAAGATTAAGAATACTTTTCTTAGACAATCACACAAACCAGGAGAGAGTGCCTGGTTTTTTTTTCTGATCATCAATTCACTGTTTCATGTGAAATAATAAAGAAAAGGAGGAGACATGAATAATGAACTTGATCTTCTTGATGTGAAGCAGACCATTCAAGATGCCATCGGATGGGCACAAAGCAAGGATATCAATCGCTTATTTGAAATCATGGCAAATGACGAAAACTTTTTCATCTTCCATCCTGACTCGGGCAGCACCATCAAAGGTTTCTCAGCATTCAGATTAATGGCTGAGAAAACCTTCATGAATGATTCTTTTCGGGCAACAGATTACTCCATCAGGGAGTTGAAAATCCATTTTTCTCGGTCGGGTGAATGTGCCTGGTGGTCAGCCATGCTGGATGATCATTATGAATGGAATGGCTCTCCCTCCGGATGGGATAACTGCCGCTGGACGGGAGGTCTAGAAAAGCGTGATGGCAGGTGGGTAATCATCCAGATGCATTTCTCGTTTGCAAAAGACGACTGAGTAATATAAAACTAGTGTTCTAATTTTGTTTT
>CAYXWV010000020.1:37776-47941 GCA_964468875.1 uncultured Anaerolinea sp. | reverse complement strand
ATTAAAGCCGCGCAGGCAGATTAGGCAGGGAAGTCACTATGAAACATACTCTTCAACAAGTTTTTCGTTCTGGAAAATTTCTGGTTGGCTTCTTTATCCTTGTTGCGATCCTTCTGACTGTGATTATCTATCCTATTATTGTGAAGGATGATCCATTAGGAATCATTGGTCAGGGAAGTTTCATGCCGCCAGGCACCTATGTCAGCACTTACGATAGCGTCGTTTCCGCTCCAGCCTATATCTTAAAACTCCCGGGTGCTGAAGATACCCGCATCGCCAATAAACTTGGCGAAAAAGAAAGAGCTGACGTAAAAGAATGGCTGATGGCATTTGGAATCCCTGAAGACCAAATTGACATCAATGACACCGAGAAATTGTTGGATCTCTGGAACGCAAACTATGATCCAAACATGAGTTTTTCTGGCTGGACATTTGCCAAACAGCGCTACTTCCAGCGGTTGGATAAAAACCTGGATGGGTTGTTAAGCACATCGGGTTTAATTATCGCATCTCCGAATGTTGATACTGGTGTTCTGGAACAAACTAAAAAAATCAACCAGACTGATTATGTCAATATCAAGGAGGTTGCCAACGTAAAGGTGCTGCCATTGGGTACAGACAACTTTGGCAGCGATGTTTTAACAAAACTGGTCAAGGCGACCAGCATCTCACTGCTGATTGGTTTGATTGCAGGCTCGATTGCAACCTTTATTGGGTTGTTGTTTGGGCTTTTGGGTGGTTACATTGGGGGCTGGGTGGATGACGTCATTATGTTCATCACCAACCTCTTTACCGTGATCCCGAGCATCGTCTTATTGATTTTAGTCTCTTATAGTGTTGGTCAGGAGCACCGCGGCGCAGTGATGGTGGCAACCGTGATTGGTTTCACCTCCTGGGTGTGGACCACCAGGGCTGTGCGATCTCAGGTGATTTCTCTGCGAAACCGCGATCATGTTAACCTTTCCAAGCTGTCTGGCCACTCTCTCTTTTACATCATTACTCATGACATTTTGCCATACATTGCTTCTTACGTGGTGATGGCTCTGATTCTGCAAATCTCCTCTGCGATTTTGGCAGAAGCTTCATTGTCCATTTTGGGTCTTGGACCCAAAACCAGCGAAGTGCCCACCCTGGGACTGATGATGAATTGGGCGATGATTTACCAGGCTCAAATTTTGGGCAAATGGTGGGCATACTTCCCGGTGCTGCTGGTGATCGCACTGATTACATTCTCGATGAATCTGATGAATACCGGTCTTGATCAGGTGTTCAATCCGGCGTTGAGGGATTAGGTGATATTATGGGAAAAGTTATTCTCGAAGTTAACGAACTAACGACAAAATATGTCACCCGCTTCAAAGAGGATGTTTACGCAGTTGATCATGTCTCTTTAAAAGTAGAAGAAGGAAAATCACTGGGTATCGCCGGTGAATCTGGCTGTGGAAAATCAACCCTGGCACTCAGCCTGATGGGATATTATTTTTCTCCGTTGCATTACACGAGCGGAGAAATCATCATCGATGGTAGAAACATTTCTGGGATGGACCCGGATACAGTTCGAAAATCCATTTTAGGTACCGAAATTGCCTATATTCCCCAGGCTGCCATGAACGCGCTGAACCCCACTCAGAAGATTATTAACTTCATCGAAGATGTGATTCATGCGCACGAACCTAAATTCAGTAAAAAAGAAATCTGTGAATTGGCACGCGAACGTTTTGAGGCACTGGGGTTGCCATCTGAGGTTTTACAGCGTTACCCGGTGGAATTATCCGGTGGCATGAAACAACGAACTGTCATTGCTACCTCGGTTATTCTGGAACCCAAAATCCTGATCGCAGACGAGCCCTCCAGCGCATTGGACGTGACCTCGCAAAAAATGGTCATCAAGATGCTGCGCTACCTGATGGAAAAGGGTTATGTGAAAGCGATGATCTTTATCACGCACGAACTCCCCCTGCTTTACAATGTCACCGATGACATCATGGTCATGTATGCCGGCCAAATCGTCGAAAAGGGTCCTGCGGAAAAAACTGTCTTCGATCCAATTCACCCCTATGCTAAAGGTTTGATGGGTTCCATCATCGTACCTGAAAGCGGGTTGAAGGACACCAAGTTGACCGCAATTCCGGGCACTCCTCCCAATCTGAAACGTCCCCCAGAAGGCTGCCGTTTCGCAGAACGCTGCCCATATGTCACCCCTGAATGTCGGAACCACAAAATTGACTGGCGCGAGCTTGATGGAAATCGGGGTTACCGATGTATCTTTGAGGAAGACCACCTGAGAAAGGTATATCAAAATGGCTGAGAAAAAGTCTTGTCTTAAAGGGGTTGGTCTGACCAAAGTATTTGGTTTTGGCCGCAGCAGAAATGTTGCCGTGGATCACGTTGATTTTGACTTCAAAGAAGGTGAAGTTGTCTCCATTGTGGGTGAATCGGGCAGCGGTAAAACCACACTTGCCAAAATGCTGCTTGGGTTAATCAGTGTTACAGAAGGCGACGTCTACTTCCAAGGTGAAAAACGAGATATCCGTTCGACGAAAAAGAAACAGGAATACTGGAAGAACATTCAGGCTATTTTCCAGGATCCTTTCTCTTCTTATAATATTTTCAATAAGATTGACTCTCTTTTCCTTGACTGCATCAACATGCGCGGCGGGAAGCACCTGCCCTACGAAAAGAAAATTGAAATGATGACCGAGGCTTGCAGTTTCGTTAATCTTAAGTTTGCCGAACTGACCAACAAGTATCCCTTCGAGCTTTCTGGCGGTCAGATGCAGCGCTTGATGATCGCGCGTATATTTCTGCTCAAACCCAAGATCCTTTTGGCTGACGAACCTACTTCAATGATTGACGCCTGCTCCAGAGCCACCATTTTGGATATGCTGCTCAAGCTGCGTGATGATACGGGGATGACCATTATCTTCATTACTCATGATATCGGTCTGGCTTACTTTGTGTCTGATAAAGTATTCATCATGGAACACGGCAAGTTTGTTGAAAGCGGCTCGGCTGATGAGGTGATTTTACGTCCCAAAGAGCCTTACACCCAGCGTCTGCTCAACGATGTGCCCAAGATTCATGAAGAATGGGACCTGTCAACCGTTGATATCAAGAAGTAATATTGTGTTTTGCCTACATTTTCTAAAAGAGTGCTTATCAGGAATGTGATTTGATTCAAAACTAAGGCTTATGGGGTAACCGATAAGCCTTTTTTTAACCAAACTAATGCAATCGGTTGCAAATAATCTTATAGAGGATAAATCGTATGAGAAATCAGTCGCTCACAGGAAACTGGCAGTTCAAGCAAAAAGATGAGAAAACCTGGCAGCCGGCAGTTGTGCCTGGCGGCGTCCACACCGATTTGTTGACACTCGGTAAAATCCCCGATCCTTTCGTGGGAGATAACGAGAAAAAGGTCGCCTGGGTGGCAGAAAACGATTGGGATTACCGCCATGTTTTCTCAGTCGATAGCGACTTATATAATTCGCTCAAGGTGTTTTTGGTGTGCGACGGCCTCGACACCCTTGCCTCCGTCAGCCTGAATGGCAACCAACTGGGCAAAGCCAACAATATGTTCCGGCAGTACCGCTGGGAGGTAAAATCCCTGTTGAAAGAGGGTGACAATGAGTTGTTGATCTCCTTTGATTCACCGGTTGCGTATGGTGCCAAAATGCTGGCTGAACGCAATTTACCCGGTGTATCACAAGCTATTCCTGGCGGGGTTTATCTGCGCAAAGCACCCTGCCATTTCGGCTGGGATTGGGGTCCTCAGCTTCCTCCCATCGGCATCTGGAAAGATATCCGTCTTGAAGGGTATGATGGTGTACGCATTGAAGAGGTTCATCTACGCCAGGTGCATAACAATGGCAAAGTGACTGTTGAAGCAGGTGTAGCCGTTGAATCCTTTCAGCATACCCAGTGCAAGGCTGTGATGACCATCAGTTCTCCGGACGGAAAGCTGTTTCAAACTGAAAGCGGCATTCCCCAAACCCTTGAGACTAAATTACGCATCGAAATTCCTGATCCTCAACTATGGTGGCCCAACGGGTATGGTGAACAACCGCTCTACAAAGTCGAAATTGAACTGTCTGAAAAGGACAGGGTGTTTGACAACAAAGGTTACCAGATTGGGCTGCGGACCATTGAGTTACGACAACAGCCTGATCAATGGGGAAAATCATTCACCTTTGTGGTGAATGGGCAGCCGATTTTCTGCAAGGGATCTGACTGGATTCCGGCGGATTCCTTCCCGACCCGCATTTCAGACGCCTACATGGAAGGTCTGATCCGTGACGCCGAATTGACCCATCAGAACATGCTGCGTGTGTGGGGGGGCGGTTTTTATGAGGAAGAACGTTTCTACGATCTTTGTGATCGTTACGGCATTCTCATCTGGCAGGATTTCGTGTTTGCTTGCAGCGTCTATCCGTTGGACAATCCTGAATTTGTAGAAAATCTGCATATTGAAGCGGTAGAGAACATCAGGCGGTTGCGCCATCGTGCCAGCCTTGCGTTGTGGTGCGGTAATAATGAGATGGAATGGGGTTGGGTCGAATGGAACTGGAAAATGCCCGAATTGAAACCGTTCAAAGAGGTTTACGATCAATATTTCCATCATACCCTGCCAGCTTGGGTGTCTGAAGAAGACCCAGACCATGCCTATTGGCCCAGTTCGCCGTCTTCGGGCACTCCTTTTGAAGACCCCAACGGCCAATCAATGGGCGACGCCCATTATTGGGATGTGTGGCATGGTCGTAAACCTTTTACCGCTTATCGAAGCCAGTATCCGCGTTTCATGAGTGAGTTCGGCTTCCAGGCGCTTCCTCCGCTGGCGACCATCCGCACTTATGCCGAAGAAGAAGACTGGAATATGACCTCCTACATTATGGAGCGTCACCAGAAGAACGACAGCGGCAACCAGTTAATGGTCTCTCAGATGCTGGATACTTTCAGACTGCCAAAAGATTTCGAATCCCTGGTTTATCTTAGCCTTGTCCTGCAGGCGGAAGGCATTCGCTACGGCGTGGAACACTGGCGCAGGCACACCGACCGGGTTTCGGGCATCATCTACTGGCAGTTGAACGATTGCTGGCCGGTGGCTTCGTGGTCGAGCATTGATTACTTTGGCCGCTGGAAAGCTCTGCATTACGCCGCCCGCCGCTTTTTCGCTCCTCTGCTTCTCTCGGTTGAAGACCTGCCCAATGCTCAGAATGTTTACCTGACCAATGAAAGCCGGGAACCCTGGCAGGGATCAGCGCGCTGGTCATTGGAAACCCTGGACGGAAAGGTGCTGAAATCGGGTGAAGATTCTATCAAAGCGAGCCCATTTGGTGTGGTAGAAGTTAGCAAGAATGACTTCTCTGATTTGCTCTCAGATGAATTGCGACGCAAGGCAACCTTCGTGACGGAGTTGATTCAAAACGGAGAAGTGGTGCAACGTCAGGTAGCTTATTTTGTACCCACCAAGCACCTTGATCTGGCTGCTCCGGAGATCAACGCATCATTGAAAGTTGTACAAGACCAGGTTGTTATCGACTTGACTTCAATATCACTTGCCCGCCTTGTGGAGGTGGAACTGGAAGGCGCCGATGTGGTCTTCAGCGATAATTATTTTGACCTGCCTGCCGGGCGCACCGTGACCATTTCTGCGCCCCTGCCCGCTGGTTGGACACAAACCAAGGCTCAAGCTGCCTTATTAACCCGTTCAGTTTACGATTCATACGCTCATATTTCACGCAGCTAAAGGATAAATCGATGAATGCACAAGTAGAAACATTAATCAGCAAGATGACTCTTGAAGAAAAAGCCGCTCTCTGTACAGGCGAAAGCTTTTGGTCCACCATACCCGTTGAACGGTTGGGCATTCCATCCATGTTTGTTTCAGACGGACCTCACGGGGTACGCAAGGTGAAAGAAGTGCATGCCATCGCCCAAAAAAGCTTGCCTGCCACTTGCTTTCCGACCGCTTCCTGTCTGGCGTCGACCTGGAATGTAGATTTGCTCAAGAGCATGGGCGAAGCGCTGGCAGAGGAGTGCATTGCTTTAAACGTGGATGTTCTCCTCGGTCCCGGGGTTAACATGAAGCGCTCTCCATTAAACGGCCGCAATTTTGAATATTTCTCTGAAGATCCCTACCTGGCTGGTGAAATGGCAGTCAACCTGATCAAGGGCATTCAAAGCAAGGGTGTGGGTACTTCACTGAAACACTATGCCGCTAACAGCCAGGAGTATCAGCGGTTTAGCATCAGCGCTGAAGTGGATGAACGCACCTTACGTGAAATTTATCTTCCTGCCTTTGAAAAGGCAGTCAAGGAAGCTAAACCCTGGACGGTGATGTGTTCTTACAATAAGATCAATGGCACCTATGGGTCAGAAAATGCCTACTTGTTAAAAGACATCTTAAAAAACGAATGGGGATTCGAGGGATTGGTTGTCTCAGACTGGGGAGCCGTGCACGATCGCGTAGCATCCTTAAAAGGTGGTCTTGACCTTGAAATGCCGGGTCCGCAGCCGAAACGGGTCAAGGCAGTGGTCGAAGCGGTTAAGGCTGGCGAATTGAGTGAAGAAACCCTCAATGATTCTGTACGGCGAATCCTCAAAATTGTATTCAAGGCAAAAGAAACCCCCAAGACGGGCACATTTGATGTGGACGCCCATCATGAGCTGGCGCACAAGATCGCCGGTGAGGGTGTAATCTTACTAAAAAACAATGGCTTGCTGCCCCTCAAGGGTAGTGAACAGATTGCGGTAATAGGACGCTCGGCAGCCGACGCGCACTTCCAGGGCGGAGGCAGTTCTCACATTAACCCAACAAAAGTTGCCGTCCCATTTAATGAACTAAAAAACCAGGCTGGCCGGGCTGAAGTGATTTATACCGAGGGTTACCCTGCCGATTTGTCGCTAAACCAACAGATGATTGACCGATCTGTCAGTGTGGCAAAAGAAGCTGATGTCGCGGTTCTTTACATCGCCCTGCCTTCGTCTATTGAGTCAGAAGGATATGACCGCACCTCGCTTCACCTCACTGAACATCAGGAAGCCTTGATTAAAGCAGTTTCAGCCATTCAGCCCAACACGGTGGTGGTGCTTAACAACGGCGCCCCCGTGGTGATGAGTGACTGGATTGACGGCGTGGCAGCAGTGATTGAAGGCTGGATGATGGGACAGGCTGGCGGTGTGGCGATTGCGGATGTGTTGTTTGGAAAAATAAACCCCAGCGGTAAACTTGCAGAGACCTTCCCACTCAAATTGGAAGACACACCTGCCTATATCAACTGGCCTGGCGGCGCCGGCAAGGTGCATTACGGTGAAGGCCTTTTCATCGGTTATCGTTATTATGACTATAAAACAGTCCCTGTGCAGTTCCCCTTCGGATTTGGGTTGAGCTATACCACCTTTGAATATTCCAACATCAAGGTCTCAAAGAAAACCTTCAAGGATGTGGAAGGCGTATCCGTCAGTGTGGACGTGACCAATACCGGCAAGGTGGCTGGTAAAGAGACTGTCCAGGTTTATGTACATGATCAAAAATCAACCCTCGTAAGGCCTGAAAAGGAACTGAAAGGCTTCAAGAAGGTGGAACTTAAACCTGGCGAGACCAAAACGGTCACCATTTCCCTGGATTTCAGATCATTTGCCTACTATCATCCGGAATACAAACAATGGATCACTGAAGACGGCGATTTTGATCTGTTGGTTGGCGCTTCTTCTGCTGATATCAAGCAGACCGTGACGGTAACGCTTGAATCCACACTGAAGCTTCCATTTATTCTCGACATGGAATCGACCATCAATGAGTGGCTGGCTGACCCGACGGGCAAACTGGTTTTCTCGAGTTTTTACGCTCAAATTGAGGCGGAAGGACGCAAGGCGTTTGGCAACGGTGACCCCAACGGAGATAACGAGAGCTCCATTGGAATGGACACCATGGATATGTTTGGCGACATGCCCCTGGTGAGCGTGTTGATGTTCTTCCCAGCCGAGGCACTTCCCAAACCTGCTGATGAGATTGTGGAAGATATGCTGAACCAGGCGCGCGCGTTGAGCAAGTAACGCATTTTTTGTCAACAAGGGGTATACTGGGGAAGATCTTTTCAAGGGGATCTTCCCCATATTTTTATTAATTGGATTTTTATCAATGAAGAATTTGAAGAAAATATGGCTGGCTGCAGCCGCACTGTTGGCATTTGGATTGGCGTTCGGGCTGCGCACCTATTCGGCATTTCACATGAACATTGATCATGATGAGACCACTTATCTGATCGCTGCCAACAAATATACTAATTTCATTCGCAGCGGGCAGTTTAACTGGCTGGCGTGGGAAACCGCTAATTATGAACACCCCGCGTTGAGCAAGATTGTGTATGGGGCGGCTCTCTTAACCCAGGCTCCGCTTGAAAAAGTACAGCAATCCGACTTGATTGATGGTGAACCGGTGAAGCAGCAGCAAGCCGTGGAATACGTCACTGCGGGCCGCATGGTTTCAACAGGTTTTGGCAGCCTGACGGTTTTAATCTTATCCATTCTCAACCCGTTGGCGGGGTTTTTCCTGGCGGTGAATACACTGGCAATCAAATATACCAGCGAATTTTATCTTGAAGCGCTGCCCATGTTCACTAGTTTACTTTGTGTGGTGGCATACGGCATGTTCTACAAGTACATGACTTCCAGCCCGGCGAAGAGCAAGAAAGCCTGGCTTTGGTTGGCATTCTCGGCGGTCTGTTTGGGTGCCACTGCTGCTTCCAAGTACGTTTACTGTGTAGCCGGGCTGGCAATCGCCGTGCATTGGTTGGTTGCTGTGATCGCCAAAAAACTGCCTGCGAGAACCTTGCTTGTTCTTTTTGGGTGGGGAATTCTTTCATTTGCCATGTTCTTCCTGTTTAACCCCTATCTTTGGGTGCACACGGCTGAACGGCTGATGAAAACGCTGACCTATCACATGAATTTTCAGGCATCTGCCCATGTGGTCAGTGCCCACTATCCGTGGTGGCAGCCGATCAACTGGTTGTTTGCTCCCTTTGCCGGGTACAGTCCATTGCATGACCCGTATTCCTACGATGCCATCTTGTTCAGCATTGACAGTCTTATCTTCGTGCTGGCTGTGATTGGTTTGCCGCGATTAGCGAAACGCCAGCCAGTATTTCTGCTCTGGATTGTGATCGGTCTGGTGATGTTGTTCTTCTGGGGATCAAAATGGGCTCAGTACCCGCTGATCCTTTTAGCGCCCTGGTGTTATTCTGCGGCGCAGGGGGTGAGCACAATCATTGATCTGGTGAAGAAAGCGCTGCCCAAACGAAACAGAACGGCATAATTACTGATGGTATAATGGTGAGTTTATATCTGAAAGGCTGCCAAGGTTTTTAAATCTTGGCAGCCTTTTTTTGAAAACAAGTAGCTAATCCACAGTTAGAGTCTTGCTCAAATTGCGCGGAAAATCGGGGTCAAAACCGCGGGCAACCGCCATTTGATACGAAAGCAATTGCAGCGGAATAACAGCCAGCAATGAAGAAAAGGCAGGGTTTGACTTGGGCAGGTTGATTACATCTGAGGCATTGGCTTTCAGTCTGTCATCTTCTTCGCCAATGGCAATGGCTCGTCCGCCGCGGCAGGTGACCTCGTTCAAACCGCTGACGATCAGGGGCACGTCCTCAGGTCCCGCCACAAAGAGGATCGGGAAGCCTTTGGTGACCGCGGAAAGCGGTCCGTGTTTGAACTCGGTGGAAAGCATGCCCTCACAGTGCGCGTAGGTGATCTCTTTCAACTTCAAAGCACCTTCCAGAGCCATGGAGTAAGTGGCGCCGTATCCCAGGCAGTAGAGATCGTTCCATTGATTGATTGATGGAGTTAATGTGTCCACCTGTGGGGCAGTAAGTTTGATGGTTTTTTCCATAAGCGCAGGAAGCTGGTCGAGTGCTTTCAGGTCAAGGGCTGCCAGGCTGTAGGCGAGATATAGAAAGGCTACGATCTGGTTGGTAAAGGTCTTGGTGGCTGGCACACTGATCTCGTATCCGCAGCACAGGGGCAGCCAGTTGGTCACAGCGCGGGTGAGGGTGGAACCGATTACGTTCGAAACGCCGTAGCAGGTCATTCCGCTGGCTTTCGAGGCGTTGATGGCGTTCAGTACGTCCTTGGTTTCACCGGACTGGCTGACGAAGATGCCCAC
>CAYXWV010000020.1:0-37676 GCA_964468875.1 uncultured Anaerolinea sp. | reverse complement strand
TGATGGCGTTCAGTACGTCCTTGGTTTCACCGGACTGGCTGACGAAGATGCCCACGTCGCGGCTGTTTACGGCCGGCAAAAATTGGCTGATGAATTGGGTCGCCACTACAGGGATGGCAGCCTTGCCAGCCAGTTGGGCGAAATAAACGCTCGCTGCCTGGCAGGCGTGGTAACTGGTGCCGCAGCCGATCAGGAAAATATGGTCTGCTTTCTTGAGGCTTTCAACGATCTGGGGAAGGGCTTTGTTCTCTTTCAACACGTGCAGCAGTTCACGGGCAACTTCAGGTTGTTCATGAATCTCTTTCAGCATGAAATGAGCGAATCCACCTTTTTGCACGGCGCTCATCTCTTCGGTGATAAGTTCAGCTTCTCGTTCGAGTAAGGCGCCGTCTTTCACGGAATGAAGCGTTACCTCATTGGCTGACAGGGTGATGATTTCTCCATCTTCAAGACGGATGATCTTGCGGGTAAGGGGCAAAATGGAAGGTAGATCGGAAGACAGGCAAGTGAACCCTTCACCGATGCCCACCACCAGACCTGACCCTTTTTTAATCGCATAGAGTTTGTCGTCATTGATGCGACCAACCACAAAGGCATAGTCACCCTGCAAATCTTCGTAAGCATTGCGGATAGCTTCGATGAAGCCCATCCCCTTGTTGATGTATCGTTCGACGGCATGCACGCAGGATTCACCGTCGTTTTCAGAGCGCACGGTCAAACCCTCTGCCATGAACTGCTTGCGTAATTCCACATTGTTTACTACGTTGCCGTTGTGGGCGCCCACCATGTCGCCATCTGAGTCAAGGTGGGGTTGTGAATTGACCTGGGAGGGTTCGCCAAAGGTTGCCCAGCGCAATTGGGTGATGCCGCGGCTGCCGGTCATTTTCGCGATGTCATACTGCGCTGCCACATCATCTACACGGCCCTTGTCTTTGCGAAGGTCAATGCGGTTGCCGCTGATGGTGGCGGCGCCTACCGAATCATATCCGCGGTAGGTCAAACGCCGGGCAGCCTCGATAAGGATTGGACCCAATTCCTGTTCTTTATCCGTTACGATGCCAAAAATTCCGCACATAGTACCTCTGAATAGGGGGGGTGATTACGAGAGAAGTTTATCATGGAGTATCCGGTTTTGGAATTCAATAAATAGGGTGATTCATTTCGGGATTAAGCTAAATCTAACTGTAGATTCTTTAACATTCGCATTACCCGGACCAAACAGTAACCGTCTTTTTTCTTAAGTTTCTTAATCTACAAAAAACCCTCCATATGTGCCGGTTCGGAATATCGGATATTTACCCGCTTTCAACTTGCACTATGCCGGATATAGGGGATTAACGCTTGTTTTTCTTTTTTTTTGCCCCCCACGATTTCTGAAGTTTCTCCCGGAAAATGCCCAAAAAAGTTTAACTTAAAAACACGCCAGGTGACTTGAATCGGCAGACCATTTGTGCTAATATTGACATTACGGCGTAGATGTACGAGGGGGAACGCAAATACCCCCCATATATGGTGGTGTATTAACAAGCAGCTCATTATTATTTGCAGCAGGAGTCAAATCATGTCAAGTGTCGATCATAAAACGGATAGTGTTAAGCGTAACCCAGCAACGCATGAAGATGATCCTTTTGGTCAGGAAGTTGTTGTTGTTCCCAGCACGGTTGTAAAAAGAGATGGCCGTGTTGTTCCATTTAATATTGAGCGAATAGAAAACGCCTTGCGACGTTGTTTCGAAACCATCGGTAAAACGCCTGTGATTCCCATTGAGGCGATCGCCAAACAGGCGGTCAATGTGGTTTCAAGCAAGTTTGATCGTCCCACGGTTGAATCCATTCAGGATATTGTAGAAATGACCTTGCAGGCGCTGGGTGAATTTTCAGCCGCCAAGCATTACATTCTTTATCGGGCTGAACACGCCAAAATGCGCCAGGCAAGACCTGTTCCCGTAGAAATCCGTCAATCCTTTGAAGAATCGGATTCTTACTTTCCGACCCAGCTTCAAAAATTCCAGTTTTATGACAAGTATTCACGCTTCAATTATGAGCTTGGCCATCGCGAGACCTGGCTTGAGACGGTTGATCGCGCTGTTGACTATCTGCGGGAGCTTTCTGAGAACAAACTTCCAGAAGAAACATATGCCCGCATCCGCCAGGGCATTCTTGAAATGCGTTCCATGCCCTCGATGCGCCTTCTGGCAATGGCTGGTCCCGCTGCCCGGCGCAACAACATCGCCATCTATAATTGTTCTTATCTGCCCGTGGACAGCATTGATTCTTTCGTTGAAGCACTGGTCATTTCAATGAGCGGTTGCGGCGTGGGTTTTTCGGTTGAAAAAACCTATGTTGAAAACTTCCCGCGTGTACATCGTCAAAGAGGTGGTCCCGTCCCTATTATTGAAATCGAAGATTCTGCCGAGGGTTGGGCAGATGCGCTGCGTGCCGGTCTGCAAGCCTGGTTTGACGGCAATGATGTGAAATTTGATTATTCCAAGATTCGACCGGCTGGCGCTCCCTTACGCACCAAAGGTGGACGCGCTTCAGGTCCTGAACCTTTGAAGAAGATGCTTGATTTTACACGTACCCGCGTATTAGCCCAGCAGGGTGGGTTTATCCGCCCGATTGATGCACATGACATCATGTGTGAGGTGGGTAACGCGGCGGTTTCTGGCGGTGTACGCCGTACCGCCATGATTTCTTTGTTTGACTTTGATGACGTGGAAATGCGCCGCTGCAAAGCGGGCGATTTTGAACGCGATAACAGTCAAAGATGGAATGCCAACAATTCTCTGGTCTGGCCGGATCGCAAGCTGACTCAACTGGAAATTTTCAACATCATCGCGGACATGCACCTTTCAGGTCGGGGAGAACCCGGCATCTTCAGCCGCCGTGCCGCTCATAACACCACCCCGGCCAGACGCAAAAAAGTTGATTTTGGCACCAACCCCTGCGGTGAGATTGTGCTGCGCCCATACGAACTCTGCAACCTCAGCATTGCAGTAGCCCGGGCAGACGACACCTATGAAACTTTGAAAGATAAGGTGGAGCTTGCTACCATCATCGGAACCATTCAATCCATGGCGACCAAATTCCCCGGTTTGCGGGATGTGTGGCGGCATAACTGCGAAGAAGAACGTTTATTGGGCGTTGATATCAACGGTCAGCTAGACTGCCCTGTTGCCCAAGACCCCGATGTTCAGGAACGCTTAAGAGATGTGGCTATTGAAACCAATAAACAATACGCAGCCATGTTGGGTATTAACCAATCAGTCGCAGTAACTACCGTAAAACCGTCAGGCAACTCTTCACAACTTCTGGATTGTTCTCCCGGCATTCATCCACGTTGGGCGCCTTATTATGTTCGCAACGTACGCGTGGGCACGCATTCTCCAATTTTCAAGGTGCTGCGGGATGCCGGTGTGCCCATGAGCCCTGAAAACGGACAGACCATTGAGAATGCCACCACCTGGGTCGTACATTTCCCGGTCAAGTCACCTGAAAACGCCATCACGCGCGAATCACGCCCGGCTTTAATGCAATGTGAGTATTGGCTGCAGAACAAGCTGCACTGGACGGAACACAACCCCAGCGTGACCATCACCTATAAACCGGATGAGATCATTGATCTTATCAAGTGGGTTTGGGAACATCAGGATGTGATCGGCGGCATGACCTTCCTGCCTTCGTACGATTCCTTGTTCAACCAGATGCCTTACGAAGAAATCGACGAAGCGGAATATAATCGGCTGGCAGCCCGCTTCCCGAACATTGATTTTTCGAAGCTTTATTATTATGAAGAAAAAGATTTGACCACGGCTGCCCAGGAACTGGCTTGCCTGGCTGGCACCTGCTCTATTGAGTTCTAATAACTGCGGACTTATGTTCGGTTGAATTTCATGATGATATTCTCGCCTGAAACGGGTGATCAAACAGGTTGGCGTGGAAATTGCCAATCTGTTTGATGATTTTCGAAGGAGTTGGCATGGATTCTCTGCATGGCAAAGTAATGCTGGTCACCGGTGGGGCACATCGTGTGGGCAAAGCCATCGCCCTTACCCTCGCCAGAGAGGGTGCGGAGATCTGTTTCACCTATCATACTTCAGCAGAAGAAGCCGTTCAAACCCAAAACGAGATTTCCATAATGAAGGTCGAAGCTTTGGCGATTCGTTGCGACCAAACCGATCTTCACCAGATCGAAAATGTGATCCTGGAGATTAAGAACCGCTTCGGCCGCCTGGATGGGTTGGTAAATTGTGCGTCGATCATGCAGGAGATCCCCTTAATGGACGTCACCCCCGAGATTTGGGACAATACCCTCTCGATCAACACCCGCGGTCCCTTCTTCTTGAGCCAGGCGGCAGCCAGGCTGATGCTGGATGGCGAAAGCAAAGGCGGAGCGATACTGAATATCCTCGATGAGTCTGCTGTTGTGCCAACCAAATATTTCGTGCACCACAGCGCTTCAAAAGCTGCGCTGCACATGCTGACTCAATCCATGGCGTTGGCGCTTGCCCCTAATATTCGCGTGAATGCCGTCTTACCCGGCCCCGTTTTGATGCCTGAAAATGCTGATGTCGAAAAATGGGGGCGTCTCGAGAAGAACACTCCCCTCAAACGCTTCGGCACCCCGGAAGATGTTGCCAGAGCGGTGGTTTATTTAATGAAAGAAGAGTATATTACCGGTCATGTGCTTGTCGTGGATGGCGGCAGAACCATCCGCTGAGATAATTATTACCTAATTGTGGAGTTGTGAATGGGATCAGTGTTATCCGCGTCGCGTATTCGAGAACTACTCAAGAATGATCCTCCCCTAATTGAAGGGCTCTTGGATGCTGAACAACAGATTCAGCCTAATGGGGTGGATCTCAGCTTGATCAGTGTCCAGGCTTTCAAGTCAGGTGGGCAGGTTGGGTTTGACAGCAAGGACCGTGTTCTTCCGGAAATGGAGCCGCTGGAATTCACGAATCATTGGATTGATCTCCCACAGGGTCAGTACCTGGTTACCTTCAACGAAATTGTGCACTTGCCAGTGGATGTGATGGCGCTTGGCCGACCCCGGTCCAGCCTCCTTCGTATGGCGGTCTCAGTGGGGACAGCCGTATGGGATGCCGGTTATCACGGGCGCAGTCAAAGCCTGCTGGTAGTTTACAACCCTATGGGGGTGCGCCTTGAGCAGAATGCCCGTTTGCTGCAACTGGTCTTTTTTGAAATTGACGGTGGAACCCACGCCTATAACGGTTTCTTCCAAAATGAGAACCTTCACTTACCGGTATCTGGAAAGGATCAGTCTTGACCACAAAAATCTATGTTTCAGGTCCGCTGACAGGCATTGAGCATCTCGATCAGTTAAAGCATTTTTATGAAGAGATCGCACGCGTTTGCGCCGAGCAGCACATCAATGCCTACGTTCCGCATCTTTATACCGACCCGGTGAAAAACGCCCATATGACCCCGCAAGAGGTCTATGCAATTGATCGCAAAAACGTCAAACAGTCCAACCTGGTATTGGCATATGTGGGAATGTCCTCCATTGGTGTCGGGCAGGAGATCGAGATTGCCCGCGAGAAAAACATCCCCGTGGTGCTGTTGTTTGAACACAACGCCGTCGTCTCACGCATGGCGCGTGGAAACCCGGCGGTGATTGCCGAGATTCGTTTTTCAGATTTTAACGATGCACTTGCGCAGCTCTCACAGTGGCTTCAAGAGTGGCACTCATGACGACTTTTGATGATTTATACCGCAATTGTCTGCGCCAAATTCTTGAAGACGGGATCGAAGAGGTGAATGAGCGCACCGGGCATAGAGTCAAGGCACTGCCTGGGCTTCATTTCAGTGTGCAAAGTGGGTTCCCGTTGTTGAGTCTGCGTAAGATCACCCCGAGAATTTTTACCGCTGAGCAGGTCTGGTTTTTGATGGGAAGCCGCAAACCCGTGGAGTTTATTGACCAATATACCAAGATTTGGAACGATTTTACCAATATTAACGGCGTGGTTAATTCCGCTTACGGCTTTCGTTGGCGTTATTATTTTAGCAGGGATCAGATCGGCCAACTGGTCAGGTTGCTTGAAAAGGAACCCAGTTCGAGGCAGGGAGTGGTGATCACCTGGGATGCCGCTGAGGATGGGCTGAACCCTGACCTTCACAAAAAGAATGTGCCTTGCCCGATCAGCTTCACGGTCAACATCATCGGCGGCAAGCTGCATTTTCACACCATCTTCCGATCCAACGATATGGTGGTGGGTTGCCCGTTTGACGTGGCGGGGTTTGCTCTGATGCAGCGCATTCTGGCTGCCCGCCTGGGAGTGGGTGTGGGCATCTATTCTCACTCCATTTCGAACGCCCATATCTACGATGTGCATTATGAAGCCGCCCGCGAATTGATCCAGCGCAGCGGACAGGAAACCGAGATCGAATTGTCTGCCCAGCCTGATTGGCTGGCACGTGCCGAAAACGGCGATGTAAGCCTGGTTGATGAAATTGTCAGATTGATTGAATCCCAATACAACCCGCAGACTCCCATCAAAGGGTTGCCTGTGGTGTTATAAGATTGGAAAATTAGAATGTCAACATCCACCCCTGTTTTCTCCGGACACAACCTTAAAACCCTGCTTGCTGATGCCCATGAATACGTGGTCAAACACGGTCAGTTGCGTGAATCTTCACGAGGGAAAACCTATTCCGTCGAATCCTTAACCCTGGTGTGGCAGAATCCGTCCAACGCCGCCGAGAATCACTGGAGTTGGTCTGGAAAACAGGCTGATTTTTACCAGCAGGTGTTTGTCGAAAAGAAACCGGAAAACGCACCCGAAAGGCTGGCTGAAAAGGACGACTATCTTTTTCCGTATCGCTACGCGGCGAGATCACGTTTTTGGGATGGCGGCTGGGGTTCTGTGATGGCGGTGATTAATGCCACCCAGAAACTTGCAGTCTTGCCGGTTGATTTCTTACGGACAAAAGATGCCTTTTTTGAATACCTGGCTGCGGCGGGAGAATTTGTTCATTTACAGGTGATCCTTTCGGTCTGGGAATGGATCGGACGCAATCGCATGTCTGTCTGGCTGCAATACCCTGCCACCGTTGAAGATTTCATCCGCAGATCGCGCATCGATCAATTGGATCGCGTAATTACTGAAATTGCCGAGGTGCCCGGTTCACGCCGGGCGGTGACCGCCTCTTTTGTCTATCCTGACCTCGACCAGCGCATGCAGCCGCTGTTGGGCATTCCTCCTTACCAGTTCTTTCAACTTCTGCCTGGCGAAGCGGGTGAACCGTTGAGCTCTTTCCACGTTCACCGTTCACTGGATGCCGGCCAGGGGGTACAGCTTGATTTTCTGCATGATTATTACTGGCTGGCTGAGGCTGCCAGAAGAACCTCCCGTCCGTTGGGCACCGTCACCATCACCGCGGGGGATTTCCACGTGTACCTTGCGACGGACAAAGCCCCCGCCGTAGACAAGATCGAAAACTGGCTCATGGCTGTGACGGATGGATATCAAGCCGGTCAGGGCACAGCAGTAAGCTTGCTTCAAAAAGAGAACTATCAGAAAAACGCCTTGCGCATATTTACTTTATTGGGAGACGAACGATGATCTTAACCAGCCAGCAAATCATGCAGCGAATTGAAAATGATGAATTAGTTTTTACCCCAAAAATTGATCAATTCCAAATCCAGCAGCACTCTGTGGATTTGCGCCTGGGGTTTTCTTTTCTGGTTCCGAAAGCCTGGGAGATTACCAATGAAGGCCGTGTGGCGTTAAAAACCGATCATTTGGATTTTGACCACAAGAGCATGCGACATACTCTGATCGAATTGGAGGAGGGGCAGGTGTTCGACATCCTTCCGGGGGAATACGTGGCGGTGACCACTCTTGAAAGGATTAAGCTGCCTGATAATTTGATGGCAATTCTTTACCCCCGATCATCAGTCAACCGTCGCGGACTTTCCATAGATCTGACCGGTATTGTGGATGCCGGTTATGAGGGCAACCTCCTGATTCCGGTGCGCAACAACACTCAATCGCAAGTAATTCGTATGTACCCGGGCGAACGTATTTGCCAGGTTGTCTTTGAAGAAATCAACGGTAATGTGGAAGTCAAGCAGAGCCGTTGGCAAAACTCGGACGTGATTGTGACCATTAAGGAAGAACGCAGCACGGTCGAGATGGATTATGTCCGCAAGGGCAACATCACTGGCTTGAAGAAGGATTTTCCGATTTAATGATTGTTGAGAATGCTCAGCGTCGTCTGGTAAAAGAATCTTGAAGATTTCAATAGTGAATTCAATCTTTGACGCTGGTTGATTATGAATTCAGGTATAAGTAAATGGATTCATAATCTATTGTCGAATAAATTATGGATTAGCTCGTTTGCCCTGTGTAACTAATGAATTCACTAAATACAAGCCTATACCCTCTGCCTTGGCTTTTTCTTCCAATGCAGAGGTAAAAGCTGAACGCGAAAAGATCGCATACTCGATTCTTTGAATTCCGTGATCTCTGATTAGTACTTGGGCTTTTTGTTTCAAGTCCTCCAAAATATTGATTCCGACCTGGTTGATAGACCATTTACACTTCCCGACAAGTGCAGCCTTTTCAGAATGACTGATTGCCAATACATCAATTTCTGACTCGCGATCCCACCAACTTCCAATCCGTTCAGGGAGGAAGGATAAATCACCAGCTTGCGCCATTTTTGCCACGAACGCTTGTGCAGCTTCTTCAAATGCTGCGGAGATAAAATGGTCCAGATCTGGCTGAATACGTTGCTTCATAATTGCGTCAGCAAGTCCAAGATCCAGTGCACTTTGGTTCGGTTGAACATATCGAAACCAAAAGCGCAGGAAATGGTCATCAATTTGATAGATTCCTTTTTTACTTTTTTCGGGTTGGTTTTCAGTTGCCGGAACACGACGGGTGATCAAGCGCATTTGTTGAAGAATATCAAGATAACGCGCAACGGAAGTAGCTTCGCCAACACCAGATGACATCGTAATTTCATTCAAACGTGTTCGCCCTTGGGCAATAGCCCGCAGAATGGAAAAATAGTTACGCGGTTCGCGCAGTTCTTCCATTAGTAACAAACGAGGTTCATTAAAAAGGGACCCTGTTTGGGAATCAAGGATATGTTGGCTAATATTTGAAGAAATGTTCTGCCGGTCATTAAAAGTTCTCAAGTAATACGGCATTCCACCTAAAACCGCCCATGCCAGGAATTGCTCTTCAAAAGAATAGTTCGGAAAGAACAATGAAGACGAGGATAAATCCAAAGGACGAAGAAGGGAAGCGGCAGTTCGCCTTCCATAAAGGGGAGCTTGATAACCCAGGACTTCTGTCTCCATTATTCCAATATACGAGCCGCATAAAATCAACATGAGGTTGGTTTTACTCAGCTTTTCATCCCATACCTTTTGCAAAATGGAAGGAATGGCTTTATTTCCGCTGATAAGATAAGTGAATTCATCTAAAACAACTATAGGACGGGATTGCATGGGAAGATCGGCTAATGCCTTAAACGCTGCCTCCCAAGTGGGAAATGAAAAACCGGCTGGGACTTCAGTATGATTAAATCCATAGATTTGTTGAGATATGGTTGCCAATTGCTCAGTATCACTGCTTAGAGTAGCGATAAAAAAGATATGAGGTTTGTTGGAACAAAAAGCTCGCAGTAATTCGGTTTTTCCAACTCGTCGTCGGCCATACAGTACAAAAAGTTCCGCATGATCTGAACTGTAGAGATGATTTAATTGTTCAAATTCTGCTTTTCGATTAATGAACATATACACCTCCAGCGTTACTTAAATAATACTAATTACGATTATAATAATTGTAATTAGTATTATTTCAACAATCATTCTTCAAGTCATAACTCTACATGTCTTCGAGCCGTTCCTTACATACCTGAAATATCATCGCGTAAATTATGCTCTTGATGTTCAAGCATCGACATATTACAGTTTGAAAGTAATACCCCCATTGATACCTGAAAAAAATCAACCTTCAGAAAGAAGTTTGATGCTTAATTCCTGCACATCCTGGGCATACTGGTTCAAATCCTGGGCAAGCTTTTCAACATCCGACCCATATCGCAGCCGCCTTGCCAGAAATGCGAATTCATCGCTGTTGAAGGCTGGAATGTTCACATCTTTTGCGTTTCCTCTCACCACGCGCAGAGAATCAATCAACCAGCGCAGAAAGGTGTGCGCTTTTCTGAGACGGTCATAATCAGCAGTGACAAGATGCCCAGCCTGGTTCAAGGCTGACATTGCCTCCCGAATATTGGTTCGCCTCACCGAAGGATCGGCTGCGCCGAAGTTAATTTGCAGCCCTTGAATCAAGTATTCCAGGTCAACCAACCCACCGGGGCTGAACTTGGCATTGAAAGTTCCAACGCTTACCAGGTGACGCACCTGGCGTTCGCGCATGGCTCTCATAGAGGTCACGTCAAAGGGTTCACCGTTGTAGACAAACTCATCCCGCAGATCGCACAACTTCTTCCCCAGTTGGTCATCCCCGGCGATGGGGCGCATTTTCACCAGTGCCTGCCGCTCATACGGCCAGGCTGGACCCGAAGGGGCATAATACTTGGTGAATGATTCCAGTGAAACCGCCTGGCTGCCGGCTTTGCCATATGGGCGCAGTTGAAGGTCAAGATGGAACACACCCTCCTGCCTGGCTTGAATGGCACGGGTCATGCATTGGATTAATTCCTCGAAA
Organism: uncultured Anaerolinea sp.; assembly: GCA_964468875.1. Classification (GTDB taxonomy): domain Bacteria; phylum Chloroflexota; class Anaerolineae; order Anaerolineales; family Anaerolineaceae; genus UBA6107. Next base: position 26,968 of record CAYXWV010000020.1, on the reverse strand, counting down.
TAGCTGCTGGTGGCGGTATTTTTCTTTCTGCTTGTTCTTCCCTGGCCTTCATAGACCAGCATCAGTTCAATGTCAGAGGCAAAACCCAGTTCACGGCCACCGCACTTACCCAATGCCAGCAGAACAGCCGCGCATGGTTTATCGTCTTCCAAAAGAGGCTTGCCGTATTTTTGGGTTATTTCATCTGTGCAGCGCGAAAAGATTGCGTTGAGGGTCACTTCCACCAGATCGGTTAGTTCTTTCGAAAAATCGCCAAATTCGGGGCTGTACCCCAAAATGTGGCGCATATCAATGCGGAACATTTCACGGTCTTTGAAGGTATTTACCGCTTCCCGCCAATCTGCAATCTCTTTGAGGTCTTTTTGTAACACTTTTTCAAGATGTTCGCGATTGATGGCGGTTTCCAGCTCTTTTACGTCTCTGACGATTGGGAAGAGGTTGCCATATTGCATACGTAGAAAATCATCCCACAAGAAGTCGCTTACCCCCAGCAATTTTGCCAGACCGCTGAGTACCTCGGGGCGTTCAATTTTTGCAAATTCATCCACCCAGTTGGGGCGTGCGAATAATTGGTGCAGAAATTCCCTGAAGTGCAGCAGTGCGCTTTCAGGGTTGGGCGAGTGCGGCAACAGGTGCGTGAAATGTTTGATCAATACTGCGGCGGCACGTAGTTCACGCTGTTTTTCCTCAGCGAGGATTTTGTGTCCCTCTTCATCGGTGACGAGCAGAATATCCTCGGCACAATTATTTACGGTTTGTACCAGCACGCGCACCAGATTAATGTGACTAAGCGCCAGCGCGTTGCTGAACTCATATAAAAAGCCGGCGGTGTCGGGTGAACCAATTTTGAGCACGGTGTATTTCTCGTTGCTCTGGTTATCGATCTCGATTTCGATGGGGTAGAGCGGCAAATTTTCAGCCTGCTGCTCGTGGACCATCGCGCCGACCTTTTTTGCCAGGTCGCCCTGTGCTTCACGCCGGGCACCCACCTGAACCTTTTTGACCAGAACCAGCAGATCATCTGCATAATGTTTCCACAATGTCAGATCTATGATAGTCTTTTGAATGGGCTCAACAACAAAAACATCCACGATCTTTTTCCGACTGCTGTTGTTTTCTTCGTTTTCCTTTGTCTCGTATGTAAAAGCCTGGCTGTCCAAAATGTTCATGCCGTATAAGTACAATAACCCACAGATCAGTGAAAACACACCCAGATAGTCATACCCCACCACGGTGACCTGCCAACAGTTTTCTTCCATTGGCGACGTTTCAACGATCACCGGCTTGTCGCGGGTTACCTGTTCGATCAGGCGGGTATGAAATGTGATCTCATCCGGGCTGAAGGTGGCGGCATAAGCTTGATCCATTCGAGCTACATGATGCAGCACCTGGGTTTCTTCTTCCGCGGTCAATGCGGGGGTCGGTTCAGGTTGATTACCGATGATTTTCATATACACAGCCCGGATCGCCTGGCAGTTTTTTTCAAACGCCTGGATGAATCGCTCTCCGGCACCTTCTCCTTCAAACCCCAACCGGCGGGCAAGCAATGCCAGCGCAATTGGGTCTGAGGGGAGGGTATAGGTTTGCTGGTAATCGGTGATCTGAAGATAATGCTCAATGGTTCGTAAAAAGACATAGCCTTCCGTCAGCGTTCTCGCCTCTGCCGGGGTGAGCAGTTTTTCTTCGCGCAGCAGCGGAATGGCTTTCAAGATACGCCGGGTGCGAATGGCGGGGTGAGTAAGCTGCAGTGACTGCACCACGAACTCAACATCTCTGATCGAGCCTTCTCCCAGCTTCACTTCGCCCCATTTGCGGCCCTTTTCGAAGAGAAATTCTTCTGTTCTCTGTTTCATAGAGAATATTCCTGCCCGCACCTCTTCCGCCGGAATTCCATAGATATAAGGTTCAGCGGCTCGGCGCAGTTCTTCCCCGAGACTGAGATTGCCGGCGATGGGTCGCGCTTTCAGAAAAGCTTGCTTTTCCCACAACAACGCAGATTGTTGAAAATATCGGGTAAATCCTTCTACGGTGGTGACCAAAGCGCCGTCATGCCCCCAGGGTCTGAGGCGCATATCCACCCGGTAAAGAAAACCGTCGGTGGTGGTTTTCGAGATGTTCTCAATCAATTGTTTGCCCAGCCGGGTATAGTCAGTACTGTCAGGTTTTGATAGAAACAGTAAATCAATGTCAGAGCTGTAGTTCAGTTCACGTGACCCAAGTTTCCCAAGGGCAATTACTGAAAAGCCTGTTGTAGAAATGCCTGTCTGTTCTGATGCCAGGGCGAGACAGGTTCTGGTGATGCCCACCGCCAGCCTCGAAAGTTGGGTGACCACTGTGCGCAAATCAAAGAGGTCAAGAAAATCGCTGATGCCGATGCGCAGCAACTGCCTGCGCTGGTAGCGCCGTAGAGCGTTTAATTTGTCGGAATTTTCTGCTAATCTTTGATTAACTGCTCCCGACTCGATCGTAAACTGGTCAACCGTTTTCCGCTCAGTCAGGTTGGTTCGATCTTTTATCAGTTCGATGGCATCTGGCATGGAGAGCAGGATTTCGGTAAGAAATGAGCTGTTTGAAAACAGGGTGATCAACATTTCAACCAGGCGTGGATTTTCAGCCAACTCGGTGAAAAGTTTGTCGCCGCGAGCTTCTGCCATGCGTTCAAAATGAACCAGCGACCGGTCAGGGTCCGCGGCATTGTTGAGTGCGGAATTAAGCCAGGGGATGATGCGGCTTATCCCTTTTGGATATGTCGTAACCAGATGTGAGTAGATCAGATGGGCGTTCTCAGGGTCGGCAAAAAAGTTGGTGGAAAAACCAGCCACTGGCTCAGGTTCAGTAGAATTGGTAGTATCATTCTTTTTGGGCATAAACAGATTATACAAGATGAAATGCGGCTCACAAAAGAAAAAAGCGTTATGTGCTGAAGAGTACCCTTTCGGGTAATGTACAGAGTGACCCTGACTCTCTATAATCACTGAATATTCTTGATGAAATAAATCATGACGGCATCACCGAGTAATGAAAATTGAAATTGCCCTCATGAAAAACAAAAGGAGACCTCTCATGGCGAAGACAGTCAAAGAAGTACTTGAAATGGCAAAAAATGTAAAAATGGTTGATCTACGGTTTATTGATCTTCCGGGCACCTGGCAGCATTTTTCCATCCCGGCGCATCGTCTGAGCCAGGATCTTTTTGATGAAGGTATCCCTTTTGACGGCTCCTCCATCCGGGGATTCCAGGAAATCCACGAATCGGATATGCTCCTGCTGCTTGATCCCGATACAGCTTTTCTCGATCCTGTATCTGAACTGCCCACGTTGGTAATAAGCTGCGATGTGTATGATCCCATCACCAAACAGCCTTATAACCGCGATCCCCGTTACGTCGCAAAAAAGGCTGAAGCTTATTTGAAACAGACCGGCATCGGGGATAATGCTTTTTTTGGTCCCGAAGCGGAGTTCTTCATTTTTGACAACGTTCGATATGCCAGTGGCACCAATGAATCTTATTATGAGATTGACAGTGCAGAAGGTTGGTGGAACAGCGGTGACAAGAGCAAGCCCAATTTCGGCGGTCAGATTCAACCCAAACGCGGATATTTTCCCGTTCCTCCCACTGACACACTGCAAACCCTGCGCAGCCAAATTCTGATGGCGCTCGAAGATGCCGGTGTTGAAATGGAAATTCACCACCATGAAGTGGCGACCGCCGGGCAGGTTGAATTGGGCATGCGCTTTGACACCCTTACCCGCATGGCAGATAAATTATTGATATATAAATATATTGCAAAAAATGTTTGTCGTCAGAACGGCAAAACCGCTACTTTTATGCCCAAACCGGTCTTTGGTGACAACGGCTCAGGCATGCATGTTCACTCATCCATCTGGAAAGGCTCCAAGAACATCTTCTTTGATGCCTCCGGTTATGCCCAGCTATCAGACAACGCCAAATATTACATCGGCGGCTTACTTAAACACGCCCCCGCATTGCTGGCACTGACCAACCCGACCACCAACTCATTCCGGCGGTTAGTGCCCGGCTATGAGGCACCCGTCAATCTGGCTTACTCTCAACGGAACCGCTCTGCCGTTTGCCGCATCCCGGTGACCAGCAGTGAAAAATCAAAACGTGTTGAGTTCCGTGCTCCTGACGCCACCAGCAACCCGTACCTGTGTTTCGCAGCTTTAATGATGGCTGGTTTGGACGGCATTCAGAACCGCATCGATCCGGGCAGCCCCGTGGATAAGGACCTCTATGAACTGCCCCGCGAAGAAGCCAAAATGATCAAACAGGTACCCGGTTCATTGGGTGATGTGCTGATCGCGTTGGAAAAGGATCATGACTTCTTGCTCAAGGGCGACGTCTTCACCATGGATTTGCTTGAGGCGTATATTAGCTACAAACGTCAGAACGAACTGGATCCTGTGCGCATTCGCCCTGTGCCATATGAATTTGTGCTCTACTACGATATTTAGATCATATCAATTCTCTTTTTCTCTCCTTTAGATCTTGATCGTTTGACCTGGCAGGTGTATCAGACACCTGTCAGGTCTCTTAAAAGGTTTTATTCATTTTGGCGTGCTAAAATTATTAGACAGGATCAAACCTCATGGATCAACCAACTTCAGACCCACGGCTATATGATGCCCTTGCCAGCCTGAACGAGATTGGCGCTACTGTCAACAAGATCGGACAGGACGGTGTGGTTAGTGTTGAAGCCACCCTCAGCCTGATCGTGAACAGCGCCATTCAAGTGGTTCCCGGCGCTTCAGCTGTGATCTATGCCTATGACAACACACTGGATGCGTTTATCGCGAGTTCCCGTGTGGCGGCTGGCAGCGGCATGCGAGAAGGTGATCAAGACCAACCTCGCCTTGATGGGCTGGGAATCAGGGCAATCAAACAGCGCCGCAGGGTGCTCTCTTATGAGGAAAAAGACCAATCCATCCATCCGGTGCGGGTCAAATCAGGTGCCAGGGCGATGGGTTGTTTTCCGTTGATTGTGGCGGATCATCCCGTGGGCGTGTTATATGTTTATTTACAGAATGAACGCCAGTTCAGCCCACTTGAATTGCTGATGCTTGAAATTTTCGTTAACCAGGCTGCCATGGCGATCTACCATGCCCACAATCTTGAACGCATGCAGCGCAACCTTTCCCGCAAGGAAGAGGAAATTCAGCGTATGCGCCGGGCTGGCTTGCTGATCTCATCCCGCCTGCGTCTGGAAGAAACGCTCGAATCCATTCTGCAGATGGCGCTTGAAGTAACCGGCGCGCGTTATGGTATCTTCCGTCTTCTGGAAAAAGACGCCAATACGCTGAACACGAAGGCAGTTGCGGGTGAATATCATGACCGCCCCCAGATTGAAGCCCTGCCGCTCGAATCAAACAGCGTGATGGGCTGGGTGGCACGTGAACGGCAGTCGGTCTGCATCTCTGATCTTCAAGCCGAGCCGTGGTCTCAGATCTACTATCCCTTGGATTCGAATTTGGAGATGCGCTCAGAACTAGCGGTGCCTCTTATTGGCGCAAGCGGCAGACTTGAAGGTGTATTAAACCTTGAAAGCCCGGTGGTGAACGGCTTCAGTGAAGATGACAGTTTTTTGCTACAGGCTTTGGCTACCCAGGCGGTGATCACCATCCAGGAAGTAAGGTTGTTGGATGCTCTGGAGAAGGTCACACACCTGCTTTTAACCCAGCCGCTGCAGAATGTGCTTAACCATTTGGCGAGTCTGGCTTGCGACCTGTTGGATGCAGCCACCAGCGCGATTTGGCGTCTTGAAAACGGGATGCTCAAAGTGGACGCCGAAAGCGGTGGGTATCAACATGGAAAGAAACTGCCGGTTCAGGGAAGCCTGGCAGGTATGGCGGTGCTAAAGCGGCAGGCGGTGGTGAGTGAGGATGTGCGCGTAGATAAAAGGTTTCATCGTGCTGACCTGGCTGTCGACCAGGATTGGTCACGGGCTTTAGTGGTTCCCTTACTTGCAGGAGATGGCCGAGAACCCCTGGGGGCTTTTGGCGTTTATAGTTCAGCATCCGGGGCAGGGCGATTTGCCGACTCAGAGTGGGATAAAAAGGTGCTGATTTTTCTGGCAGATTATGCGGTGCTGGCATATCAAAATGCCTCTCATCAAGAAGCTTTAAAAGCCGCACAGGAACAGCGCTCAGTGGCAGAAACATTCGCCGCCGTAGGCGATATTGCTTCCAACTTGTTGCATCATTTAAATAACAAGGTGGGTACCATCCCGGTGCGCATTCAAGGGATCGAAGATAAATGTCAAGATGCGCTCTCAACCAACCCTTATCTGGCACACAACCTCGATGAGATTGAACGCTGTGCGGCTGACGCCATGCAAAGCGTTCGTGACAGTCTCTCTCATCTCAGGCCCATTCAAATTGAACACGTACAGGTATCTGCCCGGGTACTGGATGCCGTCAGCCTGGTCAAGGTGCCGCCTGAGATCAAAATCCAGGTGGAGAATCTTGAACAACTGCCGGTGGTTAAGGCAGGAGAGCGAACATTGACCCTTGTCTTTACCAACCTGATTGAAAACGCCATGGATGCCATGAATGGTTCTGGCAGTATCAAAATCAGCGGATCATCTTCCAGAGACTGGGTTTCACTCACAGTCAGTGATGATGGTCCGGGCATTCCACCCGAACTACATGACCATATTTTTGATCTCGATTATTCTGGACGCAGAACAGCCAAACCCGGAAAACTGGGGTTTGGCTTGTGGTGGGTGAAGACATTGATGACCCGCCTTGGAGGCAGCGTCAGCGTGCAGAGTGACGGCATACACGGAACCTGTTTCACATTGCGTATACCCACTGCTTATGAAGTGGAGGAACGCGTATGACCAACACACCAATCCGGTCAGTGGTAGTGGAAGATGATTCTTCCTGGCAGCAAATCTTAAGCGAGATACTAACTGATTCAGGTCTGTGCGTGCAGGTTGCCGGCACTCTTGAGGATGCCTTAAAGGTTCTTAAAGCTGAATCTCACCGCCTTGCTGTGGTTGATCTTTCACTGGAAAGCAGCGATCATCGCAACAGTGACGGGTTAAAAGTGCTTGAGGCAGTCAGGCGGCTTGATCCGGGATGCCAGTGTATTTTGTTAACCGGTTATGCCACAGTCGAGCTCGCTGTGAGCGTACTTACTGAATATGGCGCCTTTTCTTTCTTGCGAAAGGAAAACTTTCAACGAGCACAATTTCGCGAATTAATCAGTCAGGCACTTGCTGTCGCGCCGCAGATTATTGAACAAACGGAAACCCGGTCACCATACTCGACGTCGTTATCTTCTCTAGAAAGAACCGAAGTAACTAATAACGGTAAAAAAGTATTGGTAGTAGAAGATGATGCAGGATGGCGGGGAATTTTGTCTGAATTACTTGCTGATGGCGGCCATCAAATCAGGTTGTGCACCAGCTTTGGCGATGCGCTGGGTGCTTTGCGGCGCGAGCCATTTGATCTGGCTGTGGTTGACCTTTCACTGACCGGCGATTCTGGATGGGCTTCTTCCCCTGGCACAGGTATGGAAGGTTTTCAGTTGCTGGCTGCGGCAAAAGTCACCTGTATTCCAACCATCGTGGTTAGCGGGGTGGCATCGGTGGATGAGATACAACGAGCCTACGATGAGCACTCCGTATTTGCTTATCTTGAAAAGCAGGCTTTTGACCGGGGAACCTTTCAACGACTGGTTCAAGAAGCTCTGGCTGCCGGGCACCATCCCTCTGAATTGGATGCGCTCACCCAAAGGGAAAAGGAAGTCTTTGATCTGTTGGTGAAAGGCATGTCAAACAAAGAAATCGCTGACACCCTCGTAATTTCAAATAATACAGTGAAACGGCATCTTAAGTCCATTTTTGAAAAATTGAAAGTTCATACCCGCGCTGGAGCGATTGCCAGTGTCAGAGGGAAGTAATTTCTTTTTTTTCAACATCCAGAATCTTGAGCTTCATACGCTCAAGGTTCTTTTTTTTACTCAAAATGCCTTGAAAAGGCACTATAATGAAACCTCATCAATTTTGAGAATGAGGAATTGCGATTTTCATGAAACAAAAAAAACAAAACAAATTCTGGATCGTACTTTTGATCCTTTGCTGCGTCATCTGCTGTGCATCTGTGGTAATGATTCAGCCCATCGGTGATTATTTGATCGTGGTGGATAAGCTTGATAAAGCAGATTTGATCACCGCGGTCAGTGGACCTGAATATCGTATCGTCTATGCCGCAGAATTATACAAAAAAGGCCTTGGCGCTACGTTGTTCTTCACAGGCGGATTCAGCGCAGAAAACAACCGCTCTGAAGCGAATTGGAGCATGTATGTGGCAACCATCACCGGGGTACCTTCTGAAGCCATTGCCATTAACGACAAAACCGTCATCTCAACCTATGACGAAGCGGTTTTATTGCGAGAGTTTATTGACACGCATCCTGAGCGGGAGATTCATTCGGTGATTGTCGTGACAGACCCCTATCACACGCGCCGCGCCAAATGGATCTATGAAAAGGTGTTAGGAGAAGAAATAAAAGTGATGATGGCGCCTGTGCCTTTCAGCCAGACCAATTTATCCAAGTATTGGTGGAAAGACGCCAACTCGCGCACCTTTGTTAAAAATGAATATATCAAGTTCGTTTTCTACCTCTTCCGCTATCAATGGACGACCGGCGCAACACAGGAATGGCTTTCTCAATTTGACCAGTACTAATCACTAAACTCAAAATCATAATACGCTTCGAATTAATCCTGAAAACTCACAGGATTAATTCGACATTCCAGCTGCTATAATCATATAAGGTGAAGCGTGGATCTTGCGCTTCAAAACGACAATTCCTTTTTTCATTAACCAACAACGCCAATTGCCGTAAACAAATTGGGTATTTACCCCCTTTTCTTCTGGGTGTAAGTTTTATCTGTTTAAAGGGAGGGTTTATGACTGATGCTTCTCTGCTATTTTATTTGCCCGGTGCTTCCGCCTGGCAGCGTTATTCTCTCCCGGCGCCGCGGGAAGGATTAACCTTGAACATCGGGCGCAGTGCCGATAACGATATTGTCTTATCCGATCCGAGTGTTTCAACCCGACATGCAGTCTTGCTCGTTGATCCTCAGGGAACCTTTATTCTGGATGCCGGATCAAGGAACGGGATAGTCCTCAATGGGCAGAGTATCGCTGTCAATGAGTGGATAGTGATTCCTCCTGGCTCAACATTTATGCTGGGCGATGCGACCTGCAAAATTGAAGTGGAAGAAGTAATTAATGCTGTTTCGCCTGTTCAAATTGCTCCCCCGGTTCAGATATCACCAGTGCCTGCTCAGCCTTATGGTTTTCAACCACCTTCTCAAAAGAAAAAATCAGCTTTACCGTGGATTATTGGCGGCGGTGTTCTTTTTGTGGCGTTTGCGGTATTGCTCTGGTTTACCGGTGATTCCTTGCTCGGGATGTTCACGACTGGAACAAGCGGTAGCCGCTTTACTCCACAGCAATTGGAATTGACTGACGGCAGCACCCAAACCGATGCCAACGGGGTGGCAGTGACTATCCCAACTGGCACATTGCAGCAGGTTTCTTCCCGTCTTTATACTGAAGAGCTTCAGCCGGAACTAATTCAGGAAATGAAGCAAAACTACAAACTCGTTTCACCTGGTTATCGCTTAATCGCAGAGGGGGCTGAAGATGGAGCCCAGTCTGCCACGCTGACTTTTCCGGCTGCGGATGAGAGCTACCGGGTGGCGGCAGTGATTGATAATTATTATGCGGCTGTTCTTGATGTGACGCCTGAAAATGGGGTCATCACCATTCCGGTGGGTGTTCACCCCATAGATGCATCCTCATTGCCGTCATTTGAGTCGGCAGACGGCAACCGGACAATCCATTATGTTTTGGTTAAACCCAACGAATCAATGCTTTCAGAACCGATCCACGGCAGGAAAATGGCAAACCCATCACGCCAAACAACCCCTGACCGTTGCATTTCCTTAACCCGTTCAAGATGTTTTCAAAATGGAAACGCCAGTATTCAGGTGATGATGAATAAAGATGTTTCTTTGACACCTGTCCAGACAGGAGTGGTGCTTAATTATTTACAGACCTTGATGGATAAATACGAATCGCTCGGTTTTGATGGCGCAATTTATAACGCAAGTAATCCGGTCTATGTGGTGATTGTGAAGGGCAGCGGCACACCTTTATATTCTGTCCCAAATGGTGTGGTTTATCTACCCAACGATATTGCCACCAAAATCACAGGCGGCGGAAAGGACGATTTTCTTGTTCATGAGATGGCACATTGGATTCAGGATGAAAGCTATAACATGACGGCTGCCTATTATTCAGGAGCCGGCACATGGTGGCTCGAAACTGCAGCAGAAAATATGGTCATGCTCATTGACCCTGGCTATCTTTCGAAGAATTTGGAAGTTTACGGCAAGATTGACTCGGACGAGAAACTGAGCGCTTTTCAAATTTCACCCTACACATGGCCGAGTGGAGAATTATATGTTCAAGCACAGCAGGTCAAGGTGAATATGTGTTCGGGTTCCTGCCCATTGACTCAGGAAACCTTTGTACAGGCGATCAATGAGGGAACTTATCCATTTGATGACGTATTAATACAAGCAAAATTGCACTCCAACCTTGCAGATTATGCCCGATATTTACTCGGAGAGGCTCCGCTGGCTGCCAATACGGGCATCGCATTGGATGGTGTACAGACCGGTTTAGGATATGGCGATCATATTATTGTGAAACAAACAACGAAATCCAGTTTTGATACCAATGATTTTGCCGGTTCCGGGCGTATCTCAGATGAAGTTGTCAATAACCTGACAAATACTCTGATTCAAGCAACCTTGCAAAAAGGTGGGGTATATGTACTGAGAATTGAGATTGGTCCTGGCAATTCTGTCCCACTTTGGCCGGCGGTATTGCTTGTTGATCCGGGAGCTCCATTTTATTACCGCATCAATGATGGCGAGGTCCAATTCAATGACGGCACAAAAGAATTGGTGATTCAGCCAATTCAAAAAAGTTCTTCCGGAGATAACGTCACCAAAGTTCGGCTGGTGGCGGTTGGGGAGCAAGGTGGAGAAATCTTCAAGGCACATTTATCTCCGGTTGATCTTTCAGGGATGTGGATGATGGACTTGCCTGATCAAAGCACTTTCATTAATCATATTTCCTGTGATGATCCGGGTGACAATGATGTTATGGCGAATTTCTTAACCGGGTTCACGAGTTTGGGGTTTATGTTTGGTGATTTTAAAACCGATCTTCCTTCCATGACATTAACTTGGGAAGGTAATCTTGAGCGGGCTTCAGCGATCTTAGCCAGTGCCGGCGGGCATTTGAATTCCAACCCAACGGGTGAATCGAACTTTACTGCTGAGGCTGTCTTGCAGGATGGTTTGGTTATCTTAACGGGAACTTATTTTGATGAAGAGGAAACAACCTTTACCGTAGACCCAAGCTCATATTCAACCCAGTTTATAACTTTTCCGGGAACATTGGGTTTTTCAGCTGGCTTTTCACAGATTCAATACATTGGAGAAGTCTCGTCAGAAATGCCAAGCAGTTATCCAAATTTCAAAGCTTGGGAGTTGAGCGGCGGTAACATTATTTTTTCCGTTAATCATGGTGTTTTGGTGCAGAGGGTCAACCCGCAAGCGCAGTTGGAGGAGGAAGAGAGCCGAAATCACTGCACGGGCACCGTGGAAGTAAATGCCCCCATTTATATCTACCAGCCGGCAAATTAAATGTTGGGTAAAAAACTATTCGCCTAGAAAACCTTTTAGATAAGTTTGGACTTTTTCAACATTCGGTCGGCTGCCGTCCATCAAGCCTTCGGAAGTGAGCGAGCCAAAAGTTACCTGGTTTTCAGGCATGGTGGCTGCCAGACAGGCAAGGCTGACCAATTGTTCAGCGCTCAAATCTGTGTACATGCCATATTGCAGTTGAGAGATCAGACCCGGCAGATGGGGAACCATGTCTATCTGGCGAACCTTTGATTGCAGGGCAAGCAAAAACGCATCCTGACGAGCGATGCGGTCAGCTTCGCCGCCATTATCCAGGTATGATAAATACTCGATCGCCAGCGGACCGTGCAGGGTTTGCAGGCCTTTTTCAATGTTAATGCCGTGATTTGTGTTAACTGAGTTGAGAATGTCAATTTCGACGCCATCGATGGTATCCACCATTGCACCGAATTGATCAATTTGTACAACCATGTATTGGTCGGTTTGTAGTTCAAAATTGCTGAATAACAATTGTGAGAGCACGTCAGCGCTCATGCCAACCTTTTCAGATGTAGCACCGTTATTAGCGGTAAATCCATCAATATAGCTGGCTGCCAAAGATTTTTCCAGTTGGCTGGCTGCATTCAGCGAGGCGGTTTTCACAAGCAAATCAGTCGGAAACGCGATGATCTTAAGTGTCTGAGCATCAAAATCAGCCCGAACAACGCGGATCAAAGCAGCGCTGTCAGGGGTGGTGATTTTAGGAGAACCCGAACCAATCACCAGAAAGGTCATTGTTCCGCTTTGCCCGCAGGCACCAGAATGGGTGGGCTGTTCAGTTAGATTTTGGCTGGGCGTTTCAGTGGGGTTGGCTTGATTAGTTCCTGCCGGGGCTTCTGTAACCGGTTCGGTGGCCATCGTTTCACCGCCGTGCTGCTCGATGGTTGGTTCAGGCATCCCGGTTGATACGATTTCAGTGGAGTCAGTGGCCTCCATTGTCGGGGTTACAGTGCGAACTTTCACGAAATAGTGAGATGTTGAACCACAGCCTGTCAGGCTAATGAGGAGCAGCAGGGTGATCCAAAAACTAATGATGTTTTTCTTGTTCATACCATCATCCATCGATACCGAGTTTTGTTAACTCTATTTTACAATAAACTTAAAAAAGTAAAACTAAAGCAACACTTAATCATTATCGGCTGTTTGAGAATAAAAAAATACCTGCTTTTACCTAAATTCCAGATAAAAAAACCTCGGTTCACGAACCGAGAGTGTTGTATGGTTCAAGAAGTAGTTCTTGTTAAAAAATCCTTTGTTTGTTTATATTTTTGATTTTATTACTCCGAAATATTCGCTTTTGACTTGCTTATTCGTGATGCTAAAATTTCCACATGCGTCTATGCTAATTTGTTTTATACCCTGATATTTGAATCCAGGGTTTTGATTTGGGTTGCAAACTACTACAATTTCTCCGTAGAAAGGGTGGGTAATGCGAACGGCGCCAGCACCTTTGATGATTTCAAGTATGGCGATTTTTTGATTATTGGTCAGTCTGATCTGTTTATGCAGAAGAGCCTTCGGATTTTGATTTATTTCGTTGATGCTGGTGCTGATTTTCCATTTGGTTACACTTTCCATTTTGGCATTTTTGAGAAAACGAATCACCTCAGATTCCAGAGTGGGTTTCTCAGCCATAATTGTTTTTTGATCAGTTTTAATTTCAACGTTCAATGAGTCGGAGGATCGTACACTCACCGCTTTGACGCAGGCTGTGCGTGATTCATAATCGTACGTGAAGTTCAACAAAATCTCATTATTGTTCAAATGCGCGGTTATTTGATCTGGTTCAGAGACCCCTCTGAACAGAATGCGGTAATTCCGATGTTCAGGAATATGTGTGCAATCTCCTTCAACGGGGTGAATGGTGACCGACATGGAAGAATTGGAGAACATCGATGTGAAGAGAGTGTTTGCACCACCTCGATTGAGGTAAGCCTGGGTAGCGCCATCATCCTCGTAAAGGGTAAAGGAGCCATCCTCTCCAGAAAAAACGATCAGGTCAATTTGCTCCGGGTTGGCAGCTCCGTTGGTTTTTGTTTCGGCTTGTAATGGGAGGATTGAACCAGCTTTGGCAAAAAGTGGAATATCGCTCAAACTGTAATAATTTATCTTCCAACAGCCTCCTTGGTGGCGGGTACCATTCCAGAAATCAAACCAGTCTCCCTCAGGCAGCCATACGGTTTGCCTGGCAAACCCGGTTTCAGGATCAACGGGTGAGGTGACCGGGGCGGCCATTAACTGGCTGCCAAACATGTACTGGTTCGGGGTGATATAAGCAGCCTCTTCCTGGGGCCACTCATAATATAGCGGGGTGATTGGAGGAACGCCTTCATCCTGATTTCGCTTGGCCATTGTATAAAGATAAGGAATTAAGGCGTGCCTGAACTGCATGGCGCGCCGCACTTGTTGAAGCACTTCCGCATCGAATCCCCAGGGGTGACGGTCAATGAATTGGTCTTTGGCGCTGTGTAGCCTGAAAATCGGACTCAACACGCCGAATTGTACCCAGCGGACGTAGCGTTCTTGATCTTCAATGCCGCGCATGTGGCCGCCGATATCGTGGCTCCACCATCCATAAGCAGAATTGGCTGCTGTGGAGGTGAAATAAGGTTGAAAACCTAATGACTCCCAGGTGATGATCGTGTCGCCAGAAAAGCCGATTGGGTAACGTTGATTGCCAGCACCACCCCAGCGGGAAAAAATGATCGGACGTTTTTTTCCGTCTCTGGCCAGGTCGAAGTAGTGCAAATGGTTCAGCCACCACAGCGGGTCGAGCCCTGGCAATTTGGTGAACTCGCCCTGCTGCCAATCAAGCCACCAAAAATCCACCCCCTGTTCTTCAAGAGGGTGAAGAATTTTCTCGAAGTATGTTTTTGTGAACTTTGGATCAGAAATATCAAAGGAGATCGGCTTTTTGAGATCTGGGTTTATGCCCATCGCTCTGGCAGCTTCTATGTATTGATCTTCATGCGGATGAATGCCTTCAGCCGGGTGCAGGTTCAAAGCTGTAATGAGGTGTTGTTGGTGAAGCCAATCCAGTATTGCGGGTGGATCAGGGAAAAGTTCGCGATTCCAACTGAACCCTGTCCAGCCGGTGCTGGTATTGCCGGTTTTGGTAATGTGCCAGTCCATGTCGATGATATAGGTGGAGAGGGGTATTCCCTCTTCAGCGAAGCGGCGGACAAGTTTTTGTATATCTTCCTGTGAATACTCCCAATAACGGGACCACCAATTTCCGAGAAAAGCTCTGGGCAGCAGGGCAGGGGTGCCTGAAATCTTTTGATAATCACGCAGTGCTGCTTTATAGTCGCTGCCGCTGATTAAGAAATAAAGATCACGATAACCTGTCAGCTTGGGGCGATTATCAAGCCAGCCCTCATGGGTAAAGACCAGGCTGGGTGTGTCGTCAATCTGCACCCATCCTGAGCGGGAGAGGAGCCCTGGCTGCAAGGGTATTTGCCCATTGGCTTCATCCAGGGTACGGGCGGTTCCGGGAAGCTGCCCTTCATTAAGATTGTCAATGCCAAAACTGCGGTTTGTCTCTTTGATGGTGATTTTTAAGTTTTTGGCCAACCATGTATTTTTGGAATTCTGATATGATAAATGGAAGACATCTGATTCGATGTTGAGGGTGTTATCGAGTTGGTCGATTTTACAAGTTGGTAAAGGTTGGTTGCGATACCAAAAGACCTGGCTTGGCCGGTCTTCATAAGAATTGGTCGGGCTGATTTCAACCCGGATTAATCGTGGCGTTAGCAGGGTGAACCGAACACCAGGCATCGAAATAGTTGAGTCAGGGTTCGCTCTGGCTTGCTCATAAGAGGGACAATAAGGTTGATATTCAATCATGCCAGCTCCAAAAAGGGTATTGACATTCTAAAAAAAGATTCTATAATGAAAAACATAATTCATTCACTAAACGAAGTAATTATATCATGAGTCCTATTCCACGCGGCAACCGCGACCTAATCCGAAGTATTAATCGCTCAATCCTCCTTAACGTGATCAAAACGGAAGGATCTGTTTCGCGTGTGGCGTTGGCGCACATGACTGGCTTGAGTGCTGCCACGGTGACCACCATTACAGGTCAGTTGATCCAGGAAGGGTTGATCTTCGAAAAAGCCACCGGAGATTCCACTGGCGGCAGACCGCCCATCATGCTGGCATTGAATCCCCGCGGCGGTTTTGTGATTGGCATCAAACTGATGGAAGATCATGTGGTGGGTGCCATCACCGATTTAAACGCCACAATTTTGGCTAAAGACTCTGTCATTCTTCAAGACAAACAAGTAGATACCAGCGTGGATACAATATCCGCATTGGTTACCCGCCTGGTGCAATCTTCCGGGATAAAAAAGAAGCAATTAATGGGTGTGGGTGTAGGGTTGGCAGGCGTAGTTGATTTCACTGAAGGTGTTGTCAGACAAAACCCGATCTTTGGTTGGAAGAATATTCATTTGCGAGACCTGCTTGAAGCCCGACTGCGTGTTCCAGTTTATATTGATAATGATGTGAACACGCTCACTTTGAGTGAAAAGTGGCTTGAACCCGGTCAGATTGAAGATAATTTCATCGTCGTCACGCTCGGCCGCGGTATCGGTATGGGCATTGTGATTAATGGGCAAATTTATCGCGGCAAGGGTGGGGGAGCCGGCGAGTTTGGTCATATCATGGTTGACCCGGAAGGCGACCGCTGTGATTGCGGACGGATTGGCTGCCTCGAGACGCTATTGAGCGACCGGGCTCTTGTGGCTGAAGCTGGAAAAAAAATCGGTGATAGTGTTAGTGATATTGATAAGCTTCTCGAATTGGTTAAGGCAGGGAATCTTGCAGCAACGAATATTCTTGCCAAAGCAGGTAAAGTGCTTGGAAGACAGATCGCCAACCTGGTAAATCTCTTTGATCCAAAATTGATCATTATCAGCGGTGAGGGGATTCGCCTTGGAGAGGTGTTCTTCTCAGCCGTTCGCAGTTCCTTCATTGAGGGTGTTATGCCTGGCCTTGCCGAAGACACCGAAATTCGTGTTAACTCATGGGGTGATGATATTTGGGCGCTTGGCGCTGCCAGTCTTGTCATCGCCGAAATCTTTATCTCACCTATCCAAAAGGAGGGAAGAAGCAGCCTGTAATTTTTTTAACCAAAGTTTATTTGTTCACTATATAAAGTATGTGAGTCGCCCTGCAAAAGCAGGTTATTTGAACCAAAATATCTAAAAGGAGAAGAAATGAAACAGCGTTACCCATTTATGGTTCTAGCAGTATTGCTTGTTTTGATGATGGCTTTGAGTGCTTGTGCCCCCGCCGCACAGCCCACCGAAGCTCCTGCATCTTCTGATGCAGCCGCAACCGAAGCTCCTGCAGCTACCGAAGCAGCTTCAACTGAACCTGTGACCATCAAAGTTGTCAGCTTCTTGACCTATGATGAAAACAAAGAAGGCGCCGAAGCCGCTGTAGTCGCCGCTTTCCAGGAAGCTCACCCTGAAATTATCGTGGATTTCCAGCTTCTACCTTATGCTGATTATTTCACCTCGTTGAAAACCTGGTACGCTGGTGGTACCGCCCCTGATGTTGCGTCTCTTGATCTTGCCATGCTCCAGGAAATGGCTGCTGCTGGTTCACTTGCCGATCTCAATCCGATGATTGAAGCTGATAGCTACGATCTGGCTCAATACTATCAGAGCACTTTGGATATGTTCCAGAACAATGGCGGACAGTATGGTCTCCCAGCCTCTTACTCCAATGTGGTTCTTTATTACAACAAGAACCTCTTTGATGCTGCTGGTCTGCCTTACCCCGATGACACCATGGATTGGGCTACTTTCATGGAATACAACAAGAAACTGACCCAGGATACCAACGGCGATGGTACTATCGATATCTTTGGTACTTCCCGCTTGTGGTGGCCTTATTACATGCTCGTCACCGGTGCCACCCCCTTCAATGCCGATGCCACCGCTTGCACCTTGACCGATCAGGTTGCCATTGACGGCTTCCAGGCGATGGTTGATCTGACCCTCACCGACAAAGTTGCTCCTTCAGCCAATGATCTGGCTGCCCAAGATGACTGGCATATGTTTGAAGCCGGCCGCATCGCCATGTACCCGATCGGCCCCTGGTCTATCTCTGAGTTCAATGATGTCATCACCGAATTCGACTGGGATGCCACCTCCCTGCCTATTGGTCCCAATGGCAAGAAAGTTACCTTCCTCTTCGGCAACGCCTACTCCATGTTGTCAACCTCAACCCAGCAAGAAGCTGCCTTCGAATTCTTGAAATTCGTCACCGGGCCAGAAGGTGATCAGATTCGCCAGGATTCCGGTTTTGAAATTGCTCCGATCAAATCCGTTGCTGAAGCTTCCTTCCTGGCTTCCATGGAAGGCAAGAAACCAGCAAACGCTGCAGTCTTCTTGGATTCAGCCGCATTTGCCCAGAGTGTTCCTACTCACGCTCGCTGGTCAGAGATTGCTGATGCCATCTCCGCTCAGCTGGATTCAGCCCTGCTTGGTGACATAACCGTTGAAGAAGCCATGCAGAACGCTTGCGATACAATTAATCCAATCCTGGCTGAATAAGACAGTCACAAAACTTCGAAATTTCTTACTTTCTTCAAGGATAAGGGGCGGCCATGCCGCCCCTTATCCACCCTGATCCAAAATGAATAGGAATGGAGTAGGCTATGGAAATTACCCGAGCAATTGATTCACCTCCAACCTTTTGGCAAAGGATGCGCAAGTCATTTGGGAAGTATTTCTGGGGTTATTTCTTTATCTTACCCAGCTTGATCATCATTATTCTTTTTAAATTGATCCCTCTGGTGGTCGGTTTTGGCATTTCCTTTACCAATTGGTCTCTGCTTTCAAGCCCTGAATTTGTCGGGTTTCATAATTATTTAAAAATGTTTTCTGATCCGGTAACTGGAAAAGTTTTCGGCAATACTTTCTATTATTCTTTCCTGAGTGTGCCATTAAACCTGGGGTTATCACTGGCGTTAGCCCTGGCGCTCAATCAGAAAATCAAAGGTCTAGCCTTTTTCAGAACCGCATATTACATTCCAGTAGTTACCGCTTCCGTGGCGGTAAGCGCGATTTGGGTTTGGCTGCTTTCAGACTTTGGAATTATCAACACCTTCCTGTCAAGCATCGGATTGAAATCGATAAACTTTTTACAGAACACCAAGACCGCGCTTACTTCCATTGTTTTCGTGGATGTCTGGAAAAACCTCGGCTTCAATGTCATCATATTTTTAGCAGCCCTGCAGGATGTTCCTGAAGAGCTGCGTGACGCCGCCAGGGTGGATGGCGCCAATGGGCGGGGGATTTTCAAGAATATTACCCTGCCGTTGATCAGCCCTGCCATCTTTTTTACCGCCGTGATGGGCATTATTGGGTCATTACAGGCGTTTGACCTTGTTTTCAACATGTCTATGAAACATGAAGGCGGACCTGCAAGGGCAACCAGCACGGTTGGGTTTTACGTCTGGCAAAATGCTTTTAAATACTCAAAAATGGGTTACGCGGCAGCCATTTCGTTTGCCTTGATGGCAATTCTGATGGTGTTGACCATTGTGCAATGGAAAATGCGCCGCAAATGGGTTTACGGAGAGGAATAAGAAATGGAAAATCAACTATTTGTTTCCAGTAAACCTGTTCGACGCAAGAAGTTACTCGGAAAGATCCTCATATATTTCTTACTGACCTTGGGCGCACTGATGATGATCGTGCCCTTTGTCTGGATGGTATCTACCTCATTAAAGAGCCAGCAGCAGTTATTCGCCTGGCCCCCACAGTGGTTTCCAAACCCGGTGATGTGGAACAATTACTCAGAGGTTTATAATCGCATCAATTTTGGTGTGTATGGCTGGAACACGATCAAGATCACCGTGGCAGTTACCATCGGGCGTCTTATTTTTTGTTCCATGGCGGGTTATGGTTTCGCCCGCATGAAATTCCCGGGCAAGAATTTCCTCTTTATCCTTGTCTTGGCCACCATGATGATCTCGGCGCAGATTACGATCATCCCTAACTTTATCATCATGCGCTACCTGAAACTAACCGATACTCATTTGGGTGTCATCTTACCCCAACTTGCAGACGGGTTCAGCATCTTCCTCATGCGACAATTCTTTTTAACCTTTCCATATGAACTGGAGGATGCTGCCAAGTTGGACGGTTGTAATCAATTCAAGTTTTTCATCCGCATTCTGCTGCCAAATTCCAAGCCAATTCTGGCTACTTTAGCGGTGATGACATTCCAGAGTGTTTGGAATGATTTCCTCTGGCCATTGGTGATGCTCACCAGCCCTGAAAAACGAACTCTGGCGGTCGGGCTCTCGTACCTGGTTGGGCAATATACCACCCGCTGGGATCTTCAAATGGCTGGTTCCGTGTTGACTGTTCTGCCCATTCTTATCTTGTTCTTCTTATTGCAGAAGTACTTTGTACAAAGCATCAAGATGACGGGGTTAAAAGGTTAAAGGTACAGTGGAATGAATCAAGAACTTTATCAAAAATCGCTGCAAATTATTCGTGAAAATCAAACACAATGGGGTTCTTATCTCGCCTCACCTGCGTTCCCAACTTATCATTTTTGCTGGCTGCGTGATGGCAGTTACATCGCCCATGCCATGGATGCCGCTGCTGAGTTTGGCAGCTCTGCCGCCTTCTATCGTTGGGTTGGCAGGACAATTCAAAAATACAGTTATAAAATTGCTGATATCCGCAAGAGTCTTGCTGCGGGAATGCTGCTTGGCAAAGATGATCTGCTCCACACTCGCTTCAGTGCCGAGGGTGAAGAAGTCAATGTGGATGAAACCTGGGGTAATTTTCAAATTGACGGCTACGGAACCTGGCTTTGGGCTTTAGGGGAACATATTCGATTAGGCGGCGATGCATCAATCGTTAATGAATTGGCAGAACCCATCGAGACAACGCTTCAATACTTGCAGTTGGTCTGGAAACTCCCAAATTATGACTGTTGGGAAGAGTATCCGGAGTTTGTTCATCCATATACACTTTCGACAGTTTACGGCGGGCTGGTTGCTGCATCCAGATTGATCCATGCCGGGTATCTCACAACCACTTCTATCCCGGTAAACCAATTGGCACAAGAGGTAAAAACATATCTATTGACCTATGGTGTGCGTGAAGGCAGACTGCTTAAACATTTTGCTCCTGTCAACTTGAAAAAACCGGTTTCAGAAACCGACCTTCTAAAATTAAAAACCGGGGTAGATGCGAGCTTGATTGGGGTTTCAGTTCCATACCAGGTGGTGTCATGCGATGACCCGTTGATGGAAAAGACCATCGCCTTAATTGAAAAAGAACTGCACCGTCCAGAGGGTGGGGTGTATCGGTACAAGGAAGACGAATATTATGGCGGCGGTGAATGGATTCTTTTATCTGCCTGGCTGGGTTGGTATTACTGTTCCAATAAAGAGTTTGCCAAAGCAAAACAGCTCTGCGCCTGGATCGAAGCTCAGGCTGACGAAAATGGGTTTTTAGCTGAACAAATCAACATCCATTTGCTGGATAAAAAACATTATGAACCCTGGTTGGAAAAATGGGGACCTGTTGCCAAACCGTTGGTCTGGTCGCATGCCATGTATATTCTTTTGGTTAACGAATTAAAGAAGGATCCCTCAAATGGTTAATTCAGTCACATTCAAACATGAACCATATGGTGATCAGCACCCATATATTCCGCTTCCTTTTGAACGTTCACCTCGCGATCCGGCTTCTGGCGATCCCGTCGAGGTAAATGTACTCATCAATCGAGAATCCGCGGCACAAAAGGTTTGGTGTTTCTATACCATCGACGGTGTCGAAACGGCTCAGCGGGTGGAGGCACAGTTTGTTGCCCAACACGATGACCAGGATCAATGGCGATGCACTCTGCCGTCTTTTTCAGGTGGTGAAACAATTCATTACCGTTTTTTTGCTGATAGCAAAGGATCGGTTTTCAGCAGTGATGATTTCGTCTTCACTGTGCTTTCATGGATAAGTATTGAATCGGTCGCAGGCATTACAGAAGGAAAAGACTCTGTTAATGTTACGTTTGCCACCAGCCAAAAAGAATTGTACGTAAACCTGAGTATTAAACCGCAAGACAGTGAAACATTTGCTTTCCAATTGACCGCCAACCACGATTCTCCGAGGCAAACCAAAATCTCAGAACCATTCACCTGGAATTGGAAGGGACTTCAGCTCCATCTGAACAATGCGCCATTTTCTTTTCAAATGATCCGCCTCAGTGATGGAATGAAACTACAGAACCATCAAAACTTCAAGGTTTTGGTTGACAAGGACGGGCGGGTACTCCAATATCAACTGTCATTTGTCAGCCCATCCGATGAAGGCTTCTACGGCTTTGGAGAACGATTTAATGCGCTTGATCAGCGCGGCAACCAATTTGATAATTACGTCTATGGCCAATATACCAGCCAGGGAAAACGCACCTACATCCCGGTGCCCTTCTTTGTTTCATCGCGCTGCTATGGAATGTGGCTGAAAACTGACCGGCAGGTGGAATTTGACATGGCGGCTTCTTCAGCTGATCAATGGTCAATCACCGGCCGGGCAGAAGAAGACTCCAGTTTTGAATGGCTCTGTTTCTTCCACAACAAGCCCTACGAGATTGTTAGAGCCTTTACTGATAAAACGGGCAAATCCAAATTGCCGCCGACCTGGACTTTTGGCTTGTGGATGAGCAGTAACGACTGGAACAATCAAGCGCTTGTTCTTGATCAGATGCGAGAAACTCAAAAGCAGGATATCCCTTCGAGTGTTCTGGTGATTGAAGCCTGGAGTGATGAAATCAATTTTTACATCTGGAATGATGCCCGTTATACTATCAAACCCTCATCTGAGCCGAATAAGTTGTCTGACTTTGATTTCCCGGCTGATGGACGTTGGCCTGATCCCAAACATATGATAGACGAACTGCATCAGAATGGTTTGCGCGTTGTTCTATGGCAGAACCCGACTATCAAATTTGGTGACCTCAATGAGCCTTATGATCTAACTTTGAATGAGGCTGACCAAAAATATGCGATTGAACAGGGTTATGTGGTTAAAAAAGCAGACGGCTCTCCGCATCGGATTGAAATGCACGGTGCATGGTTCCGGAACAGCCTGGTGTTGGATTTCACCAACCCGAAAGCGGCAGATTGGTGGTGGCAGAAACGTGAATATCTGGTCAGTGAGATGGGTGTGGACGGCTTCAAAACAGATGGTGGTGAACACGTTTGGGACGTGAAAACCCGCTTTTCCAATGGCATGCGTGGTTCGCGTGGAATCAATCATTACCCGGTTGCATATGAAGCGGCTTATGACCGATTCATGGAAAAATTGCGCCAGCGTGATTTTGTGCTTTTCAGCCGCGCCGGGTATACAGGCGTTCAGCAATCTCCTTGTCATTGGGCAGGTGACGAGAACTCCACCTGGGAAGCCTTCAGGGCAACCCTTCAAGCGCTGCTCAATGTGGGCATCAGCGGGCTGCCATTTGTCGGGTGGGATATCGCCGGTTTTGCGGGGCCGATTCCGACCAGTGAACTTTATTTACGAGCCACGGCATTTTCAGTGTTTTGCCCGATTATGCAATATCACTCTGATGTGAACCGGCTTGAGCGCACCAGCCGCGACAGAACCCCGTGGAACATGCAAAAACAGACTGGTGACGAACAGATCATTCCAGTTTTCCGCAAGTTTGCCAACCTGCGTATGAACCTTCTTCCTTACCTTCTCAGCCAGGCATTGTTAAGTGTCAAGTCAGGTTTGCCCTTGATGCGGGTAATGTCTCTTGTTCACCTCAAGGATCAGAAATGTCGTCAGTTCCCGACCCAATACTATTTTGGAGAAGACCTGTTGGTAGCTCCGGTGGTGAATGAAGGCCAAACTGAACTGAACATTTATCTTCCTCAGGGAGAATGGCGGGATTTCTGGACCGGAGAAGTAATTCAAGGTCCGGTTGATATGACTATTCCAGTTCCATTTGACAGTATTCCTGTCTATCAGAAGATGAATAGTGTTTTGCCCCTGAATCTGGATGAATGCGGCAGGCTATGCAGCCCGGTTGGCAACGATACTAATGAATACAATGTGTTGACGTTAAGAGTGTTTGCAGACAAAGGGGTTGAATCTGGCATTGTGTTCGAACCGAATTCTGAAGCCTCAACAGTAAAAGTGGAAAGGAATACTGAACAGACAATGACAGTCATCGACTTGCCTGAATATCGAAAAGAGTTGATTCTAATTGTTAATGGAAGTGAACCCAAATCTGTAACGATCAATGAAAAACCATTATCGAGGTTAGCCGCAGGCCACCCGACAACCCTGACTGGTTGGTATTGGGATTCAACAAAAAATGAAATCTGTATTCAACTTTCCAATATGATCAAGCCGTCAAAATTGGTGATTTCCTAGTGTCATAATCTTTTCATTTCAACTCCCCCATCAAAGTTACTGATGGGGGATGATATTTCATTGCTTGAGGTCGCGAATATGAAAATGCATCCATTGTTTCACTCATTGATCAACTTTAAAGGGAACGCCCGGGGTTGTGTTTATCCAGAACCACTGAATGCAGTTCCGGTCAATTTATATGCACCTTATGCGTCAGTCTATATGCTGGCATTGGGGGTCACTGATACACAAATTGGCGTCACTGTTACTGCCAGTTGGTGTTTACAGTTGGTGTTGGCGATTTTTAGCGGCGCCATCACTGATAAACTGGGTCGCAGGCGTGCTACGTTTATTTTTGATATGTTGTCTTATACAATTCCAGCCATTATCTCAGCCTTGGCACAAAATTTTTGGTACTTCCTTGGTGCCGCCCTCTTCAGCAGCTTCATTCGCATTCCGCAAAACTCATGGATGTGCCTGGCAGTGGAAGACACTGAATCGGATCAACTGCTTGATCTCTTCTCCTGGGTCTATATCGCCGGGCTGCTCTCGGCGTTTTTCGCGCCGATTGCGGGGTTGATGGTCAAGTCCATTACCTTGATCCCAACCATGCGTATTCTCTATCTTTTCGCAGCGGTATGTTTTACATTGAAGGCTTTCATCACCTACAAAATGACCACCGAAACCCGGCAAGGCAAGCTGCGTATGGAAGAAATGAAGGGCAAGAGCGTGTTTCGCGAAATGGGCGGCTACCGTCAGATTATCAAAGAAGTGCTGCGAACCCCTAAAACCCTCTATACGGCTGGGATAATGTTAATCACCAGTATTTGCTTCATGATCAACGGCACCTTTTGGTCTGTCATCGTCACGGAGAAAATTATGGCTAGGGTTGAGAGCCTGTCGGTATTTACCGTGATACATTCTGTGGTGATGCTTCTGTTTTACTTTTTTGTGATTCCCCAATTGAAAAGATTTTATTTCAAGGTTCCCATGATCTTTGGAGTGTTTGCTTTTATTCTCAGTCAGTTGTTATTGGTGTTGACCCCGGTTAATGGGTACTTCTTGCTGGTTATCAGTATATTACTTGAAGCTTGTAGTCTGGCAATTTTGAATCCTCTGCTCGATCAGTTAATCGCCACTGCGATCAATCCAGAAGAGCGGGCCCGGATTCAATCCATTCTTTACGTGGCGGTGATTCTAATTACGGCTCCCTTTGGCTGGATTGCCGGTGTGCTTTCAACCGTGGACAAATCCCTTCCGTTTGTTTTGAATATCATCCTTTTTGTGATTGGAGGATTCTTTGTGTACAAAGCGGGCCAAGCGGATCAAAATAAGTTGATCCAAAGTATTTCTCTGAATTAGAGTCAATGCCATAAGAAGTTCCGATAAATAGAAAGCGCCCTGCATTTTTTGTTTGCAGGGCGCTCTGTTCACAAGAGATTGACTGTGTCTTAATTCGCAGCAGGTTTTGGTCTTGTAATAATTTTCTTCCATCCCCACTTTATACCTGACCAGATGGTTTGAACTCCTTCAGCGCAAGACAGGCATAAAGGAACAATGACCAACATGGTATATTGGGGCCATTTGGTATTCCAGATCAGCAGAAATGTCAGCCCGATGATCAGCCAGACAAAAAAGAGCGGGTGGTCTTTGAAAAGCTTGAGCAAGCCAATTACTGCCAGGATGAATACCAACGTATCCAACTGAAAGCCAAATTCATTTCCTCTTGCCGGTATGGGTTGGGGGTCAAGGTTGAGGAAATGGTTTACTGAATGGGTTAACCAGACAAAGGGTTGATAAAAAGGATACCC
The DNA here is from genome assembly GCA_964468875.1 of uncultured Anaerolinea sp. Lineage (GTDB taxonomy): Bacteria > Chloroflexota > Anaerolineae > Anaerolineales > Anaerolineaceae > UBA6107. The sequence continues at coordinate 961 of CAYXWV010000020.1, read as the reverse complement.
GGCTGAATTGACCGTTTCTCCATTTTGATAGTTCATGCTAAACGACATGGAATGCAGCAGGTTATTGATGGGATCAGAATAAAGGTAGGGATCAGCAGCGATTAAGCTGGCAAATGATATCAGTGCAAATCCCGCGATTAGTGCATATTTACGCCAATCTCTGGGTTGGGTTGGGATGACCCAAATGAGATAAAAAAGAAAAATGGCGAGTCCCACGATGCCATATTGATACTTGCAGGCGGTGGCTCCACCCAAAAAGACTGCTGAAAAGATCAGCCACAGGAATTCTTTCAGATGTTTTTTGCCGACCAGTTTTTCCTTTGATCGCAGCCAGGGGATGGCTTGGCTGAAGAAGATCACTGAAAGTAGCGACAAGAAAATAGGCAGTGCTTCGAGGTAGATCACACTTGTGAATTTGACACACATTGAATCAATTGTCAGCGCCAGAGCGGCAATCGGAGAAATTATTGCCAATGCTGCCACAGCCATTGTGCCAAAGGCAACGGAAACCAACCTCAGCAGGAAAATATTGATGGGTTTCCAGGTGCGCAGCAAGGGGGTTTGGTATGTGAAAAGCTGCCAGACTTCACCAGTGATGTACCCATCCGTTGGAAGCAGCGATAAAGCGCTACCGTAAGCCAATTTGGCTAAAACTGGATGTTCGTAGTTGAAATCCACACTGGGGATACGTTCGGGGTAACCCTGTTGAATATTTTTTGCGTAATACCGCGCGGCAGTGTAATAGACCGGTTCGTCATAATCAGTGGGCAGAGTAAGAGCGGCATGAACCCGTAGGCAAAAAGCCAGAAAAACAAAGATGAATCCAAAAATGAGTTTCTTTTTCATAAGACCTCGATGAATTCTGTAGTGAGTATGGGTGTCTGCTTACAACTTATTTTAGTGAACGAATAAAGTTAATTATACCCCAGTTCTGATATAGGTCAAATAATGAAACTTTTTT
>CAYXWV010000019.1:0-48932 GCA_964468875.1 uncultured Anaerolinea sp. | reverse complement strand
GAACACTCCCTTTTAAACCCTTTTTTTGTGTCCAGTTAAATGGGTCCACCACAATGTTTTCTCTTATTTCTTTTGCTATTCTGCGTGATGAAAACACCCGTTGGGTATAGGCATATACAATCACTTTTAGCAGCATTCCTGGATCGTATGCGCTTGTTCCTCCCCCTTTATATTGTTTATCCAGTACCTTTTGATCGATTTCCCCTATCATCCGATTTACTACTCTGACAATATGCGTCTCTGGGATGAGTTCTTCCAAACTGGGCGGTAACAGCATTGCTTGATCTTGCATGTAGGGTTTGTATATTTGTCTTTTCATTCCCCTATTATATTAAATTTTTGAGGCTGCCCCTATACTTTTGGGACAGCCTCTTTGTTTATCTGAAATCACATCATGATCGAAGTAGACTAACAGAAACTACTCAAACATAATTTTTCTATCATAGCTAAAAGGAGCATTTTCGGTTTTGCCTTGGGCTTAGCTTCCAATACAATAATAATTCCATAGTTTTTCGCGACATTACCTAGTTCAGCAGCCCGATTGGTTTGCTCCCGGCCGACCATCCATGAGAGATTACTGATATTTTTACTTGCAATTATTGGCATAATAATCCCACATATTGGTTAGGTAACGGCATAATTTCTTACCTTTATTACATTGGTCAGGCTAGCGGGATTTGGACGCGGGGTTACTCGCCAATGCCTGGCAGATCATAATTTCCAGAATTATTGATGGTGATATTCGGGTAAAATTCTTCGGCAGTCAGACAGCAATAGCCAATCTCTTTGCCAACAAATGCGCTATGATCGCCAGTGAATATAAACGAATCGATGAGAGAGTTCAACTTAATTGAATCCTTCTTCATTTTAAAGCGGCTCAACTTTAAGAGTGAAGTCATTGATCCATTTTCTTGACAAGTATCTCTTACCGCCAATAGCTACTTTGACTATTTCTTCTACAAACGTCAGGGCATAAACATAATAAATCGGTAGGTCGAAAATAAATGCCCCAATGGCCAATACGGGAACCCCCACAAACCAAATGACCAAACCGTCTAAAACCAATGAAAACTTTGTATCTCCCCCCGCCCGTAAAATTCCGATGATAATTCCATTGTTACAGGCTTTAATCCAAATTCCCAGGGAAAGAACGATCACCATAGCTTTTGAATAAGTTACAACAATCGGATCGACCTTGTATAGATTAATAACAAAACCGGCAAATAAAGAAATTACACCTCCCATCACCATTCCACCAAGAGCTTGAAAAACCAGCGTTCGCCCTCCTGACATAAATGCTTCTTCTTTCATCCCCCTGCCAATTTGGTTACCTACCAGAATGGCTGTGGCAGTTCCCACTCCCTGAAAAACCACCCATGCAACTTGTTCAATAGTGGAAATAATATTTATGGCGGCCACGGCGTTGGTTCCAATATGTCCGTAAATGATGTTATAGGTGGTGATACCGAGCGACCACAATATTTCATTAATAATTACTGGCAAAACAGGTTTCAAAACTGTGATCAAGTATTTGACATCGAAATTAAAAATATCACCAATTCTGGCAGCAGCTGGACTCTTTGGGTTTCGATAAATCATAAGTAAAATGGCCAGACATTCAATAATTCTGGCTAAAAGACCAGCAATAGCTGCTCCCTGAATTCCCATTGCGTGCAAACCAATGAACTTCCATCCAAAGATGAATGGATAGGTCATTATTACGTTTAATCCAAGGGCGCAAGTGCTTACCGCCATCGGGAGTTTTACATCCCCAGTAGAACGCAAAGCAGCACTGTAAACATATGAGATCGTGTAAAAAAGATAAGACCAACCATAGATACACAAATATTGACTTCCCAACTCGACCACTTTGGGATCTTTGCTATAAATGCCCAACGCCATTTCAGGGAAAAAAACCGCCACCGCCCAGAAAAATAATGCAACTATAAAGCTTAATACGAGGGTCAACCCTTCAACTTTACGAATATTTGAAATGTCTTCTTTCCCCCAAAACTGAGCTATAAAAATTGAAGCCCCGCTGACGACACCAAATACAAACAGACTTAACAAAAACCAGATTTGACCTGACAAACCGACAGCTGCCACAGATGTTTCGCCTAATTGTCCTACAAAAAGAAGTGCAACCATATTCAGAGCTGACATAATCAAGCTTTGCAGCATGATTGGTAAAGCCAGCTTAAACATCAGGCGATAATAATCAGTATTACTAACAAGGGCTATTAATGAATGATAACGGCGCTTCAACCTGTTCTCCTATTTACTGCACAAACGTGTATTATAATCTGCAATCGAGCTTTATTATCAGAACAACTAAAATAATTCAAACCTTCATTCGCTCAAGATTTTATTGAGGATTAAAAGACATTTGTAAATAATCAACATTCTGGTCTGATGGTTTTGAAATAATAGAAAAAGGTATGGTAAAATAATAACTTGGTAAGCAGAATTTTTACTGCTACCTTTCCGCTCTTGGCATCACTTACAGTGATTTCTAAGGGCAAACCCGTGGAAAGGAGGTTCCCAATTATGCGTACGTATGAAGTAGTTATTATTGTTCACCCTGAGCTTGATGAAACAGCATTCAAAGAGACCATTGAAAAGGTTCAAGGCTGGATCACTGCTGCGGGCGGATCGTTGATAAAATTGGACATTTGGGGCAAACGTCGTTTGACCTACTTGATCAATAAGCAACGTGAAGGTCAGTATGCCTTGATTACTGCCGAGTTCGCCCCCACTTTTGCCGCAGAACTTGAACGTCTTTTACGTTTCCTTGAGCCCGTCATTCGGTTCATGATCACTGTGGTTGAAAAACCGGAAGTCAAACCAGAACTAGAACAGGCAGCGTAAGTTTAGGAGTTCGACATGAGTCGAGATTTGAATAAAGTGATGATCATTGGACATCTTGGTCGCGATCCTGAAATGAGATACACTCCTTCAGGCAGACCTGTCACCACTTTCACCGTCGCCACAAATCGAACATGGAATACCACCGATGGTGAACGTCACAATGAAACTGAATGGTTCAATATTGTTGCCTGGGGTAACCTTGCTGAAATATGCAAGCAATACTTGAACAAAGGCCAACAAGTCTATGTTGAGGGACGTTTGCAGACAAGACGCTGGGAAGACGGCGACAATATCAAACGGACCAGTGTTGAAATCGTTGCGTCTGAAATGATGATCCTTGGAGATCGCCACGATTCAAATCAGTCAAATGTTGATTCTCAAGAATCAGACCTGCTAAGTGATGAAGAGTATCCGTATTAATGGAGTAACTTAAAATGTCAGAAGAAAATTTCTCAGAAAATGAACGATTTTCTGGTAACAGGCGCTATGTCGCCAAACCAAAAATCTGTCAGTTTTGTGCAGACAAATCCATCAACATTGATTACAAATCGGTTGATTTATTACGCCGCTTTGTAACTGAAGATGGCCGTATTCGTCCAAGACGCCAAACTGGAACATGCGCATTACATCAGCGCGCTTTGGCTGTCGCAGTAAAACGCGCCCGGCACATCGCCATCCTCCCCTTTACCGGAGAGCGCTGGTCAGACGCCATCCGCTAAAAGTAAGAATATGTACGAATCAGGGCATGGAGATTTTTCTCTGTGCCCTTTGTACAAATCAATAAGGACTTCACATGTCAAACGAAAGCACCGAAAAAGAACAAAAAATCGTAACCAAGAAACATGTTGCTCGAATGGAAAAAGAGCAAAAACAACGCAAAATCCTTTTGATTAGCATTTTTTCTATTTTGGCTGTCATCGTGCTGTTAATCATTTATGGCGTTTTGTCCAAAACCGTCTTCATCTCGGGTCCTTTGGCTGCCAACAGAACTGTTGCAGTTGTGAATGGAGAGAAGATCAACGTTGAACAATTCCAAAAGAGAGTCCGATTTGAACGTTTTTCTCTCGAACAGACTTTCATGAATTATCAGACGTCTTTCTATGCCTCTTATTTCCAATCACAGCTTCTGCAGGTTCAAAATCAGTTGGATGATTATGTCACCTATGGTGGAACAATTCTCGATACGATGATCTCCGAAAAAATTCTTGAACAAAAAGCCGCAGAACTTGGCCTTACTGTTACAGAAGATGAGATCAGCAAAATGATCGAGGAAAATTTTGGCTATTATGCAAATGGCACCCCCACTCCCGAAGCTACCCTTGAATATCGTCCTACTTCGACCTTCTCACCTACTCAATTGGCAATCATCACGCTCACACCAACCCCCACAGAGATGCCCGTTGAGTTACCGACACCCACCGAAATGGCAGCAACAGTCGCTCCAGAAACCGATGAAGAAGATGCTGCAACATTGACAGTCGAACCTACCGAAGTGGTTCCAACAAATACACCAACCATTGAACCCACTGCTACCGAAGTGGAACCAACTCCCACTGAGTTTACACGTGACGGATTCAACATTCTTTACGGCACCGTTGTCGCTGATCTTTCAACAACCACCCAATTCGAAGATGCTGATTTTCGCAACTATGTTCGGGGTATTCTCCTTCGCCAAAAACTTTATGATTTGTGGACAAAGGATGTAGCCATTGATCAAGACATGGTTTGGGCTCGTCATATCCTTGTTGCATCTGAAGAAGATGCCCAAATTGTCCTTGACAAATTAAATGCCGGAGAAGATTTTGCCAGCTTGGCTGCTTACTATTCACAAGACACTTCTAACAGTAGTAACGGCGGTGATCTTGGTTGGATGTATAAAGGCCAAATGGTTCAGGAATTTGAAGAAGCAGCTTGGGCACTTGAACCGGGTCAGATCAGCCAACCGGTAAAAACCAGTTTCGGCGTTCACATCATTCAGGCAATCAGCCATGAAACCCGGCAATTGAGCGCTGCCGAACTTAGCTCTGCTAAAAGCACAGCGTATCAAATGATGGTGGATGAAGTAACCAAAGCTTCTACAACCAAAAAATTTAATCTCTGGGCATCCGTGGTTCCCAGTGATCCATCCATCCCTGAAGAATACCGCATCGTACAATAGAAAGTTATGGCGGCACCTGCGAAAACAGGTGCCGCTTCTTTTTTCTCTATAATGGGGTTAAGCAAACCTGAATTAGCGCACCATATCTTCACTGATCTCATCGAGACGAAGACTGATCACTTGGCTGGATGAATCACGCCCCATGGTAATACCATAGATCACATCAGCGACTTGGACGGTGTTCCTATTGTGAGTAATCAAAATGAATTGGGTTTCCTGACCAAGTTCCTTTAGTAATTCAGTAAACCGTCCCACATTGGCTTCATCCAGGGCTGCATCCACCTCATCCATGACGCAGAAAGGCGTGGGCGAGACTTTTAGCAACGAAAAAATTAATGCCACGGCAGTTAAAGATCGTTCACCTCCAGAAAGCAATGACAGTCCTTGTTCACGTCTTCCGGGAAGTTTGGCTTCAATATCAATACCTGTTTCGGTGGGGTTTTCATCATCGGTCAAAATCAATCTGGCTGATCCGCCTCCAAACAATCGTGTAAACATTTGTTTGAACTCGGCTGCAACAGCATTGAAAGTCGTTCTGAATTCCCGTCTCATCATCTCATCAAGTTCACTAATGATCTGACGCAAATCGGCATCGGCTCTATTTAGATCAGTCAACTGTCCGGTTAAATATTCATACCTTTCCTTGACCTCGTTATACTCTGTTTTGGCATCCGGATTTATGGCACCCATACGCCGCAGCAAAGCCCGTTGACGATTGATCGATTCTTCCAAACCAGGTGGAATTTCAGTCAGGTTGGTAAGCTGATTAACCCCCTCCAACGGCAACGGTGTTGGACCGGTGACATCTTCAGAATACTCAAGCATCACCAATCCAAAATCTTCTTCAATTTTGCGCCGCAAACTTTCAAGGCTTTCTTTGATGCGAGCCAATTCAAGCTGTGCCTGGGTGGAATTTCTTTCAGCGTTGGTTTCTGCCTGTTGGGCAAAGGTGTAATCATCTTGAAGCTTTGAATATTGGAGCTCAAGAGTGGATAATTCTGCTTCTGAAGGATCTATTTTAACTTGAAGCACATTAACTGCTTCATTCAGCTCCTTTTCTTTCTTTTGAAGCTCAACTTTCATGCTTTCTGATTCAACCAATTGTTTGGCAATTCCGTCCAGTCGTAGACTTATATTTTCTACATTATTCTGGTTTTGTTTTACCGTTTGGTTGTACTCAGCTAAACGGCGATCAGCATCATTCAGGCCTCGTGAAAACACCGCCACGGATGTGTTCCAGTGTACCACCTGACTTTGAAATTCCTCCAACTGGATCCCGCGCAGCCGGTTGTTTACCTCTCGAATACTCTCATTAAATAAGGTTATTTTTTCATTGCCGCCATTAATTTGTTTCTCAATCTCCGTTATCTCTTGTTTGGTCTTTTCAATTTCTCCATTGATAATGACCAATTGAGATTGATGCCACTCATTCTTTTGGTTTTGTTGTTCAAATCCACGGATTGCAGCCTGACAATTGCGCTCATAGTTTTCCATTTCAAGACGCAGCGATTTGAGTTCCTGATCTTCTTTCTGTCGCAGACTTCGCAAATACTGGATGGATTCTTTTAGTTTTCCATAACCGCTTTCATGATCTTCCAGTTGCACTTGCAGATCATCCACTTTGTCTTGCAATTCTCTACGCTGGCGTGGACGCCCAACCATGGCTGCCCGTTTGTCTTTACCGGCAATGATCACGCCTGAACCCAGGAAAACCTCTCCTTTCAGGGTAACGATTCTTCCAGTCATCGGTAAACCAGAAATGAGACGTTTGGCTGCCTGGCGGTCTTTAACCACCAAAACCTGACCTAATAAAAGAGAAAGCAGCTCCTTAACTTCCCTGTTCCCTCCCACAAGATCGGCTGCTACCCCTATTACATCAGGGTCCTTGATATTTTTTATATTTTCAATGTTTCTTGCCCACGCATTCGGAATGAGGATCGCTCTTCCGTTTGCGTCAACATCCAGGTAATTCAGTGCTTCTTCAGGATCAGTTGCTGCATCAAGCAAGATTGCATCCAGATGATCACCCAACACTGACCCAATTGCTACTTCCAACTCTGCAGGCACTTCAAGCATTGAACTAATCGCTCGAAAATGACCTTTTAATTTTCCAGCTTTGGCGGCTTGAATTAAGTTTTTAGCACCTTCAGCTAAACCTGATAAAGCGTTTTCAGCCTGATCCAATACATCCAATTGTGCACGTAAGCGGGTATGCTCTGATTCCAGACGGTTTAATTCCTGAAAATATCGTTTTTCTTCCTCTTCTTTTTGGTGCAGTTCATCGATATGCTTCGACACCTTAGTCTGCAATTCTTCATAATCAATTTCAATATTTTCAAGTTTCTCCTGGGCATCATCACGTTGTTTCTTGACATCCGCCAACGCTGAAGCGCTGTTGTTAATATTAGTCGTCAGGGTCGCCTGGGTTGCTGATTGAGTCTCTAACCGGCTGGATAACTCCCTTTGATGTGCCTTCAACTGAACCTGCCTCGATTCAGCCTCAGAAAGACTACGTCTCTCCTGTCTGAGTTGATCTTCAATCTTGCTTCGTTCATTTTGTCGAGTGTCTAAAAGACTTTGCGCGGTTTTTAATTGTTCCTGCGCTTCCTGCAAGTCATTTTGAAGGCGATTTTTCTCTTCAATTAACGAGTCCAGTTTTTCTTTTTGTATTACAGATTGCTCTTCGTTCTTGTTGAGATCATTCTTAAGTTCAACTTCCTGATCGCGTAGTGAACGGAACCTTTCATCTAATACTGCCAAGTCGCGGCTTATCTTCTCACGCCCAGAATGAATTCCGGCTGACTCGGTGTGCCAAAGGTTCAATTCTTCTCGAAGTTGCATCAAACGGGATCGTGAAGTTTGAACCTTGCTGTCAATTTCAAGCCGTTTCTCTCGGGCTGAATTTACTTTCTCCTCATGATTCTTTAGAATCTCTTTTGCCCTGACCAGGTCTTTTTGTGTATTTTGCCAGTGATACCCATACCAGTCACGTAACAAAACATGCAAATCAGCTTCAACGTGTTCATATTCATCAGCCCGTCTTGCCTGTCGCTCAAGACTTTTCAAACGTGGTTCCAGTTCAGAGAGAATATCTTGAACCCTCTCAAGGTTTCTACGGGTGGAATCAAGCCTGCCTAAAGCTTCTTCACGCCTAGTACGAAATAACCCGATACCAGCCGCCTCTTCAAAGAATTTTCTTCTTTCTTCAGGTCGTAAGGATAAAGCCGCATCAACCAGACCTTGCCCAATAATCGTATAAGTTCGTTCAGCCAGGCCAGACTGTGCTAGCAACTCTGAGATATCTTTAAGCCTGACCCGCTGTTTATTAAGCAGGTATTCATTATCTCCATCGCGATATGCTCGCCTGGCAATGGACACTTCTGAATAATCGATAGGCAACCAGCCATCTTCATTATCGAAGGTGATAGAAGCTGAAGCCATCCCCGCCCGTGGACGTTGATCAGACCCGGCAAAAATCATGTCTTCTGTCTTTTTTCCACGCAACAACGAATATGACTGTTCCCCCAAAACCCAGCGCAAAGCATCAGAAATATTTGATTTACCCGATCCGTTCGGTCCTACAATAGCCGTGATATTGCCAGGGAACTCAAAAAGCACCCGGCTTGCGAATGTTTTGTAACCATGTAACTCGAGGGCTTTTAAACGAGGCTTCATTTATTATTTCCCGATTGTCCTTTTGGTTGATCTGATAACCCTAAATTATCAAGTGCGTCAACAGCCGCTTGTTTTGTGGCTGCCTGTTTACTGTAACCTGTGCCGCTTCCATAAACCCTGCCATTTATATACACATCCACTTCAAACAACTTGGAATGATCGGGGCCAGAGGTGTTTTTGGTGACGTATTGAGGTGCCTGATAGCCCTGCCCCTGTGCCCATTCTTGTAGTTTGCTTTTAGGATCTTCATCTTTGTGGTTTTCAAGAATGTCTTCCGCGGCTGTGATCAACATGGGTTCAATAAAGGCCAATACACCCTCAATATTCTGATCCAGATAAATTGCACCTATTATTGCTTCGAAAGTATCGCATAACAAGCCTGACCGATCATTGCCACCCGCTTGAGTTTCCCCACGTCCCAACCGCATGGCATGACCAACCCCGATGGCTCGAGCAAACTCAGCCAATTGTGCCGTATGAACCAATGCTGACCGCATCCGCGTCAGATCACCCTCTGGCATCTCGGGATATTTGTTATAAAGCCATGCACCCACGATAAAATCGAGTACGGCATCGCCTAGAAACTCAAGTCGCTCATTGTCTTCAAGCGCTTCTGGATGTTCGTTTAAATAGGACCGATGGGTTAATGCTCTACTTAGCAACAAAAGATTCGTAAACCCGGGAAGAACTCTCTCAGCAAATTCACGCGGAGATTCCGAACAAGACCCTGAAGTAGAATTGCTCAATTTTTTCTCCCGGAATAAGGAGAGCGCCAACCATCCTGACAGGGTGGTTCGCGTTCAGATTATTCCTGTTTGTTAGATATAGTAAATTTATACCCTGAACCTGTTATTACTGCAACCATCGGAGACTTAAAATGTTTCCAATTCTCAAATAGCCCAGCCATCACCAACGCTGATGTGGGTTCCATTGCAATTCCGGTTTGATAGCATTCCTTCCAGGCGTTGATCAGATTCTCTTCTGGAATCGCGATCAAGCTTCCCTTGCCTGCCAGCATCCGCTGCAGGATTGGCATTCCCCGCGAAGGGGCTTCAACTTTGACTCCTTCAGCCATGGTTTCCGTTTGTGTGACAGGTTGTATTGTCGTAGTCTTTCGTAGAAACGCTTCTACTAATGGAGCACAACCCGCAGATTGAACACCTATGTAATAAGGTTCTTTATGAATATACCCAGCGTCAAACATGGCTTGAAAACCCCGCATCAATCCATATAACAAACCACCATGCCCAACGGGGGTAATAATAGTTCCAGGAACTGCACCCAATTGAGCCACGATTTCATAGGCGATTGTGGCAATACCGATCAGTCCAAAGGGCATCCAGGCATGGCTGGCATAAACAACGCCGTTTTCCGCTTCTTCTAATACCGCTCTCGCGGCTTGACTTCGTGCTCCTGGAACTCGGATCAAATCTGCACCATACATAACAATCTGCTGACATTTTGGCCCAGAAGCCGATTCAGGCACAAATACTCTTGCTCTAATTCCGGCACGTGCGGCATACGCTGAAAAAGAAGCGCCGGCGTTGCCTGACGAATCTTCAACAGCGAACTGCACACCATGAGAAACCAGCCATCCAGTCAAAACGGACGAGCCCCTGTCTTTATATGAACCAGTCGGGTTTATCCCTTCCATTTTGAGAAAAATTTCCATTCCATCCCGTCTGATTGAAACCAGCGGTGTGCCGCCTTCTCCAAGACTAACGATGTTGCACTGATCAAAAAGCCCCAACGAGGGCAAAAAATCTACCAAACGTGGGTTTTTATTATCGATCGAATAAAACTCAGGAAATTCATCAAAGTCAAAAATCCCTCCGCACTCACAACGAAATGGAGTTTTGTCAGCGGGATATTCTTGATGACATGTCATACAGACAATTTTCATTTCTTTATTATATCTTTTCTCAGGAATCCTAAAAAAAACCAGTAGGATTTCTGATTCTGCTATAATTACATCCGTGGATTTTCAAATAGCAAGTCACCAATCGGATTCATATCAGATCAACACTGAAGTTTATTCAGGTCCGTTGGATCTTCTGCTTCAATTGATCGAACGTGCTGAATTGGATATCACCAGACTGGCACTTGCCCAGGTAACCGACCAATATCTCGATTATCTTCACCAGTTGGAAGAACAGAACGCGGCTGAAGTGTCTGCCTTTCTGGTGATTGCCGCTCGTTTGCTCCAGATCAAATCCTCTGCCTTGTTGCCCAGACCCGTTCTGCCTGGCATTCAACTGGAAGAGGACCCCGGTGAAGCATTGGCGCGGCAATTGATTATTTACAAGCGTTTTAAAGAACTATCCGGATTTCTGGAACAACGAGAAATAGAGCGTTTGCATACTTACTTAAGGCTCGATACCACCCCACATACCCAACTGGCTGCAAAGCTTGATTTGAGCGATCTGACTCTTGAGAACCTTGTAAAAGCTGCAGGTGAGATTTTCAATAATGTAAACGATCTTCCCCCGCTGAGTGAGGTGGTTTCCTTCCCTAGAATCACCATTCGCCAAAAAATTACTACAATCCTAGAAACATTGAAGAAAGAAGGAAACTTATCCTTCAACAATCTGATTTCATCCAAAGGCAACCGCGTTGAAATTGTGGTTACTTTTCTCGCCATGCTTGAATTGATCAAACGTCACATGGTAGGCGCCACCCAGGAACTGCTTTTCGGGAACATCGATCTGGTTCCTGAGGGTGAACTCTCCGCTTTGGAAGACCAGGATCTCGAATTTATTGATTGAAAAAGGTCAGGATTACTCCTGACCTTTTGATTCTTCTGCAAACAAATTGTATGGCAGCTTATTTCCGACCCAGACCGCCATTAGACTTATATTATCATCAGATTCTTCCATACCAGCATGAGCTTCTTTGATCCCTGAAATCAAGTTCTCAAATGTATCTGCTTTAGGCCAATCAGTCTGAAAACCCGGTAGCAAACTGCGATCAAGAGTTACAGGTTGGGGATTCCAACCTTTTTCAGCTAAAAGATCAACCATGGCTTCTTTCAATTCCGGATGCAAATTGCTCCAACACTCCATGACTGTGCCGGAAAATTCGGCTGAACGTTCAAAGAGCGAAGGGCTATTTTTGACTTTCATTGCCAACGGTGCAAGGCTGCTGTTGCGAAAGCCCTGAATCGTAACATTTTTTGAAAATAATCTCATGATCAATTGCTTCTGCATCGGTTGACACTTATCTATCCCGGCAAACACTTCGTGAAGGACTGCTAGACGATAATCATCACGCATGAATTCATTCACTGCGTGAAAAGGCAGGTATTGAATTTTCTTTTCTTCGCTCATAGATACCTCTTTTACCCTTTAATTATGGAATCATTAACTTTATCACTAAGCTCATCGAGACGAGCAACTTCTTCAACAGTCAATTTCCATCCCAAAGCACCGGCGTTTTGCTCAACCTGATTAACATTCTTCGCTCCCGGAATGGGCAGCGTTCCTTTCGCCATCGTCCAGTTGATTGCGACCTGCGAAGCTGTTTTTCCTTCATGATCCATACCGATACTCTTCATTACTTTAATTAATGGCTGTATTTTTTCTAGCACCTGTCGGTTATATTGTGCTGCACGGGTGCCCTTGGGTGGATTGTCAGGCGTATATTTTCCACTGAGAACGCCCATGGCAAGAGGGCTATACGCAATTATTTTAATTCTGTTTGCCTGGCAATATTCGATTAAACCATTATTTTCAATACGTCTCTCAAGCAGATGATATTCTACCTGGTTCGATGCCAGAGGAATTCCTTTATCCTGAAGTGCATCGGCAGCCCTCTTGGTCATTTCCAAGTTGTAATTAGAAACCCCTGCCGCTGAGATCAGTCCCTCTTGATAGGCTTCACTCATCTGCGACATCCAGTTTTCAACACTAATAGGTGGCATCGGCCAATGAATTTGGTAGAGGTCTATTTTTTTAAGCCCCAAACGTTTTAAGCTTCCATTTAATGCTTTACGTAATGCATACTTGCCAATTCGCCACGGAAACGGCATGATCTTGCTGGCTACCCTGATTTGAGTTTCCACTTTTGGAATAAGCTGCCCGAGAAATTTCTCTGATTTACCTTGACCATACACCTCGGCGGTATCAAAAAAAGTGATGCCATTAAATATCGCCGCATGAAAACACTCTTCAACGTCTTTGGCGTTATATTGGTTCCCATAACCCCATACAAGTTTGTCTCCCCATGCCCAGGTTCCTATCCCCATCTCAACGCTGTTCAGAAACCATTCTTCCTTAGCATTGTTTTCCATGTAATTCTCCTTGATTCTGTTCACCTGATTATACACACGATTGTCCTGTTGTTAAATTATTCTATGCATTGAAATGAGATATAATTTAAGTATTACCCACACTTGGAGGACTACTATGGTTGAACACATTGAATTTGTCAACAATTACGATGATCTTTCAACTGATCAAGGTTTCCAATTTGAGTTTCACTGCAACCGCTGCGAGTCGGGTTACCGGACTAAATTCATACCCTCCATCACCGGAAAAGTAAGCAATGTTTTGGAATCGGCAAGTTCCATTTTTGGCGGCGTTTTTGGGACGGCAGCCAACATTGGTGAAAGGGTGAAATCTGCAGGCTGGCAAAAAGCCAGGGACGACGCCTTTAGCGAGGCAGTTGCGGAGATTAAACCTTATTTCATCCAATGCCCGCGCTGCAATCAGTGGGTCTGCCGGCAAAAATGCTGGAACACCAAAAAGGGATTATGCAAAGAATGTGCTCCAGACCTGGGTGTTGAAATGGCAGCCGCACAAGCTTCGAAATCCGTTGAAGAAATTTGGGCTCACGCCGCCATGGCTGAAGAAGATAAAAAACTTGGAACCGAGTATTGGCGTGAAGGGATTACCGCCACCTGTCCCAAGTGTGAAGCTCCTCTGGCGACAAATGCCAAATTCTGTCCCAATTGTGGTGCAAATCTAAAACCCAAGACAAACTGTCCGAAATGTAATGCCCCTCTGCAACCCAACGCCAAATTCTGCGCCGAATGTGGCGAAAAAATAGTCTAATCTGTATTTTTCTGATCAAGTTTGGGTTCAAGCGAAAGCCTGGACCCTCATTTTTTTGAACTGGCGGAATTTAATGTCTGATGATGTAACTCCGATTCGACAGCAATACCTGGATATAAAGAAAAAATACCCCGACACTATCGTTTTTTTCCGTTTGGGTGACTTTTATGAAACTTTTGACGACGATGCGGAAATAACATCGCGTGAACTAGATCTCGTCTTAACCGGACGTAATGTTGCCAAAGGCAACCGTGTGCCCATGGCTGGCATCCCTTATCATGCGGTTGAGAACTATTTATCCCGATTGATTGAAAAAGGTTATCACGTAGCCATTTGTGAACAGGTGGGCACCCAACCCAGCAAAGGGCTCTTTCCGCGCGAAGTGGTGAGGGTGGTCACTCCCGGCACCCTGATCGAACCCTCACTTCTAAAAAGTGACAGGAACAATTTCCTGGCAGCCGTCAATTGCCTGGATGACCGTTTCGGTATTGCTTACGTAGATATATCTACTGGTGAATTTCAAACCAGCGAAATTAGCAGTTCTAACCCGATGAACGATATTCGTTCTGAATTAATTCGGCTCAACCCTTCAGAAGTTATATGCCCTGAATCGCTTAATTTGAATGGGGCATATTCTGGTCATATCACCCGTTTGCCTGATTGGCGTTTCGAACCCGGAAGATGCCGTGAAACTATTCTGCGTATTATGGATGTTTCAACACTTGAGGGATACGGCCTTGAGAATTCACCTTTTGCAATCCAAACCTCCGGAGCCATACTTCAATATCTCAAAGACACACAACCCTCTTCGCTTCTCCTGCTACGTGGAATTTCAACCTATTCAACTTCGGAATTCATGACCCTGGATGCCGCCACCCGTCGCAATCTTGAACTCACCGAAACCATCAGGCGTGGCGATGTGAACGGCTCTTTGCTTTCCGTCCTCGATCAAACCATCACCCCCATGGGGCACCGCCTGGTCCGTCAATGGGTCAGCAAACCCTTGCTTGATGTGGAAATAATTAAGCACCGCCAAGAAGTGGTAAAGTTTTTTTTCATAAATTCGATGCTTCGCCTCGGACTGCGCAGCCTGCTTCAGCACCTCGGCGATCTTGAACGATTGGCAAACCGGGTTGTTTCAGGCAATGCTCTTCCGCGTGACCTTGTTGCTATTCGTTCAATTATCGCCAGACTTCCCGAGATTAGGAACATCCTGCCTCAGGACACACCTGAGTTATCTGAAATTCTCACAAACTTTCATCTTTGCCCTGAAGCGTTTACTCTTCTCGATCTATCTATTGCCGATGACCCACCTGCAACACTTCAAAACACTGGTATCATCAGATCGGGCTATTCAGATGAACTGGATCAAGTGATTGAAATGTCGCGTCATGCCCGCGAATGGATTTCTAATTTGGAAAGCGTGGAACGTGAACGTACCGGCATTCGTAATTTGAAAGTCGGTTTCAACAAGGTTTTTGGTTATTACCTCGAGATTTCTAACAGCAATGTCAATCAGGCACCTCCCGAGTATATCCGCAAACAGACATTGGCAAATGGCGAGCGCTACATCACCCCAGAGATGAAAGAGTATGAATCTCTGGTTTTAAACGCCGAAGAACGGATTCACGAGATTGAACTACGTTTATTCAAGGAGATATGTCAGCAGCTATCCATCTCGATTCCGAGAATACTTGATACTGCTCGCATGTTGGCAGAATTAGATGTACAAGCCGGTTTTGCTGAGATTGCTTCGCTCGAAAACTACGTACAGCCAGAAATCACCGAAGATATCGCCCTCGAAATTGTAGATGGTCGGCATCCAGTAGTTGAAACCATGCTGCATGAAGAACGTTTTGTCCCCAACGATATCATCCTTGAAACCGGAGAATGCATTCGAATTATTACCGGTCCCAACATGAGCGGCAAATCCACCTTTCTTCGTCAGGTGGCATTAATCATTTTAATGGCACAAATCGGCTCATTCGTTCCCGCTACGAAAGCTAAAATCGGGCTGGTAGATCGAATCTTCACCCGCATTGGTGCACAGGATGAAATTCACGCTGGTCAATCGACCTTCATGGTCGAAATGATTGAAACTGCCAACATTCTCAACCATGCCACCTCTCGCAGCCTGATCATCCTTGATGAAATCGGCCGAGGAACATCAACCTACGACGGGCTTTCTATTGCCTGGTCGGTGGTGGAATATTTGCATAATCATCCCCGGCTGCGTGCCCGCACCTTTTTTGCCACCCATTACCATGAATTAACCCAGCTAAGTGAACTCCTACCAGGTGTTAGAAATTACAACGTCGCCGTCACAGAGACGGGCAATCAGGTAGTATTCCTGCACAAAATCGTTCCGGGTGGTGCAGATCGTTCTTACGGCATCCACGTGGCACAAATGGCAGGTATTCCGCGCCCTGTCATCTCGAGAGCATCAGAGATACTTAAACAGCTTCAAGAAAGCTCGGGTTCAGCCATCAGAATAGAATCCCAACCTTCTGTTCAGATGTCTCTATTCCCCGAGACCAATCCGTTATTGGCTGAATTGGCTTCAATTGACCTAAACACCATTCCACCCCTTGAAGCGCTCAACATCCTGTATGAATGGCAGCGTAAATTTTTTGTGGAAAAAAAGAAGTAAAAAAAGTATTTATTTTTTTGTAATGAGCGAAATTACAAACAAGATAAGGCCTACAAAAACAGCTCCTACGCTCCAAAACAACAGGCTCAATCCGCTAGAATAGATAAGTTCACGAATGACACTTTCGATCAACCCCGAAAAAGCCCCCATTCCGTACTGACTCCCTGCCATTGAAACCTGATTACTTATTTGTCCACCATTTACTATCGCAAATAAACCGGGGATTGCGCTAATAAGCCCAGCGCCAATCATTGGTAAACCCAACCACAACATCATTTTTGAGATTGAACGGAAATTGCTCCCAATAACCATTATGAATAAAAACAAGCTTACCCATGGTGCCCAATTAATTACTTCTCTTGCAATACGATACATCTGGAAATCGGAGGAGGCTGCCCAGGCTTTTATTGTTTCTGTTTGTGCTTCAGTTGGAAATTGGATTGATTCAGGGATGGCATTGCTAACCATGGCGCTGACTGGTACAAGCACGAATTCAACCGGAATCAGACCACTTGGAATTGGTGAACAAACAGCAATCAAAGGCTGCCCAGTTTGTAACCCAATGATCATCTGTCCAAGCTGCTCTTCTGAACAGGTTGGGAGACTGTTAATGACAGAAATCAAAGCTTGCTGCCCTGCCTCTGAATAAACATTGTCTTTTATTGGCTGAAGATTGACCAAGATGGAGATTTCCCGACTCTCCAAATTGAGAAAACTTTCCGCCTGATTGATAATTTGCTCTGTCTGTTGATTGACCCACCCCTGCGGCAGGATGGCATTGATGAGCACAACAGCCTGCTCCTGGGATAATGGAATCATTGAACTAGCTTGAGCGCTGATTGTGGAAGCAATTGAACCGGGTATTTGTTCATAGAATCCACTTTTCACCAGGTTCTGATTGATAAAGTCCGGGTTTAAAATTGTCCTTTTTAATGGGATACCAATTAAGGAAAAAACAAGACAAATTCCTAAAAGGATGGAGAACAACGCACTAAATAAATTCAACATCTTGATATTGGTTTGAGTTGATGGCATTTGATTTAATCCATTAGAGTAAGCATTGCACCCGACATACGCGGTAATGTGACCGTTATTTTATGATTTCGCACCAAATACTCATCTGATGCCAGAAGGTTTTTCACCCTTCCATTTTCAGGGAATTTTGTGGTCGAAAGATCAATTTCCAAACTATTGATTGAATCAGAAGGGTTGATCACAATCATGGTTTGTTCGAAATCCAAACGCCGTAGAAAGACAAAAGCTTCATCGTTTGTCTCCACAGGGATAAACTCAAAAGAACCTCTCCGCAAAGACGCCCTTGATTTTCTAAGTCGAATCAGTTTTTTAATCCACTCGCGTAATGGGGAGTTCCAACGCGACTCTTCCCACTCGAAGGTTTTGCGGCAATCTGGGTCACCCTCACCCATAATGCCAATCTCATCTCCATAAAATATCGCGGGAACACCTACATACGTGTATAAGAAAAGGTAACCAAGCCGGGCTTTTGCCAGATTTGCCCCGACCATCGAATAGAACCGTTCGACATCGTGACTTCCCAAAAGGTTGTACATGGCAAAGGAATTCTCAGCCGGGTAAAGTGAATACCATTTTTTAGTGTCGGTGACAAAACGCTGCACATCAATTTTTTCGGTTAACAAATCAATGACCAGTGTACGCATCGGATAGTTCATCAAGCCGTCAAAGTGCGTATCCCCCACCCAGCGCGGATCGCCATCCCAGATTTCGCCCACCAAATAGGCATCCGGATTAGCACTTCTCACCACTTCGCGAAATCTCAACCAGAAATCATCATCATTAATCTCATTTGGAACATCCAGACGCCAACCGTCAATTCCCTGCTCAATCCAATATCGGGCAACATGAAGGATATATTTCTGAACATCCGGGTTGTTGGTATTGAACTTCGGTAAACTTTTATACTTCCACCATGCTTCATAGGTAGTGGCATCTCCCGGTGAATAGGCATCCACCGGAAAACGATGTACGTGAAACCAATCCAAGTAGGGTGACTCAGATTGATTTTCAAGAATATCGTTGAAGGCGAAAAAACCTCTACCACAATGATTGAAAACACCGTCCAGAATCACCTTCATTTCGTTTCGGTGAGCAACATCAAGTAGAGTGAAGAACTCCAGTTTCGACCCCAGCTTTGGATCGATCTGGAAGTAATCAATACAATTGTAACGATGATTGGACGGTGATAGAAAGATCGGATTGAGATAAATGGCATTGATACCCAAATCCAACAGATAATACATATGATCCAAAATACCTTTTAGATCACCGCCGTGAAAACTGTACAAAGTAGGTTTCGAATTCCAGGGAACCACTGATTTTGGATTGTTCGACTGACTTCCACTCGCGAAACGATCCGGGAAGATCTGGTAGAAAAAACTATCCTGAACCCAACCCGGAACACTCATTATCTTCTCCAAATCCATTGTTCCAGTTTGTCTGGCTGGTTATCAAATTCTTCTTTTTGTATCTGACCACTGGTGATTTGTTCCAAAAGATCGCAGAGACCTTTATTTACAGGTGATTCGAGTCCATAATGCTCGCCAAAACGTACAACTGCACCATTCAGATAAGTTACCTCGCTTATGGTCTTTCCACCATAAAGATCAATATGAAAAGAAGGCATTTTCGCCCCCCGCCCCTTTGCGAGTGGTTTTGCAATCCATCGTTGACTTAGATTTGCCGGTAATAGTCTTAGTAGTGACATTAATCCGATCACTGGCGTTCCTGGCAAATCAGTTAATCGAATGTGCATCGCCTTCATTACCCTGAGAGCCTCATGAATTTGCTCCAGTTCAATTTTCCAGGTAATCGGGTTTGAATATACTTGCGCAGGGCTCCAATTCAACACTGCTGAAGTGGCATTCGCCAGTAAATTGGTCAGCATTTTTGACCACTTCATATCCGCTCGCCTGGGATAACCCTTGGCTCTCAATCCAGCAGTATTAAACCAGTCGATCAGGGTCTTCGATAAGGCATGTGTACTTTCGATTCCCACGCCCCGAAGCTTTTCAAGACGGATGTCTCCCATACCTGTTTTACCGACTGCACTCGTGATGGTCCCCGAGATAACCCTGTCATCTCCAAGTCTTCTGGCAAGCATGATTTCATTCTCCACACCATTTTGCAGACAGAGAACAGGAGGAAGGGCAAATTCATGACCGGATATCATTTCGAGCACGCCAGCAGTATCAAATGACTTAACCGCCAGAATAGCGACATCGGCAGGCTGCATGGCAAGCGCTTCTTCGATTTTCGAGGTTACTTTAATCATCGGTACACGAATTTCTTTTTCACCAACCCGCAGCCTGATTCCTTTTTCAACTGCTTTTTCTACGTATTCAACCTTTTCAATAAAAATAACATTGGCACCGTGAGCTGCCAGGCTGCCTCCAATATAAGTGCCGATTGCTCCCATGCCAAAACAAATGATATTTATATTCTTCTTTTTCATTCAAGTCACTTTAGCGGGATTACACCCAGTTTTTGATACCTCTAAGAAAGTCAGAACCTGCCATCCATTTTTTTCCAGCAGGCTGCACTTCCAATAATTGAACCCACCCACCAGAGGCACCTATGGCTGGCAGTTTTTCAATTATTTTCCTTTGGTCAGGCAGAGAGTTAACATCATCAATAATTCTTACTTTTCTTACTTTCAGTAATTGGTCATCAATCATACAAAAGGTTCCAGGCCAATCATTTAATGCTCGAACCTTTCGATCAATAATCCTGGCATACTGAGAGAAATCCAGCAAACCATCTTCCTTGTTCAGCATGGATGCGTAGGTTGCTCCTTCGTCAGGTTGAATAATTGGATGAACCTCTCCCTTTAAATAACCTTCTAATGCTTCAATGAGCAGTCTGCTTCCAGTTTCTGCCAATTTTGAAGACAGCGTACTGAGCGTTTCATGTTTAACAAGGTTAACCTTTTCTTGTGCCAGAATTGGACCTGTGTCAATGCCCGCATCCATTTTCATGATGGTCACCCCTGAATAGTCATCGCCTGCCAGAATGGCTGCCTGTATGGGGGCGGCTCCCCGCCAGCGGGGGAGATAGGAAGCGTGGACATTAACGCAGCCAAATTTTGGCAGATCCAATACATTTTGTCTAAGAATTTGTCCAAAAGCAGCCACCACGATCACATCGGGCTGCCAGGCTTCCAACTGCGCCAACGCTTCTGGTTGTTTCAACCGTACTGGCTGAATCAAGGGGATTTGCAACTGTTCTGCCAGTTTTTTCACCGGCGGAGGTGTCAGAACCTTTCCCCTGCCGGCTGGACGGTCGGGCTGCGTAACTACTCCACACACGATAAAATTCTGCGCCAAAGCCTCAAGAATCTTTACAGCAAATTCTGGTGAACCCATAAATACGGTTTTAAATGACATGCTGTGATTTTAACATATTCCCTTCATCAGAATTCATAAATCGCAGGTAAAATTTAGTAAACAAAAGATTAATATCTAAAGTATATTTTAGTGGAGCTAATATGAGCGAAACAACCGATAAACCCATCGTCTACGGAACTACATGGTGTGGAGATACTCGAAGGGCAAGAAAATTTTTTGACGAGCATCAGATTGCTTATGATTGGGTTGATATAGACATTGACAAATCAGGTGAAACCTATGTTCTGGAAGTAAACAAAGGTAATCGAAGTGTTCCAACCATTCTCTTCCCTGATGGCAGTACAATGGTTGAGCCTTCAACTTTTCAATTATCTGAAAAATTCAGGGCTAATTAACAAGATTTCAGTTTTTTCGCTTTTTTGATCAGGTTGATTAACCAGATGATAAAAGCGCCGCTAAACAGCCCCACCCCGAAGATGATCAAGCCAACCTGTTTTTTTGAAGTTTCAAGAAAGATTGAGGGTGATTGAGTTAGCCTGCTTTTTAAAGATTTCAAGAACACCGGGTCTGGTTTTACCGGTTTAATCATCTTTGTGAGTTTTTGTTCAAAATTAAAGGTCGAATCTCGTTTCATTTCTGCCATTCCGCTCTGCATGTAACTACCTCTGTTTTACTCTACTCAGACTGATAACCAATTTTTTCCATTTCTTCACGCAAGGCGATTAAAGCCCTGTGATAAAGGCTCTTAATCGCCCCTTCGCTGCGACCCATGATGAGAGCAATTTCTGCATTTGACAGGTCTTCAAGGTACTTCAACAAAATTAATTGCTGCCTATCTGGTGATATCCTGCGAATACCCTTCATCAATAATTCCATTTCCTGGTCTTTTTCCACCTGTTTTTCTGGTTGATCCGCTTTTATCGGCAGGTCAACATGGTCTTCAATAGGCACTTCTTTTCGCCTGAGCGTATCACGGTGCCAATTGGCGATTAAATTGTGGGCGATGCGGTAAAGCCAGGCAGAAAACGGAACGCCCTTTTCAACATAATTGCCTATATGCCCAAAAGCTCTGTAGAAAACACGCGATGTTAAGTCTTCAGCATCAGATGCCGAGCCTATACGATAATAAACATAGTTATAAATGCGGGTGACGTTTTTTTCGTAGAGATAACTAAACGCCTCGGGGTTTCCTCCGCAAGCTAATGCAACCGCATTGTCATCGTTGATCGCTTCTACTTCGCTTTCATGCATCTTATTCAAAATAATTAACCCTGATACTCTCAAATGGTTACAATTCTTTATTTTTGATAATCCAATGCCGCTTGAACTGCCTTATATGCATCCAGAATTCCAGAACCAACAGCTTCACTAGCTCTGCCACAAGACGGTCCACGCCCTTCGTAAGCCTGTGTAGAAGACTTCAAGATATCAGATGTGGCTTCGATATTTCCAATCAAATCTGGATTCGCTGACCACATTAATGCCACAACACCCGTCACATGTGGAGCAGAAAATGATGTCCCGGAAATTATTATGTAGGTATCCCCGGGGAATGCGGTAACCACGTTTTCACCGGGAGCCACGAGGTCGGGCTTATGGCGGTTACTGCCATCCACTAAAACAGGTCCAATTGAGGAAAAACTCGACAGGTCACCTGTAGAATTAACCGATCCTACTGTGAAGACGTCGGCATAAATTGCTGCCGGGGTGGTAACTGTGCTGCAGCCATAATTGCCAGAATTCCCAGCTGAAACAGACATAAAGATGCCTGCCATTTTTAGGGCTTTCACAACCGGTTCGTAAACTTGAGGATCACAGCCTTCAACATCAGGGCACCCCCATGAATTATTGATAATCATTGCTCCCTGAGCAGGATCACCATCCTCAAATGCATCACCGCTTTGCGGGAAGGGCGCCAGCATAAATTGCATGCAGTTCAAGTAAACAGCCGGGTTACCAAGGTTTCGATCCAAATTTACGCAACCCATCCATTGAGCGCCAGGCGCCACACCCGTATCTTCTCCGAGCACCACTGACAATGTGGCTGTTCCATGACCGCCATGATCAGTCGGAAACGGCGTGTTATTCCACGGATCATACCAGTTGTAATCATCCTGCGTCTCGGCTCCCCGATAAGAAGCTGCCAGTTCTTGATGGCGGCCATCTACACCACTGTCAGTCTGCCCAATCACTATGCCGCTTCCATCAATGCCTAATTCTTGAATCACCTGATCAGCATGAATCATCTTGATATTCCACAACATCTTTCCTTCAGATAGACTTTCGAGGTCTCCAGTGCTGGTTTGAATGGGTTCAGGCAGTGGCCGCAGCACCGGACTCTCAAGAATTCTGTCCACAGCGGGATCGTTACTTAACATCAATCTTGTAATAATATTTCCTTCTATTTCGATGGCGTTAAGAAGATAATATGGTGTATATGCAACATGCATTTTATCCAGACGTTGACGAATGGAGATTTGGGTGGACTCAGCAGTTGTAATCAATGTTTCGTAAACTGCTTGTCTTCTTTCATCCAAATCAGAGATCTTTTGGACATCCGTGAGATCTGACTGCTCTTTCAAAATTACGAATTGGTTATCACCAAAAAAGCCTACCTGTCCCCAGATTAAATAAGCCATGGCAACCCCTATTATGCCAAAAATTGTAAAACCAATATTTGCTTTTTGTGATACTTTGAAGAGATTCATTCCCTTCAGGCTCGAGAACAATAAAACCGTAATCATGATCAGACCAAGAAAAGTAAACCACGATGATTTGGTTGCCCAAGATAATATCTCTCCCTCGCCACCGGCAAAGACTGCAGAAAGTTCGTCCATGTCAAAAAACATCAGAGGTAATGAAGTCAAAAGTCCCAGAATTAAGCCGGCATTCCATCTTCCGTGATCAGATTTCTCTTTATTAATAAATGACATATATGCGATCAACCAACCAGATACCGGCACAGTTAATACCAGCATTTGGCCAGAACCATTTATTGAAAGCGCCGCTACACAGATCAATAAGAAAACAGCCACAACAAAACCATTGAAGAACAATCTGGAAATCTTTCCAGAACCTTCATCAATTTGAACTTTCTCGAGGTAATTCGGGAAGATAAACCGAATCGCAGTCCATGCAAATAAACCACCAAAGATCAACTCAAGAATGGTATCCAGTACGGAACCCAACGAACCCCACAATACCCAGGGAAGACAAATCAATGCACCTAGGAACACAATCAGGCCCGAGATATTAAGATTGCGCTTTTGGGTTTTCTCTGATTCAAAAACATCTCTTCTCTTGAACAACATGCTCCCCGAAAACAGGATGATCATGGCTCCCAATTGGAAGAGAACGGTCTCATTTTGCGCTGTTAAAAAGAGGGTGTTAACCGGAATTGCAAGAACAGCAAGAATAGCAGCAACCAGCCATAATCGAAAAACCAGTCTGATATGCTGATGCTTCACTGCGAAACTCATAATCAGGCAAACTACCAGGATGATACCCGCGCAAATAGCTTGATTAATGATGCGAAAATCAGGAAACATACCCGAAGAATCGAACAACGATTGTTCAATGATCCAGGTAAGCACCAAATCTGCCGATGATGCAAAAACTACGAGAGCAGAACAAATGAAAGTGGCAATTAATAATCCGCATCCGGTACGGCGTTGGATTGGTGGAGGGGTTTGTTCAATATTGGTCATAATATCCTTAACGAAATAAACTTTTTTTGTGATGATTGCAGACTTGTTTTTATTAGTCTGCGGACTTAAACTTATTTAACTACACTGATTATAAAGCTTTCCAACTATCTTATGGTCGAAAATCTCAGGAGGTGAATAATGCAGCACTCAGAATATTTCTGGACATCCAAGGACGATCTGAAACTTTATGGGCAGGAATGGAAACCTGACGGAAAAGTAAAAGCATCCATCGCATTAGTCCATGGCCTTGGAGAACACTCTGACAGATATCAGCATGTAGCCGAAGCGTTTGTCAATGCCGGGTTAAGCCTGACAGCCTTTGATTTGCGCGGCCATGGAAAGTCAGAAGGTGTTCGTGGGCATGCGCCTTCTTATGATGCCATCATGTCAGATATTTCCCAAAACATTGATTTGGTAAAAGAGCACTTTCCAGAGTCACCTGTTTTCATTTATGGTCACAGCCTGGGTGGAAACCTCAGTCTTTACTATTGTTTGACCCGGAACCCCCAATTACAAGGAGCCATTATCACCAGTCCCGGTTTAGGCTCTGCAGCACCGCTTCCTGCAATTAAACTCGCGCTCGGCAAAATGCTTTATCACCTGATGCCTGCCACCCAAATGGATAACGGCCTTGATCGCTCAGGCCTTTCTCGAGATCCTGAAGTCGAAAAGAAATATTCAGCCGACCCCACTGTTCATCCAAAAATTTCAGCCCGCCTTGCAATGGATTTGTTCGCAAATGGACAATATATCATTGACCATGCCGCGGAATTTCCTATTCCGCTTTTACTGATGCAAGGAAGTGCCGATCGTCTGGTCAGCCCTCAGTTGACAAAAGCGTTTGCTCAGGCCGCACCTTTATCAAAAATCACCTTTAAATTATGGGACGGATTCTATCACGAACTTCATAACGAACCTGAGAAGAAAGAAGTTCTCCAAACCATGATCGACTGGATGACTCAGGAGTTAAAATAGCCTTCTTATCGACCAAAAAGACTTTGATTGGCTTGACCCTGTGGTTCCTTCAAGCTAAAATAAAGTCGTCCATACAAATTTCTTATTGTTCCTGAGTTCCTAAATCACTGGTAACTGAGAAACGAATGAAGCGATTTTCGATAAAAAACCACCCGCAGATGGACAATTTTTTGCCATCCCCAAGGTGGTTCTTTATATTTTTATAAAATAGCAAGGAGAATATCGATGAAAGATTTTCTGATGCGGGGAACTCTCTCCGAAGTTGATCCTGAAGTTCAGCAACTGATCGATTTTGAAAAAGAACGCCAGTTCCGTAAACTGATCCTCATTCCTTCTGAAAGTACCGCTCCTTCTTCTGTAAGGGAGTCATTGGGTTCAGTATTTCAAAATATTTATGCAGAGGGTTATCCCGATGAAGAGATGCGCTGGATGTCTGAAGCGGATATTCTCGATTATCCCGCCCGGTTAACCCATTATCGTCGCAACGCTGATCCTCGTTACTATAAAGGTGTTGAATATGCCGATGTGATCGAATCGTTGGCGCGCAGGCGGTGTGCCGAAGCTTTTGCTACACAGAAATTCCACGTCAACCAGATTTTCGTCAATGTTCAACCGCTTTCAGGCGCGCCAGCCAACAATGCCGTGTATAACGCTCTGATCAACCCCGGTGACACAATTTTAGGAATGAATCTTCTGCACGGCGGTCACCTAAGCCACGGTTCTTCAGTTAACCGTTCTGGCAAACTTTATAAGGTGTTTCATTACAATGTTGATCCCGTCACAGAACAGATTGATTATGAAAAAGTAAAAGAAATCGCCGAAGAAGCCAGACCAAAAATCATCATATGCGGTTACTCCTCTTATCCTTACGTGCCTGATTGGAAACGATTCAGAGAAATTGCTGATTCTGTTGGTGCTTACTTGTTGGCAGATGTTTCGCATATTGCCGGGTTAATCGCCGGAAAAGCCATTTCATCACCCGTTGATTATGCCCATGTGGTCACCTTTACCACCCATAAAACCTTGTGCGGACCGCGTGGTGCATGCATACTGACAACAGATAGTGCGTTATCCAAAAAATTGGATAAAGCGGTATTCCCTGGCGAACAAGGTGGTCCTCACGTTCACGTATTTGCTGCACTGGCCACCACCTTCAAGATTGCCCAATCAAAAGCCTTTTCTGACTTGCAGAATCAAATTGTCAAAAATTGCAACGCCCTTGTCAACCGCCTCAAGGAACGCGGCATGCGCGTCCCGTTTAATGGCACTAACACTCATCTTGCCAACTTGGATTGCAAGACAATCGTCGGTCCTGATGGAACGACCCTGTCTGGCGACATGGCGGCCAGAATTTTGGATGTTGCCGGCATTGTTCTTAATCGCAACACCATTCCCGGCGACAAAACCGCACTCTACTCATCAGGCATACGTTTCGGCACTCCCTGGATGACCCAACGTGGTCTCAATGAAGACGACATGGTGAAAGTTGCCGACATCATGGCTGACATCCTCCTTTCCATTGTTCCCTACTCAGTTGAAACTCGCAAAGGTCGCGTTTCTCGAGCCAAAGTTGACTTTAAGATTCTCGAAGACGCCAAAAAACGCGTAAGAGAAATCTGTGAAAAAGCTGGCGCTGATCTGGAATTTCACAAGAATGGCTATCCGCAGTTCTATTTTCTGGACGATCAATCTCAAAACAGCCAAAATTTCACCACTCTCAAATTAACTGGTCCAAGCTTGCGCCAGTTTGTCACATATTGTTTCAGTTCTGATGTTGAAAAACTTACTGATGGACAGTCGCAGAAAACCTCGCTGACGACCCCCATGGGTCTGGTGGAAGGTGCCATCCAAAAAGTGGATGAGTATTGTTACCGATTCTCCTTCGACAAGAATCAATTTGGGCTTGCCTCCTCCTTTTTGCGGAATTTGGCGGAGGGCTACATCACCTTTGACCAGGATGTTGTTCGTCGCATTCCGGGTAGCGTTGCTGTGATTGAAGACATCGAGTCAAAACCCGTCCAGGCTGAAGGAACACTTGAAATCAGTCAAAAGCCTTATTTCGTAGGTCAACAAGAACAAAAAGGTTCTTCTCTGCCTGCGTTTGAGTGGAAAGAAAAAGAAGAAACCGCCCTTCAAAGAACACCTCTTTATGAAACCCACAAGAAGATGGGGGCAAAAATCATTCCCTTTGCAGGTTGGGAAATGCCAGTTTGGTACTCTTCTGTCGTTGAAGAGCATCTGGCTTGCCGTAATGTTGCTGGTCTCTTTGATGTTGCCCATATGGGTGTCTTTCAGGCAGAAGGACCAGACGCAGCCCTTTTCCTCGAAACTGTCTGCTCCAATGACATCAGTTTACTTGCGGTAGGCGAATCATGCTACACCCATTTCCTCGACACGCAAGGCAACGTGATTGATGACACGCTTGTTTACCACCGTGCCAAAAATAAATACCTGGTAGTTGTGAATGCCTCCAACGATGCCAAAGACTGGGCGTGGCTCAACGCGGTCAGGCTTGGAAGCGTGCGTATTGATGAAAAACGCCCTTGGATAAAAACTTACGGTGCCAATGTCATCCTGCGTAATCTGCGTGACCCCCAAGAAGGCAAAAACATGCGGGTTGACATTGCCTTGCAGGGACCCAAATCAAGAGATATTCTGTTATCTCTAGGATGTGATGTCGAAAACCAGAAAAAAGTAAAAGCTTTGAAGCGCACACAGCTTTGTGAAGCCATCATCGGAGGTTTTGACCTGGTGGTCTCTCGCACAGGTTACACCGGAGAGAAAATGGCGTTTGAGTTGTTTGTTCACCCCGATGAAGCCGTCAAATTATGGGAAGCCCTCTGTAAAGCCGGTGAACCGCTTGGAATGCGAGCCTGCGGCCTTGGCGCGCGAGATTCCCTACGCACTGAAGCCGGTCTACCCCTTTATGGGTACGAAATGGGCGGTGATGACAACTTTAGTGTTTCAGAGGCTGGTTTTGGATCGTATATAAAAACCTACAAACCCTGGTTCATCGGTCGTGACGCTTGTATAGAAAAAGAAAAGAATCGAACGGGTATCGTTGTACGTTTTAGATTTACTGAAAAAGGAATTCGAATGGCACACAACGGTGATCCGGTTCTGGATGCCAAAGGAAAGGTGGTTGGCAAGGTAACCAGTTGTGCCATTGATAAGGAAGGATTCCTGACAGGTCAGGCATATGTTGAGATTCGCTGCGCGGTTGAAACCACACCAATTTCGGTTTATCAAGGTGTCGCAAATGTGTCCACGATATCACCGGCAGATTTAAAAGCCGGTGCCCGCATCACACTGCCTACCCCAGCGATCGTTATTAGCCGCTTCCCAGTCGGATAGACAAATTTCAGGGCAAAGAAAAGGAGAAAAACAAAAAAATGCAGACTCCATGGGATTTTCGATATGCCCAACGCACACAACGTATGAAAGCATCAGCCATCAGAGAACTATTAAAACTCACAGAACAACCTGACGTAATTTCGTTTGCAGGCGGATTACCAGCACCGGATGTTTTCCCTGTGGAAGAGTTTAAGAGAGCATGCAATTATGTCCTCGATCACCAGGGTGCCCAGGCACTGCAATACGGAACGACCGATGGTTATATTCCCTTGCGTGAAATGATTGCCAGACACACCAATCGACTTGGTATTGGGGTCAGTATTGACAACATTCTCATCACATCAGGTTCACAGCAAGCCCTTGATTTGTTAGGCAAAATTTTCATTAATCACGGTGATCGAATATTGGTGGAAAACCCCACTTATTTAGGAGCCATCCAGGCATGGAACGCCTATGGAGCTGACTTCATTCCCGTTCCCCTTGATGATGAAGGTATGGATACCCGTGTTTTGGAAGAAGCCTTGCGAAAAGGGCCTAAATTTATTTACGTTCTGCCGAATTTCCAGAATCCTACCGGGGTCACTCTCTCACTTGAACGCCGCCGCCAACTGATCAAACTGGCAGATCAATATGGCGTTCCCATAATTGAAGATGATCCATATGGTCAGCTTCGCTATGAAGGTGAAGATTTGCCAGCCGTCGAGTTGCTTGATTCACAAATGCGAGACAAGACCAATGCCTATACCGGCAACGTGATTTACTTGAGCACTTTTTCAAAAATTCTGGCACCCGGAATCCGCCTCGCCTGGGTGATTGCTCCTGTTGAAGTGATAAACAAGCTGATCATGGCAAAACAAGGCGCCGACCTGCACACCTCAACATTTAACCAGATCGTGGCACACGAAGTCGGCCAACATGGCTATCTTGACAGGCACGTTAAGATCATTCAGGATACTTATCGCGAACGCCGCAACGTAATGATCGAATCTCTCGAAGAACACATGCCTAACGGCGTCAATTGGACCACCCCACAAGGAGGCCTTTTCTTATGGCTTACAGTTCCCGAACAAATTGACACATTCGATATGTTCAAAGACGCGGTCGCCCAAAAAGTTGCCTATGTTCCTGGAGAAAACTTTTACGCATGCGGTGGAGGTTCTGATTCTATGCGACTTAATTTTTCGTCATCAACCCCTGAACAGATCAATGAAGGTATCGCCAGACTTGGTAAAGTAATTAAAAACAAACTAATCGAACATTGATCAGTCAGAATTTTGAGACCATAATTTAAATTCGTTGAAAATTGATCCCCCGATGAACTCTTTCAATATCGAGTTGTCGGGGATTAATTTTGTGTCAATTGGTAGAAACCATTCCAAAAATGCTAACAATCGCTTTGCTTCCACATATTCAGGGGTTCCATAATTCACCTGCCTAAGCAGCGGCTCAACCAATGGTTTTAGTGCTGATAGCTCATAGACCAGAGCTGAGTTGAAAAGTTTGTTGCCATATTCCTGGTAAGGAAAGATATTGTTTTTTTCACCATGTTGCACCATTTCCCAATTGCGAATCGTCTGTTGTGCAGCATATCCCCGTTCGCGAGAATCTCTCACGATTCGCCTGATCAAGCGCGTGTCCGTAGTGGAAATACGGTTATAGCGATCGAGGTTCAATTGGGTCAAACAGGATAGGTAAATTTTTACTGTTGAAGCAGGGTCTATATTTGGGAGTAAACCCGGGTTCAAACCATGTATTCCTTCCAAAATAATCATTTGGTCTTTGCGCAATTTGACCACTTCTCCGGGTTTTCGTATTCCTTCTATAAAATCATATTTTGGAAGTTGAACTTCTTCACCCTTGATCAGTCTTTTTAGATCACTTGCCAAAAGTATAGTATCCATGGCAGTTAAAGATTCGAAATCATACTTACCATTCTTATCTTTTGGCGTCTCTTCACGATCCACAAAATAATTATCCATCTCAACCGGAACTGGAGAGAAACCGTTTGCAAGGAGTTGTACAGTTAATCGCTTAGAAAAAGTTGTCTTTCCTGAAGAAGAAGGTCCGGCAATCAGGATGATACGTGATTCATCTGATTTTTCAGCGATATATTGGGCAACATCAATAATTTGAAGTTCATGCAGCGCTTCAGAAACCAGTATGATCTCGCGAATGTTGCCTGCCTGAATGGAATCGTTAAGGGCTCCAACAGACTCTATTCCTAACCGGTGGAGCCAGTTGCCATATTGCCTGAATGTGCTTAATAGTTTCGGATAACTCGGCATCGGGCCAATTGTCTTTGGCGCGTTCTTACGAGGAAAGCGTAAAACAAATCCTTCGCCCATTAAATTTAAATCAAACCACTTTAGATATCCCGTTGAAGGCACCATATAGCCGTGATGATAATCTTCATGCTCGCCCAGACTGTATAGTATCAAGTATTCTTTTTGCCGATATTTCAGCAGTTGAACTTTATCAGTCATCCCCTTTTCCTGAAAGTAATTAATTACTTCGTTTAGAGGAACCGAATTCCGTTCAAAAACAATATCAGCTTTGACAAGTTCCTTCATCCGATTTTTAAGACGGGCTATCTCTTCTTCTCCGAACTCCGAATCAGAGGTCACTTGGCAATAATATCCTCCAGCTGAAACGGAATGATCCAACGTCATGTGTTCGTTTGGAAACAGCTCTTCAAAAGCCGCTTCCAGCAAAAACGTAATTGACCGTCGGTAAATTCGAGATCCATCATCATCCCCCATGGTGATTAATCGAATACGCGAATCCATCTCAACCTGAAAAGTTAACTCCCTCAGTTCCCCGTTGACCACAGCGCCCATAATAGGAGGATTATCCCATTCTGGTAACATCTTGAACAAGGTTTCGAGTGTAGCTCCACGTTGACCAGTATAAACCCTGCCATCCGGCAAGATTATTTCAATTGTATGTCTTGTAGAGTTAATTTTTGTTGTTGTTAGATTTGTCATTTTTACCTAACCAGTCGTGCTTCCGATAAAGCGATAGTCGTCTTTTGTTCAATAATTAAAGTATAACCCGAGAACGATAATGAAAACAAGGTTCCCGGGTTTTTGAGTATTACTTATTGATGGCTAATTTATTGATCGCTGATTATTCAATGTTGTTGTTAGCCAAAGGAATTCATAAGGGGCAAGACTAATCTCATTTGCTACAAATACCCGTTCATCCAGCAAATTGATCATCCTTTCAACCTTCTGGTTCTGATCCAGGCGAATCGTTAGCAGCGTATCGCTGAGGTTATTGAGAATCAAAACTTTGTTGGATGGAGAATCTTCTCTTGAATAGGCAACAACTGCTTTGGACCGCACATCCAACCACTCAAAATTTCCAATCCCAAAAACGGAATGTTTCTTACGAACCGCGATCAGATGTCGCATGTGATTGAGAAGAGAGTTTGGATCAGCTTCCTGGGCGGCAACATTGAGGATCTGATATCCAAATTCAGAATCCTCGATAACCGGGGCATATATCTTAGAAGAATCGGCTTTAGAAAAACCGGCGTTCTTTTGATCGTTCCACTGCATGGGTGTACGCAACCCGTTGCGGTCCTCCAGCCAGATATTGTCTCCCATGCCAATTTCATCCCCATAATAGACAAAAGGAGACCCGCCCATGGTAAATAACAATGAATTCAGTAAAAGGATTTTTCGCTGATCGTTATCTAACAGGGGTGCAAGTCTTCGGCGGATACCCATATTGAGCTTCATACGAGCCTCAGGAGCATAAGTCTTCCACATCCATTCACGCTCTTGTGGTGTGACCATTTCGAGGGTTAGTTCATCATGACAGCGTAAGAATGTACCCCATTGACAATGCTCAGGCAGAGCCGGTGTTCGCGCCAATATTTCTTCAATGGGTGTCCGATCTTCTTTGGCAATAGCCATATACAACCGTGGCATCAATGGAAAATGAAAATTCATATGCATTTCGTCACCAGCCCCGAAATAGTTAATTACATCTTCAGGCCACTGGTTAGCCTCTGAAAGTAGCATGGTTTCAGGTGCGTAAGAATCAACAAAAGACCGCAATTTTTTCAAGAATACGTGTGTCTCAGGTAAATTCTCGCACCCTGTGCCTTCCCGTTCAAACAAGTAAGGTGGTGCATCCACCCTGATGCCGTCCACCCCTTTATCAATCCAGAACTTAATCACATCCAGTACGGCTTCCTGTACAGCTGGATTGTCATAATTCAAGTCAGGTTGGTGATGGAAGAAGCGATGCCAAAAATAAGCTTTACGAAGCGGGTCATAACTCCAATTAGATTTCTCTGAATCTGTAAAAATAATGCGTGCCTCTTTGAATTTTTTATCGTCATCGTTCCAGACATAGAAATCTTTATATAAATCAAAATCTGGATGATTCGTGTCACGAGACGCCTGAAACCAGGGATGTTGATCTGATGTATGGTTTGGTACCAACTCTACTAGAATGCGTAGATCTTTTTTATGAGCTTCGTCGACAAGAAATTGGAAATCTTGGATGTCACCATATTTTGGATGAATGCCAACATAATCACTGACGTCATAACCATCATCTCTTAATGGTGATGGAGAGATTGGAAGTAGCCAAATGGCATCAATTCCCAAACTCTTAATGTAGTCCAGCTTTTTTGCAACCCCTCGCAGATCGCCCCATCCGTCCTTGTTAGTGTCGTAAAACGCTCTAACATAGAGTTCATAAAAAACGGCTGTTTTATACCAAAGCTTATCTGATTTCATTTTTTCCTTCATTAGGCTGTTGTTTAAAAAAGTCAGACTTTTCGTTCAAGTCTGACTTTTGATGGAAGATTCTTTTATTATCCTTTGACAGATCCGGCCATCAGACCTCTCACAAAGTAGCGTTGCAGCAACAAGAAAACAAGCAAAGGCAAGATCATGCTGACAAAGGCACCAGATGTCATCAGATGCCAGTCTTGTCCTTTTTCACCAACAAGAGATGCCAAGGCAAAAGTCACCACGCGGTTCTTTTCACCCAGGAAGATCAAAGCCACCAAATAGTCATTCCACAGCCACAAGAACTGGAAGATGGCGAAAGAAGCTAATGAAGGAACCGATAGAGGCAGGATCATTTTTGTAAAAACAGTGAAATTCGATGCACCGTCTATGTAAGCAGCTTCAAGCAGTTCGCGTGACAAGGAACTGATGTAATTGAACAATAAATAGGTTGCCAGCGGTAAACCAAACCCTGTATGCGCCAGCCATATACCAAGGAATGTGCCATTTAGCCCCATTTTCACAAAATCCTGCAAAATAGGCACCAATGCCGATTGCAGAGGAACAACAAGCAAGGCAACAATAATCGTAAAGATGATGTTTTTTCCGGGGAAATTTAACCAGGCAAAGCCAAAAGCAGCAAAAGCAGCAATCAGGATGGGGATAATTGTTCCGGGAATAGAGACGGCTAAAGAGTTCAAAAATGCCTCGCCAAGATTGTTACCTTGACGTGTGATGGTATTGCCAGAGCCATCTTTAAACGTAATGGTTTTACCGCCAATGACATCAATATAATTCTTGAGCGTCAGGTTCGTTGGGAACCCCACCCATTTCTTCTCAGTAATGGTCAGTTTGCGTGTACGTTTATTGCCAAACCATTGGATAGTGCGTCCATCTTCAAGTTCAATTCCCTGACGCCACTCCTCAAACGTTGCCGTAACCCCTTCAATAGTGATAGGCCCATTAACATCGACTGAAGCATCCAACAAGATCTCTCCGGCAGCCACATCGGCTTTATGAGGAAACACAGTCCACCAACCCGACCTGAAAATATCTTCGCTTTGACGGAATGAAGTGATTAATATTCCAAGAGTTGGAACTGTCCAGATCAAACAGATGATGATCAGAATAGTATTAACTAATATGGAGGAAGAGGTCTTTTGTGATTTATAACTATTTGCACTCATCAGAATCCCTTCCTTCCTTTGTTAAATTGGCGAAGATTGTTGATAATGATCGGCGCTACGGCAAGTAGCAAGATCGTAGCAATTGCCGCGGCACGACCTGAATGGCTGTAGGTGAAACTCTGCAAATAAAACTCATTTGCAATCACGTTAGTGCCGTTGTTACCTCCTGTCATCACCCTCACAACATCAAATGTTTTCAAGCTAAAGATAACAACGGTTGTAATCACGGTAATGAGAGTTCCCTGAATATATGGGACGGTTACACTTAAAAAAGCCTCAACTTCAGTAGCTCCATCAATACGGGCTGCTTCAAGCAATTCTGCTGGCACACCTTTGATAGCTGAAGAAATGATCACCATACAATACCCCGTTTGCAGCCACACCATGATTACAATAAGAAGCAAGTTATTCCAAGGGGCAAGGCTCATCCAGGGTTGGGGGGTTCCGCCCAAAGCGGTCACAATGGCATTTAATAAGCCAATTTCATTAATGCCAACTCCCTCACCTTTGTAGGTATAGATAAATTTCCAAATCACACCGGCACCCACAAAAGAAATGGCCATCGGTGTAAAAATGATTGATTTATAAACGACTTCCAATCGAGTACGATCGGCAAGTACGGCAATTAGCAAACCCAAACCAACACTAAAGGACGTGCCAAAAACGAGCCAAAGCAGGTTGTTCCTGAACGTCTCCAGCATTCTGACATCAGTAAATGCAAATACATAATTTTCTAATCCAACAAATTCATTTCCAAGAGCACTTCTGAAACTCGCGAAGAAAGTTCTGACAACAGGAAACGCTAAAAACCATCCCATCATGGCAACAGCAGGACCAATAAAAATAAAGGGCTGAAGCCGTCTTCCCCACTTTTGGGGTAACTGTTCAACTACCCAGTTGGCTACAATAAAAAGTAAAGCGATCCCACCAACGCCCCAAATGATTGCAACGAGAACCTGAACCAGTTTTGGAGCCTGGTTGCTGCCGAGAAAAAGGTATCCCTGACGGAGAATTAAAAAAGTTGCAGCCAGAACGACAATTGAAGAAATGATCCGTCCTGGCACAGTTTTAATCCAACGCAAAACACCGTTTAACTCCTTGTTGGTGTTTTGTAAATTCACTTCAGCACCTCCATGGTTTGTGGATTTGAAGGGATAGAAGAGCAAGATGAAATTTGCATAACACCTTGCTCTTCTCTTTTAAACGATCCGGTTCACATCAAACAAACCAGATTTTTTTGATTCTATCTACTCAGTCGGCCAGGAAGCATCAATTTGCTGCAAGGCTTCTTCACGAGTGATGGTGCCGCTGACATAGTCGGTCATATATTTCCAGAAGGTACCGGCGCCAACAGCAGCGGGCATGAGATCTGAACCGTCAAAGCGGAAGGTGGTTGCATTGCGGATGGTCTCAGCAACGCCGCGGGTCACAGGATCAGCATACCAGTCAAGGGCTGCATCATTGTGAGTCAAGATCGCGCCACCCTGTTCAACCCAACCCTTGAGAGATTCGCCAGTTGCGAAGTACTGGAAGACTGCGCGAACTTCTGGGCGGTCATTGTACATGGCGTAGATGTCACCAGCGCCGAGTACGGGTTTGCCCAATTCTTCTTTGATCGGAGGCAGATAGAAGAAGTCATAATCCACACCGGAGACTGCTTCTTCAGGGAAGAAGGAAGTCACAAAGTTACCCTGGCGATTGAACCAGCATTTCGGGGGATTCTCGAACATAGGAGCGGGGGCATCGCCGAAGCTGATGGTCGGGATGGCTTTGCGTCCACCATAAACATAAGCGTCATTGAACCAGATGCCTTCAATGTAATCAAGGGCTTCATTAACCTGGGGAGAATCAAATTTCAATTCACCAGCAACCCAGGCGTCATAATCTTCTGGGGTTGCGACACGAAGCATGACATCTTCGATCCAGTCGGTCATGGTCCAGCCAGTGGCGGCACCGGATTCGATACCGATACACCAGGGTGTGTCACCATCGGCAGCGATTTGTTCGGTTAAGGCCATCATTTCTTCCCATGTGGTAGGAACAACATAACCAGCTTCGTCAAAAGCTTTCTTGGGATAGAACACGAAAGATTTACCATTCGCGCGAGCCCAGATACCAGCCATCATGTCTTTGCCATCGGGTCCGGGCATCATGGCTAAATCACGCCATGCATCGCTGTAGTTCTCTTCGAGCCATGCAGGATTGATCACTGTTGTGGGATCAATGGCGTAACCCTTGGCAGCAGAAACAGCCAGCAAACCAGGTTGCGGGAAGTCAGCAATGTCAGGGCGGTCGCCGCCATCAAGGCGAATATTGATTGTGGCTTCAAATTCTTTTGAGCCTTCGTATTGAATATCGATACCGGTAGCATCTTCAAAGGGTTTGATTGAGGCTTCGAAGATAACCTGGTCCTGATCAACAAACGGACCAGCCATGGTCACAACGGTACCAGTATATTTTCCGGCATAGGCGTCAGTTAATTCCTGACCCTGAGGCAAAACTTCGGCAAGCGCCTCAGTGGCTACAGGAGCTTCGGTAGCTGCAGGGGCTTCAGTCGCGGCAGGAGCTTCAGTCGCAACAGGAGCAGCTGTCGGGGTTGCACATGAAGAAAGTGCAAAAACGATCACCAACATGATGCTGATTACGGGTAGTAGCTTCTTGTACATATTATTCTCTCCTTCAAATTTTTACAAAAAACAAAGATTTACATGAAACATGTTCTATATGGATGTTTTTTTAGATTCTCTCACCTCCTTATTGTGTAATAGTAACACTACGCAGTCTCTCTTTCAACCACCTTCAAGGTTAATTGAATATGTTGTACAGGCTGTGTAGAATCCTCCAAACGTGAAATTAATAAATTGGCGGCAATTTTTCCTGACTCATCCAGGGGTTGGTGAACAGTGGTCAATCCAAAATAATCTGCCATATCAATGTCATCAAAACCGATAATTGCCACATCTTGTGGAACTCGTAATCCTAAAGTTCGAGCTTCTTTTATTATTGCTATAGCCTGCATATCAGTCGCTGCAAATATGGCAAGTGGCAAACCCATTGATATCAGTTGTTTTAATATCTCGCCTGGTTGATGAGCATATTCACAAGCGTATTCCTCGGGCATGGATAAACCTTTTTCATCCAATATCTGACGGTATCCTTCCATCCGTTTGAGAATCGGATTCACCCCAAACTCAGGTTTGATGTGTCCTCCGATGAAGGCTATCTTTTTGTATCCCTTATTTACCAAATATTCGGTTGCCAACCGCCCCCCGGCAACATCATCAATCTCTATTGAACAAAAGTTATCATTTCTATGTTCAATCACTACGGTTTCGAGATGATTGTTGAGCAAACGAGCAGCAATAGTGTCGTCAAACACCTGCGAAGTGATGATCAGGCCATCAAGAGTTGCCCGCATCGGTAAGGTTTCGAGATAACTCGTCTCCAGCGCGCGTGAATCGACCGGATAGATGACCAACTCATATTCGTGTTTACTGAGCACCTCAGAAATTCCTCTCAGCCTTTGAACAAATGATGGGGTTGTAAAAAAAGGGATCAGAACTCCGATTCGTCTTGTTTCCATGAAAGCCCTGGCCCGGCTTTCCGCCTTGGGCACATATCCCAGTGAATCAATGGCATTCATTACAGCCGTTCGGGTTTCAGGCTTGACCCTTAACGGAAAATTTAATACCCGAGAAACCGTTGCGATACTCACCCCGGCTTGTTTTGCTACATGATAAATAGTTGACCTGGTCTTAGATGACATTTTCCACCAATGTAACAACTTTTTTGTAAGCTCTTACATTGTAGGAAATTTTCTTCGAAAAGTCAAGTGTCACTTTCTCTGCTAGTAAGATTGAAGCCAGCTTATGCTTTATAATCGGATCAGAATCTAATCCTAGGGGTTACTTGACAAATATGACTGATACATGGCGGGTTATCCTCACACCGGCGGCTTCTGCTGCCAAAAACATGGCAATTGATGAGGCGTTCAGTGAGTCAACTTCTCAAAAAACGTCTCCTCCTACACTTCGCTTATATTCCTGGGAGAAACCATCATTGTCTCTCGGTTATGCGCAAAGCGTTCATGATGTTGATTTAGAAAACCTATCTCTCAAACAATGGCAGTTAGTCAGAAGACCAACTGGGGGCAGAGCCATCTTGCATACAGATGAATTAACTTATTCCATCACTGCCCCAGTCAC
This sequence comes from uncultured Anaerolinea sp., assembly GCA_964468875.1. Lineage (GTDB taxonomy): Bacteria > Chloroflexota > Anaerolineae > Anaerolineales > Anaerolineaceae > UBA6107. Next base: position 9,972 of record CAYXWV010000019.1, on the reverse strand, counting down.
GAATCCTCTCGTAGCTGGATCAGTGCTGACGAGTTACCAAAGGATTTCTGTCATACTTCAACGAGCTTTGGAAATCCTAGGTATACAAACCTCTGCAGACAAAGAATATGAAATTCAATCCTCCGTTGATAAAATAGATCCTGTTTGTTTTAAGGTTCCATCAAATTTTGAAATCACCTGGCAAGGAAAGAAACTTATTGGTTCTGCACAAGCCCGAAGGTCTAATGGCGTGCTCCAACATGGCTCATTTCCCCTGTATGGCGATTTAACTCGCATCAATGAAGTCTTGCGTTATCCAAATGAAGAAACCAGAACAATTGCAAAACAAAAATTATTGGATCATGCCACTACACTTGAAATAGCTGCTTCGAAAATCATACCTTTTGAGACTGTCGCAGAAGCAATTGTGGAAGCCTTCAAGCATAAAAACCAAATTGAATTGATCAAGTCAAACCCAACCCCTCAAGAACTCCTTAGAGCTGACATGCTGGAACAAACAAAATACGCCACCAACAATTGGAACCATCGTATCTAATCGTTTTTTACAATAAAAGAAAGAATTGGTACACTTCTTGCTATGAAAAAAAAGAGTATTGTTATGATTCTTCGTATCTTCTTATGGGCAGTGATCCTCGTCGTGGCTTCGTTTGGAATCCCGCGATTGATCACAGAGTTGATGACTAACGGTAAGTTATTTACCGTCGAAACCGTAAAAATAACCCGAGCTGCCGTGGTATTTGGAGCCGGTTTGCAGCGTGATGGAACACCGTCACCAGTATTAAAAGACAGGGTCGAAACCGCGGTGAGGCTCTATCAAGCTGGAAAGGTTAATAAACTGCTCATGAGCGGTGACAATCGCTTCATAGATTATAACGAACCTGGCGCCATGCAAGCCTACGCCATTTCACTTGGCGTCCCTGAAGAGGATATCGTTTTAGATTACGCTGGCCGTAGAACATATGACACTTGTTACCGGGCCAAATACATCTTCGGCCTAGATGAAGCAATCCTCATCACACAGCGGTTTCACCTGCCAAGAGCTTTATTTACCTGCAATGGAATTGGTCTTCAATCGGTGGGCGTTTCAGCGGATTTTCGATACTATCGTAAATATTCTCGCTTGGTCTGGAACACCCGCGAACTTCCCGCCACGATGGTGGCACTGTGGCAGGTATGGATCAGCCATCCATTGCCAGTTATGGGTGACCCGGAACCCATCTTTGTTGAAGAGAGCCATGACCAATGAAAACTCGTAAAGAAGCCTTGGAAATCGTAAATAAGTACGTAAAAAGTCAGGGTCTTATTAAACACATGCTTTCAGTTGAAGCAGCCATGCGCTTCTACGCACAAAAATTAAACCAGCCTGAAGAAATTTGGGCAATAACAGGCTTGCTTCACGATTTCGACTGGGAAATTCATCCATCTTCTGAGACCCATCCTGCTGATGGTGCTCCAATCTTGCGTGAACTTGGTGTCAAAGAAGAAATCGTTCAAGCCATTCTCAGGCACGGAGATGATTCCAATCTGCCTCGTGAGACTATACTTCAAAAAGGATTGTATGCATGTGATGAAATTACAGGTTTGATTACTGCTGTTGCACTGGTGCGTCCATCCAAGTCGCTTTACGATCTTGAAGCCAGCTCGGTCAAAAAGAAGTGGAAAGACAAAGCTTTCGCAGCCGGGACAAACCGTACAGAAATGGAACGCGGAGCCGATGATTTTGGTGTTCCAATTTGGGAACATTGCACCAACGTGATCCTGGCAATGAGAGCCATTGCAAAAGAACTTGATCTTGAAGGAAATCTGACTGCCAATTAGTACTAATTGCGAATTCTATACGGAGGAATAAAAATGGCACTACAGGGAAAAGGTATCTGGATCTGGAAAATCCCTAATTGCGAAGGCGGAAACGCCCAGGCGATTGCAGACGTTGCGAAAAACTGCGGCTATTCCCACGCTCTAATCAAGATCGCCGACAGTTCTTCTGCATACAACGTCAATAAAACCACAGGCGCAGACTTAATCCCCCCTGTCGTGGATGCCTTGCGATCCAAAGGAATTTTGGTATGGGGCTGGCACTATGTATATGGATACAACCCGCTTGGAGAAGCAGCCATCGCCATCTCACAATGCAATAAATACAACCTGGATGGCTATGTGATTGACGCCGAAAGTGAATATACCCAGGCTGGTCGTGAGGCAGTTGCCAGAACCTTTATGACAGAATTGAGGAAAGGCATCCCAAACACTCCTGTTGCGTTGAGTACTTTCCGCTGGCCATCCTATCATGGCAATTTCCCTTACGCCGCTTTCCTTGAAAAATGCGATTACAACATGCCCCAGGTATATTGGATGCAGGCACGCAACCCTGTTTACGATTTGACCAGGTCATACAATGAATTCAAGGCAATGAACTGCTACCGGCCTATGATTCCCACTGGACCAATCTTCCGCGAATCAGGTTGGGAACCAACACCTACCGAAGTCAAACAATTTCTTGATACGGCAAAGACCCTGGGCTGTACAGCCGCCAATGTCTATTGTTGGGATGACTGCCGTAACCCCCTTCCAGAATTATGGAATGTCGCAGCCAATTATTCATGGCCCGCGCCTAATCAAACCTTACCCGCCAATTCAGATATCCTTGATAAATTCATGGATATGCTTAATTCGATGAATTATGACAAAGCGCTTGATATCTATGCTGATGACGCTGTTCATATCACCGCTGAACGGACTGCCCAGGGCAAGGCAGCCATCCGTGTGTTTTACGGGCAGTTACTCACAAATGCTCTTAATGATGGCTTCTTCAGGGTAACCAGCCAAACTAACAATGGCCAAACCAGGCACTTCACCTGGACTTGTGACTCATATCGCGGTCATGTCTATGACGGCAGTGATACCATCGGGATTAAAGACGGAAAGATCACTTATCACTATACGCATTTTACAATTTCAGAGTAAACTCTGTTGAACTAATTCGGTCGTTCCCTTTTCAACTGGCAGGTTATCCATCACCGCCACAATGCGTTGGACTTCATCACCAGCTTTTAAATCCAGCAGTACTTTGCCGCTGGTCGCGCGTTTTCCGATCTGAATTTCATCCATGCGAATTATCTTGGCAGCTGATTTTTTTAAGTGTAATGCAATTTGAGTATTCTTTTTGCCAACTGCCAGGCCTACCATCTGACTGCCAGGTTTTAATTTGCAGGTATTCACCCCCTGCCCGTATCGTCCCTGAACTGGAAACCCTTCTTCTTCCACGCGCCAGCCTTTTCCGTCAGATGAAACTGCGAAGATTTCTAAACCTTTCTTGACTTCTACCATTCCAGCCACAGAATCATCAACCGCCAGTTTAAGCGCATTCACTCCGGCTGCAACCAGCCCCATGGCTCTCACTTCAGCGTCTTCAAATCGGATGGACATACCGTTTTTGGTAAGGATCATATAGTTTATTCCGCTTTCAAGCACCATGGCCCAACCCAATTCATCCTCTTCATTTACTTTGCATAAAGTAAAGAGCTCAGAAGAAGGCCCTGGCAATTCAAAAACCAGTGATTTCTTAATCATTCCCATTTTGGTCAGGGTCACCACACCCAGTGAATCAGATTTTCTCTGATCGTGTGAGAGACAGAACATTGCCACAGGTATATCCCCCTCTGCAAAAGGAGAAACCCGGTGGATGTCTGACCCATTTTCAAATTCTTCAACTGTTTTCAGTGACTGAATCGCAATACATGCACACTTGCCAGTTTTAGAAACCACATATGCATTCTGGTGTGAGTCTGCTTTTAGTAAGGCAATGGGGGCTTCTTTTCCTCCCAACCTGGGAGGATTTTTCTCACTCATCTTGGCGATCTTCCCTTCGCGCGATAAAGCAAGCCACACGTTTTCAACCGGCGTTATTTCTTTGACGGTTAATAAATCGGCTGCAACCTTGCCCTTCTTAAGCATCACTATTTGTGTTTTACGGCGGTCAGCATATTTTTCTTTGATTGCAACGAGTTCATTGATCACTGCCTGCCGTCTTTTCACTTCAGACTTAAGCAAAGCCTGTAATTCCTTAATCAATTCCAACAAGTCCTTATATTCCTGTTCGATTTTTTTTCGTTCAAGAGAGGCAAGCCGCTTTAGTGGCATATCCAGAATCGCTTGAGCCTGAAGGGCGCTCAGCTTGAATTTTTTCATCAATTTTTCTCTTGCTTGTTCTGTATCTTGGGCAGCACGTATTAAGGCAATCACTTCATCCAGGAACTTCAATGCAATACGCAGTCCCTCAAGAATATGAATTCTGTCTTCTGCCTTTTTTAAATCAAATTCACTACGGCGCTTTACAATTTCAAGCCTGTGTTCAGCGAATACTCGCAGTGCCTGTTTTAAAGAAAGCAATTTTGGTTCGCCATTTACCAGAGCAAGTAAATTTATGCTGTAAGTCACCTGAAGAGGTGTTTTCTTATAGAGCGTTCGTAGTGTTTTTTCTGCTTCAGCAGCTTTGTTTAGTTCGATCACAATCCGCATGCCGTGACGGTCAGATTCATCACGTAAATCAGAGACTCCTTCCAAACTCCCCTCACGCGAAAGTTCGGCAATCCGCTCAATCAGATTCGTTTTATTAGTCATGTATGGTATTTCACTGATGATGATGCGGCTTTTTCCACGCGACATCTCTTCCATATTCAATCGACCGCGTAAGGTGATTCTGCCTTTTCCAGTAGCATAAGCAGCGTGCAGCTCATCCTGTTCGTGTTCCTGCAAGATTATCCCGCCTGTTGGAAAATCCGGTCCCTGGATGAATTTCATCAAGTCACCAACATTTACATCATCCAGTTTGGCCCAATGTTCCAATAAATAAACAAGGGCGTCAATGATTTCACCTAGATTGTGAGGCGGAATAGAGGTCGCCATTCCAACAGCAATACCCGTCGCGCCATTCACCAGCATATTTGGAATGGCCGCAGGTAACACGCTTGGCTCATCCAGTGTATCGTCAAAATTCCTGTCAAAATCAACCGTATTCCGATCAATTTGATTAAGAAGCTCCATGGCAAAAGAGGTAATTCTCGCCTCAGTGTAACGCATGGCAGCCGGAGGGTCGCCATCCACGCTGCCGAAATTGCCTTGTCCATCAATCATCTCGTAACGCATCGAAAAATCCTGCGCAAGCCTTGCCATGGATTCATACACAGCCTGATCTCCATGCGGATGATATTTTCCTAACACTTCTCCGACTATTCTGGCTGATTTTTTATAGGCACTTTCAGGGCGAATACCCATGTCATACATCGCATAGAGTAAACGCCGCTGGACGGGTTTCAATCCATCTCTGGCATCAGGCAAAGCGCGTGATACTATCACGCTCATCGCGTAATCAAGATAAGATTGCTGCATTTCATGATCAATGTCGATCTTTCTTACAGTTCCCAGGTCCATAAAGTACTCCATTCTGAAAATAGATCCAACGTAATAAGTTTACCCCAGCCCTCAAAAAACAAGAAAATTTTAAAAATGTATTTATATGAAAGGACCCTGGGTAATAACCCAGGGTCCTCTTGTTGATTACTTATTCTTACTCGGCAGCAGGTTCAACTGCCTCGACTTCTTCGTCTGCAACCACAGCGGCTGCAGAGTTCTCAAGGGCTTTGAATCGTCCTTGAATGAAGCCTGTTCCTGCCGGAATGAGCTTTCCGATGATCACATTCTCCTTAAGACCAAACAGGGGATCTTCAGTTGAAGCGATTGCAGCGCCTGCCAAAACTTTGATAGTATGCTGGAACGAGGCAGCTGAGAGGAATGAATCAGTGCTCAATGAGGCTTTTGTTACACCAAGAAGAATCTCGACAAATCGTGCGGGTTGTTTGCCTTCAGCGACTAATTTTTCATTAGTTGCTTTGACCTCAAGGCGGTCAATCACATCCATTGGCAGGTAATGAGAGTCGCCAGGTCGAAGAACCTGAACTTTGCCAACCATTTTGCGAATGATCACTTCAAAGTGTTTGTCATTGATATTCTGACCTTGTGCGCGATATACTTTTTGCACTTCGGTCATTAGGTAAAGCTGTGCTGCTTCACGGCCTTTGATCTTCAAAATGGTATGTGGATTAATTGAACCTTCTGTGAGCGGTTCACCAGCCTCTACTTTTTGTCCGTCACGGATAATCAAACGCGAGGTGCTTGGAATTTCATATTCCTCGCTTTCGCGTTGTTCATAAGAAACATAAACCTTACGGCTTTCAACGCGGATCCGTCCATTGTGTTGGGCATTGATTTGAGCTTCACCAAGATCAGCAATCAGGTCACCCATCGAAACGGTGGTTTCATCTTTTACGTGAATGGTCCAGTCGGCTGGAATTTCATACTCATCAGAGACCATTTCACTATGTTCGACTCTAACAATACGTTGATCTGTGGAACGTTCCGTTTGCATCAAATTGGCAATACCGGCAATGCTGGTCACAACCGCTTCACCTTTCGGCATACGGCGGGCTTCAAAGAGTTCTTCAACACGCGGAAGACCAGTGGTAATATCTCCACCTGCTGCAACACCACCAGTATGGAAAGTACGCAGGGTCAACTGAGTGCCAGGCTCGCCAATGGATTGGGCAGCCACAACGCCGACCGCTGAACCAAGTGTAACCAGTTCACCGCGTCCAAGATCCATACCATAACATTTTGCACAGATACCGTGAATCAGTGAACATGTCATTGCAGAACGAACGAACACTTTATCAACACCAGAAGCCATGATCTTGCGAATTAATTCGTGATCCAATAAATCATCACGTTCAGCGATCACTTCTCCAGTTTTCGGATCTACCACACGAGCTGCCGCAGAACGGCCATATAACCTTTCACCAAGATTCTGACCAGCAACATCATCTTCCTTGCGAATCCATATGCCATCTTCAGTGCCACAATCGACTTCGTTGATGATAATATCTTGTGCGATATCAACGAGACGACGGGTCAAATACCCTGCATCTGCGGTACGCAGAGCTGTGTCTGCTAAACCTTTACGCGCACCGTGTGTTGAAATAAAGTACTCAAGAGCGGTTAACCCTTCTCGGAAGTTTGAGGTAATCGGTAGACGAATAATACGTCCAGCAGGATCAGCCATCAAACCGCGCATACCAGCCAACTGCGAAATAGGACCAAAACCGCCTTTTGTCGCTCCAGAACTGGCCATAGTCGAGAGGTTGCCATTGGGATCCATGTGTTTGCGCACTGCATCACCAACTTCCTTGGTAGTATCTTGCCAGACCTTGATAACCTGTTCGTTTCTTTCCTGTTCGGTCAACAAACCACGTCGATAGCCCTTGTTGATACGATCCACTTCACCTTGGGCGGCTTCAAGAATGGTCTTTTTCTCTTCAGGGATGGAAATATCAGCCACGGCGATAGTAGTGCCTGATTTCATTGCATATTGGAAACCAATATCCTTGATACTATCAGCCACCTCAGTGGTCACTTTTTCACCGCAGATATCATAGACATCAGCAATCAAGTTTTTAATACCTGTCTTTTCGAGAACACGATTGTCAAACTGAACCTCAGGAGGCAGAATCCGATTGAACAAAACCCGTCCAACCGTTGTCTTAATCATCCGGATTTCTGATTTACTTAATCTTTCATGATTATCATTGAACCAGGTTTGGAGTCTAACCACTACATCAGAATGCAATTCAACCTGACCCAATTGATAGGCAAGTTCGACTTCATCAATGTCCGCAAAAACTCTGCCATCACCCTTGTGTGCCCGATTGTCATCCATTGTCAAGTAATAGACGCCAAGCACCATGTCCTTGCCTGGGCTAATGATCGGCTCTCCGTCCGCTGGTTTCAAAAGGTTCTTGGAAGAAAGCATCAAGGTTCGAGCTTCGCGGACTGCTTTTTCAGACAGCGGCACATGCACAGCCATCTGGTCACCGTCGAAGTCAGCATTGAAAGCAGTGGTAACCAATGGATGCAGTTGAATCGCGCTTCCTTCGATAAGAATTGGCTCAAAAGCCTGGATACCCAAACGGTGTAGCGTTGGTGCACGATTCAGTAAAACGGGCCTTTCCTTAATCACCTCTTCAAGAACTTCATAAACCTCGGGGCGATTCCGTTCAATGAACCGTCTGGCACCTTTCACATTAGCAGCGTAACTATGAGAGACCAATCGTGAAATTACAAAGGGTCTGAAGAGCTCAAGCGCCATAGTTTTCGGCAAACCGCACTGATAAAGTTTTAACTGCGGACCAACAACGATTACAGAACGACCAGAGTAGTCTACGCGTTTTCCGAGTAGGTTGCGGCGGAAGCGACCCTTCTTACCTTTGAGCATATCGCTCAAAGATTTCAGTTCACGGCGTCCTCGCCTTGAAAGCGCCTTGCCGCGCTGTGAGTTATCGATTAATGAGTCAACGGCTTCTTGAAGCATACGTTTTTCATTACGCACGATCACGTCAGGAGCGCCCAATTCGAGCAACCTCTTGAGGCGGTTGTTTCGATTGATCACGCGCCGGTAAAGATCGTTCATGTCAGAGGTGGCGAAACGACCGCCATCCAACGGAACCATAGGCCGTAAATCGGGAGGAATCACCGGCAAAACAGTCAAAATCATCCACTCAGGTCGGTTTCCTGATCTGCGGAAAGATTCAACTACTTTCAACCGAGTGGTTGCCTTTTTGCGTTTCTGTTTGCTTTTTGAGGTACGTACCTCTGTCCATAAATCAGCAGAAAGCTTTTCTAGGTCAAGACGCCGCAAAACATCATAGAACGCTTCAGCACCCATGTCCGCGCGGAAAACCTGCCCCCAACGGGATTTCAACTCTCGATAGCGGCTTTCTGTCAGGAAGGTAAAGGGATGAAGCTCCTGCAATTCATCGCGCAAATGAGCATTCTGGTCTTGAGAGACGCTGGATTGGTCTTCGAGTGAATTCCGCAAAGACTCCATAACCTCGTCAGCTTCGACCTTTATTTGTTCAATGCTCATCTTAATCTGTTCAAGATCGCGCTGCAATTCCTTTTTAAATTCGCTTTCGATCTCTTCAAGACTTTCTTTTACAATCTTTTGAACGCTGGCGATATGTTTGGAGTTTACCGTATCACCTATATCTGCAATCAGGGTGTCAGCAGCAGAAAAAAGAACTTTCTTCTTAAGAATCTGACCCATTTGTTCTGTCAGCAACTTTTCAATCGCTTGACCTTCTTGAATAACAGGTTCAAGTCGAGAAGCGGTTTGCTCATCGGCTTTGGATTCAATATCAGCCTTCTTTTGCTGAAGCTCGGCAATTTTCTTATCACGCCCGGTTTTTACATCCAAAATTTGAGTATTAATCTGGCTGGCTTGAGCGCGTTCAGAATCATTGATTTCATCTTCCAGACGTTTCAAGGCTTTGTGTCGGGCATCGTCATCCACATAAGTCACAATATATTGTGCAAAGTAAAGAACTCGATCCAGATTACGTCGTGAAATGTCAAGAAGTAGTCCGAGATACGAAGGAATACGCCGGGTATACCATATGTGAGCAACAGGGGTCGCAAGATCAATGTGCCCCATTCTTTCACGACGAACAGAGGCGCGCGTTACTTCTACTCCACACTTGTCGCAAATAATGCCTTTATAGCGGGGATTTTTATACTTTCCACAATAACATTGATAATCACGAGAAGGGCCAAAGATTGCCTCACAAAACAAGCCATCTTTTTCAGGGCGCAAACGACGATAGTTGATGGTTTCCGGCTTAAGAACCTCGCCATAAGACCAACTGCGAATTGTTTCCGGTGAAGCAAGGTTGATCCGAAGTGCTACTAAACTTTTTGTTTCCACTAAACGCCTCCTGTCGGGAATCCTGGAGCAATTAAATGAATATCAGCGCACTGACAAGTTATCCTGCGCTGAGCCATTAAGGGGTGTGGGTCATAAATTTCATGCAACCGAAAAGTATAACACATTTCTATTAGAATGCAACACCCTATTTATACCTGTTG
>CAYXWV010000018.1:51099-53049 GCA_964468875.1 uncultured Anaerolinea sp. | reverse complement strand
CCTAGTCGCTCCCTGCGTGGGAGCGTGGATTGAAATTATGCCCATGTCAACTCCACCATATTACTTGACCGCGTCGCTCCCTGCGTGGGAGCGTGGATTGAAATGGCTATGTGAGCAACACCAACAAGATATTGTAATAGTCGCTCCCTGCGTGGGAGCGTGGATTGAAATTCCAGTATCTTATTCAACAGGCAACCCGAACAAGTCGCTCCCTGCGTGGGAGCGTGGATTGAAATCATAAGCGCGTCTGATTTATTGCCTATTATTTTACAGTCGCTCCCTGCGTGGGAGCGTGGATTGAAATACAACGCTGCTGTAAATACAAAACAGGAGCATAAAGTCGCTCCCTGCGTGGGAGCGTGGATTGAAATATTACCGTTATCCAACGCCGTTACAGATATGATCGTCGCGCGGGGGCGTGGTAAAAATACATTCCAGGCTGGTCTGTATTTTCACCCCCCGTGGGTGAGACGCTTTCTATTCTGTAAATTCCAGGCCGGTCTATAAGCCGCTTTCTGTCTGTTGAAGGGTATGCCGAAGCACGGCTTCAACAGTAAGGATCATCTCTCTAGGCCTGACGTTGCCGTCAGGCTCATGCAGCCTACCCGAGACTCATTAGAAAACGAGCCGCTTCCCGTCCTGCGAGAGGACATGGTCTCTGCTTGGCCTTGCTCCAACCGGGGGTTGCCTGGCCGCGGCATTGCTGCCAACGCCGGTGGTCTCTTACACCACCTTTTCACCCTTACCAACAAGTGGCGGTATGTCTCTGTGGCCCGATCCGGCAGGTTGCCCCGCCCCGGGTGTTACCCGGCAGTTTGCTCTGTGGAGAGCGGACTTTCCTCGAAGCCCGAAGGCTCCGCGATCCTCTGACCAGCCTGGACTTTCAGTTTACCCTCAACGGCAGAGGGCGTCAATGTAAACAATCAGGCAGAAGCGAACGCCTCTGCCTGTTAAAAACTCGATGAATCAGGGGTTACTTGATGGCAGCATCGCGAATGTCGATGATCTGCTCCACCATGGGTTTAACGGCTTCACGCAGATCTTCCAGTTTGATGCCCTGCACCTTGAAGGTGATAATGCGGGTTTCGGCGCGTGTGCCGAGGATGGCAGCCATGCCGAGCACGTCTCCGCCCAGTTTCTGGATCGCACCGGCAATTTCATACAGCTTGCCGCGCTTGTTCACGGCTTCCACGGTCAGGCGTACGCCGGGGGTACGTCCGCCGAGCATCTCAATGAACACGTGGAAGAGATCCGTTTCGGTGATCATACCGACCAGGCTCTTGCCGCGCATCACAGGAAGGCTGCTGATCTCGTTATCAGACATGATGCGGGCGGCTTCTTCGATGGGGCAGTCTTCAGGGACGGTGATGACGTCTTCCACCATGACTCGTTCAACGGTGATTTTATTGAGCAGGGAGGTGATCTCCCACATGCTGAGCGTGGTGGCTTCGGAGGGTTTGGCGTTGAGCAGGTCGCCTTCGGTGACGATGCCGATCAACTTGTCGTGCTTGTCCACCACGGGGTAGCGGCGGACCTTATCCTGATGCATGCGGGCAAGCGCATCCTGGATCGAGACATCAGGTGTAATGGTGAGTACCGGGCTGGTCATGCGTTCTTTGACAAACATGGTGAGTTACTCCTTTCAATATGCGAATCAACAATAATGATGACTTACTTCTTTATTGTATCCAGAAAATATTAAACCTGCATAATAATTTGGGGATTCAGTAATTAGTAATCAGGAATCAGGGAAAGGAGAACAGAGAACGGAGAACAGGGAATCGGGATTCAGTAATTAGTAATAAGTAATCAGTAATCAGTGATTAGTAATCAGGAATCAGAGGACTGAGTGCCTGAGTGCCCAAGCACCTGAATGCCTTAGCCCTGAGTGCCTTAGCCCTGAGTGCCTGAGCGCCTAAGCCCTGAGTGCCTGAGCGCCTAAGCCCTGAG
>CAYXWV010000018.1:0-50999 GCA_964468875.1 uncultured Anaerolinea sp. | reverse complement strand
GCCTGAGCGCCTAAGCCCTGAGTGCCTGAGCGCCTAAGCCCTGAGCGCCTGATCGAGAGAGTGCCTAAGTCCCTGAGCGCCTGAGTGCCTGAGTAACTGAGCGCCTGAGTAACTGAGTGCCTGAGTTTCGTGGTTGAAAAAGTATCCGCAATGACTGAACAAGTTTTGTACTATAATTGCAGCAGTTAATTCCACGAAAACAAAGGGTGGCAAGATGCCCTATTTTACTTTTGAAAGAGGAAACCATGCGTAAACCTTTCGTTGCAGGGAACTGGAAAATGAATAAAACGGTGGATCAAGCCAGTGTGCTGGTGCAGGAACTGCTGCCCGGCATGCAGGCAGTGCCTGAAGTGGAATGCGTCATTTGCCCACCATTCACCTCTCTGATGGTGCTTTCTGCCCAATTAAAAGGGACCGGCATCGGCCTGGGTGCCCAGAATTTGCACTGGGAAGCCTCCGGTGCTTATACTGGTGAAGTTTCTCCCCAGATGGTCAAGGAATTCTGCAATTATGTTATCATCGGACATTCAGAACGACGCGCTTATTTCGCTGAAACCGACGAGACGGTGAATAAGAAACTAAAAGCCGCCCTCGCCATTGGGCTGACACCGATCGTGTGCATCGGCGAAACCCTGGATGAATATGACGCCGGCAAGACCGGTGATGTGGTCAAACGCCAGGTGCTGCAAGGCTTAAAAGAAATTGATGCCGCAGCGGCTTCGCAAATTGTGGTGGCATACGAACCCGTGTGGGCCATCGGCACCGGCAAAGCCGCCACTGCCGACAGCGCCAACGCCGTGCACAAGGATCACATCCGCCCGGCGCTCGCCAGCCTGTTTGGTTCAGCAGTAGCCGAGAACATCCGCATTCTCTACGGCGGTTCGGTCAATGCCGCCAACGCTTCTGAATACTTCCACCAGTCTGACATCGACGGCGCCCTGGTGGGCGGCGCAAGCCTCAAGCCTGACTTCATCAAGATTGTTGAAGGGGCAAGACCCTAGTTACTGAAACGGGCTGTCCATAAGAGGGCAGCCCGCTTTTCTTTTTGATTGATAGAAGTATCGACCTTTGGAAAACACAATTCCTCCCCAGAATAAACAAAAACGCTTTCGCGTGATGATTTTGGCATGTCTCTTCGTGGCAGGCTTCTCGCTGGTATTCATCATCGGCTGGGGCGGGGCGGCAACCGTACTCGGCCAGGTTTTTGCGGAATATAAGCAATGGATCAGCCGCATCGGCGGGCTGTTGATCATTCTTCTTGGATTGTTCACCCTGGGTGTCTTAAACATCCCCTGGCTGAACTACGAGAAACGCAAATATTGGGAGCCGGGGCGGGGGGGAGATGTTGTTTCGGCATTCATGATGGGCGTGTTCTTTGCGGCAGGCTGGACGCCCTGCATCGGTCCGACGCTCGGTTCGATCTTAACCCTTGGTCTAAGCCGTGAATCCAGTATGCAGGCGATGGTTCTCTCCGCGGGTTACGCGCTGGGGATGGCAATTCCATTTTTAGCGCTCGGGATTGGAGCTCAAAAAGCAGTAGCGTTCTTCAGCCGTTTTCGTAAACATATTCGAACCATCGAAATCATCTGCGGGGTATTGATCATCCTGATCGGGGTATTGATGGTTTTTGACAGGATGAACATGATTGCTCTTTGGGCGCTGCGCAATGGCTTGTTTGTGGATGTGCCTTTCGCAAAAGCAGACGCGCCCACCTTCACCATCGCCGTGCTTGGGGGATTCCTGTCTTTTCTTTCACCATGCGTACTGCCGCTCGTGCCTGCCTATCTTGGCTATATTGGCGGCAAAAGCTTGAAAGAAACCGACGATTCGCGGTAATTACCTGATTTCGTGATCGGGTTTGCTCTGTTCGAGTTTGCGTTTTAATCGAGCTGATCGAACCACCAAAGATACCAGGTAAGCAATGATGCCTGTGCCAATGACAACGTATCCTGCAATCATATAATCCAAAGTGTCTGGAATCATCTTATTCTTCCTCTACTATCTGGTTTTCTGCTGATCTTTGTGCGATTTCCAAACGGTAGCGGTGCCAAAAAACTGCCGCGAAGAACAACGAGAAAACCGCCAACGATGCAAAAAATGTCACCTGCATCCGGTCTGACATAGCGAACATCCCCGAAGAGGAAGACGCCGAATGAATGATGACAGGGTGAATTGACCTGAATATGCGGATGGAAAGAAAAGTGATCGGCACGGTAATAAACCCGACGATATTGTATATTGCCGATAAACGTGCCTTCTGCCTGATCTCACCGAGATTCGCCCGAAAGAGAAAATAGGCGGCGTAGATGAGTTCCATGATCAGGGTGGTGGTCAGTCGTGGATCCCATGTCCACCAGGTATTCCAGATCGGCTTTGCCCAGATGGAGCCGGTGATGATGCCGATCAGTAAAAATACCATCCCGATTTCGGTGCCTGATACTGCGGCGGCATCCCATTTGAGTTTTTTGGTACGGAGATACATGATGGAAGCTACCGCAGAAAGTAAAAAGCCGAGCATGCCCATCCAGGTGGATGCCACGTGAAAGTAAAAAACTTTCTGAACCATGCCCATGGTTTGTTCGACCGGCGCATACCAAAAAACGAGGGCAAGCCCGCCAAGCATCCCCAGACCCGCAAAAATATCAAGTAAAACAAGTTGTTTCGGAGTTTTTATCATCGTTTACTCATCCAGTGTTTTGTTGTAGAGCATATATCCGGCTGCCAGAGACAATAAGTCGTACCCGGCAAGCAAGCCCAACCAAGTGCTTAGGTCTTTCAAATTTCCGCCGTTTAAAGAGATGGAAGAAGCATTCACAACTGCCAGGATCAGAGGAACCAGCAGGGGAAACAAGAGCACCGATAGCATGGGACCGCGGACCTTGATCTGTAAGTTCATGGTGCCGATCAGGGTACCCGTCAGGATGTAACCGAGGGTGCCGAGAACGATCACTAAAAAGAAGGTGCCTGACCAAAGAGAAACATTGCCAAAGATCGAATAAACTAAAATGACCAACGCGGCAGTAATCAGCATGAAAAACCAGTTCACCAGCACTTTTGCAAAGTAAATGAATGTGTGGTCAAACGGAGCCAGCAGCAACCCATCCATGCTTTCGGCTTCGCGCTCAAGCGCCAGGGTGCGGTCAAGACTGAGGGTTCCAGAAAAGCACAAGGTTACCCAGATAATTCCTGAGGCGGCTTCGGTGCGCAAGCCGACGGTGAGATCAAAAGCAAACAAGAAGATCAGCACAACAATCATGGCAAATACCAACATGGCACCCATGGTGGCTAATGACCGCTTTTCATTGAGCAGGTCTTTACGCAGAATGGCAAGAATTACCCTGAGATTTTTCACGGCTTCACCCGCAATTCATTATCGGGAAGTGGAATCCCATCCGTGAAGGCTGAGTAGTTTTCAATAAGTGCTTGCGGGGATAAGTCACTTACCGGGCTTGAAAAGACAACCGCGCCCTGGTGGAGAATAATCACGCGGGTGGCGATGCTGAATACCTTGTCAATCTCATGGGTTGAAAAGAGAATCCCTTTGCCGTCACCCGCTTGTTTGATTAGAATGGAGGTCAGTTCTGAAAGGGAGTGTTGGTCGAGCCCTGAAAATACTTCGTCCATCAAGAGATAACGGGGATCATGCACCAGCGCGCGGGCAATCGATAGGCGCTGCTGCAGCCCTCGAGACAAGGTTCTCACTTTCTCGCTGGATCTGGCTTCAAGATTTAACAACGATATCAAATCAGGAATTCGAGGCGATTTTTTATCGATATCGTAAAGGCTTGCATAGAAATCAAGATTCTCGCGGCAACTGAGATTGGGATACATCATCGTGGAATGAAGAACCACCCCAATTTTGGCGCGCAGAGAGGGGGTATCCTGGGTAAACGGGACCCCATCAATTTCGATACTGCCGGAATCAGGGTGATATAGACCACATAAGGTGCGAATCAGGGTTGTTTTTCCGATGCCGTTTTGACCAATCAGGGCAACTATTTCACCTTGCTGCAAGGAAAAATTCAGCTTATTCAGCACTTTTCGGTTTCCAAACGATTTTGAGACCTGTTTCGCTTCAATCATGGAGGTTAAATCCGTGGTTTTTTAATCCCGGGTTTGAAGCAGTCGTAAATACTCGGCAGCTTCTATATTTAATTTACTGCGGCGTTCTTGATAATCATCCTCGCTGATTTTGCCATCTTGCAATTCTTGTTTTAATTCACGAATTCGATTTAATACCACCTGATATTCGGCATTGATCATTGTATTATCAGTTTTTGAGTTCTGCAAAGAGGAATCATTGGTCGAAATCAATGGGCGGGTGATGAAAAAAACGACTACACCCAAGACCAGCAGCAATATCGCAAGTGAAAGCAGAATCATTAATTATCCTCCTGAGTGACTGCTTGTTCGATGAAATCGCGCAAGTCATTAGTAGAATCAAACGGACCGATTTGAATCGCTCTCAACACGCCGTTTTGATCGATCAAGAAGGTTTCTGGAACCCCCGAGATTCCAAAGAGATCAGATATCTTCGAGCCAAGATCCGGGCAGTTTGGGTAAGTCATCCCATGACTGCTGATGAATTCCAGAGCGGGGGTTTCAGTATCCACGTAGTCGACGCCTAAAAATTGGATATTGCCATTTGGTTCCATTTCTTCCCAAACTTCTTGAAGCATATAGCTTTCAGCATCACAAGTAGTACACCACGAAGCCCAAAAATTGATCACTACAATCTTCCCTTGCATTTCTGACAGGGAGAAATCCTCTTCCTGAAAAGATGTCATTGTGATTTCGGGTATTTTGTTTCCAATGGATAACCTTTCAACCCTGGATTTACTCATCCATACACCCATCAACACAAGTAATCCAATCACAACCAGCCCAATCACCAAAAAAAAGGCTGGGCTTTTATTCGGTTTCTTTTCTGTTTGATTTGCATTATTCTGCATGATCTTTTTCTTCCAGATCTTTTTCTATGATATCGATGAAATCTGTAAGTTCAGTGTTGGTTTTATCGTGTCTTGGTGTCACATTATTTATTGGTTGACTGCGTTTCTTTTGAATGGACGTTGCCACCAATAAACCACCACCAATAATAATGATCGGGGGTAATACGTATAAAACCCAATTAAATCCAACCCGCGGCGGCATGGAAAGGGCTTTCCAACCGTATTGTTCAGCGAAGTATTGTTGGATTTCAGCATCAGATTTGCCTTCAGTCATCATCTTCCGGATTAATTCGCGCCAATCTGCACAAGCTGTTGTAGGGCATACATCCAGGGGAACATTTTCACAAATTGGGCAATATAGTTGATTGGCAAGCTTGTTTACTTCATCATCACTTATGTGAATATCATTGGCGATTTCTGGAGTAGACGCACATGAAGATAACAGAATAACCGATGCAATTAGAACTAAAACCTTGAGAGAATTCTTCACGTTAATTTCCAACGATACCAAGGTTCTTCTGAGTTTTCTTTGGCCATAAAGCAAGCAGGGTACCGAAAACCAGAATTATGGCTCCGGTCCACAACCAAAAGACCAACGGATTGCGGTAAATTTTGAAAGTAGCGCCCTCAGAAGTAACGGGCAGCCAATCCACCAGGATGACATAGAAATCGTCAACTGGTGTGCTGCGTAATCCGGGTTTGGTAACGCTTTGCCCGGCAATATAATAGAAATCACGCTCAGGATATAACGTAAACTCGACTCCGTTGGGGGAAGTTACATTAACCACCGATGTGGCAACTTCGCGATCTTCACGACTCTCATCAATGAGTAAATTTTCATAGGTGATTGAATATCCTGAAAAACTAACTGTTTCATTTTGTTTCATGGTTACTTGAGTTTGTGATTGTAGAGACTCAATACCGATAATTCCTAAACCCATTATCGCAATACCGATATGAATCAAGTAGGCGCCATATTTTCTGCGATTGTGACCAACCAGTCTCCAGGCTGATTTAGCTGCTGAACAATGATTTGTCCTGGAGTGAATCGACACAGAGCGGAAATAATCGAACAATGTGAGAAGAATTGAAACCCCGATAACCCAAAATGCGATTACGGCTCCGATTTCTTTAACCTTGAGAATTATTGCGAAGATTGGAATTAAGATTGAAAAAATCAATGGAAGCCAGATGGTTCTGCCAAGGTTTTTCCCGGAGGTGGCGCTCCAGGCAGATAAAGGAACAACACCCATGATTATCAAAAGCGCAGAAAACAATGGGCCAGTTGCGTTTTTGTAATATTGCGGTCCGACATTAATTTGCTGCCCGGTGAATAATTCTGAAAGAATTGGGAAGAAAACTCCGAGCAAACAGATCAGGAAGATAGCAATAAAGAGCAGAATATTAAAAATGAATAACGCTTCTCTAGAAAAATAAGACTTCAACTCGAAGGGTGTTTTCATGTTTGACCATCGCAAGCCAAGCAAAACTACCGAACCGAGCAGCATTATGGCTGTGAAGATAAAGAAGTAAATTCCGATGGCAGATTGAGTGAAAGCATGAACAGATGAAAGCAATCCAGAGCGGGTTAAAAAGGTGCCTATAATGACCATGCAAAAAGTGAGTATGATTAATGAAGAAGACCAATGCTTGAAAAAGCCGCGTTTTTCCTGTACCAGGCTTGAATGGAGGTAGGCTGTACCGGTCAACCAGGGCAATAATGCGGCAACTTCCACCGGATCCCAACTCCAATATCCACCCCATCCAAGGACGTCATAAGCCCACCGGCTGCCAAGGACCAAGCCTATACTGAGAAACATCCAGGCAAGGAGGGCCCATTTTTGTGATTTTCGAATCCAGAGGTCATCTTCTTGTTTTGTGATCAATGCCGCGATGGCATAAGAGAAGGGGATGACAAAACCAACAAAGCCGAGGTAGAGCGCAGGCGGGTGGAACACCATTCCAATATGGTAGAGAAGGGGATTCATCCCTGTTCCATGATCGGGTGACGCCTGAAGAGTGTAGGGCGGTTGAATGATTGATTTGATCACATCACCGTTCATATTGATGTAAAAATGCAGGAACGGATTCTCAATGAGAATCACCAGCAGGAGGAAAAAGCCGAGAGTAAATGACGAGATGATGATCACCCAAGGGGTGAGGGTTTGATCCAGATGTTTTTTGTTGATCAAGGCTGCAAAAACGAAAGCAGAAAGCAGCCAACACCAAAATAGAAGAGAACCTTCCTGACCACCCCATAACGCCGCGATTTTCAGGTATATGGGTAATGATGCTTCAATGGTTTGATAGACATAAGCATATTCAAACTGGTTGTTTAGGAGTAAAAATAGTAAAAGTCCAATCGCAGCAGTTAATAATGGGAAACTACATAATGCCGCTCGCCGGGATGATTCGAATACCGCTTTGCTGTTTTCTCGTCTTGCATTAACAGCCATCACAATGGCGATGATTTGTGTGATAAAGGTGATTGATAAAAGCCCTACTGCAATGTTTCCGATCATGGCGATACCTGACTGGGCGCACTATCTTCGTATTTCGATGGACATTTGAGCAATAGCTCGTCAGCTACAAAACGCCCATTATCTGCCAGAGAACCTGTGGCAATGACTTGCGCTTCATTTTTAAGCATGTCTGGTTTTTCGCCAATATAAACAACCATGATCCGTGCTGCATCAGGATCAATGGATGCTTCGTGAAGCACTTTAGCTAAACCGCCTGCGGCTTCAATATCTCGATTGTCACCGGGGATGTTTGCAATCAGGAATGACAATTCTTGTGTTTTTAGATCATATTGAATGGAATCGCCAATCACAGCACCAGAAACGCGTAGATTTGTGTGGAGGGCTTTTCCGGATATTAGTTCCTGAACAGTATAGTAATACTGAGCTGACCCTTTAATACTTGTGAAAACAAGTAAAACCACCGCCGCAGCCAATATTATGCCGCCAATGATGAACTTGTTGTTTTTCTTGCCTGTCATTTTTGGGGTTATTTCTAAGTCGCTCACAATGATTCCAGTTTAATATTGATTGATAAGATGTCACTTACGAATAAAGTAAATTGATCTGATGAAGGGGACCAATTGTTGTTGAATTACACTTAGTTAGATTCGTTGATTGGTGTATCTGAGGCTTCAATTGGTCCACTTTTTGGGCTTTCAGTTCTTTGATCAACGGTTGTTTCATCTGGTTTTTTATTCTGAGACTTTAATTCTTTTGCCTGGTTTCTGGCAGCAACATTCAACGGATTTTCAATTTTGACAGGTTGATCTACTTCTCTGATAAACTCTGAAACAGTAGATGTCAGATTACTTTTTATATCTTTTGTCTCTTTATTTAATTCGCTGATGGTCTGATCAATTTGAGCTTCCTTTGCGATTATCTTGGGAAGTTCAGTGAGCTCGCGTTTGGTTGCCCAAATCTCCTGCCAATAAGGAGATTTAGTGACTTTGCGGATGAATACGCCGGCATCTCTTGCTGTTTTGACCATGTTGCCGGGGCCAAAAATGATCAAGGCGATAATAATTATAAAAAGGATCTCACCGATCCCCAGATTTAGAAAGCTCATATTAGTGTCATCACAATCAGAGTATAGAGACGAAAAAAATTATTTAGCATCATCCTTTTTTTGTTCGTCAGAATTTTCGTTTTCTTCGCTTTTTACACCTTTACGGAAGGAACGAATTGCGCCGCCGATTTCTCCGCTGAGTTTTGAAATCCGTCCGACTCCAAAGATTAAGATGACAATAACCAGGATGATGATGAGCTCGGGAACACCTAATCTGAATGGCATTTTATTTACTCCTTATTCAAGAATTGTACCCAATTTTTCTCCAATTGATGAAAAGAAACCTGAGATTGCTTTCCACCAATAAATGAGTGTATCAACGATTTGGTCAGTAACGTTCACGAACTGTTTAGTAAACAAAAAGAAAAGCAAAGTCAACCCAACAACAAGTACCAGAGTAATCAAT
The DNA here is from genome assembly GCA_964468875.1 of uncultured Anaerolinea sp. Classification (GTDB taxonomy): domain Bacteria; phylum Chloroflexota; class Anaerolineae; order Anaerolineales; family Anaerolineaceae; genus UBA6107. The sequence goes on along the minus strand of CAYXWV010000018.1, from coordinate 42,053 downwards.
AAGAAAATTACCTTGGCGCGTTTGCTCATCGGCTTTCTGGGTTTTCGCTCACGACGGGCGAGAACTGCAAAAATTATACTGGTCAAATAAAGCACAAAAAGGGGCAGCATCATTAGCCCCATATTGACCGGATCTGAAGTTGGGGTGATTAGTGCAGCTACAATCGCAGAACCCGCCAGAGCGATACGCCATTGCTTTAACAAGGTTTTCGCCGTAACGATTTTTAACCGTGCCAAGACATACATTACCAAGGGCATTTCAAAAATCACGCCAACCCAGAACATTAAACTACCCACAAAATTAAAATAGGTATTGGGGCGGGGAGACGTTGTGATTCCCATAAAATTTATGAGAAAGGGGAGAGCGGCAGGAAGCATTACAAAATATGTAAAGGCAACTCCTGCGATAAAGAAAAAGGTGGCTGATGGAATCGCCATCCAAATCCAGGTTCGTTCATTTGGGTTTAATCCCGGCATGATAAAAGCGAAGATTTCAAATAGAATGACAGGTAAAGAGAGGATTACACCACATAAAAGAGAAATCTTCATGAATGCTGCCATGTTTTCAGTAACATCAATGGAAGCCATCGCGCTCAATCCACCGATTGGTTTGGCTAATAACTCCATTATTCTTTGGCTGAACACGAAACTGATTATTGTTGTCACTGCCAACGCAATTACACAGATAAGCAGCCTGGTACGCAGTTCTTTGATGTGTTCTAATAATGGCATTCTGAATGATTCGTCTGTCATGAGAAATTACGACTCCACAAAACCTAGTGCATTGTAACAGCCAAAATTAGATATCACAAGTGAAAAAAACATTATCAAAAAAGCTGACTCTACTGAGAGAATTCATAGAGCCAGCTGATTGAATTATGATATTGGTTTGGTATTATCTAAGTTTATCTTCGCGAGCGGTTTTATCTTCAACCATCCGTTGGCCACCATTATCATGGCAGGTAGCGCAGTAATCAATTTGATCGCCGTGAGAGACGTGACAGGTTTTACATTCGAGATCACCGTTGTGGCTTTTGTGAGGGTTTCGATAGAGGAAATCGGTTGATAATGCCACTTTCTCATAACTAATGTGGCATTTGAAACACATCTCATTGTCATAAGTTACCGGTAGAAGTTCTCCTTCAGCATCAACTGTGTAGTTGCCCAAAACATAGGCAATGCCACTGCTAATTTCAGCACTTACCGGGTAGTTATGGCAATCTTTGCATTGAACATTTGCCTGGGAGTGAATGTTATCAAGGTGGTTGCTAGTCAAATAAGAATCAACATTTTTATCCATTACATGGCATGTCCCGCAAAATTCAGGACTTGTGTTCGACAGATGAATCAAGTATCCACCTGTTGCCCCACCGGCAACGACAAGAAAGGCAACTACAATCCCAATAATGGTCCAGATTTGTTTTTTGGTCTTCTTGGTTTTTGTTTTTTCTGGTTTCTGATTTTCAGCTTGTTCAACCATTAGAGTCTCCTGAAGGTTTATTGGGGCATTAAAAATTTATGCATCTATTTTTATACAACATTTTCTAGAATAAATCAAAAGACAAGTATCTTAATCTGTCCAAATCTGTGAGATTAATTATAAAGCTGATCACTGTTTATCGCATAGGTATTTAAGAAAAAGTGGAACGTGGCTGTTGAATATTTTGACGATATGGTCTACTGGGACAACCATGCCATCCCGGCCCCACTTTGTTGTTAGCGAAGCTAATGCTTTTATGGCGTAATCCAGCTCAATCAGTTCAGTTTCAGTCCATACATGTTTTTTTCGTACTTCAACATTTTTCTTAACTGCACAATATGCCCCACGATATCCATATTCAAGAATGGAATTGTAGTCACTTTCCCAATAGATTTTTGTGAATAATTTTTTGTTTTTTAGGAGGTTCTCAAACATTTGGCGATGACCTTCATCCCAAGTGTATTGTTCACCTATCCGGTAGAGGGTAGGTTGCATCATATCATCCCACATCGTTTGAGGGATGGAGTAGATATCTCTAAAATGAGTGTAGAAAGTTGATCGTGGTACGCCACTTAACTGACATAATTCGATTACTTTTATTTCTGACAAAAGTTTTGTTTGAATAAGAATTTCTAAAGCTTTATAAACTCTTGTTCGAATTCCGTCCCTGTTAACCACAACGCTCACTCCTAATTATTGTCTTTTCTTAATATGATTGAGATTTGTCCTTATTGGTAAGTTTCAATTCCTTAGAATTATAAATATCTGATTACATACGTTGATAAAAAAAACTGGCAGCTCTGAATAATTAAAGAAAGATTGTAAAGTAAAGTATTGTTGTTTGTCGGTTATGAAAATCCAGATGTGTTTATTAAAGTAATTATTTTGACGATTCTAACAGATTTAGAAAAGTGGCTAAGCGTGAATTTGGATAAAATTCCAATATTGTCTATGGTCAAAATGTTTATTGGACATATTATAAATTATGTTCATTGAAAAGGCATTTTCAGTAAACTATACTGAGTATTAGGCTTTTTCTATAATCATTATATCGAATTTCAAAATAGAAAAAAAGGAGAAGAATAATGAGTAAAAAACTATCGCGAAGAGATTTCTTGAAGGGGGCCGCGATTGGCTCTGCCGGTATTGGTATGATCGGTATCGCAGGCTGCGCACCAAAAGTGGCACCTGAAGGTGCGCCAGTTGAAGGCGAAGCAACCCAGGCTGCCGTTTCAGCGTCATCAACCAGTGTTCCAGAAACTTTAACCTTAGCTGAATTCAAAGATTCCACTGTTGTCGTGGATCCTATTTCTGAATTCGCTGGTGAAGTGATTGCCGACATCATCGTTGTTGGCGCCGGCGCTGCTGGTGTTCCTGCAGCGATTACCGCTGCAGAAGAAGGGAATTCGGTTGTTATTCTTCAGAAGGAAGAGACACCTGTTTCCCAGGGTAACTGCGGTTCAGCTCTTATTATTGATCAAAGCGATCCTGAAGGTTTGCTGCGCTATGTGCATCACACCAACAGTCTGAACAACTGGCGCTCTGATCCCGCTCTGCTTAAAGCCTATGTGATGAACTCAGGCGAGGCTGTCAATTGGTTTTATGATCGTGCCCGCTTGAACGGCACCTCTGCGAAAGAACCAAATGACAAGGGTTTGTTCATGTATTTGGACACAAGCCAGGATTTCACCGGACAGTGGAGCGATGCACGTTATTGTTCCTTTGATTACGGCGAATCCAAAGTTCACATGTATGCCCCTTGGATGGGTCCGAAACCTAATAATGTTGGAACCATCATGACCTATGTGTTGGAAGAAGCCGTTGAAGAATTTGGCGGCCGCTTGAAAGTCTATTACAAGACACCTGGTGTTCAGGTTGTGAAAGAAAATGGCAAGGTTACTGGTGTTGTTGGCAAGCTTGCCGACGGAAGCTATGTCAAATTTACCGCAAACAAAGCAGTAATTCTGGCTACTGGCGATTATATGAACAATGCTTCAATGGTAAACCGCTGGTCACCTGATGTTGACGGTTTTGACAAGAAACAGTACGGAAAAACCGGCGACGGTCACTTGATGGCTGTTACTGCTGGTGCTGTGATGGAAAAACTTGGCCACACCAAAATGCTCCATGACTTTGACTCTGGTTTGATGTACGAAGAACCTTTCCTTTATGTCAATATGAAGGGTCAACGTTTCTGCAATGAATTCGTCGGATTCGTTTATATGAACGACATCATGGTTCATCAGGACTTCTACAAGGGCGGAACGAATATCCAGGACCCTGAGAGAGGATCAAAGGGTTGGTATTGCCAGGTTTATGATTCCACTTACATGGATCATGATTCCGTTTCAGGCCTTGTCCCCCCGGCCGTGATGGAAAAATACATGCCCGAAATCTCTGACGAGGAATATGAAGCCTCTCATGACGGTGCCAAACGAACCGGTGTGTTCCCTGCCTTGATCGACACTTATCGTGCCGATACCCTTGATGAACTTGCTGATAAGCTTGGCATCGAAGATAAAGAAGCCTTCCTCGCTTCTGTGAAACGCTACAATGATTTATGTAAGAGTGGTGTTGATGAAGATTTCGGCAAGGATGCAAAATGGATGAACCCGATTGAAACCGCACCCTTCTACGGCATTCGCAAACACATCCGTGTTTCTGCTCTTTGCTCAGGTGTTTACACCAATGAGAACGGTCAGGCTCTTGATGCTGAAAAGAAACCGATCGAAGGTCTCTACTGCGTTGGCAACCTGGGCGGCCAGTTCTACGGCGGCGCAGATTATCCGTTCCACGCTACTGGGCTTTCACTTGGACGCTGCTATACCTTTGGGCGTCTTGCCGGTAAGCATGCTGCATCACTGGCTGGCGGAACCAATGCCATTGAAGAAAAGGGCACAGTCTCCGCGTAGGCTCGCCTGATTCAAAAAAGTAATATGTAATGAAAGAGGCTGTTTTTCGAAGCAGTCTCTTTTTTGTTTAAACCAGAAACCTTTCTGTTTTGTAGGATTTGGAGTTTATGGATAGTTGATTTTCATGGAGTATGACCTTTTTCCTATTTTTGGTGGAAAACGCAACGTTTGGAAGAGCAGGTTCGTATTTATGGTATCAAACAATTTATTCAGAAGGACTTTTTATCGTGAAAACAAAAATCTTGATCTTAATTCTTGTTATTGGAGGACTATTTACCATGGGTTTCACAAATCCGGCTTCTGCAAAGACTACTAACCAAATTGACGAAGAACAAAGCTATGCGTTTGAAGATGTAAAGGAAATTCGGGTAAAGATGGCCAGTGAGAGCATCCGTGTGTATCAGGCTGAAGCAGGCAGCGAGGTTCGCTTCCACTATTACGGCTGGTCCATTCCGGAACGTCATATGGATGCAAAAATGGTCAACGGCGTGGTGAATATTAGCGCGGATGGTCTGTTCAGCATTGGACAGTTAAAACTGGATATTTATTTGCCCGCAGATTACAACAAAGCCATTTCCTTGTACTCAGCTTCAGGTTCAGTCATCACCGATTTGATTGATGTGATAGAATTCCGGCTTGACACTGCTTCAGGCAGAATTCAGACTGACGCGATAAAAGCCGAGATCGTGCGGGTTGAATCTGCCTCTGGATCAATAAACATTGAATCAATTGACGCAGGCAAGGTTGATCTCAAGTCGCAATCTGGCAGAATCCAGGTGAATCAATGCGCTGCTGAAGAAATCAAAGCCAGAACTGCTTCAGGTGACATTGCGCTTGAAGATGTCAAAGGCAACCTTGATGTTGACACTGCTTCAGGACGCGTAGATGTTTCCTATGGCGCCTATCAAGGCAACAATATTGATGTGAGAAACATTTCCGGGCAGATCAACCTGGGGCTTCCCGCTGATGCAAGCTTCAACCTCGATGCTCATTCAGTATCAGGTTCTGTCCAGTCTGAATTTCAGGTCAACACAGTCAAGGCACCCGGCAAAAATTCTGCATATGGGCAGGTGGGTGACGGCGCTGGCAGCGTAAACTTATCCGCCACTTCAGGCAGAATCAAGCTGTATATCATCAATTAGCAGATACAGCTGCTTGTTGTAGAAATGACACTCCCGGTTTTGAAAAACCGGGAGTGTTGTGTCTTTTTATGCTGTGCCGAACTGTCGGTCGCCGGCGTCACCCAGGCCGGGGACGATGTAGCCGATCTCGTTCAGCTTTTCATCCACGCAAGCCAGGTGGATGGGAACCTCGGGATGGTATTTGTGAACCATTTCGATGCCCTCAGGAGCGCCAATTATCCCGACAAACTTGATTTTGGTCACACCCCATTGCTTGAGCACGTCAATGGTGGCGGTGGCTGAACCGCCTGTCGCCAGCATTGGGTCAAGAATCAGGCACATGGAAACGGTGGGTTCAGTGGGCAGCTTGTTGTAATATTGCACCGGTTTAAGGGTATGTTCATCGCGATACAGCCCTATGTGCCAGACCTGGGCGCTGGGGATGAAAGACCAGAAGCCTTCCACCATGCCAAGACCGGCGCGTAAAATAGGCACCAAGCCGACCTTTTCATCCAGTTCATGGCATTTTGACAGCCCCATAGGGGTCTGAACAGTAACCGGGTGAGTGGGCAGGTCTTTGGTGACCTCATAAGCCAGCAAACCGGCAAGTTCCTTGACTAATTCACGGAATTTGGTGTGATCTGTATCTTTGTTACGCAGGAGTGCCAGCTTGTGCGCGATCATGGGGTGTTGTGATACATAACAGTTGTCCATACGACCTCCCAAAGGATTTTTCTTATTATATCTGCATGCTGCAAGAATTACTATTAAAAAGTGAATTCTGGCTTCATTTCTTAAGGTGATCAGAGCCGGTCAGGGTATAATTTATCTCATGAGCAGCGAAAAAGAACGCATCACCGCCCCCGATTCACAACCTGAAGACCGCATTGATCAGGCATTGAGACCCTCGACTCTTAATGACTTAATCGGGCAGGATCAAGTCAAGCAGAATCTTGAGATTCTGATTACCGCCGCCAAACAGCGCAAGGAATCACTGGATCACGTGCTTTTTTACGGCCCACCGGGACTGGGTAAAACCACCCTGGCGCATGTGCTGGCAAATGAGATGGGGGTTAATATCAAGGTTACGTCGGGACCAGCCATTGAACGGACCGGCGACCTGGCTGCGATTTTGACCAACCTGAGGGCAGGGGATATCCTCTTTATTGATGAGATTCACCGTCTCGGGCGGGCAGTGGAAGAAATTCTCTACCCGGCGATGGAAGATTACGCGTTGGATATCATCATCGGCAAGGGGCCTGCCGCCCGTTCGCTGCGTATGAAACTTCCTCGTTTCACCGTGATTGGCGCGACAACCCGCCTGGCGCTGGTGACCTCTCCGCTGCGGGCGAGGTTTGGCGCGGTGTACCGTCTGGACTACTACGACCAGAAAGCCATGCAGAAGATTGTCAAACGCGCCGCGGATATGCTCAATGTGCCGGCTGAGCCAGATGGCGTGGCGGAGATAGCCCGGCGGGCGCGCGGCACACCACGCGTGGCGTTAAGATTGTTCCGCAGGGTGCGAGATTTCACCCAGGTGCGCGCTGACGGGCTCATCAGCCGCCAAATTGCACAGGATGCCCTGGATCTGATGGCTGTGGATGCTTTGGGCCTGGATGATGTTGACCGTCGGGTGCTGGTTACCGTGATTGAAAAATACAATGGCGGACCGGTGGGACTGGCAACCATTGCCGCCTCGATCAGCGAAGAACCCGATACCATCATGGATGTGGTAGAACCCTATTTATTACAACTTGGCTTCCTGGACCGCACCCCGCAGGGTCGTGTGGTGACCAAATCAGCCTACGAGCATTTGAAATACCCCTATACCGTGAAAGATAATCAACCCCGATTAATCCCATAGCCCATGAAAACCTCTGATTTTAATTATCATTTACCGCCTGAGTGTATTGCCCAGACGCCGGTTGAACCCCGGCACAATTCAAGGTTGATGATCCTGAAAAGAGACTCTGACCAGTTTGAAGACGCTGTTTTCAAGAATATTGACGCCTGGCTTAAACCCGGCGACCTGCTGGTGGTCAACCAGACCCGGGTGATCCCGGCGAGGCTGTTTGCCCGCAAACCCACTGGCGGCAAGGTGGAGCTGCTGCTGCTGAAACGCATCGAAGCCGATCTGTGGGAAAGCCTGGTGGGCGGAAAGGGTCTGAAACCCGGAGTTCGGGTTCAGGTGGAAGGCGGACCGGAGGCAGAGATCGTAGGCGATCTGGAAGGAAGCCGAAGGATGGTAAGGTTTTTGCAGCCGATTGAAAACCTGCTGCCCAACGTGGGGCAGATGCCTCTGCCGCCATATATTCACACCCCATTGCAAAACCCAGAACGTTATCAGACCATCTATTCTAAAGAGGTTGGGTCGGCAGCCGCGCCAACCGCCGGGCTGCACTTCACCCCAGAATTAATGAACGAACTGGAAGGGAAGGGCGTCGGTTTTGCGAAAGTGACCCTGCACGTTGGGCTGGATACCTTCGCGCCGGTGACTGAAGACGACCCGCTGGAACACAAGATTCACAGCGAATGGTGTGAAGTGACCCCTGAAGCCGCCACGCTGATCAATGAGACCAAAGCGCAGGGGGGCAGGGTGATCGCGGTGGGCACCACCAGCGTGAGAACCCTTGAAACCGCAGCCTCAAAAAGCAGCGTTCCGGGGCGGGTGTCGGCAGTGTCGGGCCCAACCCAGTTGTTCATTCTGCCGGGTTATTCATTCAAGGTGGTGGATGCGATCGTGACCAATTTCCATCTGCCGCAATCTTCGCTGATCATGCTGATCAGCGCATTCGTAGGCCGCGAGAAGATTCTGTCTGCCTATGAGACGGCAGTGTCGCGGGGGTATCGGTTTTACTCGTTTGGCGATGCCATGCTGATCCTCTGATATGAGCTCACAACCCCTCGATGATCTAGAAAAGGAAGTCACCGCCTGCCGGAAATGCCCGCGGCTGGTGAAGTGGCGTGAAGAGGTGGGCGCGGTCAAACGCAAAGCCTACCGCGATCAAACCTATTGGGCAAAACCGGTGCCCGGGTTTGGCGACCCCGAGGCAAAGGTGATTGTAGTAGGCCTGGCGCCGGGAGCGCACGGCTCGAACCGCACGGGGCGAATGTTCACCGGGGATGATTCAGGCAATTTTCTGTACCCGGCATTGTATCGCGCAGGATTCGCCAGCCAGCCGCATGTTTCGGATATCTCAGACGGCTTACGGCTGCAAGGGATGTGGATCACGGCAGTCTGCCGCTGCGTGCCGCCTGACAACAAACCCAGCCGCGAAGAAATTCTCAACTGCCGCCCCTTCCTGGAAGCTGAAATGAGATTGTTATCCAACATCCGCGGTATCGTGGCGCTAGGGAGGATCGCCTGGGACGAGGTGACAAGGGGATACGCTGAAGTGCCGGCGTTCGGCCACGGCGTCTTATGTCCCTCGCAAAATGGCGCCCCCTGGGTGCTGGCGTCTTACCATCCCAGCCGGCAGAATACACAAACCGGCAGATTGACTGCCGGCATGTTTGATGAAATCTGGGTGAAGGTTAACGAGTTTTTGGCTGAATGATTATTTCATGTGAGCCAGGAACCAGACCCGGTTGGAATCGGGCTGCAGCGGTTTTTGGTGGCGGATGCTGCCGAATTTGTAAATGGTGTTAAACCCGGCATATTGAAGGCATTCTTCAATTTCCTGCAGTGAAAAAGCCCGTTCCACGTGTTCTTCTTCGAATTTCTGCCAGATCTCTCCTTCGCGGATAAACCAGGTAATCTTCAGGGTGGCTTTGTGATTTTCAAAGTCATAACTCGTGCGATGGAGTTCCAGCAGGTCGGGGGTTTCTTGCTGCACGTAGCATCTCTCTTTTTGCCATTGCACCGCCAGACCATAGGTGGTGTTCATGTCAAACACGAACCAGCCGCCCGGCTTGAGGGCTCGGGCAATGTTGTTGAAGGTGGATTGCAGATCATCTTTCGTTAGCATGTAATTCAGGCTGTCGAACCAGCAGGTAGCGAGATCAAATTGATCGTTGAAATCCAGAAAGCGCATGTCTTGTTTGACAAAGTGGATGTCCATTTTGGCTTGATGGGCGCGGTGTTTCGCCAGGCGCAGCATTTCATCAGACTGGTCAATGCCGGTCACCTGCCAGCCCGATTTAGTCATGGCAAGGGCAAAGCTGCCTTCTCCGCAGGCTACATCGAGCAGCCTGCCCGGGTTGGGAATTTTGTATTCCTTGAAAATGGTGGGCAGAATTTCTGCGACTGCCTGTGAGAGGGTGGGGTAATCTCCTTTGGCATAAACCTGGGCAAATTCATTGTATAAAGACATAATAGCGGCTCCTGCGAATAAACGGCGTTCAGTGGTGGAATTATACCCATTTCTAGATCGTTTTGGAGAGTGAATCTCGTGGAGAGCAAACCAGGCTGCGTGCTGGGATTCGTTCGTGATTTACAATGTAAAGCATTGAATGTGAGATTGCTTCGCCGCGAACGAATTTTGATTCCTTTTAAGCAGATTTACGGGGCTCGCAATGACAGTTCTACCTAGGATGAGTTGAATTTATCTTCATTCAATTCACCACAAAATAACGGTGGGATGAATACAATCAATTCAACCCACAAAACATTAATCGGTGCGCCAGGAGCGCACCCTACGAAACTCCCGTGAATGATGTTTCCCCTAATTATGTTAGAGATCTTGTGCGCCTACCCGAGGTTCGGGTGGATGAAATGAAATGGTGCATCCCATGGGCAGGGATGCACCCTACGCCTACAGCATATCGTAAATGTTTACCAATTACTGAACTATTTTGGTGCGTCACCCTGAAAAAGCAGGGCAAGTGAGCGCACAATGGAGTGATGGGTTGAAATCAAATGATGGGTTCAAAATCGAACCCACCCTACCACTGAGGGGACTGACGTCGATCTCCTGCCCGGTAAAGTAAGCCTCCAGAAGCGGCTCTACCCGTGAGATAGTGGGGGTGGGTTCCGGTGTGGCAGTAGGCGGTACGGGCGTGGACGTGGGTGCCAGGGTGGGGGTGGGTGTGGGCTGCGCCGCGCAGGCGCTGAGCAGCAAGATAACGATAATGGCGATGATGGCGTGTTTCATGTGTCCTCCCGTGAATGCATGATTCCCTTTATATGCCAGAAATTTTGCGATTCCGTCCTAGGTTCGGGTGGATGAAATGAAATGGTGCATCCCATGGACAGGGATGCACCCTACGTTTAAATCTTCTTCATGGAATGGATAAAAAAAAGGTGGGTCCGAATTCGAACCCACCCGTAATGACTTATTCTGAATCTAGATGTAAAAACATCGATTGCATAGCCACGTAATATGCTGATTTTCGCTCGTTTTGTTCATCTCGTAATAGAGAACGATTTTGCCACCCCGGCTCTTTTTCACCCCAGGTGGTGATACTTAAACAATGTTCGGATTCAAGGCAACCATCAAACACAATTTTCGTGATCCTGTCCATCTCACGATCAGCAGCATCACCTTCTACATAATTTAGGTCCGCATCAAATTCAGTGATCACCACGGGTACGGGGTAACTATTGAAGACCGCTATTAGGTCTTGCTTGTTTGGCATGTTGAAATCCTGGTCAACGTGCATTTCCACGCCAACATAGTCAATTAATCCATTCTCATAAAGGTGATCGACAATCATTTTTGTTGTTTTTGTATTCATGTTTGCACTTTTATGATTAGCTGTGTCGTTGAAGATCAGTTTGGCTTCGGGATAAAGTTCTTTTGCTAGTGTAAATGCATTGATGATGTAATCAATTCCAAAATGATCCCAATAGAAATCATTCCTCCATTGGTCAATGTAGGGGGTTGCTTCATTTGTCACAACAATTTCGTCTACTTGTTTTTCTTTTGCATAATCAACTACCAGTCGTACTATATAATCCAAGTCATCTTGCGTAACATTTTGATCAATCCAACGAGGTCGGTCCAGCCCAAACAAAACAGCCTGTAATCGAGTCGTTTTGAGGTTATTTATCGCTGCAATGTTTAGTTGAGTATTATTCCAATCCCAATCCACTTCTTCATTTTCCTTTGGAATTGAACCGTTATCAATACAAATTGCACCAATATGGTATTCTTTTTCCCAAACAGTCGTTGAATGTATATATTGTGGTGATAACAAGGTACCAATCTCTAACCCGACCAATTCCCCCATTGTTTTCAGCGTTGTTTCGCGCCATATTTTATTGTTATCCAGGTACGCCAATGGGATGTCATTGACAACCAGAAAGGTATGAATCGTTTCATCAACTTTACGGACTTGTGTATAGGCAGCCAAGTTATCTTGTACTTCCTGGATTAATTGATCGATGTTCATTGTTTGATTCTCAATTGTGATAGTCCCCCCATAAGCATATACATAATGTTCCAAAACGGTAACGAGTTGTTTTGAGTTTATTTCGACTATGTTTCCTTGATCAGTTTGAGTAGGAAAAACAGGAGTGTGGGTTTCTGTCCATGCAAATTCAGTAGATAGAGGTGTGGTGGTGAGCGGAAAAGGCGCCGCCGTAGGCACTAGAGTTGGTGAGGTGCAGGCGCTGAGCAGCAAGATAAGGATAATGGCGATGATGGCGTGTTTCATGTGTCCTCCCGTGAATGCATGATTCCCCTTATTATGCCAGAAATTTTGCGATTCCGTCCGAGGTTCGGGTGGATGAAATGAAATGGTGCATCCCATGGACAGGGATGCACCCTACGTTTAAATCTTCTTCATGGAATGGATAAAAAAAAGGTGGGTTCGAATTTGAACCCACCTACGTTTAATTAATTTGAAGAATTAATGACCTTTGATGGCTGACCAGCCGGCGTATTTGGCGGTGTCGCCAAGTTCGGCTTCGATGCGCAGAAGCTGGTTGTATTTGGCAACGCGGTCAGAACGGGCAGGAGCGCCGGTCTTGATCTGGCCCATGTTGAGGGCAACCGCCAGGTCGGCGATGGTGGCGTCTTCAGTCTCGCCGGAGCGGTGAGAGGTGACGGCGCGCCATCCGTTGCGGTGGCAGGTTTCGACGGCTTCGATGGTCTCGGTGAGAGAGCCGATCTGGTTCAGTTTGACGAGCAGGGCGTTGCAGGCGTCTTCTTTGATGGCGCGGCGAACGCGTTCGGGGTTGGTCACGAGCAGATCATCACCCACGATCTGGATTTTGTCACCAATCTTCTGGGTCATTAATTTCCAACCATCCCAGTCATCCTGGGCGAGACCGTCTTCGATGGAGACGATGGGGTATTGTTTGGTCCAGTTGATCCAGAACTCAACCATCTGTTCGGAAGTGAGTTTCTTGCCTTCCTTGCGGAGGTTGTAGGTCTTGGTTTCTTCGTCGTAGAGTTCGGAGGCGGCGGGGTCCAAAGCGATGCAGACCTGTTCACCAGCCTTGTAGCCGGCTTTTTCAATGGCTTCGAGGATGACCTCGACGGCTTCGTTATTGGCTTTCAGAGCGGGAGCGTAACCGCCTTCGTCACCGACGAGGGTAGCGTATCCGCGGGCTTTGAGCACTTCTTTAAGCTTGTGGTAGATCTCAGCACCCCAGCGCAGACCTTCAGCGAAGGTGGGGGCACCCAGGGGCATGACCATGAATTCCTGTGCGTCGGTGGACTGCCAGTTGGTGTGAGCACCGCCGTTAAGGATGTTCATCATGGGGGTGGGCAGGACGTGGGCATAGACGCCACCGAGGTAGCGGTAGAGGGGCAGACCAAGAGAGTTGGCAGAAGCCTTGGCAACAGCCAGGGAAGTGCCGAGGATGGCGTTGGCGCCGAGACGGGATTTGTTCTTGGTGCCGTCCAGTTCGATCATGAACTCGTCGATTTCTTTCTGCTCGAGGGATTCCATGCCGATGAGGTTTTCAGCGATCTCGCCGTTGACATTATCGACAGCCTTGAGCACACCCTTGCCATTGAAGCGTGATTTGTCGCCATCGCGCATTTCAAGGGCTTCGTGAACGCCGGTGGAAGCGCCAGAGGGAACCAGGGCGGTGCCTTCAGCACCATCTTCAAGGATGACGCGAACTTCAACGGTTGGGTTGCCACGTGAATCTAAAACTTCAAGACCTTCAACTGATATGATTTCCATTTTTTTATCCTTTGCTTCAAGTTAAGGCGAGAACTCTCCCGCCATGGATTTTGGCGAAACATAATAAGTATAATACAAAATGATCTGAATCGTTTTTCCTGCGATTAATCTGATGATTCGGCTCCAAAAATTGAAACGCAGCGCTTATTCTTCAAACGAAAGGGGCGGATTTTGATAGTTGACGCCCGCTTTTTCGCAGACCGCTTTGATGAACTGGATGAAGAGCGGATGCGGCCGGGTGGGGCGCGACAAAAATTCGGGGTGGAACTGGGTGCCGAGCATGAAGGGGTGGTCTGTCAGCTCAGCGATTTCCACCAGCCTGCCGTCAGGCGACAACCCGGAAAAGCGCATGCCCTTTTCGGCGAAGAGATCGCGGTATTTGTTATTAAACTCAAAGCGGTGGCGGTGACGTTCATCCACGCGGTCAACGCCGTAGGCTTTATGTGCGATGGTGCCAGGTTGCAAGTCGCATGGATAAAGACCCAGGCGCATGGTTCCGCCCATGTCGGTCACGTCTTTTTGATCGAGCATGAGGTCAATCACCGGGTTTTGAGTAGCCTGGTCAAATTCTGAAGAGTTGGCGTCTTCTGTTTGTAGGATATGACGGGCGAAATCAACCACCATCAACTGCATGCCCAGGCATAAGCCGAAATAGGGCACTTTATTTTCACGGGCAAAGCGGGCGGCAGCGATTTTGCCGTCAATGCCGCGGCTGCCGAAGCCTCCCGGAACGATGATTCCGCTTGCGTCTGACAGTTGGGCGAAATCTGAACTCTTTTCAAGGTCAACGGAATGAACCCATTTCAGATCAAGTTCAACCCCCAGGGCGAGAGCAGCGTGTTGTAGAGATTCACGCACACTGATATAGGCATCGTGGAGTTCAACATACTTGCCAACGAGGGCGACTTTAATGGCAGGTTTTTCACGTTTGGTTTCAACAACCAGTTGCCGCCAGGACTGCCAGTTCGGTATCTTGGATGCGGTCAACCCCATGCGTTCCATAATAAATTCGCCCACTTTGGCTTCTTCAAGGAGGAGGGGAATTTCGTAAAGGACGGGCGCCGTCACCATGGGGATGACCGCGCGCTTCTCGACGTCGCAGAATTGGGCGATCTTTTCACAGATCTCATTTTCAACCGGTGTGTCGCTGCGGGCAACGATGATATCGGGGGAGATACCGATTGAACGCAATTCTTTGACAGAGTGCTGGGTGGGTTTGGTTTTTAACTCTCCGGTCGCGCCGATGTAAGGCAGCCAGGTAACATGGATATAAAGGGTGTTTTCTTTGCCCATATCCGAACGAAACTGACGGAGGGCTTCAAGGAAGGGCAGACTTTCGATATCGCCAACCGTGCCGCCGACCTCGACCAGCACGATCTCCGCGCTGGTGACTTTTGATACCAGGCCGATGCGGCGTTTGATTTCGTTGGTAATGTGGGGAACCACCTGGATGGTGCCGCCCAGATAGTCGCCACGGCGTTCCTTGGCGATCACATCCGCGTAGACCTGACCGGTGGTCATGGTGCAGGCTTTGTTCAGACGCAAGTCTGCCAGCCGTTCGTAGTGCCCCAGGTCAAGATCAGTCTCAGCGCCATCATCTAATACGAAGACTTCGCCATGCTGATAGGGGCTCATCGTGCCCGGATCAACATTGATATACGGATCAAGTTTTTGAATGGCAACCGAAAACCCTCTTTGCTTGAGCAGGCGCGCGACAGAGGCAGCCGTAATGCCTTTTCCGACTGAACTGACTACACCGCCGGTAAAAAAGATATATTTGGTTGGCATAAAAAACTCCTGTCTAAATTTGTGTGATCCGATTAAAGAAGCAAGGAGGGCTGTTTTACCAGCACCTCCTCGCGAGATGATTAAATTACGAGTTTGTGACGAATAACTAAAACATGCATGGCAGTAATTTTATTCCGACGGCCTCTCAAGCCAGTTTATCATATTTTTCTCAAAGCCACATAAAAAACCATCCGGTTTGAGGGATGGTTTTTTGAAGTGTTTACTTGGTTTCGACTTTGCTTCCGAGGGTACGGGAGAGGATGTCATCCTGCACCTTGGCGCTGGCTTTGTCTTTCTTGCCTTCCTGCTTCTTCTTCTGTTCCTTAGCCTTTTCCATGGCGGCTTTCATAGCCAGTTCCATGACGGTAGGTTCAGGTTCATTGGTTTCATTGAACGAATTCATCAGGGCTGTATTATCTTGTTCTTCGCGGCGGCGGGGCTGCTTGCGTGCAGGTTTCTTTTCGCGGGCGCCAGCGTCGACATTAGCGAATCGAGCAGGATCCTGCTTGGCAGTGGGTTTCGGTTTATCTTCAACAGTCTCTTCTGGTTCAGGCTGCAAAGCTTTCATGCTTAGTTTTATCTGTTTTTTGCGGCGATTGACTTCAATGACCTGGGCTTCGATCTCATCGCCTTCTTTGACGACGTCACCGGGAACTTTAACGTAACCGTGAGCCATTTCGCTGATGTGAACGAGACCGGGGCGTTCGGCGCCAATTTCAACGAAAGCGCCGAATTTTTCAAGGCGGACAACTTTGCCTTTGACGGCGTTTCCGATCTTGATTTCACGCCATTCGAGGTCAAGCGGACGAACCATGGTTAATTCGATGCGTTCTTCGTCATCCTTGCGGGCGACTTTCTTGACCCAAACTTCAATTTCCTGGCCTTCTTGAAGAACGTCTTCGATGCGTTTGATCTGGACGCCTTCAGGAGCAACCACTTGTGAGATGTGTAAAACTGCTGGTTTGCCAGTGCCAATATCAATAACGGCTCCTGCCAAACGAGTTTTGATTACTTTTCCGATGTAGTGCGTTTTTGGTTCGATTGTGCGGTTTGTATCCGCCACAACACTGTTATCCATAAGAGGCTCTCCAAGTTTCATTAATCAGCGAAAGTTTATTATACCTTCTGCTGCATATACTGTCAATTTATTCAAACAATCATGGCAATTAATCCTGCCTATCATATCACACTTTAATCAGACTGACTAAGGATTTCGATGGCTTTTTCTAATTGAGAGTCAATATTGGCTTCAACGTCTTCATCGGTGATCTCAACGATCACATCAGGGGTCAAGCCAACCTCATTGATTTGATGTCCGTCAGGGGTTAGCCAACGCGCAATTGTGATGCGCACGGCACCCTGATCATTTGTAAGAGCAATCCAATTTTGAACAGAACCCTTGCCGTAAGTGGTGACACCCACGAGTGTTCCACGGTCGTAGTCCTGGATGGCGCCTGCTGTAATTTCTGAAGCTGATGCTGAACCTTCGTTTACCAAAACAACCAACGGAATTTCGGTTGCAAGGCCGCCCGGTTCCGCAGGATAGAGGAGTTCTTCACCGTTGCCCTGTTGTTCAATTAGGACAGTTCCTTCAGGGATGAACTGCGAAATGACTTCAACCGCAGTAGTTAAGTATCCGCCGCCGTTGTATCTGAGATCAAGGATCAATCCTTTCGGATCGTCAGCCATCAAGTCAGTTAGGGCATCTTTCAATTCCTGAGTGGTTGTTTCACCAAACGTGTTCAAGTAGATGTAGGCTATATTGTCCTCAAGCATCTCGCTGGTCACACTGGGCAATTCAATTTTCTGCCGGGTAATGGTCGCGTCAAAAGGAGCGTCAATTCCTTCACGGTCAATGGTTAAGGACACATCTGTTCCGGCGGGGCCTTTGACCGATTTCAGCACAATGCTGGGATCAACGGAAGTAACGTCTTCACCGTTTACCATGATCACCATGTCGCCAGGTCGCAACCCGGCAGCTTCAGCAGGTGAGCCGGGCATGGGGCTGATGATGGTCAGATAATCACCAGCGGTATCCACATAGGCGCCAATCCCTTCATACGATCCATCCAGGGGAATGGTGGCTTCTTTATATTGATCGGGGTCCATATAGCTTGTGTGAGGGTCACCAAGAGCGTCAAGCATGCCATTGATGGCGCCTTGCATCAGTTTAGTGTCATCAACGGGTTGATCGACATACTGATCATGGACGTATTGCCAGGTTTCCCAAAATGGTGAAAAGAGGGATTCCAGGTCGGCGAGGGTGCCGTCGGTCGTGATTTTGGAAGGGGTGGGGAGGGTCTCAAGTGATGACTTTCCGGGGATTAACCAACCAATCAGAATACCACCAGAGAAAGAACCTGCCACCAATAATAAGGCTGCAAAAACAAATAAGATTATGCGTCCAGTTTTTTTCTCTTTTTCCATGTTGTATGCCTCAAAAGATCATTCTTCTTTTTTTTCATTTGAATCATTAGCTATTTTTAGCTTTGCAACCTGGTCAGACAACTCTTGAAATCGTTCATTTTCTTTTTTGAGAGGATCTTTCATGATCTCTCCAGCGGCAGTCAGCTTATCAATCCAATTGTTTTTTTCCATCCTTTGCCTGACACCCAAAAAAAGGCCGATATTGATGGCGAGGATGAAGACTGCCAGACCGATGATCAGGATCCATCCAAGGGTAGATAAATTACTAAACATTTTGTTCCTGAACTAAAAAGGCAGGGCAGTTTTGTGAGAGATGCTCGAGACTGGGAGTGGAAATATCAACAGGCGGCTGTGTGATGCTGGTGCCCACCTGGATTGTGTAAAAGCCCAATTCATGAGCTGTCACGAGGTTTCGATGAGCGTCGTCAATCATAATGCATTCAGCCGGGTTGTAAACTTTGGCGATTTCAAGGGCAGTTGAAAATGCCTCAGCCTGTGGTTTACACCAGGGCTTGATGGCTACAATATCAATTACTTGTTCAAAAAGATCTTCAATGCCAAGTGCCTTTACTACGCGGTTAGCATGATCCAGGCTGGCATTGGTAAAAATGATTCTGCGTTGTTTAAAGTCTGAGATGGTTTCGCGCAAGCGAGGATTAGCAGATAGATACTCATTAATTGGAATGTCATGAACATAATCAAGAAAGAAAACGTCATCGATGCCATATTCAGCGACCAGGCCACGCAGGGTTGTTCCATAGGAATGAAAGAGCCTGGAACGTTCAACGTGTACGCTGTTGGCGGGAATGGCAAGCTTTTCAACCATGTACTGCTCCATGCGACTTCCAATGGCTTCCCAGATGCCAGAAGTAGGGGGATAAAGTGTATCATCCAGATCAAAAAAGATAGTTGAGTAAGACATGAAGAGAAGTATACTCGTTTTTTTTTGCTCAATGAATCAAAGAAAACCTTCAATTAATTGGATACATTATAATAAACAGCATGGTCATCAAAATTCTAGCTGACGAGGTTGCATCGCAAATTGCCGCGGGAGAAGTCGTGGAACGCGCTTCTTCGGTAGTCAAGGAATTGCTCGAAAATGCAATTGATGCCAGTGCCACGCGGGTTCTCATTCGCGTTATCGATGCTGGCAAAAAACTGATCGAAGTATCCGACAACGGCCGGGGTATCAGCTCAGAAGATTTGAAACTGGCTATTGCACGCCATGCCACGAGCAAACTCTCCACTGCAGAAGATCTTTTTCATATTCGCACCCTGGGTTTTCGTGGAGAGGCGCTGGCTTCAATTGGTTCAGTTTCGCGCATGATTCTCACTTCTCGCAGTCAGAATGAAACCAGCGGCGCCAAAATTGTGGTCGAGGGGGGGAGGATCAGCTCGAAAGAAGATGCGGGCCTTCCGGTGGGAACGGTGGTTTCTGTGGCTGATCTTTTCTATAACACCCCCGCAAGGCTGAAATTTCTGAAAAAGGATCAAACAGAACGACAACAAGTTGAAAGCCTGGTGACGCGCTATGCTTTGGCGTATCCGAAGGTGGCGTTTCAACTGGAATTGGACAATAGGCAGGTATTTCGAACCGCTGGCAACGGCAACCGTCGTGAGATATTGGCGAACCTCTATGGATTCGAACTTGCCAAACAGTTATTGGAAGTCATCTTCGAGGATGAGGGTGTAAAGATTAACGGATATATCAGCCCCATCTCAATTACGCGCTCGAACCGCAAGGAACTCACTTTTTTTGTAAACGGCCGTTGGATTCAAGATCTCGCGCTCTCAACGGCTTTGGTTAAAGCATACCAGACCTACCTCATGGTTGGACGTTATCCGATTGCAATGCTCAATATTGAGCTAGACCCGGAAGAGGTTGATGTCAATGTTCATCCCGCCAAGGCTGAAGTGCGATTTAGACAGCCGGATCTGTTGTTTTCTTCTGTTCAAAGGGCGGTTAAACGGGCGTTGTTAGCCTATTCGCCCATTCCGCAATTGCATCCGACCTGCTGGCAGAGCGGTCTCGAAACGAAACAGTCGGACCCAGCCTGGATCAATGCCAGGTTGAATTGGGAAGAAACGAACAATCAAATGATCGGGCAGGGGGAAATTCCTGCTCCACTAGAATCTGTGGATTCATTTTCCGCTGAAATTGGACGCGTGCCGCTCCTTCGGCTGATTGGTCAAATTGGCGGCACATACCTGGTGGCGGAAGGACCTGATGGACTGTATCTGATTGACCAACACGCGGCTCATGAACGAATATTATATGAAAAGCTTGCAGGTAAAACTGGAAGAGTTGAATCACAACGTTTGTTACATCCAGAGGTAGTTCAGTTTACCCCACAATCGGCACGTTTGATTTTGGACAGTCTCGAAACTATGAATCAGTATGGTTTTGAGGTGGAAGAATTTGGGCAGAACACATTTCGAATCAGTGCCATGCCAGCACTTTTCTCGAACGGAAATCCGCAAGCTGCGTTGAACTGCATTGTAGAAGATTTCGAAGAAGATGAAATGCCACTAGAAGGGCTGCGATCAGAAAAGCTGATTGCGAGAATTTGTAAACGAATGGCAGTAAAAGGAGGGCAGCAGCTTTCAGCACAAGAACAAGCAGCGCTGCTGAATGACCTTCAAAACTGTTCCTCGCCAAGAACCTGCCCGCACGGCAGGCCGACCATGATTCATCTTTCGGTTGATCTGCTTGAACGGCAGTTTGGCCGCCGAGGAGCGCGTTCTTTTTAATAAATTACAAGCGAAGTTCTTGAACCAGGAGGGGGATTAATTCTGCCGTATCTATTGGAATTTTCATCTGGACAAAGCGATCTATGGGGGTGGTTGACAGATTATTGAGAATGACCTGGCAGCCACGGTTGATGGCGTTTCTGGGGAGCGAGGAAGCCGGATAAACCTCAAGGGATGAGCCGATGATTATGATGAGATCAGCAAAATCCGATTCTTCTTCAGCATCCAACCAGGTTTGTTCTGGCAGAGGTTCTTCAAAAAGCACGACATCAGGTTTTAAGATGGTTTGGCACTCATCACAGCGGGGGATTTTTGTTCCGGATTCGAATTGCTCAAAAACTTGCTGGGATGGGTACTCAACATCACAATGAGAGCATTTAAAAGAGAGGGCGCTGCCGTGCAGTTCATAGATGTTTTTGGAACCTGCTTTTTGATGAAGTCCGTCGATGTTTTGAGTGATGACAGCTTTAAGAATTCCGGCTTTTTCAAGGGCGGCAAGACCAAAGTGGGCAGGGTTTGGGTTGGCTTTCCACGAGGTTAAGAAGAGCGGGCGAAACCAGTCAAAGAAGAGAGCCGGATTATTAATAAAAGCCGTATGCGACGCAACCTGCATGGGATCATACCGCTGCCATAATCCATCTTTTTCGCCGCGAAAATCCGGAATCCCCGATGGCGTGGAGATGCCGGCACCGGTGAAGGCGATGACATGTTTTGATTCGCGAATCATGCAGGCAGCGGTATGGATTCGCTCTTGCATGTCAGAAGGGATCATTTGGCAACTTGCGATTGAATGAGTTTGGCAAGTTGATCGATTTGCTGAGCCACCAGACTGTCAGGTTGAATGGTGATCATGGGAGATTGACGCAGACTTGCCTGGTATGCCAGTTCAGGTGCAGGTGGGATCATCATTGAAATGGGAGAACCGCCCATCATCTCGGTCACCTGCCCAGAGGATAACTGCACTTCGGACCGGACACGGTTGTATAAGACGAGATTGATAATTCTGCCGGAACCTGACCCGATGGAACGCAGCTCTTCAAAAAGTACACGGGTCCGTTTCATCGTGTTAGGCTGAGGTTCAGTGATCAGCAATAGATGTTTGCATGCGGTGCATACTTTTTCAAACCCTGGCAGGAAAGGTGTTCCGATATCGAGAACAACGACGGGTGAGAGCTGCATGAGAGATTGGATGATCACCACCAGTTTTTCGCCAAGGGTGTTGTAATCAGTGTTTAGGGATATGTTGGAAGATAATAGAAGACGCACACCATATGAGGTGGTGGTCAATTCTTTTTCAACAGCGGCTGGGGTGATTTCTGAGGGTTTTAACTTCAAGAGATGGCTTAACCCGTCATTGGTGGTGAAGCCTAATTCGGTAGCCCATGACCCAAGACCTGGTTTTAATTCCATGGCGATTACGTCGGATTTTGTTAACGAGGCATAACTAACTGCCATGTTGAGTGCCAGCGTTGAAACGCCCAAGCCGCCTTTGCAGCCAACAACACCGATGGTGTATCCGGTCGGCGCAGGCTTTGCAGGGGCTTGATGGATGCGGGTTCTGGATAGAAGTGATTTCAGGTGGGCAATTAATTCGGCTGGATGAACAGGTTTTGTCAGATAATCATCCACACCGGCGTCATAGCCTGCGACCTTGTCATCCACCTGGCTTTTTGCTGTAAACATCATGATGGGAATTTCTGTCAATTGGGGGTCTTTGCGTAGTTCCGCGGTTACCTGATACCCATCCATATCGGGCATCATGACGTCAAGAATGATTAAATCGGGTTTATCTGTTCGAGCCATTTCGATTGCCTGCATGCCATTGCTGGCTGCAGCAATTTCATAACCCTGCCGCTGCAACATTAACCCTACCAGACGCAGGGTTTCGACATCATCATCGACGATCAGTATTTTTTCTGCCATAATCTCCATCCTTTAGCCCTTAAAGAAAAAGTCTAGCATAATGTGAGAAGCAAGGCAAGCAGAAAATTCATTTTTATTGAGATGCTATAATTCCGGTATGGATTCTGACGATTTTCTTGAAGTATTAAAAAAGGATTGCGGAATCAACCCCGAGAAACCAGTTATTGCCGGTGTATCGGGTGGGCCGGATAGTCTTTGTATGCTGGACCTCCTGATCAAATCGGGCGTGCCGGTTCTGGCTGTTCATTTCAATCATCAATTACGTCTTGAAGCGGATGATGAAGCCAGGCAGGTCAGTGATTTTTGTGATAGTAATAGAGTCAAATGTGTTATTGGCGCTGAAAGCGTTGGTTGTATTGCACAAGAACAAGGGTTGTCGGTAGAGGAGTGCGCACGCTCTCTTCGTTATAAGTTCCTGTTTCAGCAGGCGGAAATCTGGAAGGCGCAGGCTGTTATGGTTGCGCATAATGCTGAAGATCAGATTGAAACAATTTTGATGCATCTTTTACGCGGCTCTGGTTTGAGCGGGTTAAGGGGGATGCAGATGAGATCGTATCAACCTCAATGGAACAATGAAATTCCTCTTGTTCGACCCTTGCTGAAGACCAGCCGGTCAGAAATTATGGCTTATTGCCTTGATCATAACCTGTCACCGGCGATGGATCAGACCAACGAGGATGTTAAGTATTTTCGAAATCGCATCAGGCATGAGCTTGTACCATTTTTGGAAACATATAATTCCCAGGTAAAAACCCATCTGGCAAGCATGGCAGATCTGATTTATCAAGACGATGATCTGTTAAATCGGTTGACTGAAAAAGCGTTTATCGACTGTGTTGTTGATAATGGTGCGCGGTTTATTCGATTCTCATTTGAGCCGTTTAAGGTTCTACATCCATCCTTGCAGCGAAGGCTTCTGCGTGAAACGATTCAGCGAATTGAGCCGCAATTACGGGATATTGATTTTGGGGTGATTGATCGGGCAATGAGTTTTCTCAATTCTCAACTGCAGACCAATCATCTGGATTTGATGTCAGATGTGGAAATTATCAAGGATTCTCAGAAAAGAATAATCATTTGTGACAAAAGGGCTGCATTGATAGAGTTGTGGCCGCAAATTGATCGTGAAAATCATCTGCAACTAGATTTATCTGGAAATACTTCTCTCTCTGATGGATGGCAAATCGAAGTGAATCGAGTTGATACTCAGCCGCCGTTTACCCGGGATGGCATGACTTGTGTTCTAGATGCATCAACAATACCTTACTTGCGTTTGGATACGGTCAAGCCGGGAGATCGCTTTTCACCTTTCAGTTTGAAGGGGAAAACGATAAAACTTACTGATTTCTGGACGAAAGTAGGTCTTCCTGAACGGGCAAGGGCTCACTGGCCATTGCTTCGGAATGAAAAGGGTGAAATTGTTTGGGTGCCCGGATATCAAATCTCAGATGCCTATAAAGTAACGTCTGAGACTCGTGAGTTTCTAGTTCTTAAATTATTCCGAAACAAGGAAGATTATTTTTCTCCAGCTAATTGACGCAACTTCATACTGACTTCGCGCCACTGGATTTTTGAAATTCCCAGTTTGGCACGTAAGACTTCTTTGTCCATATTAGATTGCCAGTCATTTAATGCACTGGTCCAGCGACACATATCGAAGGAAAGGTGTTTTTCAAGTCCGGCTTCGCGACCAAGGTCTTCGAGTAGATATTCCAGCCTTCTTGGAGACCAGGGAAAAACCTGTTCGGTAGGGTTGTATTTGGCGACATAATCAGAGAAGACATCCACCCAATCTTTTGGCAGATCAATTTTGCGTTCCTTATAACGGTTGGCGCTACTTGAGTAGCGGACGTAGAAATGCGGGGTTTTGGAATCATCGAGGACTAGATGATTCATGTTCAATCCCAGACATTCACCTTTTTTAATCCCGGTGGAAAGCAAAAGGGTGACCAAGACGTAAGAACGCGGGTCCTTTTTGGATGACTGGCGCTGGGCGGTGGCGGCTTCAATCACCTTTAGTTCCTCGTCGGGGGTAAGAACCTGTGGAAGCGGACTGATGACACTTTGTTGAAGCACTTTTTCAGCGGGGTCTGAGGAGATTCGACCAGTTTGAGTGAGCCATCTGAAGAAGGATTTGATGGAGGTGATGCGTCTTGACAAGCTTTTTGGACTGCAAGGAACCCCTCTGTCCTTCTGAAGCCAATCCAGAAAACGATTGATATCTTCGGAAGTAACGCTGCCCAATGTAGTGTCTGGTGAGAAGTAAGAAGCGAAGAGGTTGAGATCGCCGATAAAAGCTTTTATCGTAAATCGGGAACGATTTTGATCGTTGAGGTAAACTTCCCAGGAACGGATTGCAGGCAGCAGGGTGGTATCAGCAGTGATATGAATTTCAAGAGAGTTTGTCATTTTTAAACCATTCTCGTAGTTTCGTATAGCCTAACTATTACAGTTTACAAGGATTTTTATGGATTGTCAATAGAGTTTATTGGTAAAAAGCCTGGCGAATAATCTCGCTTATGGAAACCGGATCAGGAATGAGGACCATCGAACCATTGTCGGGAATCACGTAATTGGTCACATTGTCAGCCCCAATGGCATATCGTCGTAAAACAGACGGGTTGGAGATGATTTGTGCTGAAAAGGGCAGCAGTTGTAATACTGTGTTGACATCCAGGTTGGTTTCAACGCTGCTGATGAACAGGTTATATAACTCTGTTCCACGGTTAAGTGCATCCAGGCTCATGGTTTTTTGAAACAACGCACTCATTACTTCTTGTGCGCGGCGGGTGCGATCAAAATCACTGTTTGAGTATCTTGATCTTACATACCAGAGGGCAGTGGCGCCATCCATGTTGGTTCCCCCCACAGGGATGCTGCAGTATTTCTCTACTGCCTGCGGTAGATCGCATTTGTCATACAAGGCAGCAGAAGCATTGACGGTGATCCCTCCCAACGTGTCAACGATGGATTTAAACCCGTTGAAGGTGGTCATGATGTAGTAATCGATCGTGAAATCGAAATTTTCTTTCAAGGTCGCGGCGAGCAGGGGGAAATCACCATATGGTTCAGCCGCATTGATGCGGCTCATTCCGATGCCGGGTATGCTCACGTATAGGTCGCGAGGAAATGAAGTTAGTGAGGCTGTGCCTTTATCAGGATTGAGCGACAGCACCATGATTACATCGGTACGATAGCCTTGATTAGGGCGGTAGTCTGAGCCCAGAATGGCAATGTTCACCTGACCAGCGGGGCGCGGCAGGCCTATTCGAACTGCAGAAGCCAATGTGGGCGTAGGGATCACCGTTGGGGTGCTGGTTGCCATGGGCGTGTTTGTGGGTCCTTGAGTAGCGGTTGGGCCAACTGGTTGAAACGGGGTGAGGGTGGGGGCAGCGTTGGGGTCTGAATGCATTAAAATATTCGAAATGGACATAACCGTGGGGGTTGCTTTTGTTGTTACTGAAAAAGGAAGATTACAACTCACCAGCAGAATCATGCAAACTGAGAATGCAGTTAGAATTTTTCGCATAACCATATTCTACTCTGGCTTTAAAAAGCTGGTAAGGGTTATTGATTGAGATTAGCGAGTAATTGGAAGACGAACACGGAGTAAAGATCCACTGGATGGAATTGAAAAAACTTCCATTTTGCCATGAAGTTCTTCGACAAGATTTTTGGCTTTAATCAGATCTTTGAGTGGGCAGCCAAATCCCTGGAGCCTGGTATCAAAATCTTTAAATTCATCAAGATTTACTGGCAAAGGTTTGGCTTTTTCAGAATCCTGATCATTGGATTGAACACTTAACAGGACCTGGTTTGGCTTTTTACCCTTGAGTAATTTTAATCCAAGAGTGATGGTGCCTTCTTCCTGAACAGCACTGAAGGAATTTGTAAACAGAATATTGAGAATCCGTTCAAACTTCTCCTGATCGCTCGTGATGTGAATTTCTTCATTTTCAAATTCAACTTTGAGGATAATCGATTTGTTGCGGATTAATTCAGTAAAAAGCGCCACACTTTCTTCTGCGATCGCTGTGAGTGAGAAGTCTTTAATAAATTGTTGATCGTCTTCTTCAATTCCACCGGATTGTTCCTCCAGATGATTCAGCAGTTCTTCCATGTGAAGTACTGAAGTGGCAATTCTTTCAACAAATCGTTTTTGAAATGTGCCTAATATTCCGACGGATTCATTGGAGAGGAGGTCAATGTAACCCTGAATGGTGTGTAATGGCTGCCTTAATTCCTGCATTACTGGCTTGAAAAGCTGATTCCCATCAATGTGAACCGGTTGACTTGAGATAGAAGCCTCGAGACTTGTGATTCTCATATTCGCTTCAGCGAGAGAATTTTGTAATCGTGCAATTTCTTCCAGCGTAAGTCGAAGTTCGGTCTCCATTTGTTGGAGTTCTGAAGAAGACTCCTGGCTGACAGCGTGAGAATTGGCTGTAATTTTTGAAAAAGGGGATTTTTGAACAGAAGTTTTTTGCACGTTAGTTCTCGTTTTCGCTAATTATTGGCATCTGAATATGAGTTTACCAGAATAGTACTGGAAATCAAAACCGGATAAAGAGCTTGTTTTTAAAAAAAATGATTAATCCTTACTAATTCCGTTGACAATCCATAATTGTTTGATAGAATTAGGGCGTAGTTGAGCCGAAGTGGCGGAATTGGCAGACGCGCTACGTTCAGGGCGTAGTGGGCATTACGCCCGTGAGGGTTCAAATCCCTCCTCCGGCACACTTAAACCCGCGGTGATTACCGCGGGTTTTGTCTTGTCTGAGAGTGGGGAATGGTGTAAGATAAGCGCATGGATGAAGAATCAAAGAAGAAATTTCAGATCAACCTGAGAAAAATCCCGTTTAATCTGAAAAAAGTGGGGTTAGCTGTTGCCGCCATCGTTCTATTTTTTCTTGTGATGGATCTCAACAATCGACTTAACGAACTCTCTCGGTTAGGTGCCCAGGAAGAAAAAGCTGAAACGGTGATAGCCGCCTTGCAAAGTACATTGAGCAGCCTGGATACGCAAGTCGCGTATGCTCGATCAGAAGGGGCGGTCGAAGATTGGGCTTATGAAGAAGGGCACATGACCAGACCGGGAGAGAATCTAATCATCCCGCTTGTACCTACTGGAGCAACTCCAATTCCTGAAACAATAGCAACCACCACCCCTGAACCAGTGGAAAATTGGCAGGTCTGGCTGGCATTGATCACTGGTAAATAATTATTCTTGTTTACGGAAAATCGCAATCATCGTCAAATCATCCGAAACGGGTTCTCCGTTGCGGAATGTGTTGATTGTTTCTTCTATTGAACTCAACAACCCTGCGGCACCTATGCATTGAGAGTTTTTCATTAATTCTACAAGGCGAGGCTCACTGAACAATTCGCCAGATGATGAGAAGGCTTCAGTTACACCATCCGTATAGAGCAATAAGAGATCATTGGCATGCATGGTGATTTGCTTATTGCCATAACAGGCTCCTGGCAAAACACCCAATGCGATTCCATCTTTTTGAAGGTGTTCGATCTCATGTTTTTTTGTTCGAATCAATAACGGCAAATTGTGGCCTGCATTGGCGTATTCCAAAATACCAGTTTGTCTGTCAAGCAGCCCCAAAAAAGCTGTAACAAACATGCCATTGCGAGATTCTGCTTCAAGCAATTCATTGACTCTTTCCAGAATTTTTCCGGGCGATGAAAGCCCTTGCGCCGTGGCTCTGATCAGAGTGCGGGTGACGGTCATATACATGGCTGCCGGCATCCCTTTATCTGCGACGTCGGCGATCACTAATGCCAGTTTGTGGTCTTTCGTTTCGAATAAATCGTAGAAATCCCCGCCTACTTCACGAGCAGTCTGCCAACGCATGTCAAAATCCCAATCAGGGTGTTCAGGCAAAGACTCGGGAAGAAAGTTTTTTTGAATCTGTCGCGCGAGTTGAAATTCACGTTCAATTCTCTCTCGGCCTACCATTTCCTGTTTCAGGCGTTCGTTTTGGATTGCCAACGTGGTTTGTTGGGCAACACCCCGGATCAACTCCATCCGTTTGGCGTGGAATGCAGGCTGCACATTTGTTTCTTTGGCAATCAAGGCTCCATAAATCACGCCCTTCACTACCAGGGGTACCCCGATCAGCCAATGTTCATGTGCAGAAGCGTTATTCTCGTCAACAGCCTGACAATCTAGATTTAGCCAATCAGAAATCTGGAGATCTGGATTATCGAGAGGGCAGGTGAGCATCTGTGCTTCATTAAGTAGTCGATCTAAGAAAAGAAATTCGCCTTGTTCATACGATTGTTGAAGCAACAGGTCAGTTTCAGTTCGGCTTTCAGCAACAGCATTTGAAGCGGTAAGACAGTTCTTGTCATGATCTTTTAGAAGAATAACGCAGGTTTTGACACCAACCAAAATTGGCATCAAGTGTACGATGGTATCCAGAATGTCATCAAGTTGGTTTTGACTGACCACAGCCTGTGCCACTTGCAGCAAAACTGCCGTGATGTAAGCTTCTTCTTGTCTGTTTTCAACAAGACGGATGTTTTCAAGTGCGATGGAGGTTTGTCTTCCAATGCCTTGCAAGATTGCCAGCGTTTGTTCATTAAATTCCTTACGGATACCGAATTCCCCCATACTGTCGTGAGAAACCAGAAAGGCTCCTAATATTTCATCATGAGCCATTAGCGGGATTAGAACCAGGGTGCCAGAATCGACGTGATGAGAGAGTGTTGATATTCCCAATTCAGAATAGGGATCTTGGATAAAAACAGGCTCCCTGGTCAGACACATTTTTATCAGGGCGATGGAAAGATCATCTGTTAAGGCGAAGGGGGTCTGAGGAGGAGTGAACCCATACCATGCTGAAAGCGGGAATGAATTGGTTTGTTGTTCCTTCAGGAAAAAAGCACATTGTTTGATTCCAACAAGCAGGGGTGTCAACCTGACCATGGTTGCAAGAAGCTCATCTACACTTGATATGGATTGAATTGCTTCAGCCACTTGCAGTAAAACAGTTGATGACCAGGCATCTTGCTGAGCGTCTGTGTAAAGGCGCGCATTTTCGATGGCTACTGCGGCATAACTTGCAAATGTTGAGGCGATTAAACTGGCTTCTGATCCATATCTGCCAGAAGCGTGATGAGCCATGGTCAAGATGCCAATCACTGAATCGCCTGAGAGTAATGGAACAGATAGAGAAGAGTAATCTGCAGGGTAATTGCCTGCAGCTCCAAGCGGACCGTAGGGATCTGCAGTAGTGCGAAGAACAGGTTCCGTTTTATTCACTGCCATTTCTAAAAATCGTTTGACCGATTCAGATTTTTCTCGACTTTGTATCACCTGTATTTTGTTGACTCCGCGTACAGCTGCCAGATGCAATATTTTTTTTTCTGGATCGTCTGTTTCGTGATTGTCTAAGAGCCAGATGGCTGATGAGTCACATGGCATGGTATGTTCCAACTGGGACAAAATGCGTTCCAACAGGGCGTCCAGAGCCAAATCAGAAGAAAGCATCCCTGCCACATCTTTAAATATTTCGGCTACTTTTCTGCGCCAGTTTTCTGCGCGAAACAGGGTAGCGTTGCGAATCGAAAGAGCGATGCCTGAAGCCAGACCCTCAAAAAGGCTTAATTGACTCTGATTAAATTTTCCAATCTCGTTGGATTGCATGTCTAGAACACCAAGTACCTGATCGCCAAACTTTAGCGGGATGGTCAACTCAGATTTGGTTTCATTCGGGGCATTTCTGGAGGGTTTAAACAGAGGTTCTTTGGTGACATCGTTTGCCAGCATTGAAATTCCGGTGCGTGCAACATTGGGAATCATGCCAAGAGGGGCGTCAAGATCAAAGGCGAAGGAGTTGATCTTCAAGTTTTCAGCCCTTTTACCGCTTCCAGATTGAAAAATCACTTTTCTTCGGCCAGAGTGAACTGTATATATATGCACAAGCGGGATGGTAAATCGGTCGTGTATTACTGTGACGATCTCTTTTAAAAGTTCATCAAGGTCAAGGATGGATGAGAGCGCAAGGTTTATTTCTGCAACAGCCGACATTTGCCGGGCACGCTCATCCAGTTTGTTGAAAAGACGAGCGCCCTCAACGGCCAGGGCGATATTATCTGCCAATGATCTCACGACCAACATATCAGTCTTATGGAATGCATCTACATGATTGCTTTGTACATCCAAAACGCCAAGCACACGGTTTTCGATCACCAGGGGTAATACAGCCTCAGAGCGGGTATCTGGCAATTCTTCAACAGAGCGGTAACGCGGGTCTTTTTTAACGTCTCTGGCGACAATTTCGGTTCCTGCCAGGGCAACCTGTCCAACGAGACCGTCTCCGATTTTTACGGTGCGTAAAATTGAATCGCTGCCCGGTTCACAGTCAAGAGAATTGGCGCGAAGGATCAAATGATCTGATCCTTCTTCAAGTGTGTAAAGGGCTACATAGTAATAATGAAATGAACATTGGATCAAATTCGTTACCCGTTTACATAGTTCATCCAGGTCTAGAACATTGGCTATTTGCGAGCTGACCGATTTAACTAAGGATATTTGATCGTATCGCCAGTTTTTTAGCACTTCCTGCCGGTTCATTTGCATAAAAATGGCGGCAAATGCGACAATTCCTTCGAGCCTTTGGATTTCATCATCCGAGAATGGGAAGCCTTGTGGCCTTGAAGCCAGCAACACACCCAGCAGGTTTTGTTGAGGCTTCACCGGTATTGCTATTTTGTGGCATCGTTTTTCTGACTGATCAACATCCATATTGTCAGTGATGATTTTTTGTTCTGTCCAGGCTTGTTTGACCAAATCTTCTATATTGCTCATAGAAGGGAGAGTCTCAATGGAGGGTTCCCCGGGCAGGGGATAAAAAGGTTCAGCGAGGTAAAGCCATGCAGAGCAGTTTAGTTCAAGCTTGACCGTATTTGCAAAATTATTGCTGATTGCCAGCGCATTGGGCTGTTTGAGTAAATCTTCGCCAATTCTGAGGTAATGCCTCCATTGAGGCTGAACTGGTAATTCGACAGGAATTGGCTCTTCAACTGACTTTCTTTTCAACATAACCACTTGATTTCGGTCTTCCAAAAAATCGAAATGAACCTCGTCAAGAAGCTGGCACATCATATAGACGCCAAGACCATGTTCCATTCGATCATCAAGATCGGCAGTGAGATCTGGAACAGGTACTCGAGATGGATCAAAAGGTTTGCCGAAGTCTTCAAGGATTATTCGGATTCCATTGTCAATTGTTTCAATGGAACAATCAATATCGCCTTTTCCTTCCCCTTCATAGGCATGTTCGATAATATTAGAAACAGCCTCATCAACGGCTGTTTCTATGGCAAACATATCAGTGGCATTGAACCCGATGTCAGCGGCAGCTTTTTGCACGAAATCTGCTATATCAGCCAGGCTCGCATAAACACCAGGAAACCTATTTTTTAACATGGATGGTTATTCTAGAATGAACCCACCGCCGAAAGAACATCCGGGAAGAATTTGAAAATTGCAGTGAAACCGGCCAGGTCGAAAACAGATAGAATATTTGAAGAAAGAGAAGCCAAAACCAATTCTCCGCGGTTGTATCGCTTGCAGTTCTTTTGAGTGGAGATTAATACTCTGAGACCAGCACTGGAGATGAAGGTAAGCTCACTGAAATCAATCACGATTTTGAACCGATTTTCATCAGTAATTTTATTCAGTTCATCCACTAATGCTGGCGCTGATGAGCTGTCAAGTCTGCCTACTACTTTTACTACATCGCAATGTTTGAAGTGTTGTGAGATGATTTCCATAATGCTTACCTCCGAAAATGAACGGAAAATGAATTAGGGTTATTATATCATGCAGAAAAAATCCGAAATGTCATCTGATTTTTATGGTATGATGTTTTGAAAGACCTCGGGATGAAACTCGACCTGAATGAAAAGTTCCATTACAATAAATTGATTGTAATCAGAATCTGATAAAGACAAAGTGACAGGATTTAAAATGAGCGGAAAAGATACTCCACAAAATGTGATTCGCAAATTTGAAAAAAGACAGAAATCCATGCCGTATATTTTAGGCGGTCTGGCTGCTCTTCTGGTGGTTGGTGGAATTCTCATCATTGTTTCTGTTGTCAGCGCTGGCAAAGGCGGTGGCAAACCATTTGCAGGCTTATTCGCCTCAAAAACACCAACGGTCACCATCACTCCAACCCCAACCGCCACACAGCCTTCACCAACACCCTCGATGACACCAACCGAAACGTTGACTGCAACTCCGGCGGCGACAGAAACACCTTCGCAACCATATCTCTATACGGTTCAACAAGGAGATGATTGCTGGACAATCGCATACACTCATAATGCCGATCTTCTTTATATGCGATTGATCAATTTATTTAATGATCCCAACAATCCTTGCCCGATCAATGCGGGTGACAATATCTATATCCCCGCACCAGGGCAAAAAATGCCCACACCGACCAGGGTGCCAAGTGATGTGCCGCGAGCAACTTCATACGACTACATAATTCAGGAAGGCGATACGTTGGCAATAATTGCTGAATATTTTAGTAGCACCGTCGAAGATATATTAGCCCGCAATCCGGAAATTAAGGATGAAAACGCCATTGAAATCGGTCAAGTAATTAAGGTGAGAGTCAATATGGTTACACCCACACCAACGACGAGAGCCACAAGTACATTAGCTAATCCATTGACACCAACAGTATCACCCACTGCTCAATAATCTTCTATGATGAATAAAAACACCCTTCAGAATGACGAAGGGTGTTTTTGAATTAAAAGTTGCTGGTCGTGAGTTTATCAATTGCCCATTGAGCATTATCTGAAAATTCTGGCTGTTCGAGAAATGGTTTGATTTGATCGAGGCAGGATGGATTGTGTGAATTTCCAAGGAAGGTGATCGCGTTTTGGATCATGCCCTTCCATTTGACGCGTGACATGGCTGAGTGCTGAAATTGTTGTTTAAATTCAGCAGGAGTGAGACGTAATAAGTTTACAACCTGTTCATATGAAAAACTGATCAAGAGAGAGAAATTGGTTTCTGTTATTCCTTTTCTATTCCATGGGCAAACCATCTGGCATATATCGCAGCCAAA
The DNA here is from genome assembly GCA_964468875.1 of uncultured Anaerolinea sp. GTDB lineage: Bacteria > Chloroflexota > Anaerolineae > Anaerolineales > Anaerolineaceae > UBA6107. The sequence goes on along the minus strand of CAYXWV010000018.1, from coordinate 8,465 downwards.
CAGCCATGGACCGGTAAGATCGCGAAGATTTTCAGGTAAGACATTTTTACTTTCAATAGTTAAATATGAAAGGCATTTTTGCGAATCAATAGTTCGGTCAGGCAAAATGCACTTTGTCGGGCAGGCATCAACACAACGGGTACAACTGCCGCAATAATCATATAGAAAAGGCGGGTCTGGTTTTAGATCAATATCAAGGAAAAGATCGGCTAAATGGAATGCAGAACCGAATTTTGGCGAGATTAAACAAGAATTTTTCCCAATCCACCCAATGCCGGCGCGAGAAGCAAGTTCTCTTTCAAGAATTGGGGCGCTGTCTGTAAACCCTTTAGCTATCACTTTTCTTTTTGTTCTTTTTGAAATGAAATCAACAATTTTCTCCATTAATTGGGGGAGTAGTTGATGATAGTCAAAATCGGAGACATAACCGGCAATTAATGCTTTTTCACTGTGAGAGATTTCTTCCATGCTGCGCAAAGGGTAAGACCAACCCAGGCAGAGAATGGACTGAACTTCTGGCATTAACAAACGAGGATCTGAACGGGCTTTGCGATGCCGTTCAGACGCCATGAATTGCATTCCAGCATGGTATTCATTTGAAATCCAGGCATCATATCGAGAAAACTCATTAAGTGGAGCAGCGTTAGTGATTCCGCAAAAAGAAAAGCCAAGGCGCTTCGCCTCGGCTTTAATCAAATTTTCAAGTGAATCGGACGATGCTTTCATTTGAAACTAAGGGGTAGTGGTTCCAGATGGGGTAACGGTTGTAGTGCCGTCGAGAGTAGCAGTGGCGCTTCCGCTGGGTGTGCTTGAGGTGGGGGTGGCAGTTTCATTGCCAACAGTAAACACTACGCTCATCTGTTCGCCGAAAGAAAAGCCATTGGCATTCACCAGTGTCCACCAACCGGTGTAAGAACCTAAGGTTGCCGGAGCTGTGAATCTGATTGTGATCTGAATCGTTTGGCCCGGTTCTACATTTTTTGGTAGATTGACCGACATAACGGTGGCTTGCGGTCCCTGAAGATACATCAGTTGGTAATTAGTATTCCAGGTGGTGGTGCCATTGTTCATAACAGACCATGTTTTATCAAAAGAAGCGCCTGGTTTAATAATGGAACCATCAGGAATGGTGATATCTTTGTCGAATTTGGCGTTGTCGCCTGTGTTCACTGCTGCGCCTTTGGTGGGGGTCGAAGTGCCCATCGGGGTGGAAAGGGTTGGGGTTGCAGTAATCACGGTGGGGGTGATGGTAGGTGTTGTTGTAGCGCTCGGGGTCAATAGTGCAATCTGGGTTAATTCTGCCTGAACCGTGGCAGCAACCTGAGTTATTTTCGCAGTGGGGTCTTCAGTAGGGGCAGCCTTACCGCAAGCGCTCAGCAGAACGAGCAACACAGATAAAACTGCAATTATTGCAAACATTTTCTTAGAAACCATTAAAAAGATCCTCCATTCATTCTGTTCGAACTTTTAATTGTCAAACAGGATTGGAGGATTGTCAAGGTATTCAGATAAGTAAATCTTAATTCAGAAACTCATCAGGATCAGGTGATGATGGAGGAACCTGGGAAAAACCATTCTTTGAATTAAAGTAAACAAAATTTACTGTACCCGGAGCAATTGTAATATTCAGACGATACCAGCGGTTTTTATAGAGCATGGATAGTTCATATGATCCAGCAGGAATATCACCCAGAACAAAATTCTCCTTAAAATAATCATCAAAGTGGACAGATTTATCTGAAGCGTAAGTGTTGATTGAAAAAGAATTATCTGAATCAAGTGATTTGATTTTTAATTCCTGAACAGAAATTAGATAACCATAATTGTCTTTCAATTGGCCTGCCAGAACTCCGCTTCCAATGGGGGGAGCCATCCATAATTCAGGGTTTTGAACTCTGCCACTTTCGTTGTCTTCGATTCGTACTTCAAAATGGAGGTGGGGACCCGAGGTATTGCCGGTCATGCCGATTGTGCCGATTTGATCGCCTGCATAGACTGTTTGGTCTGGTTCGACGTTTATACTATCCAGATGTGCATAGACGGTATAGAGGGTCTTTTCTTGATAACGAAAGTCATGCCGAATAAGAATAGCCATACCATAAGGGTCGTCAATATCTCCTCCACCGTTCATTAATCCATAGCCCGTGAAGATAACTGTGCCATCTCCAGCTGCTAAGACAGGTTTATACATGGGTGAAATGATATCTACACCTGTATGAACCTTATTCTCTCCGGGGTACTTATATCCATATCGAAAATCTGGTGAAGGATCTGTGTTTGAATCCACAGCGATAGGCCGGGTAAAATAAAAATGATCATGTGGATTTAGAGCAAGAGGTATTTGATAAAGAGGAAGACAGTCAAAGTCTGGCAATTCTCCAACCTCTTCATCTGGCAGTTCAAGGTTAGTTGTTTCAAAGGGCATCACGGGTGATGGTGTTTCGGCAAGCACAGAAATCGGTGTTAATGGAAAAAACCAGGCAATAAGACCAAATGCCAGACTAATTGTTGCGGCAGCAGTTTGGTGTCGAAGTCGTTGGAAGAGAGAGTAGAGCTGATTTTTCATTGGATTTCTCCGATCAAAATATCAACTTGTTCAGGTGGATAAATATCCAATAATGCCTGTCGCCATGAAAAGCCTTGTTTCAATACAAAAACATTGAACTGTATCCCGGGGAAGTATGAACGCCAGTTGTTTAGTGAGGGAATTCTTTCCCACCCATAGCGTAAGGCAAGGTCAGTAAAATCTACCCAATACCCGCCAGGAGCCTGGATGATCTTTCCACCGTTCTCGTAGGCTGTGGTGTCTCCTGAAGAGCGGCTTGAAAAATCCCAAACAGGGCTTTGGATTGGCTGACCGCATGTGCCATCTTGTTCTTTACACTTTATCCACACACGCCAATAAATCTCGCCGCTGATTTCTTCACGACTGGTAACCAAGTAATCAGCTTCATAGGGTGCCATATTAAGGGCGATTGCCCGGCCTGTATATAACCAGTTTTCAGAAATATCAGGTGCAGATATTTCTGTTGCAGCTATAACGGCGTTTTCTAGTGAAGCCAACACATCCCAACCGGCTCTGCGTTTGACTGTTTCACGTAAATTGTTGAAATTGTCATCTACGGCATCAGACAGACTTGGCTGCGGAGCATTTACATTATCAAGGGTGACCAGGCTGCGGCGACCGGTTTCTGAGGTTGGAGCCGGTTCATCTGCCCAAAGGGGGACGGGTTGAGGAATTCTATTCTTTGACAAGAAAAGTTGAATGTTCTGTGTTAGATTGGCAGACTTCCAGTCAGCGGAATGAATGTTGCCAGGCATTGGTATGGGAGGCAAAATCAAATGACGGTCACTAGAGGAATAAGCCAATAACTCATTCAAGTTCGGTGTTTGAAGGGTGACCATTATGCCGCTGTCATCCGGCATCCAGACTGGATTTCTGCCTTTTCCCAACAGTTTCACACCAGATTCAAGATTGTGCGGCTGTAGTATGATTACTTCATCATCAATTTTTCGACGAGTAATGGCAAGAGTGAGCCCATCTTGCGACCAGGATGGTTCTGAATAATCGCAGTCTGGGCTTGCAATTACTTTAACAAAGCGTTCATTTGCGTCTTGAAGCCTGGCAATCCAAATTTCATTGCGTCCTGTTGGATCTGTTACAAAGGCAATTTCGCTGCCGTCTGGCGACCAGGCTGGTTGGAAGAAGTCTATTCCTTCTTCAGACAACTGGATGGGAGATTCCTGGGGGTTATTAACTGATTGAATTATTAGACTGAAGTGTTCATTGTCGTAGTTTTCGTAAACTATATATTGACCATCCGGAGACCAGCTAACAGCGTTTTTGTAAGCCTTTGAATTGGTCATTTGGGTTAGCGAATTATTGACCAAATCGAGGAGATATATTTCATGTGTGCCAAAACGATTTGAGGAAAAAACTATCTTGTTACCGTCAGGGCTGATTGCCGGGGATTCATCATCCCATGCGTCAGCAGTCAGACGAGTAACAGACAGGTAGGATGGATGATAAGCAAAAAGGTGGCGATATTCGCCATCAGACATGGAGAAGATGATCAAGCCAGCGTTAACCACTGATGAGTTGGGTTGTGTAACCGGCAGCAAGGTAGGAACGGGAGTGTTATACGGTTGAGGAATCGCGGCAGCGGTTGTTTTAACAATTTGGGCAGTAGGCGTCTTTGTTATTGCTTGCTGCATTTCTGGTTCTGTTTTTTGGGGTCCACAAGATGTCATCCATAGTGAACTTATTAACAGTATCAAAAGCACGGCAATTCTTTTTCTAAAAGATGCACAATTTATTCGCATTGGCTGCCTTTTTTCTTATTAACCTATTAAATACCAATATCATCCAATGATTGGATGCAATTATTATGCCCGTATTATTAATAGGAAAAGAGAAAAATCAATGTTGTTGAGCAGTTTGGTTTATCTGTATTGATTTTGAATCAAGAGATTGGTTGTCTTCCTTATATAACGTGCAAACCAGACGTAGTGGATAAAGAGCATCCGGTTTGCGGATATGCAAGGTAAATTCAATATGCGGACTGAATGTTTCCATGATTACCGCTTGAGAAACCTCTTGTTCAGTGGAATCAATTAATGAAAGTGAAATATTGGGGCTGTTATGGGCACTTGATAGGTCAATCACAGTCTTGATCCGGTTGTCTCCGCTGGGAAATCCCTTGATAGTGACTATGAGGTCTTTTTTACTTTCTGGTTTTATATCAGTTTGCTCATCCATAGGTGTCATCTTTCAGAAGATATTCGTCTGGCTTCCAAATAAAATCGTTTTTCATGGGCTTCGCCCATAGAGAAGGTTTTCCGTGGAAGAGAACCATCTTTGATCACTGTCTTAAATAAGTCGCCCTTTGGCATGCCAGCCAGGTAAAAACCGGCATTGCCTTTTCTTTCAGACAACTCGCATAACGATTCACTACCGTGAACATAGTCAATCTGTTCAGCTCCGCCTGCTTTCATCCAGGAATCGAGGAACTCTTGTAAACTACCCACGGGAAGGTTCAGTTTGGGTTGGTTGATAGTGACAAAGTAGAAATTTTTGTTGGTGATCAACCCAAAATGATGGTCAGGTCCTTTCGCCTGGTCAACTTTTTCAATCATTGCAGCAGTGGAATCTAATTGCTGGAAGTCTATTTGATCACCATAATAATCCATGAAACCCTGAAGCAGATCAGCCCTTTCATTAAATAAGACACGATGGATGGGTTCAAACTCAAGAGCCTTGTCGTGAACGTTTTCTACTTCAACAAGGGCATATCGGGCGGGATGATCCATGCCTACAAATGGTTTGAGTTTTTCCCAACAGGATTTGGCAGTTGCCAATGAATGATTACCATCACCAGAGGCGAACAAGAGCAGGGGAGTTCCAACTGGCAAATCATATTTTTCCAAAAATGATTTTTCATCGGTAAGATTGCGTAGGTTTTGAATGATCTCTTCTTCGATGGCTGGATTATTAATTAATCTGCCTGTCAGGTGACCACTGGAGAACATCAGATTAAAATCATAAGTGATTGGCAGGTCGTTTTTGAGTTTCTCGACAGTGCCGATCACACAGTCTTGGGGGTCATCAATGAGCATGAGAATGTGCGGAAATTCAACAGGTGCGTTTTCGCGAATTTTGATCCGGGGAGGCAAACGGTCAAGAATGGTTCCTTCAGTGGCGCGGATAGGTGTTTGTGATCCTTTGTTGAAATCATAGTGTTCGAGGTCGAGCGCCATCATTAAACCGCGGCGGATTTTGCCATCAATCATCCGTTCGACATAAATAAAACCGGTATGAGATTCGAATATACCGGATTGAAGTGCGCTATGCATGGCTGCGTGAATATTCTGAATGCGGGTTGTTTCATCTTCCTTGCCAAGAAAAACTTCCGGAAAGATCATATTCAATGTTGAAGGAGATGACCCGATGATTTCAGATACTTTTGCCCAGTATTCAGGTTCAGATGTATATTGATCGCAGGCAATCACTGCCCATTTTTGAAGATCAATACCTTTTGCTGGTACAAGAATCTCTGGTATTTGAATTCCAAGTTCTGGAATATTCCGCATGATCACCTCGATGATTATTGTTTTTATTGATTTTACCAAAGTTGGGCAATAATAAACCTGATAGGAATTCTGATGCTATCAGGTTTAATGATTTGATGATTACATACCAGACATGAAAGCCAATCCGAGGGCGCCAGGACCTGCATGGGTTCCAAGCACGGGGCTGATGTTTGAAATGACAGCATCGTTCACCAGTGTGTTGGAAAACCGCGCAACGGCTCTATCCAACAATTCACGAGCTTCATCGGGGGTATCAGCGTGAACCGCACACAACCGAATTGGACCATTTGTTTTTTTCATTCTGGTTTCAACAAGATCGAGCAAATAATCAATCGTCTTTGAGAGAGTGCGAACTTTCTTTATGGCTTCGATACGACCGTCACGCAGCTCAAGGAGTGGCTTGAGATTAAGCATGTGCCCCATAAAAGCCGCTGCCCCGCCAATGCGCCCCCCCCGGTACAAATATTCCAACGTATTGACAGCAAAATAAACGCCGGTGTGGTGAATTGCTTTTTGAGCAATTGTTGTGCATTCTGCAAGGCTTGCGCCGGATTCTGCCATGCGAATCGCGCTTAACACTTGAAAACCCATTGCCATGCTGGTGCTCAGAGAGTCAATCAGAGTGATTCTTGAACTGTTCAATGCTTTTTTTGCCTGGGTGGCTGAATCGAGGGTTCCCGAGAGCTTGCTTGATATATGGATACTTAAAATATCATAATCTTGGGCAAGCAGTTCAGAATAGGTCTTTTTAAAATCTTCTGGTGTTGCTTGAGAAGTGGAAGGAAGATTCTTTTCTTGTTTTAGCCTTCTATAAAACTCCACTGGTTGAATATCGATCCCATCTCTCAGTATCTCTTCGTTCCAAATCACTTGTAATGGAACAATCTTCACAGGGCTGTTTTTTATCAATTCATTTGGAATATTAGCAGTGCTGTCAGTAACAACCATTACCTTTGACATTTGATCTCTCCAATTTTCTTTTTTGATACCGGTTCATCTTTGAAAACCCTTCATTTACAGTTTAGTTTCAGGTTGTTGCATAACACAACAAATTTTTTTACCTGATGTCATTGAGGTGCAGACGATTTTGTGACGATTTATTTTTCGTTTGAAAAATGACTGATTAAAAATAATGTGCTAAAATTCGAAGACGATGTAATTAATGAAGGGAAAAATGGCTTATGATCACGACCTTTACTTCGATGAAGGGCGGCACCGGAAAAACCACCATCACCGGTTTACTGGCCAATTATTGTTCCAAAATTCTTAATAAAAGGGTCATCATCATTGATGTTGATCCGCAAGGCGGCTCATCAACTCTTTTCTTGGGACTTGAGGCACGCGAGATTATTGATGGAAAATCGACTCCCACGATTTTTAACGTTCTTGAAACGGTCAGAGATAACAACAACGCCAGAGCGATTGTTGCCAAAGCGCTTGTAAAATCACCCTATAATGAAAATGTCTTCATTCTTCCAGCTGATTACCGGGTAACCAGTTTAATGAGCATGGGAGAAACCCCAGAGCTGCTAAAATATGCACTGGAAGATGCGAGCTTTTCTCAGGATATTCTGGTACTCATTGATTCTGGCACATCTCCATTTCTGGTGAATATGTCTATCGCGGCTGTCACAGAACAGGTTTTTGTGCCATTAATGCTTTCATTACAAAATCGCAAGCCAACTGCTGATACGATTCAACTGGTTCTGAGGCAACGAAAAAAACTTGGGGGGATTATTCCTGTTGGAATAGGCAATTCAAAATGGGAAGAGAATTCGATGGAAAGCTGGAACGAGCGGTTGAAATCAACCCCTCTATTGGCCGATTCAAAGATTCTAAAAGGACTGCCATATTCGAAAACATTAATCCACAGCGAGTGGGTTAATCAACCCTTCCCTGAAAGGTTTGTTCCGGTTTTTGACAATCTCGCCAGGTGCGTTTTAAATGGATCGATGCCTCCGGAATCAGGGATAAAGACTGAAAACGTTAAACAATCAGAACAATTACAATGAAGTTAAAAATCCGGCCATCAATTGGTCGGTTTTTTTTTGCTGGGATAAAAGGATTCGAACCTCTATTACCTCGTCCAGAGCGAGGCGTCCTGCCGTTAGACGATATCCCAGTAAGGCTGGCGAAGTAAGAATCGAACTCACATTAACGGAGCCAAGATCCGTTGTCCTGCCATTAGACGATTCGCCAATAAAAAAACCAGCCGGTGCGTTGAGCATTCCGGCTGGTTGATCATTTGTCAAAAGACTGATCTATTCTTCCAAACGCAAAACGCCCAATAGGAGTTGGGAATGTTGTGACTGCTGTTGTTGAAGGGTAGAGTAGATCATGGAAGAGATTATATTCTTATTTAAAAAAATGCAATA
>CAYXWV010000017.1:0-53722 GCA_964468875.1 uncultured Anaerolinea sp. | reverse complement strand
TGGCTGTGAAGGTCAATGCGGACAGTTCAGCCACGCTCTTGTTTCCAATGGCAGCAAGTACCGGAGCTTCATTCTTTTCATTCGCTGTGATGGTCACTTCATAACAGGAGGTTGAATTGCCATCACTCACACAAAACATGATCTTATAGATTCCCGGAGCCTGTGCTTCGGTGGGCGTCCAGCTAAAGGCACCGCTCGTGGGGTTGATCGTCGCTCCGGTTGGCACTGCCGTTGACCCGGCTTGCAGACTATAAGTCAGCGTATCCACCGGGATATCTTCATCAGAGCCAATGGCAGTGAATGAAAGGGTTTCAAGTTCAGTCACACTCTTGGGTTCAATCGTAGCCAATATCGGTGAAGATGCTACTTCCGAAATGGTGATGGTAATGGCTTCACAATCTGAAAGGGCTGAGTCGCTGACACATACATTGATGTTGTAAGTACCCGGTCCTTGCGCTTCGGTGGGCGTCCAACTGAAGGCACCGCTCGTGGGGTTGATCGTTGCGCCAGATGGCACTGCCGTAGAGCCAGCTGCCAGGCTGTAGGTTAAAGTCCCGGCAGGCAGACCGTCATCCGTGGCGCTGGCGGTGAAGGAGAGAGCAGATTTCTCAGACCAGCTCTTGTCACCGATCGCACCCAACACAGGTGCCGTATTAACTTCTGTGACCGTAATAGTGATGGCTTCGCAGTCGTTCGCGGTTCCATCGCTTACGCATACCTGGATGTTATAAGTTCCTGGTCCTTGCGCTTCGGAGGGGGTCCAGCTGAATGCGCCGCTCGTGGGGTTGATGCTCGCGCCGGTCGGCACCGCCGTTGTTCCAGCCGCCAGGCTGTAGGTCAGGGTGTTGGCTGGCAGGTCGGCATCTGTGGCTGTGGCTGTGAAGGTCAATGCGGACAGTTCAGCCACGCTCTTGTTGCCAATGGCTCCAAGAACCGGGGCGATGTTAACTTCCGTAACCGTGATGTTGATCGTTTCACAATCTGAAAGGGCTGAGTCACTGACACAAACATTGATATTATAGGTGCCCGGTCCTTGCGCTTCGGAGGGGGTCCAACTGAAGATGCCGCTCGTGGGGTTGATGATCGCGCCAGTTGGCACTGCCGTGGAGCCAGCCGCCAGGCTGTAAGACAGTGAACTTCCAGTGGGCAAGCCGTCATCTGTAGCGGTCGCGGTAAAGGTCAAAGCGGCAAGTTCAGCCCCGCTCTTGTTGCCGATGGCACCCAACACAGGTGCAGTGTTTGGCACGGGGCCGGCTGTCATGAAGCTGAATGTCGAGCTGGTTCCGGTTAAGGAACCCGGGTCGGTAGCGACCGCGTACCATTCATATTCGGTATTTTCCGCGAGCCCGTTCCAGGCCACACTGGCTGTTGACCCGGATGCCACGTTGGTATCCGTTCCAATTAAATCAAACGCTGAAACCCCGTCCATGGCATAAGCGAGGTTCTTTTGATCCGGATCAGTGGTGATCGAACCAACACTCTGATATGGTGAATAAGTGGTCATGTAGATCATATCGTCAGCAGGCGAGAAGCGCAGCAGCCGCAGATAGCCGTTGCCGTTCGACATATCCTGATAATCAGCCAGAACTATATGGATGGTATGTCCATCAGTACCTGTTTCTGCCCTGTAAGCCGCCCCGTCACCGCTGTTGTGCATGTGACCGCACACCATCATGAACAGGTTGCTGTGGTCTCTCAACTCATTATAGGATGTCTGGTTGTACCAGGTATCGTTTGTATTGAGGATATCGTGCTGCTCAACGATCGCGCGCCTGTCACTGTAGGTGGTGAGCAATTCGTCTGCCCAGTTGATCTCTTGCGTCGTTGGACTAAAGTCCAGATTGATCAAAATGAAGTCCATACCGCCGGCGCTAAACAAAGAATACGTGTTGAAATCGTTGTAAGATCCACCAAACCAGCCGCCGTTTGAATACAAATGACTGGCATACCGTGATGCACCAAAATAATCATCATAGTAAGTAGTGGTCGCATTATCATGGTTTCCCGGAGCAACCGTATACCATACCCCGGCTGCATCCAACACATCAAAAGCCGCATCTGCGGTTTGATATTGCGTTTGACTGGATGCAGTATTCGCTGTATCGCCCAGGGTGGTCGCAAAAATGATGTTCTCGGTGTCTTTGTTTGCTACAACCCAATTGATCTGCGAGGTTAGCATGGCTGAGTTGTATTGAGTTTCATTTTGAATATCCGGGAAGAGCACAATCATGAAGTCTTCCCCCGTGCCGCTGCCGGTTGGGCGCCCGTAGAATGAAACATTCATCATATCCGAGTTGGGATCGGTGACCACTGCAGACAGCGTCGACGGTGTGGAGACATCCGTCGCGTCATCCGCGGGTAGCTGCAACTCCGGTGCGTTAGGTGCCAGATTAACAACTGCTACAGACCCATTGACTGCCATGTTCTGAGTTACAGCTCCCGAACTGGCATGGGTGATATTCCCCGTATAGGTACCGACAGTTTCGCTGTACAACTTAACATAAATCTGCGTGGATGGAACTGTTCCGCCTGAGGGGGTAAGGATTAGGGATGTAGTGTAAGTTCCACCGCTGGTAGTTGAAAGCTGGAACCCGGTTGGCGCAGTAACTGTTATGTCACCGCTTAAATTGGTTCCACTCACTGTGTATGATTGATAGGCAGAAGCGACCCCCGGCACACTGCTAAAAGCGGATAAGGTTCCAGTAACAGTAATGGTAGGAACCGAATTGCCGCTGACCGCAATATCCTTGGTGGCCGCTCCTGTGCTGGCATTGGTTATATTGCCGCTGCTGGTTCCTGCCGTGATGGGAACGTAGCGCACATAGATGGTCGTGTTGGCAACCGTTCCACTCACTGGCGCATCTGTTGTCACTGACGAACCAAACCCGCTGCCACTAGCCAGGGATACTTCAAAATCAGCAGACGCGGTGACCGTGATGGCTTCTGTCAGGTTGATGCCTGACACCGTGTAAGACTGAGCCGCTGATGGCACACCCGAGACAGTTGAGAAAGCAGTGATAGTGCCCGACGTGTTCACTGTTGGGGTCACATTGTTGATGCAATAGTGCACATTCAAAGTCGGCCGATTGGCAGCCGTTGTGGCTTCACTTGAGGAGAAGTAAACGGCATTTTCGCTCGAACCGGAATAATTCTGCAAAATCACGCCGTAATTATCCAATGATTCATCCACCCAGCCTTGAAGAACTGCCAGGCCGTCAGAGTTTAAGGCGACAGTTTCAGCGCCTGTGGAAGAAAAACTGCTCGTAGTAGCCGTCCACATGTTTGTGTCAAAACGATCCAATGATGTACTGGCGGCGCCAACGGTTCCCCATGAATTTTCACCGTCATAGGTGTTCCAGTTGGAGCTGGTGTCCGAAGCTGTGCGGTTTCCTGTCCCCTCCACCCAGCTCCGACGCATATTGTACATGTTGAACAACAACGAACTGGCATCTGAGACATACAAAGATACATCGGCTGAATCAATTGTCGCATTGGTTGGGATTGATGAAAGATCCCATTGCAGCAGGGCTGACCGGCGATCTGTGCCTGTTGTGCCGTTTACATGAAGCTCGGTATTGCCGCCGTTATTGTAATTCGTATTATTGGCGCTTATGTAGTTGTCAGCCGTTGCCACCAACGAAACGTCGTAACAGATCGAGTTTGAAACCGTGCCCGAAACGGCAAGATCCACCTCGACTGCACCCGTGCTGGTGTGAACGAGGTTGCCGCCATAACTGCCTTCAGCCGTGGCTGCCAGCCGCACATAAACCGTGGAGGCTGGCACTGTTCCGCTGGACGGTGTGTAGCTCAGTGAAGAAGAATAGGTGCTGTCATCTTTTGAGAGCTCAAAACCGGCAGGTGCCGTGATATTCAGGGCTTCTGTCAGGTTAATCGCCGAAACTGTGTAGGTTTGCGCCTCGGAAGGCGTTGCAGACGCAGTCGCAAACTCAGTGAATGTTCCGGCCGCGTTAATCGTGGGGTCGGTGGATGCCGTCACGCAGTAATGCAAGGCCATCTGGGGGCGGTTTGCGACTGTGGTGTTTTCTGTGGAGCTTACTTCTATCCCGTTGCCGCTTGAGGTGGCTGGATAGTTTTGAATGGTGAAACCAAAGTTGGTGGTGGGGTTAGCGATCCAACCATTCAACACCGCCAGACCATCCGAATTGAGTGCTACCGTCTTGCTGCCTGTGGAGTTAAATATTGAAGAGTTTGCCCCCCACAAATTGGTGTCAAAGCGGTCTGAGGTGGTGTTGGCAGCGCCTGGAGTTCCCCATTCGTTCACGCCATCATAGGTTTCCCAGTTGACGCTGGTATCGCTGCTTGCCCCAGAGGTGTTGGTACCTTCAATCCAGGCTTGACGCATGCTGTAAAGATTGTGAACCTGGCTGGAGGATGTGCTGATATTGAGAATCATGCTGGCAGAGGTGACATTCGCGTCTTGTGGAATGCTGCTAAGGTCCCATTTGATTAGTGCACCTCGGTCAGTATCCGAAGAAGAGGTAACTTTAAAGATATCGTCGCCGCCGTAGTTGTTATCTGTGTTGTAGCCGCTCATGTAAGTATCTTCGGCTGCCGTCAGGGTCACGTCCGTACAGACCGTATTGGAGATGGTGCCCGAAACTGCAATATCCACCTGGTCGGCGCCTGTGCTGGTATGAACCAGGTTGCCGCTGTAGCTGCCCGCGCTTGTGGCTGCCAATCTGACGTAAACCGTTGATTCTGCCACCGCCCCATCTATGGGTGCGTAGGTCAGCGAAGTAGCGTAGTCACTGCCATTCTTTGACAGCTCAAAGCCGGCCGGGGCTGTAATGTTGAGATTCTCAGACAAAACCTCGCCCTCAACCGTGTAGGTTTGAGCAGCTGAAGCTGTGCCGGGGGTCGTCATGAACGCGTTTAACGTTCCGGTAACCGTAATGGTGGGGATGGTCGCTGCAGTGCAGTAGGTCACATTCAAGATCGGGCGGCTGCCTGCTGTTGAATACTCGCTGGAAGAGAAGAACAGGGCATTGGCGCTTGTGTCTGACGCGTTTTGAAGCGTCACGCCGTAATTAGTCAGAGATCCGTTCACCCATCCCTGCAGCACCGCCAGACCGTCCGAGTTCAGGTCAATCGTTTTGCTGCCGGTGGATGAGTAACTGCTGGATGTCGCGCTCCACATGTTGGTGTCATAACGGTCTGATGTGGTGTTGGCAACTCCAACTGTCCCCCATGAATCCGCGCCGTTGTAGGTATTCCAGTTTGAACTTGAGGTAGAGTTGGCACGATCACTTGTGCCTTCGACCCAGCTTCGCCTCATATTGTACATGTAAAACACAAGGCTGCTTGCATCGGTCACATTGATCTTGACATTCGCCGAAGAGATGGTTGCGTTGGAGGGAATTCCGCTCAGATCCCATTTCAGTAAAGCCGTCCTGCGGCCTGTTCCGGTGGTTCCGTCCACATGAACCGAGTTGCTGCCGCCGTTGTTATATTGCACATTATTAGCGCTCAAGTAGTTATCTTCTATAGCGGTCAAAGCTACAGTTGTACAACTTGCGCTGGCCTCATCTTTTGAGGGTTCTTCCGTCGGTTTTGATGCTTCGACAAAATTCGCGGCGAGTGATTTGTTCCCGTCAATGAGGATTATATAGTTCCCGTCAACATAATCCACTTCTTCAGCGTTGCTACCGGACCAATCCGCAAAAGCATATCCGGTGCCGGGCACCGGAGTCAAAATCACAGTTGTACCGTTTGCATAAGATCCCCCTGCGGGGTTCAGGGTCACACTGCCGTTGCCGTCATTCCCTGCCAACAAGGTGAAAATCGATTGGACAGTGCCGCTGACAGCAACATCCACCTGTTGGGCACCTTCGCTGACATGGGCAATGTTCCCGGATGGACTTCCTTCAGCGTCACTAAAAAGCCGAACGAAAATGGTCGTCTCTGTTACGACACCATCGTTTTGAGCCAGGGTTAGTGTGGATTGATAATCACTGCCGTCCGTTGAAATCTCAAACCCTGGCGGCGCGGCAATGGCAATATCAGCCAAAAGACCGCTGCCTGAGACCGTATAAGATTGCACTTCAGAAGCCGCGCCAGGCTGGGTGACAAAAGCGGTTACAGCGCCGTTAACAGCGATCACCGCACCAGATTGGGCAATTGCCACCGCTGAAGGATTGGCACTCATCATGGAACTGGCAAATACAACGATGAACAATAACCTCCAAAAAACTGAAATCTGACTTCTAAAATGTTTTTTTGAACTCATCAATGTTGTTGCCTTTGAACTGTGTTCCATAAGATCCTCCTGTATTTCACCTTGTTATATACAAACAAAAAAACAGCAATACCAGCCGTGTGGACGGTATTGCCATTAGCTCCCCAGAGAATATTCTTCTAGATTTGATGTAAGAATAATGTTGAAAGAATAAGCAACCTAAAACAACCCCTGGATCGATGCTCCACAAAAACGAACAACTAAATTGTTGAATGAGAAATGAAATTCATAAGCATTATATATATGGTTTTAAAAATAATCAATAACCATTTTAAATATTACTAATTATTATTTATGCCTTTTTTATGGCTTTTTTGGGAATTACCATTTTCTTACTTGTATTTTTAAAAATCCTTGCTATTATGGATGCATATCCATTCAATTTTGCTTCAGGGGAGTTCGATATGTTTACTAATTTGAGAATTGGTAAGATGTTAATGTCGGCTTTACTCCTCATCACAATTCTCATCGCAGCCACAGGATGTACAGCAAAAAATGCAGCCACCGCCACTCCGTTGCCTCTTCCGGTTACGGGCAACGATATTGTTGAACCCACTTCCACGCCAATGCCTGTTGTAATGGCAGATCCTGTCATTCCTCCCAATACAATCATCACGCTTCCAGACGGTTCACAGATAATTCTAAAACCAGGAGCCAGGGTTGAGATCTTATCACAGCCAGGCATTCCAGTTGACTCATTATCCATTGTGGTGAAGTTGCTGGAGGGTGAAATTATGGCACTGCCCAATCTTGAAGATGAGGGCACCTTTACGGTACTCAATTCCAAGGGATATGAGGCTCAAATTCAGGGCTGTGCCATGGTTGTGAACAACGACGCCGCTGCGGATGCTTTTATGATGCAGTGCATCGGTGGCTTCTGCAAAATGGGGTTGGATTCTGCAAGCTTGAGTGATGCCGCGGCCAACCAGGTCTGGAAGTTCATCTCTGGAAAACTTGCCGACCCCATGCCTGTTGATTTTGACCAATTGCTCCTCGACTATCCTGAAGGGTTGCCTGATTGTGTCGCGGAAGCCGAGTTCGCAATCCCGGTAACAGGTGGTGGTATGGAACCAACAACCACACCAACGGTGATTATTCCGAGAACCGGCGGCAACAGTGTTTCCCTCACCGCGACAGCTGCATGCGCTGCTCAACTGTTGATAAATCCGGCTACTCCCTGCGCTCCGTAATTGGGTGCTGAAACAGTCAACAAGTAACAATACTTCCCGCAAGCCGCTAGTATTGTTATTTGTTATTTAATCCTCACTCTGCATCCCAGAAATAGGATTAAATCGTCCTCATAATCAGGGCTGCAATTCATCATCTGATATGTTCAATTTTGGTTTAAACTGCCAACCAAACCTCATCACACAACCTGAACATCATTGAGAAAAAGGTTTTGGTGCTTTGGATGCTTAGCTGCCATGCCAAAAAAAGCTTTTTCGCTCAACATAATTATGATATTAGCCATCATCTTGATGCTTTTGGGATGGCGCGCTGATCGATTGGTTTATGCAGAAGACAACTCCCCGCCCGGCCCAGATCGAAACACAGTCATTCTGACCGATACCACCCGTTATTTATGGTGGTTGGTCTATTGGTCTGACAATTCCGTCGCCTGCTCGTTCTCCATTGATCATGAAGGCAAACCCACCAAAACAGAGGTTTATGACAGATGCGGCGAAAAAATCTACCAGCAGTGGCAGAAAACCCAGACATGTGAGAAAAACGGCGATTCTATCATCTACAAAACCTGCACGGGCATGTACCTGCACTTTATCGGAACAGAGACCATTGATGCGGAGGAGGGAATCACCCTGCCCCTGCCGGCAGTTTGGATCAACATTGCCGGTTGCGCATTTGAGGGCAACACGAACCGCTGCGCCGGAACCCCCAGCCTGCATTTTTTGGGGGAGGAACCTCTCCCCAACGAAACCATTATGCAAATTGAAGGCACTATTGACGGCGAACCCTTCTCCTGCGGCCAGGAAGAGTGCACGGTTCCACTCAAAACCACCACCGAAAAGGGCGTGTTGGTGACTTTTTGGGGCAATTCAAGTTACGGCGATTCCACAATTCTCTATGAAGCGCTGGTGAGGGTGATACCCAATAACCAGCAGCCGATTTATCAAATTTCAAACCCTTCAGACCCGAAATACTTTGTGGATGTGCTTAGCTCGCAATGGATGGGATCGGTCGAATATTCAGATTGCGCACTCACCTGGAAAGCTTTCCCTGATCTTGAAGGATCGCCTGCCTGGTTGAGTTCACCCGCAGACCCTTCCGGGTTGTATACCGACGAGCCTTACTACTATCTGGCGGGCATGTTGATCAATAGAGGCCTCGTGGATGTCAGCCAATGTGGTGGCAGCGGAATGGAAAACGAGATTGCCGCTAATGAATGCGGAATGCAGCTCGCCAGTTCTAAAGCGGTGGAATGGCAGAACCAGTTTAATGATCAAATCTTCCAGGCTTCCGGGGAAGCTGGCATTCCTGCCCAATTGCTGAAGAATCTTTTCGCGCGTGAAAGCCAGTTTTGGCCCGGCAGCCTTATCGAATCCAATGAAACAGGATTGGGACAGTTGACTGAAAAAGGCGCCGATGCCGCGCTGCTATGGAATCCTGAGTTTTATGTCGAGTTCTGTCCGCAAGTGCTAAGTGCCAACACATGCGCTCTCGGATATGGAAATTTATCTGAACAGCAAGTATCCATGCTGCGCGGGGCGCTGGTGCGCAAGGTGAACGCCATCTGCCCTGATTGCCCCCTGGGCATTGACTTAACAGCAGCCAATGAAAGCATTGCCGTCTTTTCAGAGTTATTGGCAGGCAACTGTAATCAGGTGAATCAGATCGTCGCCAATGTGACCAATAATTCCAATGCCGGGAGTTTAAGTTCGTATGATGATCTTTGGCGGTTTGTGCTGGTTAACTACAACGCCGGGTCAGGTTGTCTCTTTAACGCGCTCAAACGGACATGGGAAACAAATCAACCCCTCGATTGGATGCACGTCGCCACCAATTTTGACATTGTCTGCCAGAAAACCGTTGACTATGTAACCAGCATTTCAGAGGGAAATACAACCAAAATAACGGCGTTTTCAACCATGCTGCCCACGCCGACCTATTTTACTCCAACCCCAACAAAGACCCCGACCTTTACCCGTACGCCGACGTTAACCCGCACCCCAACCATCACCACTACTGCCACAACCACCCTTACACCCACGGTCACGCAGACCCCAACTGACACCCCCACCCCAACCCTGACCGCAACGCCAACCGTGACTGAGACAACCTCGGTTGCTCCGCCGCTTGATCCAACGGAACCCCCATAATACAGCATGAGCTTATCTGGTTTTCTTTCAAAACGGATATGCAAGTCGCTCATTTCATTAGTTATATTGAGAAATACTACTGTTAGTTAATAATTACTTCCAATCCCCTTGACACCCCCAATAATCCTTTTATAATCAATAAATACTATACAGTAGAGTATTTAATTATGTCAGTGCGTCACGCTCTCTTAGGTCTTCTGGCTCAAAAACCCCACTACGGTTACGAACTCTGCGCGGGGTTTACTGCTTTGGTCGGCGGTAAAGACAATTGGGATGTCAAGCCCGCCCAAATCTACACCACCCTTAACCGCATGGTTGAAAGCGGATTAATCTCCCTCGATCATTCTGACACCAAGCCCGGCAAAGGGGAATATGCCATCACTTCCGCCGGCCACGAAGAATTAATGAACTGGTTCCGCGACAGTGCCATTGAAGAGCCTCACCAGGACCCCTTCTACCTGAAACTGATGCTTTCACTTGACCTTGATGAGGTGGATGCTTCCCGTCTGATCATCATCCAACGCGCCGCGCTATACCAGGAGCTGCACCGCATCACCGAACAACGCCAAACCCTTGATCCGTCACGTCAACTTGCCCAGATCCTTCTCATGGACAAAGCCGTCATGCACCTTGAAGCTGATCTGCGCTGGCTCGACATGATCGAATCCCGGCTTGAAGATGTACAAAACCAACCCGCCCCTAAACCGGCACTACGGCCTCGAGGCCGTCCACCGAGTCAATGATCAATAAATACCATTCATCATTCATCATTCATTATCAGATTCAATTAAAGGAGTTATCAATGTCTGTAATCGAAGTAAAAAATCTAAGCAAGGTCTATGGCAGTGGTGACGCAAAAGTTACCGCTTTGGATTCAGTCAATTTATCCATCGAACAGGGTCAATTCGTGGCTGTTATGGGACCCAGCGGTTGTGGAAAATCCACCCTGCTTCACCTCATTGGAGGCCTCGATCAACCCAGCCAGGGCTCAGTTCTCATTGATGGAAATGATATTTCAAAAATGAGTGACGATGCCCTTACCGAACTACGCCGCCGAAAAATGGGTTTCATTTTTCAATTCTTCAACCTCATCCCGGTTCTGGATGCTATTGAGAACACTGCCCTGCCCCTGATTTTGGACGGGGTGAAACCTGAAGACGCCCGTTCCAAAGCCAACAAATGGTTGGCCAACAACAAACTTGAAGACCGCGGCGGTCACCGCCCGAGTGAACTCTCTGGCGGGCAGCAGCAGCGCGTGGCAATTTCCCGCGCCATGGTGTCTGATCCCGTCATCGTTCTCGCTGACGAACCCACCGGCAACCTCGATTCACGCAGCGGAGACGAAATCGCGTCCGTTCTGCGGAAAATCGTCTCGGAATGGGGTCGTACCGTTTTGATGGTCACCCACGATCCGCGCATCGCCGCTTACGCCGACCGCATCATTTTCCTCAAGGACGGTAAAGTGGTGGATGACACCCTCTTGAAAGGGTCCAACGGCGACAACGCCAAACGATTGAAAGAGAAAGTCGAATCACTATGAAAATCCAATTTTTATTAGCCTGGCGTTACCTCTGGGGACGTAAACAGCGCATGGTGCTCACCACCCTGGCTGTGGTTTTCGGCGTTACCCTATTGTTTGGGTTGAATGCCATGATCCCGGCCATGTCAGAGGCTTTTAGACATAATATGATGGCTTCTGCCGGGGCGGTTGATCTCTCCGTTTCTAGTGCCTCCAATAACCCCTTTGACGAATCTGCTCTTGAACGTCTCTCTGGCATCGATGGTATCAGTCAATTCTCCGGCCGCTTGACCAGGGTAATCAATCTTCCTGAAAGCTTGGGAGGATCAGTCAATCAACTCACTGGTTCTTCTACCATTACTTTAACAGGTCTTGATCTTGATACCGCTCAAAAAGTACGTAACTACCCCATTGCTGAAGGTCAGTTTCTCTCTTCACCCGATGCGCTTGAAGCCGTGATACCTCAAATGTTGGCAGATAACCTTGAGTTAAAACCTGGCGACACACTATCAATTCCCTCAAGTTTGGGAACCGCCAATTTGAAAGTAGTGGGCATTCTCTCCCTTAGCGAAAGCACCGGCTTGGATGAGGTTTTGGTTCCCCTGAAAGAAGCCCAAACCATACTCAACCTTCCGGGGCAGATCAACACCATCGAATTTCTTTTGAAACCATCCGTCAACCGCGAATCCGTCGAAGCGGATATCCTTGCCAATCTGGGAGAAAACTTTAAAAGCGGCTCCATACAGGTGGGAGAAGAACTATCAACAGCTCTGACCATGGGTGAATCCATGATGTGGGTGATGGGCACGATGGCTTTGGCAATGGCAGCCTTCATCATCTTCAACACTTTCCGTACCGTGGTGGCTGAACGTCGTCGCGATCTGGGAATGCTGCGCGCCATTGGCGCTTCCAAACGGACAGTGATGGGGCTGATCCTCTTGGAATCTCTGATCCAGGGCATTATCGGCACTGCGATTGGATTGTTATTGGGGTATTTATTCTCCAGTTTGTTACTATCTAGTCTCGGAAATATGCTTGCTCAGATTCTTCATCTCACGTTGAGCAAACCGGTGATCACCCCGGCAAACCTGATCGGTTCCATCCTGCTGGGTGTCGGGTTCACCGTTGGGAGCGGCTATTTTCCGGCTCGTTCAGCCATGAAGGTCACCCCGCTGGAAGCCATGCGTCCGACCGCCGGCACAGTCGAATATCGTCAAAACAACCGCCGCGCCATTTGGGGCGTTGCCTTGATCGCCGTATCGGTCATCGGATTGCTGCTCGGCGATATCAAACTGGCTGCAGTATCAGGTCTTGTCTTTTTGATCGGCATCATCCTGATTGCCCCTGTCATGGTCATGTGGGTGGCAATCGTTTTTGGTAAGCTTTTGGGCTGGTTCTTCCCACGTGAGGGACGGCTGGCTCAGGGCAATCTCACCCGTCAGCCCTCACGGGCTGCCATCACCGCTTCATCCATGATGATCGGTTTATCCATCTGCATTGCCTTGATGGCTATGATTACTAGCATTGAGCATGGCTTTACATCTTATCTCGATAAAAGCCTCGGAACAGACTTTCTGTTTATGCCCCCATCATTAATTTTAAACAATGGCAACATCGGTGCCAATCAGGGGTTGATTGAGAAGATTAGAACCACTGATGGCATTAAAGAAGTTACTTCCCTGCGAATGGCAACAACCGAGACTGGAGGAGAAGCACTCCAGTTAATTGGAATCGAGCCGGAGATGTACGCCGATATCGCTGGATTGGAATTTAGTGAAGGAAACCCCGAAGAAGCTTTCGCTGCCCTCGAATCCGCAAAAGGCATCATCGTTAATGGCGTGTTTGCCATCACAAGTGGTGCAAAACCAGGTGACCAGATTGAACTGAAAACCCCTCAAGGTATAAAAACCTACACAATTGCAGGTGTCGGATTTGATTATCTCAACGCTAAAATCGCCACAGGTTATATTTCTCAGAAGGATATGGCTGAAGATTTCAATTCCAGCAGCGACATCCTGATCATGGCAAATCGCGAATCAGATTCAGATAACGCTGTCGTGACCGAAAGTCTCAAAGCCATCCTCAAGGATTATCCCGCCTTCACCGTCGTGGATGCCAACACCTTCAAAACCGAACAGATCAGCATGTTCAAAATGGCAATGAGCGCTTTTTATATCATGATCATCATGCTGGGCATCCCAGGCTTGATTGCCATGGCCAACACCATGAGCATCAACATCATCGAACGAACACGCGAAATCGGCATGCTGCGGGCTGTTGGCTCCACCAGGCAGCAAATCAAGCGCATGATCTTTGGAGAAAGCGTACTGCTTTCACTCCTTGGAACCACACTAGGCATCCTGGTTGGGCTCTTCCTCAGTTATCTGTTTGTGAAAGCCATTGCCTTTGTCGGGTTTGAATCCGGTTTCTTCTTCCCAACCACTGGAATCTTGTCTGCCATCGTCGTGGGGCTATCCTTTGGCATTATTGCTGCTCTCGTCCCTGCCCGGCAGGCTGCCCAAACTGTCATCGTCGAAGCGCTGCAATACGAATAGAATCCCTTCAAAGAAGCCCTCGATCAAAATCGGGGGCTTCTCTCAATCTCATTGCAAATTATTTGCGATATTGATCAAGTCTTCACGTGTGAGTTCATAAGAGTCTGACCAGACTTCAATTGCCAGGCCATTGACCTCGAAACGCAGCCGTTTGCGGTAGGGTTCTGAATCCCAGACCCAACCTTCAGAATCTGATTTGACCACCCATCCAATTCCTTCCAGATATTGGCCGGTGCCGTTCTTTAGTGCAACCTCATCAACCTGAGCGGAACGATCCACCAAATTGGTTGTGGCGTATGGTGAATAGTCCCCTTTGACAAAATCGCACAACTCGCACGGTTTGCCTTCTTCGATTTTCTGCTGTCGGATGACGATTCCATCCGATCCCGCCGGATAATTAGGCTCGTAATTCCGATAGAATATTGTAAAAACACCTGGTTTCTCATCCTGTCTTATTCCCACAAAAGACAGGGATTCAGGCAAACTGGAGGGTGTCAAAAGGTGAAACCCGGCCGTTTTCTCGGCTTCATCCAACCCAAGCGGATAGATGGTTTTGAAATCAACAGTTTCAATATCTGCCAAGTTTTCTTGCAAGACCGGGTTGCCGTTTACCCCCACATCACCGCTGGTTAAAGAAGCAGCCAACAATGCCAGCTCATCTCGTTTCATATTCAAATCAATGCCGCTTGCACTCAGGAAAAAAGCCATCCCATCATCCACCCAGCGAAGTGATTGCAGATCAACACTCGAATCCCAAATAGGCGGATTGAAATTGCCGTTGTATGCCCCTTTCACATATTCTCCTGAGACATCACCAATTTTTACTGTCTCAATGACTGCTTCTGATCCAACTTGCCAGCCCATCTGATCGGTATTCCCGTTAACTAATTCTTGTTGAATGATAAGAGAGCCCATGTCTTCGGACATCTGATAGTACAACCAGACGGATTCCTCTTCCTCGTAAGCCCCGATAAAATGCATTTTGTCAGGCAATTCTTTTAAGGCATAAACCTCAAAGCCAACCAAACCTCGAACCTCATCCACCGAACAGTGCGGGTTCTGAAAATTACCGCAAACTGAAACGATAGTGGGTTCAATGATCCCCGGTTCCGTGGTGGTCATTGTTACCACAGATGGCACCCCGGGGGTCTGTTCAATCCATTTTTGCGGAGTTGCAGTAGGACCTGCCATCAGGTTGGTTTTTCCGCGTGTAAAGAAGTGCATAATTTGTTGGGCAAGCGTCTTTCCTGTGGGCGTGACCAGCAACAAAACGCAGATCAAAGCTATCGCCAACAGCGAAACTGCCGCTTTCCAATTTCCGAGAAATGAAAACCTTGTTCTTTTCATGAGCAATTTTTTCGATTGGCTCATCTGAAGCCGGTTTTGTATGGCTGGCCATAGATCTACCTGATCAAAAGGAATCTTCTCTTCGACTGCCTTTTCAAACATGGATTTGATCAATTCACTCTTCATCATCAACCTCCTGGCCAGGAGTACTATCCCGAATAGGCTGCAACAAAACAGAAAGCTTCTTTCTCGCGGAATGCAGCCACCATTTGATGGATGTCAACGGGCGTTTCATCTCTTGCTCGATCTGGTTTTCATTTTCACCAAGAAAGTAACGTCTCACCACTGCCGCGCGCTGGTTCGCTGACAACAGATTCAGTGCCTGCCAAACCATCTCCGAATTCAGCTTTATCTCGACCCACGATTCAGGTTCGATGTCTTTGCTGATTAAACATTCCTTGAAAGCCACGACGTTCTCCATTTCTTCAAGTGAATGTTCCCGTTTTTGCTTTCGGATCATTTTCAGAGACAGGTTAATCACCATGCGGTAAAACCACGGACCAAATGGCCGGTTGGGATCGAATTGATCTATTTTTTCGTAGGCTTTAATAAATGCCTCTTGTACAATTTCCTCAGCCGTTGAGCGATCACTGACCATCAACGCAGCGGTTTGCACAGCCCTGGCTTGATGAATTTTTACCAGATCATGTAGTCCATTGATATTGCCTTGCTTCAAATGAGCAATGGCTTGTTTTTCGATTTCCGGCAAATCTTCCGGAGAAAAACTTGATGAATCATTAGTTGACATCGATGTCTTTCGTGATCCTGATTGAGAAGTCTTCTATATATACTATCCCGAACAAGCCGAAAAAGATAGAAAAAGAATCCCAGGCAATAGACTTGGATTCCTTGATTGACACAATTCGCCAACAGTACCACCGCAGCTATTTGACGATTCAAGGGCGCGATCTGCTGCCCACCGGAAATGTTGATTAGAGCCACCTTAACCGTCCAGTTCTGAGGGCTGGTGAGCATCACTCTTCATTTTTCCTACAAATCAAAGCTGCTAATTTGTGAAAAAAACACTTGAGTTTGAATCCCATGCGATTAATGTTGTCACACCAGGTATATTCAGATTTTTAGAAACCGGGTAGATTTCAAATAATCATAATAAGCCTGTTATCATCCAATGAAGTTCATTATCACTTATTAGTTGCAATAAGTGATATTTATGTGTTAAAGTTAAGCAGCCTTTCATCTTTCAACACACCTCAGGGATGTAAAAATGTCTGTTACAAAATCGAAGGAGAAAACCTTCCCCGATTTGAAGAACAGTAATCTAGCACTATCAGAATCAATTTTCTCTTCTGAAAAAATTGTAGATCTGATCTTTAAATCTCTTTTTGACAGTGACGCAGAAAGTATTTATGTCAAAGACCTTCAAAGTCGATTCATGCTGGTAAACAATCGAGTGATTAACGAATTAGGCATCAAAAACATGGACGAGGTGATCGGAAAAACAGACATTGATCTCTTCGGTGAAGAGTTTGGGGTGAAAACACGACAAGAGGAAATTTTGCTTTTTGAAACTGGCGAATCTGTCGAGGGGATTGTCGAAGGCCGCAATATCAACACCCCTGAAAAATACTGGACCTCTACCACAAAAATCCCGCTGAGAGATGAAAAAGGGCAGGTGATTGGTCTGATTGGTATCACCCGCAATATTAGCGGGATCAAATTACATGAACACAAGCTTGAGATTCAGGCAACTCATGATCCATTAACCAATATTTACAACCGAATTGGCTTGATGAATAATCTTCAGGAAATGGTGAAAAATCCAGATAAATTGATGGCGGTACTAGCCATTGATTTGGATAATTTCAAAAGAATTAATGACAATTTTTACCATAAGACTGGTGATGAATTTTTAATATGGTTTTCCTGGCTTTTAAAATCCACTTTGAGAGGCAATGATATCGCCGCGCGTGTTGGTGGAGATGAATTTGTTTTAATACTGGAAAAGATCAAAAAAATAGAAGATGCAGCGGCATTTTGTAAGAAACTTTATCATAATTATAGTCAATCCATTGATCAGCAATTTGCAGACTTGGACGTTAACCTGAGCATAGGAATTAGTATTTTTCCCATCAATTCCCAAAAACCTGTTGACTTAATTAATCAAGCTGATCGAGCCCTTTATGAAGTAAAAAACCACGGTAAGGGAACTTATAGCTATTTCTCTTGACCCGTAACTAAGTAATCTTTCTGACACGACTTTTTTTAAAAATAACTCAACACTACCCCCGACTAGAAATCGGGGGTAGTGCTAAATTTCCATAATCAATCTAAAAAATTTGAAATGCCTATCTGCCCATCACCTTACGCTCACGCCGTTTCTGTTCTTTTTTCATCTGTTTACTCACAGCATAGGCGCCAGCCAATAGTGCAGGCACTGCCGCAGATCCGCAAATCAAGGTGCCTGGCTGAAGTTTGCTTTTTACTTCAACCCCCACCATATAATTAGTGTCCGTGCCAATGATGCGGCCATCTGCTGAAGTCAATTTCAGATAATAGGTGCCATCCTGAGGAGCCGTCCAATCCAGGGCAGCTTCGCTGTCAGAGTCAGCCGGGCGGGCTTCACCAATAAAGGTGGTGCCATCCGGTTCATAGAGAGTCAGTAAAGCCGCAGAACCCACATTGGTTGGTTGCGTGGTCAATCTTAATTGATCACCCTGCTGGGCAGTGAAAGAAACCCAATCGACATCTCCACCCCAAGCGGGGTTATCTGGGTTGTAAGGTGCACACCAGTTATGTGTTTGGGTGGTTCCCTCTTCCATTACGGTGCTGCCCAAAATATCATCATCACCCGCTTCGTTGCCTTCAAATGAGTCATCAATACAACTATCTACCACTAGGGTGGATGTTTCGGGAACGCTCAAATATTCCTCTGCAATTCCTGATTGATCGACCGCCCGCATTCTGAATTCGTATGCGGTACCCCGAACACCCCAGAAGGTCATTTGGCGGGCATCCCCTGCCGGCTTCTCACCGAGATCAGCCCATTCCCCACCCTGGTTGCGAACCTGAAGCTCAAAGTGGTCTATGGCATCCGCGCTCTGATCCACTTCCCAGGTGAGTAAAACCGCTGTTGACGTATTGATATCTGGAATATCATTCATGTGACTGAGCGCTGGTTCAGTTGCCTTACCAACTGTAAATTCCTGAGTAATGCTGGCTGATCCGGCCAGGTTGCGAGCCTCAACCGTCCAGGTATATTCGCCCTCGGCGAGGACACCAACATTCCAAGCCCCGCCTTCTTGCCATTCTAGAACTTGTTCATAATCACCGGGTCCACTCAGGGTGCTTTTTGTTTGTTCACCCGCAACCGGGGTCCATCCAAGCGTGAGATCAACCGCCGCGGAAATATGTTCGGGCAGACTGATCACCGGAGGTTCGGGAGGATTAATCCGGCTAACTACTTTGATAGAGGCTGCGTTCATTGAGCCAATGCTGTTGTCTGCCAAATTAGCATCACTATCCTGAAAAAGATCCTGCGTGCCGCCGAAATCAATATCCGGATACACGACCACCGAGATTGCTGATCCCACTTGAATGGATTTAACATTGTCCAGGTAAGAAGGTGAAAAAACGCTCAAGTTGGCATACTCTCCAATTTCAAGCAGTTGGCAGCTGCCTTGAAAATCATTTTCGGTGTGCAAAGCAACCTGTGTCGTCGCAGGAGTACAAACCGGAGGAAGCGGCTCACAGGCATATTCCTTGCTGACCTCTACCATGCCGGTGTTGTCAGCCGAAATCTTGCCGGCTTTGTCTTTCACCCTGATCGCCAGAAACACCGGTCCATCCGGGATTTGCGAATCACACAGGTTAATCTCCTGCGTGAACGGGGTGGAAGTGACTGGGGTTCCAATTTCAAACCAACCGTCACCATAGTTATAGAGTATTTGTCCACTGGCAATTGCCGTGTCGTCCTGCATATATCCGCTAACATTAACTGTTGGCGAATTTATAATCGATCCACCGATCGGGTTGGTAATGGCGCCCGTCGGGTTGGCAACATCGCCATTCTGTGAAACATAGTAATTTCCTTGATTACAGCCACTGCCATATTCAGGATAAGAGCTGGCTTCTGCACAAGTGCGCGGACGCCCACCGTTTACCCCTACTTCATCAAACACGATATCTACTGATTTTCCCCAAACAGAATTTGGTGTTGTATGTACATGAAAATGTAAATGATGCCCAGTGCTATACCCGGTGTCATCGACCTTGCCAATGAATTGGCCTTGCATTACTTCTGCACCCCTCACCCGTAATGCTGCTGGGATAGAATCTTGAGCTAAATGATAATAAACCTGGTAGGTCGTAGGAGAGGTGCTTGGGTCCTCCAGCACGATGTAATTAGCATCGGTGGTATTCCCATTGGGGTGCGTCCAATCTACGTATTTTACATAACCATGCTTGGCTGCCTTAATATCGAACATGGTGCCATTGGCAAAATCAAAAGCATACAAACAGGTCGAAGGGCATGATTTGTAGGTAAATACATGTCCGATACTGCCTGTCAATCTAACAGTCTGTCCTTTGGTCCATGGAAGTTTATAACCAGTATACACCACCCCATCTTTGGATTCTTGTTGAGGGGCGGGCATGTAATGCTCCCGGGCTTCCTGGGTCATCATGGATTCAGGTAAAGCCAGAAGTTCTTCAGCAAAATTCGGATCAGCTTGAAATACAACCCGCCAGGGAGCTGCCGGGTCGCCGGTGGCATGTGCAATCACCAAACCGGGTTCGGAAGTTTGAACCTCTCCAGTTTGTTTGTCCACCATACTGATCCATGCCAGAGCAAGGTTGCCGTCTTCAGAATACTCCACATGGTCAAGCGTGATTCGAAAAACTATGAAACCCAACACATCTTCTCTACCGGCGGTGGCTTTTTGAATGGCTGAATACAACTCGATGTCTTTCGGATCGGTTAAGGTTTTTGGTTGTGGAAGTTTGGGCTCTTCCGTTCCATTGATCTGCTGACTTCCATCCTCCGGCAAAACCGCACAGCCTGTCAACAAACCCACCAGGCATAGGATGATCATTGAGATTGTTATGAACCGCAAAAGTTTGGAATTACCCATGGCAACCACCTCTACATCAATTTAATTACTATTGAGTAGAGGGTGCAAGTTTCAAGCCAGAGAGAATTTACGAGCTAGGGTTTCTTCTCGAGATCAGGGTTCGCAAGAGTGAAGTAAAAACAGGCGCCATTTCCGGGGTTTGATTCAGCCCATATTCTTCCGCCATGTCTTTCAACAGCCCGCCGTGCGATGGATAACCCAATTCCAAGTCCTTCAATGGCTGAATTGGAATGTGCCCGCTTGAATGGTTCAAATATTTCACCTGCCATTGATTGGTTAAAACCCAGGCCATTGTCCTTGATAAAGAACACTATCTCGCTATCCTCATTTTTAAGACTGCCCATTTGAATTCTGGCATTTTCTGTTCTTTTTGTATATTTCCAGGCGTTTTGAAACAGGTTTTGTGTAATCAGTCTTACTGCCCCAACATCGCCGAATGCGGTCATTTCAGGTTGAATTTCAACATCCACGTCCCGTCCGGCATCCTGATGTTTAATTGTTGCCCACTCATCCTCATAAATCGTGCTTAAGTTAATCCATTCCAGGTTAAGTGGTTTACGGCTGATGCCAGTCAGAATCATTAAATCATCCAGCATCTCGTTCATCGTTTTGCCAGCTTTATGAATCTGATCGATGAATTTTTGTCCTTCGTCATCCAGCTTTGACTTGTATTCTTTACTTAGAATATCTGAGTATCCCATAATCGCCCTGAGAGGAGCCTTTAGATCATGGGAGACCGTATACCCAAAGGATTCAAAATCATCTCTTTGCTGCATGGTTGAATCCAGTTCTTCAAGGGCTTTTTGTTGTTCAGTTATGTCGATAATTGAAACCAGCGTGGAATCCACACCGACAGAGCGCAGCGGGTGCGAGATGACCTGAACCATTATAGTCTCGCCGTTTTTTTTCAAATGCTCCCATGGACCGGATTGCCGCAATTCATCCTTATAATCAGCAATGGTTTTCATCAGTAAAGGAACATCTTGTTCCTTTCTCAATTCGGTGATCTTTAGTTTACGGAATTCACTTGAACTGTATCCATACACCCGGCATGCAGCCGGGTTAACCGCCATTATGTCCAAGGTTTTATTATCATAAATCCACATGGGTTGGGGGTTGTCTTCGAACAGCAAATTGAAGCTTCGCTGAACTGCAACCATTTCATTCATCAATCGCTTTTTGCCTGAGTCCTCTGCCTTTAACAAAAGGTATATTAACAGTGTTGATGATATAACAAAAAGCAGCCCTTTGATCAACGAAAATAAAGCTGCTTTTGAAATATCCGGAGCTGCGGCAAATGCGATCTTGTCAGAAAAAAAGATCCAAAAGATTGAAAATAAGCCATAGATCAAAGGGATTCGATATACACGATTGAAATGGAGTCGTTTCATTGCCACCACCTGATAATAGGTCAGAAAACTATTCTAATGTAATTTTAATTATAGCAATGAACAGTTGGAATAAAAGAACAATTCGTACTGCAAATTTGGTGAATGATTACCTCAAAAGATAATAGAGCAATCCAAATCAAGGAGCAGTAACCACAAGATTATCAAAAGAAATTTGTGCACCTTCCTTTTCAAAAGTACCTGCCAATAATCCAACATCTCCAACACTAAGATCATCATCTTCGACGGTGTCTACATAATCTCCATTTATGTAAAGAGCAAGCCTTTTTCCAATGCAATCAAATCGAATGTGATTTGCTGTTGAACCGGTGAACACCTTGTCGGTCACCAGCATTCCGCTGTCTCTCAAAAAACTTAACGTGCCATTAATGACTTTTCCGATTCCATAATAGCCATCACTGGAGATTACCGCAAAATAGTAATTATCAGTATCAATATATCTACATTGAATTCCCATTCGGTTGCTGTCTGGCCCGGCTATTTTCGTGGCATCCACTTCAATTTTTGCATCACTGAACAACGCTCCCGGGTTGGACCAAAGATCGTAATTTGGAGTGTTGACTTTAATTCGGTATTGCCCCTGGAAATAAGAGAGTTCTCCATCTTCAGATTCTGAATTTGCCCAACCACTGCCGGGATTGGAAAAATCGTCATAATAAAGCACCTGTAAATTCGCCAGCCCGCCGTTTACCGATGACGCCAGTGAAATCACGTCAATCTGAAAACGGGTAGGCACCCCGGGTGCAAGGGATGAAGAATCAATATAGCGCGTGTTGTTCCCTAATAAATTGCCATCTTTATCATAGACCCTGGCTTGCAGCTCAATCATACTGAAATCCGTTGCACCGGGATTCTGAACATTTCCATCCACCCGCACCAACCCGCCAGGCACACTAGCCAGCGACTGTTTGGTCAGATTTTGATACCAGTTTAGAAGATTGGCTTTGGACGGGTTGGTAGTAATAAACCAGTACAGGAAGAAACACAAAGCATTTACAAAAAACGCCAGCAACACACCCGAAAAAATCTTCACTCCCTTTCGGCTGTCAGGGTCAACCAACTCAATCACACACCATAACGGCATGAACAGAATGAAAGCCAGCACCTTAAACCAGGTTCGACAATACCATTTCTTCTTTTTAACTGCTTCTGGTTCTGGCACTGTTTCTAGGTTTTCTTCCTTATTTGAATCAACAGAAACATCTCTTGTTTCAAC
The DNA here is from genome assembly GCA_964468875.1 of uncultured Anaerolinea sp. Taxonomy (GTDB): domain Bacteria; phylum Chloroflexota; class Anaerolineae; order Anaerolineales; family Anaerolineaceae; genus UBA6107. Next base: position 30,995 of record CAYXWV010000017.1, on the reverse strand, counting down.
GACTCTCCGGCCGCATGCTTTACAAGCCTCTGCGTTTTGACTGATCAATTCTCCGCAATGAGGACACACAATAAGAGATCCCGATTCCTCTGCTTGAATGGGCAGGTCGTCAATCAGGTTAATGGATTCTAGTTCGATTGTGTCAGTAATAAACGGAGAGGTATTAACTTGTTTTTGTTTTGACTGTGTCTGCTTTTCCTTTAGGGATGTCAGCGCTTTTTTGATTGCGGTGGCATTCGGGTTGTGTTGAAGGCAGGCTTCCATCAGCTTGATTTTTTCTGCATCCTGGCTGCAGGTCTCAATTTCCCACACCCAAGCCTGAATGTTCCGCGGATTGGCAATAATAAACGGCTCGAGTATTTTTCGAGCTTCGCTCATGCGGCCAACTTTTATCAGATTGATGGCTTCTCTCAGTTCATCCGCAGCCATGTTAATCACTCCCAGTAGGATTATTTTCGGCAGTTTTCTATACTACATGAATATGAAAATGATGTCAAAATTTTTAGTTTTCTAATAATTATGCCTGGGTTCTGCGCATCTGTTCGACATACTCAAGGCTTTGATGCCTGAAATAGGTATTATAGAGCTCGGCATAATGTCCGCCACGATCGAGAAGATTTTGATGGTTGCCTTCTTCGATAATCGCCCCGTTTTCCATCACAATGATTCGGTCCGCTGATTTGACCGTCGAGAGCCGGTGAGCAATCAAAATACTGGTGGTCTGCTGCAAAATTAACGACAAAGCCTGTTGAATCTGCCACTCAGTGAAGGGATCAATGCTGGCTGTTGCTTCATCTAGAATAAAAATAGCCGGGTTTTGCACAAGTACTCTCATTAATGAGACCAGTTGACGCTGCCCCATTGAGAGCCGGGAGCCGCGTTCTCCGACCTCACTTGCCAAACCGTTTGGCAGCGTTTCAAACCACTCGCCATTGCCAATCTTTTTGGCAGTAGCCACGATCTCGGCTTCGGAAATTTCAGGCTTTGCATAGCGGATGTTTTCAGCCACGGTTCCCGAAAACAAAAACGGAACCTGCGAAACCACTCCTAATTGCCTGCGGTAATCATTCAGATCAAAACTGCGAATATCGTGCCCGTCAATCAACAGACGCCCCTTCTGAAATTCATAGAAGCGGGCAATCAGTTTGGCAACCGAAGTTTTGCCAGCGCCAGTGTGCCCCACAACAGCAAGGTTTTCGCCAGCGGCAATCTTCAGGCTAAAATCCAACATAATTTGTTCGCTTTCTTTATACTGAAAATCAACATGCTCAAAAACAATCTCCCCTTTGAATCGGGGGGCAGGTTTGTGATCGGTTTGAACCACCACTGTTGGGGTATCAATCAGGGCGAACACACGTTCAGCAGCAGAAAGCCCGTTCTGAATGGATGTCCAGAACGAAGAGATATTCATCACCGGGTACATAAAACGGTCCAGGCTAAGGATGAAGAGATACCAGGCACCGACCGTCACTGTGGCGGCTATCACGCTGTGTCCACCGGCATACACCATCACGCCGGTGGCAATGCCTCCCAGCGCGTTCAGGGTCGGAAAAACCACTGATAATGCCAACCCTCTTCTGACATTTACTTGATAAGAGGCATCGTTGGCTTCACTAAACTCGCTAAAAATGCTAGTCTCCTGCCTGAAATTCTTGGCGACAGCAATGCCGCTGACCGTTTCTTTGATGGTCGAATTCACATTTGCCATGGCGCGCATCCCCTGGCGGGTGGCTTTTCGGGCAATGGTCCGGTAGAGCACCGCAAAAAGGATCACGATGGGGATTAATGCCATGAGGTAAAGGGATAACTGCCATTCAATGGTAAACAGCACCACCGCCAGAATCAGTGCTTCAACCAACTGGCTGGCAGCATCCGTAACGAGCCCAACAAGTTCGCCAAAGTCGCGCGTATCAGAAGTGATGCGCGAGACAATCTTGCCGGAGGAGAACTCGTCATAAAATGAAAGGTCATGCACCACTGACGCGGAATAGGCATCGATGGCAAGCTGGGCAACCACATCGGCAATGGTCACGGCCATGATCCGGCGCAAACCCCAGTTGAAGAACCACATCGAAAGGCCGATCGCCAGCACCACCCCGCCAACCGCCACCATGCTCCATAAGGCAGTGACGCCTTCCAGCATGTCAACTCCTTTTGACACCACGATGGGCAGCAGCGATCCAGCCCCCGCGATTGCCAGGGTCAGGAAAAAGACTACCACCAGGCGTTTTGTTTGCGGCTTGAAATAGCCTAAAATACGTCGGGCAAGTTCCTTGTCGTCGTAAGTTCGATCATATTTTTCTGCATCCAGTCCGTCAAAAAAGCCCATCGATGTTGCCAGTGATCAGTAACTATTAACTCAAAAAAAACCTGAGTGCCTAAGAACTGGTTACTGGTTCCTTCCTTTCTTACTCACTAAATATCCTGCGATAAGCCTCGCTGGTGCGCATCAAATCATCATGCGTGCCAGCTGCAGAGAGTACCCCGCCTCTGACCACCAAGATCAGATCAGCCCAGCGGATTTGTGACAAACGGTGAGTGATGATAAATGTCGTGCGTCCTTCAGCCGCCGCATAAATAGCCCGTTGAATCTTGTCTTCGGTGGCTGAGTCAATGGCGCTGGTGGAATCATCCAGCATCAAAATACGCGGATCGGTAAGAAAAGCGCGCGCCAGTGCCAGCCGTTGACGCTGGCCGCCTGAAAGGGTCACACCCCTCTCCCCGATCACAGTTTGATAACCTTCAGCAAGGGTTTCGATAAATTCGTTCGCCTGGGCAGCTTTGGCTGCCGCTTCGATTTCAGCTTGCGTGGCACCCGGTCTGCCAAAGGCAATATTCTCTGCAATCGAGCGCGAAAACAGAAAGATATCCTGCTCGATAATCGAAATATTGCGCCGCAGGTTTTCGAGATTCCAGTCGCGCACGTCCACCCCGTCCACCAACACCTGCCCGGCGGTTACATCATAAGTGCGATTGATCAGGCGTGCCAACGAAGTCTTTCCCGATCCGGTTTGACCGACGATGGCTACCGTCTGACCCGGCTTGACCTTGAAACTGACATCATCCAACACAGATTCGCCGTTTTCATACTTGAAGCCGACTAAACGGAATTCAACCTCTCCGCGCATTGGTTTTGCGTAACCAGCCGCGTTTTGATCCAGGTTGTTTTCGCGGTTCATTAACTCGAGAATGCGCTTGCCGCCTGCCAACCCCAAGGAAATTTTAGAATATGCCCACAAAGAAGCAAAAGTCGGAAAATCCAGCATAAGCAGCAGGCCGAAATAGCCCACCACCTGGCCCAGGTCAATTCTGCCGGCATGGAAAAGCAGCAGCGCGTGCAGCAAACCAGCCGCCAGGGCGATGCCGTATAACAAAAGCGGCAGAAAGCGAGCTTCTTTCTTGCCCTGCTCAACGGCTGCCTGCTTGTAACGTTTGACGTTCTCTTTGAACAATGCGATCTCTGAAAATTCCTGGGCTGCCCCCTTGACCGTTTCCACGCCGTCCAGCGATTCTGCCAGCCGGATGTTGAGCGCGCCAAAGGACTCACGTACTTCTTCAGTGACCGGTGCCAGCCCGCGCATATAAATACGCAGTGCAATAAAATAGAGCACAATAAAAACCGCCGGAACAATCATTAACTCTGGTGCATATCGCGGAGCAGCAATTACTGGGAAGATCAAAAAAACCAGCGAACCCACCACCATGTTCAACCCCGGGCTGAAGAGGAAGTTCACCTCGCGCACATCATTGGTGGCGCGCGCCATGGTGTCTCCCACTGGCTGCAGATTGTGATAGGTCATGCTTTTCCCTAACAGGCTGATATACAACTCACGTCGTACATTGCGTTCCACCCGCTGGGCAATAAATTCAAAGCCAAAATTTCGTGAAAACTGCAGTACACCGCGCCCTAAGGCGCAAGCCAAAATCACCAGGGTAATCTGGATCAGAGCCTGGTTGTCAAAAATTTCCGCGGAAACAACATTGAAAGCTTCACCCACCTTCACCTGGATAATCGCCAATAGCCCCGCATTTCCAACCGCGCCAAGCACCGCCCCCAAAATCACCGGCCACTGGTGGATGGCATGCGAAAAAATCCAACGCGCCGGTGAACTGCGGTCGGTTTTGTATTGCTGTGGAATCGTGAATTCTGCAGTGTTTTCGCTCATAATCGCAAGAAGTAAGTGTATCACCAAGTTAAGGTTTTAGTGACCAGTAATCAGGTTCCAGGGGCAAACCCTGATCCTGACCTTCTGGTCACTGATTGTTATTTACTGATTACTGGTTACAAATTACTCGGTCTTCGTCTCCACTGGAACAGCAGGAGCTGTTGGAACAACAGGTATGGCGGGTGCAAACGGAGGGGTTGCCACACCATATTTCATCTCGCGGTAGGTTTGCGTCCACATGCTGGAGCTGAAAAGCGTAAACCAGCCATTGACAAAAGTAGCAGGTGAAAAAACCACCATGAAGAAGAAGGGCATGAATACCAGCCCTGCGATAATCCAGGCAGCCCAATTGGTAGTAAAGATGCTTGAAATACCGTAAGCAATCGCGCCGGGGATGGCTGCCACCAAGGCGCCAGGCAGGGTCATCACCGCGAAAGCAGGTACCAAAACGATCAGAACAATCACCAATGCCATCCCGAAGGCGATTCCAAGACCCAACATGGTCAGCCAGGTGAGGAAGGCATTCTTGAAGTTGTGGGCAAGCATGCTCCAACCCTGTTTGAAAGCCTCGCCAACCGTGGCATTCTCAATGGCGATGGCTCTAACGATAAACTGCCGCCACAGACCCACAAAGATCATCAAAATGCCCAGCACAAAGAACAGGAATCCAGCCAGAATAAGCAGACCAATCATGCCGGGGATTTGGGTTAAGGTTTCACCCTTGACCATGTTGACCACAAAGAGAATCATGCCGATAAAAAAGCCGATAAAAAGCACAAAACCGGGGGCTCCCACGATCAGGTCAATCAGCCACATCTTGAAGGCGCGTTTGTTCCAACCCAACTTCCAGCCTTCCTTAAACTTGACTTTGGTACCCGTGGTTTCATAATCATCCACCATGCGGATCATCGCGGTCTCAGCTGGGTAGCGTACCAACGACGCAAGAAGACCAAACACCAGGCTGACAGCCAGCATGATCACGAATATCCAAATGATCGTGCCTAACACGCGGTCCGCGGCGAATAATGGAGCCACATCACTCTCCATCCAACCCACAAATTCATGCAGCCATTGTGGTTCTGAGTCTTCAAGATGTGGGGTTTCCCAATGATAACCGTCATAGTGATTCATGTTTTCCTGCCAGCGTGAAGATACTCCCGCCCCACCGTTGCTGCCGCCGCCGCTGAAACCAGCTCCGGTCAATGCCAGCAAGAAGGCGAAAATCCACAACACCTTGTATCTCCAGATCGTATTCCACGCTCTTGTAATCTTGTTGCCAATATTAAACATAGCTCGCTCCATTTCTTTATTGAATATACGCCAATGGAGATTGAAAAGTTGTATTAGAGATGTGTTAGAAATGAGAATGGTAATCAGGGATCAGGCACTCAGGAGAAAAACCATCAGACTAATTCCTGAGTGCCTGATTACATTGCACAGAGTACTTACTTTTCCATCGTCAGCGAGATTCTTCCCCGTTCAATCTCGACCTTGAGAATGGCAACCTCGATGATGTCACCCACCTGCAGGTTCACACCCGGTGGAACCTGGGTTCGGTGCAGCAGGCCGTCCTGTTTGACACCAATATCCACAAAAGTACCGAAATCCACCACGTTGCGGACGGTACCTTTGAGCTTCATGCCTACTGTCAAATCTTCCATCTTGAGCACATCCGAACGCAGGATGGGCGCGGGGGTGTCTTCACGCGGATCGCGCCCCGGGCGCACCAACTGCTCAAGAATGTCGCTCAGGGTGGGCACGCCGCAGCCAATCTGCTCCGCCAGTTCGTGCAACGGTTTGGTTTGCAGCCTGCCAATGGCTTTGCGCTTCTCTTCCAGCGGGGTAGACATGCTGATGCCAGCTTCCTCCATCACCGCCTCGGCTACCGCGTAGCTCTCAGGGTGGATGGCACTGGCATCCAACGGATTCTTGCCATCACGGATGCGCAAAAAGCCCGCCGATTGTTCATAGGCTTTGGGTCCCAGCCCGGCCACGTTGCGGATGGCTTCGCGGTCTTCAAAAATACCCTTTTCATCGCGGTAGGCGACTATTCGCTCCGCCAGCTTCTGCCCGATGCCAGAAACATAACCCAGCAATGCGGGGGAGGCAGTGTTCACGTCCACACCCACGCTGTTGACCACGTCTTCGACCACGCCGGTAAGGGCGGCGGTCAGGGCGGTCTGATCTACGTCGTGTTGGTACATGCCCACACCGATGGAGCGCGGATCAATCTTGACCAGTTCAGCCAGCGGATCCTGCACGCGACGGGCAATCGAAACCGCGCCACGGATTGAAACATCCAGGTCGGGCATTTCGGCACGCGCCAGCGGGCTTGCGGAATAAACCGAAGCGCCGGCTTCGTTGGTAATCAGGTAGCGCACGCTGGTCAATTCGCGGGTGATCTCGGCAGCTAGCTGCTCGGTTTCGCGTGAAGCCGTGCCGTTGCCGATTGAAATGAGGGTCACGCCGTGTTTGTCAATCAAGCCTTTCAGCTTTTCCTTGGATTCCTTCCACTGGCGCTGCGGTTCATGCGGATAGATCGTGCCGGTATCCAGCAGTTTGCCGGTGGGGCCCACCACTGCCAGCTTGGTGCCGGTGCGAAAACCCGGGTCCAGCCCGAGCACGGTCTGCCCAAGCAAAGGAGGCTGACCCAGCAGCGCTTTGAGGTTGGCGGCAAAGACCTTGATGGCATGGGTTTCAGCAGCCACGGTCAGCTCGCGGCGCACGTCCCGCTCGATGGCAGGCAGCAGTAGCCGCTCGGCGGCATCCGCAATGGCGGCTTCCAGCTCGGCGCAGAAAGGTGAACGTACGTCAGGCCGGTAGTAATCCACAATGGAACCCTTCCAGTCTTTCTCTTCCACGGTCACCTTCACCCGCAACACCTTTTCAGTCTCGCCGCGGTTGATCGCCAGCACCTGGTGCGGGCGCATGCGGCTGACCTGCGAGGTGAATTCGTAATAAGTCGCATAAACGGATTTCTCGTCTTTGGCATCTTCAATCAAGCCGCTTTCGAGGGTGCCGAACTGCATGGCTTTGCGGCGGGTCGAGGCTCTCACCTCAGCGCTGTCGCTGATTGTCTCAGCAACAATGTCTCGGGCACCTGCCAGGGCATCCTCGACGATCTCCACTTGTTCATTGAGAAACCCCTGCGCCATCTTTTGCGCGTCGCCGGGGGTGCGCGCTTGCATCAAGATCATATCAGCCAGACCCTGCAAGCCTTTCTCGCGGGCAATCGAGGCACGCGTGCGGCGTTTGGGTTTGTAAGGGGCATAAAGGTCTTCCACAGCCGTCATCGTGTCGGCGGTGTTCAATTTTTCGAGCAGCTCGGGCGTCATCTTGCCCTGTTCTTCAATAGAGGCGATCACCGCGGCACGGCGTTCTTCGAGAGCACGCCCCTTTTCTAGCAGGCTCTGCACCTGGCGCAGTTGCTCTTCATCCAACGTGCCGGTGGCTTCCTTGCGGTAACGAGCAATAAAGGGGATGGTCGCACCCTCATCGAATAACTCGATGGCGGCGGCTACCTGGGTGGGTCGTATGTTTAGCGACTTGGCGATGTCTTGAGCAAAATTAGGCATGTTCTTTCCTGTAAGAATAAAAATAGAGACGGATATTATAACTTACCTGGAAAACAGTGCGAGTTGAGAACTGAGAATAGAGAGCCGGAAAACCATTTTCGGCGTGTAACAATCCCCCGTACATAACGCAAGAACAGTTTTAAGAATCGCTCAACATTTTGATTAAGATTGTGCTAATTTCTTTTGTATTCAATTCACTGGGGTTTTGTTCTCCTCCACCCAATAAATCAAGAGTGGCTTGTGCCTTCTTCTTGGCAGATTCCTCTGCCCCATCAGAAACAATTGTCTGCAGTAAAAAGGAAGCCAGATGATCCGTTTTTCTCATTACAATAAGCAGCCTTACCGCTTCAACTAATGCCCGATGGAAGAAATTTATGTTCTCAGTTTGCATGGCTAGTTTAAGCAAAGCAATTAGTTCATCGCGGGCAGCGTTCATATCTCCCTTCTCTCGATAAGCTTCCGCCAGAACAATCCTCGAAGACATCACCCCCAGGGTTGAATTAATTTCCAAACCAATCTCAAGCGCCAGTTGATTGTAATAAAGAGCGTTTTCAAAATCTTTACGATAAGCAGCCATTTCACCGAGGTTCGATAATGCAATCGATTCACCTTCCCGATCAACGATCTCGCGGCAAATATCTAAACTATCTTTAAAATACTTCTCAGCTTTATCATAAATGAACAACTCCAGATAAGCCGTGCCCATGTTATTTAAAATCAAAGATTCAGAATACTTGTTCCGCAGCTTTTGGGCAATATTAAGTGCATTTTCATAATACCTAAGCGCAAGATGATAATCACCCCGCACACATGCAATATCAGACAATACATTGAGTGCTTTTGATAAACGCCTCCATTTTCGTTGTTCTTCACAAATCAACCGGCATTCATTGAGATATTTTTCAGCCCCCGCAGAATCACCGGCATTGCTCAATGCATATCCCAAATTATATAAAGAATGGTTTTCTTCTTCCTTGTTTTTGATCTGTCTCGAAAATCCCAACGCCTCGCGGGCATATTGAACCGCCGTTGACGAATCAACACACACGATCGCATAAATCGAGAGCGCATTCAAACAAAACGCCACTTCATCTTCCAGACCGGCACTTTTAGCCGTGATCAACCCGCGCTCAATCATCTCAAATATATTGTTGAATTGCTGAATGTAAATCTTGAATAACGCCATCCTGCACAAGAACATGGATTGGCAGATGACTGCTTCTTCCTCACCTGAGCACTTGCCTGCCCATGATTCAAAAAAAGTGATCCCTTCTCGAAACAGACTTCTTCCCTCAAAATAATCATTCAACGGGGTGATCATCCGTTCAACTTTTTTCCACTCCTTTGCCGCAATAAACCAATCAAGGGCTTGTACTAAATCGGGGAGGATGGAAGCCGTTTTATCATGAAACTCAAAAGGATTCTCTCCATTTCGATTCATGAATAATTCGAGCAAATGAGTCTCAAACCAGTTTGCATACTTACAGAGAAAACTTTCCTCATCTTCCTTTGATAGTTCTGATTTTTCTTTGGCACACTGCCGTAGCACCCGATGAAACCGATAGCATTCCTCCCCATCCCAAATCAACAAGGATCGTTCGCACAACCCACTCAGCTCGGAAGGGGTTACATCGCAAATGCAATTTGCCACATCAGACGTAAAAGGACTTTCAAATATGGTTAACAATGGAAGAATCCTTTTCTCGCGTTCATCAAGATGCTTCCATACATTTTCAAATGAAGCCTGAATACTTCGGTGCCGTTCAGGCAGATTCGCTGCTCTAAAACTCAATGAAGTCAATCGTTCATTAAGATCACTCAAGATTTGCTCAACAGACATCCAGCGAGTCTGACTGGCTGCCAGGTTAATGGCTAAAGGCAGCCCTTCGACCAGTTCGCATATTTTGATTACCTGGTCATTAAAACCGGGTTTGTTTGCCTGCAGCAAGCGTTCTGACTGTAAATGGGTGAAAAACAACTGCACCGCGTCAGAAGATAACCCTTCAGACAACCCCAACCCGTTGAGTAAAAAAACCTTCTCTCCAATCAGGTTTAGTGGAGAATAGGAAGTAAACAAAATCAAAATGCCGGGGAATTTTTCTGTCACCTCAGTTGCGAACAGCGCGGTTATATCCTTGTTTTCCACATTGTCAAGAATTAAGAAAGCAGTCCGATGCGCACCCCACTCAAGCAAATCTTCAACTGCATCCTCAGAAAATTCGTTACTCCCCTCCACCACATTCAAAATAGCTTCTGCGATTTCTGTCCGCGTATTGCATCCGCTGATCGACACAAAAAATACGCCATCCTTGAACAACGTGTTTTGTGCATGCGCAAGTTCGACCGCAAGACGGGTTTTCCCACTCCCCCCCGGACCTGTTATGGTAATCACACTGGTATCGGGGTCTGAAATCCAGTTCTCAAGAATTTCGATTTCAAACTTGCGGCCTATGAATGGGGTGGCATAACCGGGAAGTTTGATCGGTGAAGGAAAATCAACCTGAGGTTTCTTTTCTGAAGACAAATATTGTTGGATTTCGTCATTTGCTGCGATTAATGCTCTTCCTGGCTCAACCTGAAGTTCCTCTTTCAAATAGCGAACAGCGGCATGGTAATGCGTGAGGGCAAGTCCTTCTTGAGACAATTGCAGCAGAATTTTGATTAATCGATAATGAGCGTCTTCATCCCAGGGTGCTGCATCAGTGATCAATTCGGCAACTTTTCGTGCAGCCCCCCATTCGCGGCGATTTTCATAATATTTAACGAGATAAGAGGCTCCTTCGATCAAACAGCGGTTTACCGACTCGCGCCTGACAATCAACCAATCTTCAAACAAGTCAGAATCAGGCATTGATAAAGAAGGCAATAATGGTCCCTTATATTTTTGGAGGGTACTGATCAGTGAGTAGATGGCAAACCCTCGTTTTCCAGTCTCTCCTCTTTTGTCAAACAACTTTCTGATTGCTTGTTCAAAATCCAGCGCATCAACCTCAAACTGGACGCCGTCAATAAATCTGATTTTTTCGCGATCGGCAAGAAAAACATCCTCAGTAACTTGACAATCGTTGATCGCCTTTCGCACGATACTGAAAGCTTGCCTGAGATTGTGAAGAGCGGTTTGTTCAGGGGCATCCGGCCAGAATAATGAAGCCAATCTGCTTCGTAAATGTGCCTGTTTATTCTCAAGAATTAGATAGATTAAGAAAGCTCTGGCTTTTTGTGAAGAGAGCCCACTGACCTCAACCCCATTGAAAAAAATTGTCTGGCTGCCTAAGAATTTGGCTTCCATTCGAGGGACATGAACAGGATGATCCGGCAAAATAATACTCCCTCGTCAGTTTGACGATTCTTTGACGGTGATGTCCTATGATGAAACCGCGATGAAAACCTTGCCAACAGATCTGGAATACGATTCACACAAAACCTATCACTCTTACCTGTTACGGCTTTGGTTGACGCAAAAACCAGATAAAGAAACCTGGCTCTTCTCACTTGAAAACCCAATCTCGCATCAAACAAGGGTATTTCAAGATCTTAATTCCTTATCAGCTTATTTAACCCAAATCATTGAAAAAAAGCAAATTGACTCAGATCGATAATCAAGGAGGAGAAATGAAAACGGTATTTATCAGCTTTTTGTCGATATTAATGTGCTTATTTCTGGCAGGTTGTTCCTTATTGTCTGCCCCATCACCAAAAGAGTTAACCGAAGCCCCGACAGCAATCATTGAAGCAACCTCCGTGTCAGCAGCGCCAACCGCCCATTCAACGGCGATTCCCGCCGCAGAAATTTTAAACCCGGTGACAGGCGAAGAAGCCCCAACCAGCGAACCTACAGTGGAACCGACTGCCATTCAACATGTCGCGATGCCGGGTGTGCCAAAATACAACAATGATCAAAAGGTAAGTGATTGCAGCACCGGTGAGCGGAAAATGCTGGGCGCTACGACCCTGATAGGCGTAGATTGCGACAATTGGAAAAAAGCAGACCTTGAACGTCCCGCCGACGTACCCAACGGAAACTACATCCCCGCAGTTGACATCGTTCGGGCTCAGATGGGCGCCATGCACGGCTGGGCTTTTGGCAAGGTCACCTTGTATCAAGACGCCGCCGGCAATATCCCGTCTAATTTGAGCGTGATGCTCGAGATTGACACCGATCTCGATTCTCGCGGTGAGTACCTGATCCTCGCTTCCGGAATCTCAACTAATGATTGGACAACCAACGGCGTTCAAGTCTGGTGGGACCAAACCGGGGATGTTGGTGGAGAAAAACCGCACTCTCCAGATGGAAACTCTGGCGACGGTTATGAAACCCTGCTCTTTGATGCTGGGTTGGGCGCAGATCCTGATCTCGCATGGGTTCGCGTTGACCCTGAAGATGGGGCAAGCATTGAATTTGCCTTCAAAACAGATTTCTTGCCCGAAAACCAAATATTCGCGTGGTGGGCTTGGACGGTACTCGGCGGATTGGACCCGGTGAAAATGGAAATCGTGGACAATCTGTCTGATACGGCTTCCTGGCAGATGGACAATACTTGCAGTTGGATTTTTAACGGTAGACCCAGCAGGATGATTGTAAATATTTGTGATTATTTTGTGCCCACTGCCACGCCCGAGCCCACCCCTACTCCTTCTTCCTCCCACAATTCTCCGGCATCAGCCCCCCCCTGTGTGGAACCCCCAGGCGGGTGCGGTGCACTCGGCCCCGGCTGGATCTTCTATAACTGTGAATGTGTATTGTTCAATTAGTTGGTAAATTATAAGTTGCTCATTTCAACGAGGGCAGGGTTCCACCCTGCCCTCGTTGTTTCCTTTTTCCGCTCTCCGTCCACGATTCACGAATCTCTTCTTACTACTCTCTGTTCACGTTTCACGATTCACGTCTCACGATAAGATCAAAAATATCTTGTACTTTATAAATTAATAACGTATAATGTTCATTAATGAATGTGGTTCGTTATTCAAAGGAGGCGCCTCTTGCAAACCTTGAAAGAAGAAATCAAAAACAACATTCTAAACGCCGCCCGGTCTGAGTTTTCAATCAACGGGTTTGAATATACTTCAATAAAAAGCATTACCAGGCGCGCCAACACCTCCACCACCAACGTTTACAACTATTTCACCGACAAAGACGCGCTTTTCAAAGCAGTTGTTGAAGACACTCTGGATGAGGTTAAATCGTTTGTTGATCGTCTTAATCGTCCCAGCCAGCAAAGGCAAGTAGCGTCTTATACTCTCGATGCCCAAAAAGGGGTGATTCTTGCCTTTGTACAGTTAATTTTGTCACATGCGGAAGATTTCAAGCTGCTCTTCTTTAAATCCGCGGGGTCGTCATTGTCCAATTTCCGCGATCAGATGGTGGAATCGCTGGCAGACGCCCTTGAAAACTGGATTCATGCCATTCAACCCAACCGGAATCTTTCGCGTTTTTTCATCTGCTCAATCGCGAGATTTTATATTGGACCCATGGAGCAATTGCTGTTGCAAGAAGGAGAAGAAAATATCGGACCGGAACAAATGCAGGAATTTTTGATGTTTGTCTATGGCGGCTGGAAACATCTGCTTCAACCCGAAAAGAATATTTTTGCAGGCTGAGACAGTTCGTGTGATTGCCGTAAATCGAATTTTTGAACACAAGTTAAGGAGATATTCAATGAGTTTTTTTGAAAAGTACGTCAAGCAATGCAGAAATCCACAAGGATCTCTGGGCCTTTTTGTAGGCCGTTCGATGAATATCAGTCATTCTCCCATGCGGAGTTGGGGGCTGAAACACATCTCGATCAATCCTGATTTTGTCATTCTCGACATTGGATGTGGCGGAGGCAAAACCATTCAACAACTTGCCACTCTTGTCCCCCAAGGCAAAGTCTATGGCATTGATTACTCGCAAGATATGGTCAACCTCTCAACAAGAGTAAACAAAAATGGCATTCGTAACGGTCAGGTCGAGATTAAGCACGGAAATGTCGCTTCATTACCCTTCGAAGATCACACCTTCGATCTTGTGACCGCCATGGAAGTATATTATTTCTGGCCCAACCTGATTGAGAACTTGAAAGAGATTAAGCGTGTACTCAAACCCGGTGGCTCCTTGCTGCTCGTCAATGAGGCTTACAAACATGAAAAATTCGAAAAGCGTAACGCTTATTGGGTCGAAACCCTCGAGATGACCATCCACACCCCCGAAGAATACCATCAATTCCTCAGCGAGGCTGGCTACCAAAACATAGAAGTCGACGCCGTTGAAAAAAGAAACTGGATCACCGCGATCGCCCGAGTGGGTGCATAAATCAACAATGGCACAAAAAATTCATCACTAATGCACTACATACGAATACCGGGAATCAGCTTAGAACCAGATTCCCGGTTTCTGTTCTCTGTTTACAATTCACATTCCACGCTTCACAAATCACGGTTCTCGTCTGACTGCTCTCCGTCCACGATTCCCGACTCACGGTTCTCTGCTCTCTTCAAAAGCTTTGCCAAAAATTAGTTCATTGCACTTTCGTGTTCTTTTGCTTTTTCGAAGCTTACTCTTAAGGTAGAAAATCATAGATTCCACCAGATCCCCGGCAAACCCACATGATTACTGTCTCAAAACTCAATATTTGATTATAAGAAAAGTGCTAAGATTATTATTATGGATTAACCCTAGCTCTTCTTGATTGAATTTATCGGCATAAATTCTCAAATTAAGAATATTGGTATAAATATGAAAAATGGAAAAATGACTAAGGGTTATCATATCTGGCTAATTGCCGCTCTCGGCTTTACATTGCTTTGGGGCCTTATCACAGCCACCGTAGGAAGAAATTTTTCAAGGCAAAGAGAACTGGCCCTCTCCAACGACATTGCTCTGGTCTCAACTAAAACCAATTCGGTTCTTAAAACCTACGAACTTTTCTCCAATTACATCTTCTCTGAAGTTGTTGACCAGCCGGAAGTATTACAACTGATTGCCCAGGCATCTTCTGCAGATGAAGCTGAAAAGAGTTCACTAAGAACAGACTTGTATCGTACATTGGAAGATAAGTATGAAGAAATGGTGAATTACAATTTTCGCCAGCTTCATTTTCATTTGCCTATGGGCGAGAGTTTTCTGCGGTTTCACAGCCCTCAAAATTATGGTGACAATTTATATGATGTCCGCGAATCGGTTCGCATTGTAAATGATGAACAGAGGTTTGTTAAAGGATTCGAGGAGGGAAAAGTTTATAACGGGTATAGGTTCGTATACCCAATTTTCCACAACGAAGGTTTTATCGGGTCGGTTGAAGTCTCCGTTTCTATGACAACAGTGATTAATACATTGGCAAGTCTATACCCCAATGTGGATTCCTATTTCATTATCAAGAAATCAATAGTTGATTCTCTTGTATTCGATGAAAAACTTGAAAACTATGAAACGAGTTTCTTCTCGCAAGACTATTATTTTGACAAGGAAGTTCACGCACAATCTGCTTCCTCAAACAAGTTATTATCCGAAGCAGATATTAGGTCTATTCTTGATCACAAATTGGATGATTTTCAAAACCTGCTGCCACAGGGAAAAAGTTTCAGCTTCATAAAAAAGTACCATGAAACTTACTACCAGATTACCTTTTTCTCAATAGAGAATATTTCCAACTTGCACACTGGCTATTTGGTATCTGTTTCTACCAATGAAAGCTTGAGGTTGATCAACCAGGCAGGAACAATTATTTCCGTTCTGTTTGTTTTAATCTACGTGATTTTTCAAACGTCTTTGTTCTTGTTTATGAGGGATCAGATTCGGATTAAAAAATTGGCAGAGCACGATTCGTTGACCAATCTCTTCAACCGCCAAAAATTCGAAAAAATCGCTGAAACTGAGGTTGCCCGCAACCTCAGATACAAACACGATCTCTGCCTGTTTATCATGGATATTGATTTTTTCAAGAAAGTCAATGACCAATACGGACACGCCACCGGAGATCAGATACTAATCAAAATGTCCCGGCTTGTTGCAGACCATCTTCGTAAGAGCGATACCTTTGCGCGTTGGGGCGGAGAAGAATTTATTGGTCTCCTTCCTGAAACCGGACTTGAAAACGGAATTATTGTGGCAGAAAAAATTAAAAACCTGATTGCTGACTATGATTTTGGGTTAAAAAACAATGTTACAGTGAGTATTGGCATCGCCTCATTAAATCGCCATGGACAAAGTTTAACTCAACTCATAGATGTTGCCGATATTGCACTTTACAAAGCAAAAAACTCAGGCAGAAATCAAGTATGCTGTGCCGACCAACAATCTGCTGATCAAAATTCTTGATTTGCATTTTGTTACTCTTTATTCAATTCTCGGTCTTTACGAGAGAGAATTTCTTCCTCCTATCGGCTATTTCGCCTCTTTTCGTGGTTTGCTATTAGCCTGAAGCCTCATCCGCCTGCCATAGATTATCGAACAACAATCCACCAAAATGATTAAAACCAGGAATCAAGAAGATTTCTGGTTTCTGTTCTTGGTTCTTGGTTCTTGGTTCACCGATCACTGTTCTCTATTCTCTGTTCTCTCATCCCAATTCACGATTCACGACTCACGTTTCACAAACCCCATTCCCGAATCCCGGCGAATTGGATACAATGAACCCAAACCCACCACACCCTTGCGAGGCAAACGTGTTTTTTCTTCTCGGCATTGATGACACCAATACAGAATCGTCAGGCAGTACAGCCGCGCTGGCTGAACAGCTGGGCAGCCATCTTGAATCAAGCAATCTGGTAAGGTTGATCAACATTTCAAGCCACCAGTTGCTGCAACACCCTTCCATCTGCCACACACGAGACAATATTGCCAGTTGCCTGCTCCTCGACAGCGAAGAACGCAGATTTCGCGAAATTGATCTGGCTTGCCGTGAGCTGTTGCATCACAAATGCGCTCCGGCTGCCAACCCGGGCTATGCCCTGGCAACCTGGGGTAGTTTTGATCGTGAACTCGTTACCTGGGGTAACCAGGCAAAACAGATTCCGTTGACCCGGGAGGACGCCATCAATCTGGCTCGGCACTGCGGCATTTCGACGGCAGGCATCTTCGGCAGCGGCAACGGTGTCATCGGCGCCCTGGCGGCTGTCGGGCTGCGCTTTAACGGCAGCGACGGCTGGATCACCTGGATGCCTGGCTTGTCTGCTGTGGATGGAATCTATACGCAATCTCAGCTCAACCAGATCATCCATTTTGATTTGATTGAAACAGAACAACACCGCCGCCCCGCCCTGGATGATCTGCTTCTCCTCCATCAACCTGTAAAACCCCTCCTCAAAGACGGAAGGGTTGCCTTGGCGATCCACGCTGCCCCTCGCGGGGCTGATTATCAATGGCAGACCTGATTTCGGTGTAAGTTTTTTGTATAGTCACATACACGCAAAAACATGCTAATATGATAATGTTGACCCGCTTTGTTCAAGGAGGTTTATTGTGAAAAAAGGAATGGTCCGCTTATCGATTGTCGCATTGATGCTATTCGTGATGCTGGCTGCCCTCCCTGCAACGGTAACAGCCGCTGACTTCAGTTGGAACACCGGTACCGCCGTCGAAATCAACCTCAAAACCAACCCTGCCCCTTCATGGCTGCAGCTCTTTTCAATGGGAGTGAAGATCACTGATGAAGCCAAAATTTGCCATCCTTTCGATAGAGGTCTGAATGACTGGATCGGTGAAATTTATCAATTGAAAGATGGCCAGTGGTCCAAACTGCCCACCACCCTGGCATGGGTGCCCAACAAGGAAGGCCACTATACCGCCTGTGCCCAGGCTCCATCCGCCGGCACTTACGCCCTCTTTGGCTATTACAAAAACCCTGCCACCCCCACTGCCCCTCCAGTGATTGACCTCTCTGGCGATTGGAACACCGGCAAGGAAGTTGCAATCAACCTGAAGAATAACCCCGCCCCAGAATCAGTACAGTTGTTCACAATGGGTGTGGAAGCCCCCAAGAAAACCCAAATCTGCCACCCCTTCTCCTATGCGCTCTATGGCTGGACGGCAGCCTTCTATCAATTGAAGGATGGCAAATGGGTGAAGCAACCTGCCCCCACCCTAGGCTGGATCCCCAGCAAGGAAGGTCATTACAGCGCCTGCATGACCACCACTGAAGCAGGAACTTACGCCCTGTTTGGCTACTTCAAATAGACTTCAGGTTGAAACACCTTCCGGTTTTCAGCGAGACCAGAGGTAAACTCCCTGGTTGACAGCATATCATCTTAATCATCAACACGGACGAGTTGTCAATTATCCGTGTTGATTTTTATGAAAAATTTAATTGCTTTTTATATCAATTATCCTTTTACCAAGAAAAAATGTTAGCATCGTTATCGGTTTGGTTACAAAAAAAGGAGAAGTGTATGAAACGTGTTCTTTTGATTCTGCTGGCAATGCTGTTCCTGTTCGGTCTTTTCGCACTAAATCTCCCCCAACCTGTTAAAGCCGAACCCGCTCCCACCCCAACCCCCATCCGCGTAACTGGCCTTGCCTTAAACGAATGGCAAGGCGGCGAGAAAATCACTGTTGACTTCGTCAAAAACCCGGCTCCCAGTTGGCTGCAGCTTCTGACCGATCCGGTCAAGGTGACCAAGCCGGGCGAAATCTGCCATGATTTCCGCGGTGGGCAGTTCTACTGGAAAGGTGAGATCCGTCAATTGAAAGACGGTAAGTGGGTCAAGATTCCATCCACTGCCGGCTGGGTACCCACCACCGAGGGTACATACATGATCTGCGCCGATGCCCCCTCAGCCGGAACCTATGCCCTGTTCGGTTATTTCGATCCGCCTCCCGGCACTATCCTTGATGCACCAGCACCAACTCCTGATCTACCTGTTTAATTCCTGCGACCAGCCAAATCAGCCCTCGCTTGCGCGGGGGCTGAGCTTTTTCGCAGTTTGATATTTTTATTACTTGTAATTTGAAAAGAACTCATAATTTTTATCAGTTTTTTATTCTCAACATTCCAATATTGTGTAACAAATAAACAACCTTATTAATCAAGGATGAGTACATAGGAGAAAATGATGAAACGTGTAATTTTGGTTGCCCTGGCCTTTTTACTTCTCCTGGGCTTGTTCCAACTGGGACTACCCAAACCCGTTATGGCTGGGATAGTAACCAAGACCAAAATCGCTGGGCTCGCGCTTGACGTTTGGCATGGCGGCGAAAACACCACCGTAGATTTCACAAAAAACCCGGCTCCCAGTTGGCTGCAGCTTCTGACTGATCCGGTCAAGGTGACCACACCGGGTGAGATCTGCCATGATTTCCGCGGTGGGCAGTTCTACTGGAAAGGCGAGATTCGCCAATTGAAAGACAGCAAGTGGGTCAAGATTCCATCAACTGCCGGTTGGGTTCCCACCACCGAGGGCATATACATGATCTGCGCCGACGCTCCCTCAGCCGGAACTTATGCCTTGTTCGGCTATTTTGATCCACCTCCGGGTGTCGTCCTTTACGAAACAACAGAAGAACCACCCGTGCCGCAAGGAACGCCAACTCAACCACCAAAACTAAAATAACAAAGCCGACAGAGAAACCCCCGCGAATGCGGGGGTTTCTCATCAGTTTTCCTTGCGGGCTCTCAATGAGAACATCAATGGAATAGGCGCCTCTCCGTTCGGGAATTTCCACAGCCCATTCCCATCAGGTTGAAGTGAGGGCATCTGCTGAAAGACGCTGTAAGAATGCTCATGCAGAAATTCAGTCCGCAAACCATTGTCAATCAGGGCGGTGACGATTTCACCCAATGGGTGATCCCAGCCATATTCTTCATTGACCCTGGTTTCGATGCTGGCATCCATATACGAACCATGCACCTCATATCGTCTTGCACCTTTTTCGAAATAGGGATAGCGAAAACTCAGGTCTTTACTCTCATCATCAAAAACCAAAGCAAAGGGGTGAAACTCAGCAATATAGAAAAAGCCGCCAGGCTTGACATAAGAAGCAGCAATTTGCGCCCATCGCTTGATATCGGGCAGCCATCCCAACACACCATAAGAAGTGAAAACAATGTCAAACTGCCCCAGGAGATTTTGCGGCAAGTCATAAAGATTGCTGCACAGAAAACGAGCATCCAACTGGCACAATTCTGCCAATTCTTTAGCGGCATGAATCCCCGCTTCGGAAAAATCCACACCAGTCACGTGGGCACCCAGCCTCGCCCAGCTCAAGGTATCCAATCCAAAATGGCACTGCAAATGCAGCAGGTTTTTCCCATCCACAGAGCCGACTTCGCCAAGCTCCAAAGCATTTAGCTTGTTTTGCCCGGCGATAAAATCCTCAACACCATATATATTATTGGCCGTGTGAATGGAAACCAGTTCGTCCCAGCGCTCACGGTTCTTGTTCATAAAGTTTCTATCATTCTCATCCAACATGGAACAATCCCTCCGGTGGAGGGATTGTATCATTTTTGAGAAACGGGCGGCAAGGGGTAAATCGCCCTCCGCCGCCCGGGATCGTTAACCTTTTGGGCTAACTGGATTTAATCGCTATTTTGTGGGCCTGCTTCGCGGCTGCCGGAGATTTCGGCAGAGTTACTGTCAGCACACCATTTTTGAAAACCGCTTCAACTTGATCTGGCTGAATCTCGCTGACCAAGGGAATGGCTCTTTGAAAAGATCCATAGGTGCGTTCCACGCGGTGGAAGTTCTTGCCCTTTTCATCAACATCGCTCTTTTTTTCTCCGCTGATCACCAGGTTGTCATCTTCGAGTGATAGTTGAATGTCTTTCTCTTCCATGCCAGGCAATTCAGCTGTGACTAGCATGGCTTTTTCGGTTTCGCTGACATCAATCCTCGGCATAAAATCTGCCACCGATTTCATGGATGCAAGTGGAACCAAAGTAAACGGGTCATTGAAAAACTGGTCGAACATGCGATTCATTTCATTCTGGATCGCCATCACCGGACTTTCATTCTCGCGCCGGAGCGGCAGGTTGGTGCCTCGGCGCTTCAAAGGAAGAATACTTGTATTCATAATCAACCTCCTTTTGGTCACCTGAATTTTTTATTGGTATGGTATTTATAATCTGTAAGAATAAGAGTTGTGCAAGAGAAATATCAGAAGATTGTTAAAAAAGGATCTTCCACTGGTTGAGGGGGGCAACCAGCAGAAGATCAACTATATTATAGCAAATAATTAACACTTTAATACAAATAATTATAAAACCTGCCTAAATTTTACTTAACAAAGGATATTCTTCTTAACCCAAGAGAATCCTTCCATCCAGCACCAAGGCCCCCTGCCCCTCAGGATATACGAGGAGCGGGTTTACTTCAGCTTCTTCGATCTCCGGGAAGTCAAGGGCAAGCTGTCCAAGCCGGCGGATGCAAGAAATCACCGCATGCAAATCAGCAGCCGGCGCACCTCTGAATCCAGTGAGTAATTTGCCGGCATGAGTTTCCTGGATCATCTGCAAGGCTTCATCGTCGCTTAGCGGAGCAATTCTGAAGGCAACGTCTTTGAAGAGTTCCACATAGACGCCACCCAAACCAAACATGATCACCGGTCCATAGCCAGGATCGCGGCGCATACCAACGATCACTTCCTGTCCACAGCCAGCCATTTGCTCAATCAGCACACCCTCCAGTTTGGCGTCGGGTATTTTCTTGCCAATTTCAATGAACATACGTTCATAAGCCGATATCACCTCATTCTCATTCTGAAGATTGAGAGAGATGCCGCCCACGTCTGACTTATGCAATATTTGAGGGGAGACAATTTTCATCGCCACCGGGAAGCCAATTTCTGCCGCCAGGCTGGCAGCTTTTACCGGGCTGGCTGCCATGCCCCCCTTAATCACAGGCATTCCATAAGCCGCCAGAATTGGTCTGGTTTCAGCCTCTCCAAAGACAGTTTTGAGGGGTTCTGCGTGTAGCACCTTTTCAGCAGAAAGACGGTCCACATTTTGAAGGGATGAAATCTCAGTTACGGGGCTTTTTAGCCATTCCGCGTAACCCGCTATAGCCTTCAAAACCACACCCATGGATTCAGGATAAACAAACATAGGCAGCCGGTTGCCCTGCAAAACGATACGGGCTTCAATGACCGAGGCATCTCCCATCACGCAGGTCAAGACTGGTTTACTGGATTCACGTGAAGCCTCAACAATCGCTTGGGCTATGTCCGCAGGGTCAACCAGTGATGTGGGCACAAGAATTGGAAGAATGATATCCACGTTTTTGTCATTTACCAAAGTTTTTACTGCCATGCCATAATCTTTAGCTTCGGCTCCACCCAACATATCGATCGGATTGGCAACCTGTGCAGCCGGAACAAGATTCTCACGTAGAACGCGGTTTGTTTCAGGTTGAAGGTCTTCGAGCACAAAACCGTTGGCAGAGATAGAATCGGAAGCCAACGCCGCCGGCCCACCTGCGTTGGTCAAAATGACAGCGCGTTTGCCCTGCGGTAAAGGTTGAGAATCAAGGGTCATGGCTACATCGAACAACTCGGAAACAGTGTTGACTTCAATGACTCCGGCTTGTTTAAAAGCCGCCTGGTAAGCAGCGTAAGAGCCAGCCAGCGACCCCGTGTGTGAAGAAACCGCCCTGGCGCCAGCGCTGGTTCGGCCGGCTTTTAACAAGACAATCGGTTTCTTGCATGAAACCCGGCGGGCAACCTCAAGAAACCGGCGCCCGTCACTGATTTGCTCCACGTAGGCGGCAATTACCTTTGTAGAAGGATCGTCACCCAAATATTCGATCATGTCGGTTTCGGTAACATCCGCCTCGTTGCCAAGGCTGATAAAGGCAGAAAAGCCAATTTTCTTGCCTTTAACCAGGTCCACCACACCGCCGCAAACCGCTCCCGATTGAGAAAGAAAACCAATGCCACCCACATCGGGCACTCCGTTGATGAAGGTGGTATTTAAACCATTATACAGATTGACTAATCCGACACAATTGGGACCGATCAGCCGTATGCCGTATTGTCGGGCAATCGTCAGACATTTTTGTTCAAGTTCAAGGCCGTCGGCACCGGTTTCTTTGAAGCCACCAGAAATAATCACCGCAGCCTTGATCCCCCGTTTGCCGCAGGCTTCAAGGGTTTCGGGTGTGGCAGCAACCGGCAGCACGATCACAGCAAGTTCCACCGGGTCAGGCACAGTTGAGATATCTGGATAGCAAGTTTTACCCAAGATCTCGCTCGAACCAGGGTTTACCGGGTAAATTCCGCCCATATATTTCGAATCCACCAGATTTTTCAATATTCCGTAGCTTAGCTTCCGTGGATTGGATGAAGCCCCTATCACAGCCACACCGGCAGCTTCAAAGAATGGAGACAGAGAAGAAGGCATAATTGTCCTTTCAAAAGAAGGATGCGGATATGTCTTTGATTATATCAAGGCAAACAAAACAAGGTTATGATTCGGGGATGGGTTCAGGCCAGGCAGCCATGTAAAAATCCATATACTCTTGAACGTGAGACCGCCAATACGACTTGGTGTGACTTCCTGGATAGATATGAAAAATAGGGGTGATCGCATTGGATTGAAGCACCTGAACATAATAGTCAATGTCATGCGCGAGTGAGTCTTTATCGCCGCGGTCGAGATAAATTCTCGGAAAATCAGCAATGGTATGTGTTTCGAGATTCTTTTGAACCCATTGTGCATCGCCATACATCAGTCCGTAAGAATGAGCGCCCATGGTGCCAAATAGATCAAAATTACGCATAACGAGTTTAATCGCCCATCCTCCCCCGCGAGAGATGCCACCGATTGCCCGGCAGACACGCTGCGTGCAAGTGGCATAATTGGCGTCAACCCAGGGGATCAGATCATTGATCATCGCGTCTGGAAATTTTGAAGTAGAGTTATCGTCAAGGTTGCGTTCTTCATATGGGAAAACCATGATAAACGGCGTTTGACCGTTTTGAATCGCCGCATCGGCGATCTCCGCCACCCCGAGATCATCAAGCCAGTAACGATCGGTCATGCCCTGCCCATGGAGCAAATATAGAACCGGATAGTTGATATTCGAATCATAACAAGGTGGTAAATAAATGGAAACGGGAAGGACAACCCCCAACTCTATTGAAGGAACTTGACGTTGTATAACGGTTCCATAAATATCACTGCAGGGGACTGGAGTAGCCGTAGCGGTTTGTCCAGGTGTAACAGTGGAAGTGTTGGTAGCTTCAGAAGTTGGTGTCTCTGTGAAGGTGAGGGGCGCCTTTGTGGTTTTTGTGGTTAGTGGTGTATGAGAAAGGAAAAAAGTGGGGGTGTTTTTCAAATGGGAAATGTAAGTGTTCAACGCACAACCACTAAGCACGCTAGAAACCAATGCCATGAGAAGGAACTGAAGAATAATATTCTGGGGGTGGCGTTTCATATGATCGGAATCTCTTTTTGGGCATCAGGCCAGACAGGCAAAAACATCATCCACTGGCTGGGGTCTTCTCTAATGGAAGCTTCGATTACTTGTAAAACTTTTTGGGCGTTGTAAACCAATTCTTCATGAGGATCAGTCCGATGCTCCATTTTAATTTGTGGAGATACATCAACCAAACAGGTATGATCAGTATTGTTTTTGAATCGAATGGCAAATACTCTCGCGTTGGTTCTCAGCGCCAATTTAATATAAGCGACAGGCAACGAAGCCGGGCGGCCAAAAAAAAACGGCTCATAGTCTGATTGCTCTACGGGACGATCCACACCGGTCAAAACGGTTCCACCTTCCTGGAGACGTTTTCGAGCCATCTGCATGGCTACCATATTCATGGGCAGTACTTCCATCCCACGATCGTTGCGAAGCTTGTTCTGCCAGGCGTAGCCCTTGTTCGGATTAGGAATTGCCAGGGTTAGGAATTTAAACCCTAACTGCGCCAGACACAATCCACTCAAATTAAAACCTGAAAGATGAGGCATGAGCATTAATGTACCTTGTTTCATTTTACCTGACATGCACTCATCCATCATCTGCTGAAAAGCCGGTGAGATGTGAACAAATTTACGGATTTTTTCTGGGCAATCGAGATTGTGATAGAAATCGTACAAAGCACGACCCTGGTTTTGATATACCTGGCGAATGATCTTACGTAATTCCGCGGGTTTTAGTTTGCCGTCATGCGCTACCCATTGATTAACTCTGATCGCGCGAAATGTGGGACTGAATACCCGGTTTCCAATTATGAAGGAGATTGCAGCTGCAAAGGGATAACCAATCGAAGGTGGCAACCCCCGGCTTAATGCGAGAACAAATGCTGTCCCCAGGGTTTGTGTGGTTGAATTGCTTGAGTCCATAGAATCCTAAAGGTATTTTATCCAACTCTGATCAATTTAGGAATACCCGAGTTGATTGTAACCAATCTCGAAATTTGGTGTTAATTCTTATGGTAGAATGGAAATCGCATAACAATTCCACCGAAAATTTTTAATGTTGGAGAATAATATGAATGCATCCCTTCCCATTGCGCAAGCAACCAAAAGAGCTCGCAGGGCTTGGTATTTATATGATTTTGGTAATTCGGCATACGCCTCAGTCGTTTTGCTGGCAGTGTTCTCAACATATTTCTCTTCGGTGGTGGTAGACCATATTAAAGGCCCCTCTTTATGGAATCTGGCGGTTGGCATCGCAGCCATTCTGGTAGCCATTGCATCTCCCGTATTGGGTACGATCGCAGATTTTTCACGAGCGAAGAAGAAATTGCTGTTTGTTTTCAGCGCCCTTTCGGTAGTTTTCACCGCTCTATTGTTCTTTGTTCAAAAGGGCGACGTGCTCATGGGTATGATCTTTTTTATCCTGGCTGAGATTGGGTATCGCGGTGCGCAGGTCTTTTATGATGCACTGCTTGTGGACGTTTCAACCCCTGAAACCATCGGGAACATCTCGGGTAAAGGCTGGGCAATGGGCATGTTGGGTGGGATCGCCTGCCTGATTCTGGTTCTCATTCCGATTCAATTAATCAAAGGAAGCACACTGCCTGTTCGATTATCCTTTGTCATTACCGCGGTGTTTTTTGCAATCAGCTCCATTCCCCTTTTCCTGCGCGTTAAACAATTGAATGAACCTGAAAAACTGGAAAAAGGTGAAAATACAATCAGTCATGCCTTTAAGAAGCTAGGGCAAACCTTTAAAGACGTAAGAAGATTCAAGGAGTTTATCAAATACTCCATCGCTTTCTTGATCTACAACGATGGCATCATGATGTTGATGGATAACGCAGCCATCATTGCTGGCATTATTTTCGGCTTCAAAACCTCCGAATTAATCATCTTGATTATCATTCTCCAAGTTGCTGGAGCCGGCGGTGCCTACTTCTTCGGATGGATTTCACATAAATACAGCAGCAAACAGGCAATTCTTTACGCCCTGTTGATGTTAATTGCCGTAGTATCGATCTTATTCTTCACCACTGAGAAAACTGTTTTCTATGCCATTGGCGCTTTTGCCGGCTTCTCATTATCAGGGGTACAGGCAGTAAGCCGCACCATGGTTTCACAGCTTTCTCCACAGGAGAAAACCACGGAGTTTTACGGCTTTCTGTCAGTTGCAGGTCGCACTTCCACCTTCGTTGGTCCACTGGTGTTCGGTTCGACCTACGCCATGATGATCAATTGGTATCACAATCACGGGATCGCAGGAGATGCCGCGAAGATTCCCTCCATGTATTGGGCAATCGGCACTGTTGTTGCGTTCCTTCTGATCGGTTTGTTCTTCCTTCTGCGGGTTAAGAAAGTCACTCCCAAAGAACCCGTTAGTTTCGATTAATAAACACGAAGACAGCCGCCAGTTCATTGCTGATCTGGCGGCTTTTTTTTGTGGGAACAGTTATAATTAGAGTCTTATGACAGATACGATACGCTACCCTCGAAGACGATTCATCCGCGGTATTTTAAAAGGCGGAATCGCAGCTGCCTTTGCCATTTTGGCTGATTTTAAGGTTGAGAACAGAGAAAACATTCCCACCAAGGGGCCGCTGCTGGTGGTCGCCAACCATTTTCATTTTCTTGATCCATTGGCAGTGATCCATATTGCCCCGTGGCCACTCGAATTTGTCGGCGGAGCGCAAACCCCCAACGCGCCCAGCACGGTGAGTTGGTTAAGCAAGATGTTTGGTGTCATCCCAACCTACCGCGGAACCGGTTCCCGTCAGACACTGCAAGATTCTGAAGCCATTCTAAAACAGAACGGCGTGTTAGCCATCTTCCCCGAGGGGGGCAGTTGGGCACAGGTGCTCAGACCTCCCAGGCCAGGAACAGCCTTTTTAGCCTGGCGGACAAAAGCTCAGATTCTACCAATCGGGCTGGACAATTTTGTGGGTTTTTTTGACCGAGTTAAATTAGGGCAGCGGGTGAAAGTAGGCATCAAGATCGGAAAACCCTTTGGTCCGGTTGCCGCCGTGGATGGATCACGCCCAGGTCGTGAAGAACTTGATGAGATCGGCCACAACATCATGCGGCAAATTTCTGTTCTGCTGCCACCAGAAAAGCAGGGATTTTATTCGCCAGACCCGGCGATCCGTGAAGCCGCCAAAGGCACCGAGATTTATCCCTGGGCAGAAACTGCAGAAATCTAAAATCAACAAACCGGTTTTTACCGGTTTTTTTTAATCCCACCTCTTGGATGTGTTTGTATAATAGGAGTATCTCATAATGATCATATTCATGCTAATTAATGAGGTGCGGCGATGAAAATAAGAATGATTTTTCTGGTTTTTATTTGTATCTTCCTGATCAGTTGCAACCTGCCCTTCACGATCAACTGGAACACCCCAACCCCCTCAACCCAACCAACAGATACCCAGGTCGTTGAACTCACCGAAGTTGCCACAATCATCGCCACCGCGGAACCAACCGAACCCTCTATTGAGACTGCGAATGCACCAGCCTTTGAAGGAAATGAGTTTAACTTGGGTGGCGTATATATGGTGCTTCCACCCTGCTTGGCAGCCAGTGCCAGCGGTATCCTGATTGATGCCGTACCTTATGATGAAATGAACGGTCCCATGGAGTATTATCCAGAAAACCGAAAAATAAGCTTTGAAGGATACCCCCTTTCAGATAAGTTTTTTGACCCAACCCTTACCGTTTACCCCGCTCCGGCTTTCGCTGCAATGAGTGATGCGACAGCTGAAAGAATCAACAGCCTGCAAATCCTGCTGGCCGCAAAACCCGCCAACCCTGATACCATTCCGTTTTTACCTATTTTCAATGCCGCACAGGTGTTTCGAACCAAAGTGGCATATCTTCCCTTCCAGAACGGTGAGGGGGTCCGCTTCCTGACTGAATACGCCCAATATTACGCTCCGGTAAACAACACCGACCTTTTTTACGGGTTTCAAGGGTTGACTTCTGACGGCAAATATCTGGTTTCAATCATTTTGCCGGTCAACGCGGCTTATCTGCAAGCTGCCTGGGATTCAACAAGTGTCCCTTCCGGGGGAATCGTGGCTCCTTCGTTTGATGACCCCAACCTGGATGCCGCCATGGATGCGTATTACGCCTCGATGCTTGACCTGCTGAACAACACCCCCGATGCAGAATTTACGCCCTCACTTGAGTGCCTCGATCAGTTTATTCAATCTCTCCAAATCAACGATTAGCCTGTCGTAAATTACACAAAAAAACGAGACTCTATGGCAGAGTCTCGTTATGGTTTCTGACAATTATCCGGTAAAATAGACTTCATGAAACGAACACTACAACGTCTTATATCGGTAGCCTTCATCACTTTGATGATCTCTTCCTTCTTTAGCCCAGCACCAGTATCAGCCCAAACCCCCGGACTGCGCTATACAGTCCAGGACGGTGATACCGTTGATTCGATTGCACTGGCTTTTCACACGACCGCGAATCGTATTCGACAGCTGAATTATATTGCCGATCTGGATGTTATCTATCCCGGTCGTAGACTAATCATCCCCGGCTTTGATGATGTGCAAGGTGAAGCCACCAAGGTGACTGTTCCATTTGGGCAGTCTCTGTCAGGTTATTTTGGCAGTTTAAACCAACCTTTTGAATTGTTAAAACGGTTGAATTTCATCACCAATATTGATCAATTCTATGTAGGCCAACCTCTGTTCATCATGTTCACGGAGAAGCCCGCGATGAAAGAAATCCCGCTTACTTCAGGGTTAACCGGGTTGGAGCTGGCAGTCAAAAAAGGGGTCAGCGATTGGGCACCAGCCAGTTATAACAATTTACGCGGCAAGTGGATGTTAATGCCAAACACAACCATTTGGTTGCCTGATTTTGAAACGCAACCTGACGACGGTGTTGAAATTGCGCAACCCCTGCCCGATATGACCGTCTCCCCGTATCCCCTGCTGCAAGGCAAGACCACCGAAATCTTCACCAAAGCTCCCCCGGAAGGCGCTTCACTCAGCGGTGAATTGACCTTGTCAGTGAACGACTCCTTGGGTCAATCCTCCAATTACACCCCGACCACATTCCCAGTGCATTTTTTTCCATCTGAAGACGGCAGACAGGTTGCCTTGCAAGGAATTCACCGTTTCACCCGACCTGGTTTCGCCTCCATGGTGGTTACCACTACATATGCAGATGGATCCACTTACTCATATCAACAAAACCTGCAAATCAAAAGCGTTGATTACGGGCTTGATGCCGCTATCGAAGTAGATGAATCCTTTATCGACCCGACAGTCACTGTGCCAGAATGGCAGATGATCAAAGAAGTCGTTCAACCTGCTCCAGCAGAAAAACAATGGACCTATGGCTTTACCTATCCAAGCCCACTCGATAACGATTGGATTTCATCTTTCGGACGGATTCGATCTTATAATGGGAGTGAATATATTTACTTCCATAGCGGGATTGATCTCGTAGGCAATTCATCCACCCCTATTTTTGCTGCGGCTGATGGCGAAGTAGTTTTTGCTGATAACCTGGATATCCGCGGCGGTTCGACGCTCATTTCGCATGGCTGGGGAGTTTATACCGGTTACTGGCATCAATCTCAAATTGACGTGAAAGTAGGTGATCATGTAACCGCCGGTCAAACCATCGGCATGGTGGGCGATACTGGCCGCGTAACAGGGCCCCACCTGCACTTTGAGGTAATTGTCAGCGGTGTCTCCGTGGATCCTTCAGAATGGTTACAAGGTAAATATTAATCCTGTTTTTCAACCGCCCTTTGGGCGGTTTATTTCATAATTATTATTGTTGAAACATTGTTTGAAGGAAGGCAGAGAACCCAATGGCCAGTACATCAATTTCCTGCAAGTATTGCGGCGCGAGCAATACCGCCAGTGCCAACCGTTGTATCGCCTGTGGCGCCCCCATTGATCGGCCAGCCGTTCCACCGGTCACCGTTACGACGGTTAAGTCAGCCACAAGCTCAGTAAGCACGCCCGGAATGAAAGATACAACCCCTGAACAAATTCGAGATGCATTGGAAGCAGCCCCAAATAACCAATCTCTTAAAGAAGGGTTAATGGCAGCGGGTGCCGGAATTGGCGCTCTGGGCGTGGGAACTTTTATTGCCCGCACCGCTGCCGAAGCAGTATCCATTGCAATATCTACCTTTCTGGTTGGATATTTTGGTGCGCTCTCTCACTCGTCTATTGTGATTGCACTTTTTGGCGGAGTACTCATCGGATTATTGGTAGGGCTGGTGGTAAAACGGCCATGGGCAGTGCTGCTTTCAGCTCCGATTGGAACAATTGCAGGTCTGGCTGTCGCTTACTTTTTACAATCTTCAGTGCCTGGCCTGCCTCTATCACCACTGTTGGGAACCGCAAGCGGCGGGTTGCTGGCTCTAATTGGCGGTAGGCGCGGAAGCATGAACGGCGTAGCAAAATGGTACACACGACTGCGACCTTTTCTGGGAATGACAGGCGGGTTTATATTTGTGTTGATCGGATTTGGGATTGGCAACTTGGCCCACTAAGGAGATTTCATGAACGTTAATCCATTTTTCAAACTGGAAATATTTTGCCCGGCCGAAAGCGTGGATGCCATTCTCGAAGCATTGGGAACCACCCATGCCGGAGAGATCGGCAACTATGATCACTGCACAAGCATCACCACCGTTCAGGGCACGTACCGGCCGCTTGAAGGTGCCAACCCGGCAGTCGGAGAGGTAGGCAAACTCTTTATCGGCAGCGAATGCAAGATCGAAGTAAATTGCCGCGAAGAGAACATTGTCGAAACCATCCAGGCAGTACGCGACATTCATCCCTACGAAGAACCGGTGATTAACGTTATTCCGCTCGCAAACGCCAGGTATGGCGGAACAATCTAATCAAAAAATTAATCATAAATGGAAACAAAAAATG
>CAYXWV010000016.1:11824-54455 GCA_964468875.1 uncultured Anaerolinea sp. | reverse complement strand
GGGCATTTGCCCCCGGTTTTCGTTTTTAAAGGTCAGGTTTCAGCATGCTTGCAATACATCACATTAATAAATCCTACGGAATAACTTCCGTTTTATCAGACATCTCATTCAATATCAACGCGGGAGAGAAAGTCGCCCTGGTCGGTCCCAATGGGTGCGGAAAATCCACCCTCCTGCGTATCATCGCCGGTGAGGAACACGCCGACACTGGCGTGGTGCAATTTAACCCGCCCAACCTCAACTTCGGTTACCTTCCCCAGGGAGGAAGTTTTACTAATGGAGATACCCTTGCAGATTTTCTGGAAAAGGCACAAGGAAACCTCGCTGAATTGACTCACCGACTTGAAGAACTGGCGGAACAACTTGTTCGCCATCCGGAAAAGAACGGTTTACAGCAGGAGTACGATTCGGTCCTGACGAAGATTGAGCAGATCAGTTCCAGCGATTATTCCGCATCGGCAGTCATGGCTTCCCTCGGGTTGGATGGCCTCTCTCACGATCTTCCACTTGCCGCGCTCAGCGGCGGTCAAAAAACCCGCCTCAGTCTGGCTGGTATTTTACTTTCCAACCCCAGCCTTTTGTTGTTGGACGAGCCCACAAATCACCTCGATTTTGAAATGCTTGATTGGCTTGAAACCTGGCTTTTAAAATCGCGCTGTGCCGTTTTGATGGTTTCTCATGACCGCCAATTCATGGATAATGTGGCGCAGTCCATTTTGGAGCTTGACCCGGTCACCCATAAGCTAAAGTCTTACATTGGAAATTACAGCGATTACCTTGACCAGAAAGAAGTCGAACAAGCCCGTCATTGGCAGGAGTATTCAGATCAACAGAATGAGATTCGAGAACTCACTCAGGCTGCCCGTCACATGCGCGGCATTGCTACTTTTCGCAAAGGTGGCAAGGCGGATACAGGCGACAAGTTTGCCAAAGGTTTTTTTGCCAATCGTGGTCTGGCAACGGTCAAACGCGCCAAGAGCATTGAAGCCAGGGTTGATAAACTGTTGAATGAAGATCACATTGAGAAACCCCGTTCCTCCTGGCAGATGAAAATAGATTTTGCCGCCACATCCGAAAGCGGCCGCAACGTGCTGGTCCTGGAAGATCTTTCAATTGGTTATGGCGATACGGTGATTCTTCACAATCTGAATGCTGTTTTGCGCTATGGCGAACGGGCAGCTTTGATCGGTCCCAACGGCTGCGGCAAGACCACTCTGCTGAGAACAGCCGCCGGTCAACTGCCTGTTTCGGCAGGCCGCTGCCGCATGGGCGCCAACGTCATTCCCGGTTACATCACCCAGGAACAGGAAGATCTTGTTTCAGAGCAAAATGCCCTCACCACTTTTCAACGGAGTGTCAACATGAATGAAACGGAATCTCGAGCATTCCTACATAAATACCTGTTTACCGGCGATGATGTTTTCACCCCGGTTGACAGTCTCTCTTATGGCCAACGCGCCCGGTTGTCATTAGCCTGCATGGTGGCTCGCGGCTGCAACTTTCTAATGCTGGATGAACCCCTCAACCACCTGGATCTTACTTCTCGAGCTCAATTTGAGAATGCTCTATCCGAGTTTGAAGGCACCATCCTTACCGTGGTGCATGACCGCTATTTCATTCAACGCTATGCCTCAACCATCTGGCAAATTGAAGATGGTGTGTTGAAGATTATCTAATTTGTAATCTTGTGTAAGATTTCAGGAATCAAAACCCCGATTATTGATTATCAAATATCGGGGTTTTTACTAATATGAGCAGAAAATTCTTTACACGTTTTCCCACTCGCCGGGTTGTTCCTTGAAAGAAGCGTCAATGATTACCTGGCACAGGTCGTCATCCAAGGCACAGTGATCAGTGTTCTTTACGCTGGTATCTCTATTTTCAACCAACAAAATGGTGGCATCGTGACATAATACGCAGCTATGCCAGCAGTTCTTTTTGACATTGTAAATTTTAAGCGGCTCCATCACCAGCGGGACCAACTCTTCCACCTGTTCATCGCCCTTCCCAATGAAGAGCAGCGCTTTGCCTTCGAGAAGCACAAAGACTTCATCCGTTTCAACATGACGCTCCACGCGTTTGATATTGCGGGGAATCAGTTCATCGATATAACGCAGGTAAGCCACCCGCCAGGTGCCGTAATCAACCATGGGCAGATAACCGATGCCATGAAATTCCTTGATTTCAAGTTCTTTATCTTCGATCATGTTGTTTCTACTTTCCCAGCGTTACTGTGATTTTGGATTTTTCTTTCAGCAATACAATTTCATCCCGTGAGAGCACCGTTTCAGCAGAGGAGAAATTATGCGGCTTGCCGTTGATCTCCACTTTTGTAATAGAGCAAGCTTTTCCGCTTAGTCCTTGTGGGTTTAGATATTCGATTTCAAGGGCTTTTCCGGCAAACTGGATGGCTACACTAACATTTTTCCCTAGCTCAGCTGGCAAACGTGGAGCCAACACCAAATCACCCAACCGACCCCTGATGCCATAAACCTCGGTCAGCAGGGTCAGCAAATACCACGAAGCTGAACCGGTCAGGAAGGGATACATTCCCCGCCCGCGGCTGTTGAAATATTCGGGCAATCCGGGATACATATGACTACGTTCAAAGGAGCTGCTTTGCTGATACATTCCTGAAAGTACCTTCCAACCCTCTTTAGCCAATCCGCGTTTGTAAAGCGCGTTGCCATACATGACTGCCATGTGGCTGAACATGGCCCCGTTTTCTTTGTGTCCAAAGCCAAATCCAAAGGCGCGCCCCAAATCTTGGGTGCCCTCACCAAAATAAGTGTTCAGGAGGTAACCGTTCACTGTCTTGTCATACAGGTATTGATCAGCCGCTTTGACCACTTTAGCAGTTTGTTCGTCTGAGGCAATGCCGCCCATCAAGGCAAAAACCTGACCGGTCAGGGTCATGCGAATGCCATCAGCATTTTCCCCATCCACAGGCTGCCCCTGGTTGTCATAATAGCCATTGAACCAGCCGTTGCCCTTGCTGTCGGTCACCCACTCTTGTTTTTGCAGGTGTTTGATAAGCGAATCTGCCTTTTCAGCCAGATTGGCTGCCAGATCAGACAATTTATAGCTGGATTTCTTTCCGCTTACAGTATGAGCTACCTTGTCAAAATAGGCTTGCAGGCGTTTATTCTTGGCTTCCACTGAAGAATGATCACTTGCTGGAGTATTAAGCAGTTCATCAAGTTCCTTGATAAGTTCAACTTGCTTGATGCCCTTCTTTTCGAGAGCCAGGCATAATTCGCTCAACACGCGCAGGTTCGATGCATACAACGCCGTAAACGCAACGCTTTCGCCGCGGTCTGCCGCCATATCCAAGGCGTCATTCCAGTCTGCCCCTTCCAGGCGCATAACGTTGTGGTCACCTACGTTATAGAAAACGGTTAGATGCTGGATGAGCATATGCTCAAGCAAACTGCCATATACCAGACTTCCATCTTTCGATGTTAACCGGGTATCGTCGCTGGATTTCCAAAGCGCATCCACTTTTTTGGCTCGGTGGCTCAAACGATCTTTGAAATAGACCTGCTCTCGCAGCAGAAAATCGAGATCACCAGTCTGGTCAAGATATTGGGCAACCGTCAAAAGCGGCCAGGCACCGTGATCCATCCACACGCGCGGAATGTTGTTGCGGTCCGCCTTGAACTCGCCTGGTTGGCTGCCAATGATGGTGGCATTGCTGCCATCCATGCGCACACCGGCAAAATTGTTGTAGAGCATTTCTGACACATCCCCCGGCTCGGTCAAGAGCAGCGCCAGGGCATCCTGCCAGAGATCACGCCAGCCCCGGCCGCCGCGGCCATAGTCATGATATGGGAGAAATGAATTCCCCATCCAACGGCGTAAAACAGGCTGGATTCCAACCCACTTTAACCAACCGTTGAAATTAGCATCTCCGGTTTTAAATTCCAGCAATTCGGTTTTCTGCCGCCAAAAAGCCTGGTTCGCTTTCAATAATTTTTCAAATTTGGCCGCTGAAGCATAATTTTTGACAACCGCGTTCAAATCCTGGTCTTCTTCGAGAATAGCCAGCACCACAATATAACTGGTGGATTCACCGGGTTTCAAAACAAGATCGGTAAAACGCAGAGCGCCGATGCTCTCAAAGCCATCCATTGCCTTGACAGCTTTTTGAGCCGGAGGAAGGTTTTCGACCACTGCCTGGGGCCAATCGAGGCTGCCGCCTTCTCCGATGAAATCTTCCACCAAGGGGAAGAATCCGATTGGAGCACTTCCATCACCGGCTGTACCCAGAACAGCATAACGCAGGTGATTATGGGTATGTCCCCGCTCATCAAAAGACAGGGTGGGTTTAACCACCACGCCGTTCTTTACGCAGGTCGTACGGTGCAATAGCGAGGTCACATGACGGTGATCGCGCAGATTATCCGCCGAACGACCGAAGATCGGAACCGCAGTCGTGGGTGTGAGTTGAACTTCTTTTTTACCCAAGTTAGTGAACGTCACCCGCATCAACTCCAAGCGGTCTGATGTCATGGGAACAAAAGAGGTCACTTCGGCTTTCAAGCCGCTTGGTTTATGTGAACGCGTGATTTTCTGCCACAAGAGTCCAGCTTCAAGCTCTGCTGGTTCCGATTTACTGGAAAAGCGTTGGGCTGTCTGGGCAGCACTTCCGCCGGTTGCCGACCAGGGAGTGCCATCCACCAGCACCCAAAAATTGCGGGCAGAACGGCTGTTGTGCAAATCTTCCACGGAAGTTGGCAACAGTAGAAAAGCGTTTTGATCCGCCTTGGCGTCGCCGTTAAACGTAGGGGTCACGCAAGACATCATCCCTGCCTGGTTGACAAGGGGTAAATATAAATAACTACCGTCAAGCGGATTATCCAGTTTGAAAGTACCCTGTTCATCAACAAACTTCCAATTTTTATGATCAGACGATGTCATCTTGTCTCGCTCCACTTGGGATTAATACTGCACATCCAGCGATGCAATTTTACCTTGACGCATCATCAGGGCATAGGGCGGCGGAAGAGTATCTGCCTTAAAGTTTGCCGATTCGCCCTCCATGGTTTTAAGGGTCAACTCTCGCGGGTTGATTGTAAAAGTGTCCACTCGCCGCGGATTGTGCAGGGTGACGTCACAGCTGTTCAGCATGCGGAAGGTGAAGGTGCCGTCTTCTTTAAACAGCCAGCCCGGCAAAATGGGGTGAAGCCTCATGATCAATTCGCCATCCTCCACCACAAAAGGCTGTTTTCCCAAGGTCATCATCACCCACATGCTGAGAAACTCCGCGGTTGAGCCGCTCAGGCGCGCCACAAACCCGTTGCCATGTACGGCAGGGTCGGGATGCACACTGCTGGCAATAAACGAACTGTTTTCCAAAGGGCTCCGCCCATAAGTCTCCGCATCCATAAACGCAGGCAGATGAACCTTCAACTCACGATAAAACTCTTCATAGAGCCCTGCTCGCAGTAGTTCAAGCAGATATTTAAAATCCATGTGCAGCCAGATGGATTCGTTCTCGAGCCAGCCGGGTGTGAACGCACGAGCGCGGCCTATTTCGTGGGGCATCTCCTCCAGGCTGGCATTCAGGCGATACATATTGAGTTCTTTGTCAAACAAGCTGCTTTTTCGAATCTTGCGATACAAATCGCCCACCCCTTTTTGATCCAACGTACGAGTGCGCCGCACAGGACCCTCCAAAAAGGCAGGCAATGGCTTCGGCTCAAATTTGGTCACGCGGATGATCTCCCTGTCCTGCTCGTCCTTGCGGCCAGTCAGTTCATATTGTTTCACTTCATGGATAAAATAGGTAGCTGGAATTTCTCCCGCCAGGGCTTCGGCTTTCTCCAGGTTGATTGCCAGCCTTGCCTGCATGGAGGAAAGCACAGGGGCAAGGTCAATCTCCTGGCAGGTTCCATCAAACCCGAGCCGGGTGATTTCGCGGTAATGCTCCACTGCATCAGAAAGCGCTTCCCAAAGAGTAAATGCAGAAAGTTGGCTTGCTAAAGTAGATTCCATCTTTTTTCCCAACTCAATTCCTTCGACTGGGAGGATTACTTTACGGCTGCTTACTGTTAGGGCACCCAACAGGAAATTGATCAGGCGCAGCAATTCATAACTATCAGGCATCGAGGAACCAAACAAAGCCGGGATGCCGTTAAGAGCATCATACCAGCCCGGCTTTCCGCCTTCCATCATCACCCCAAAACCGGAGGGATCCAGAGCGGCATACTTCAGGAGGGCGATCAATGCCATCTTGGAAATCAGCGGCAGTTTGAAAATCTCACCCTTGCCGTGATCGGCGCGGCTCCAGAATGCGTCGTCTTTTCGAGACTGGATCATGGCTTCCTTTTCAGTATCCTTGATCAGAACATTGAACTGACGCGGATGCCCATCATCCAGCACAAAACGTTCACTGCGCGGGTTGATACGGTGAGCATCTTCATAGAAAGGTAGCCGTATTGAATCAAAGAGGAGGTGTTCCTTTTCATCGGGGAAAATCGTCAGGTGGGCTTCCACCAAGTCAAGGTTGTAAGACCAGTGATCGCACCAATAGCCTTCTCCGTGGACGGCTTGCAGGTGCTGTTCGGCTTTTGAAAAAACCGTTTCGAGAAACTCCTGCTCAGAAACCAGCAATTCAGCCTGCATCGCCGCAGTAAGCAAACGACCAGGAGTAAACTCTCCTTCAAGTAATTCTTTTAATATGGCTGGCTTTTTACTCAGAGCAACCAATCTATCCACTTCGCCGGCAGATACCGTAAACGTGGAGCCCTGCAAAGTGAGCGGATTGTACCCATCGCTTTGAATCAGGCTCATGAACTGTCGAATGTTGAAATCACCAGCCTGAGGGTTGAAGAAAACATCACTGCGCCGGTTCTGATTGATGTCGCGATAACTTCCGTTGCCCTGGCTGAAATATTCAGGAGCAACAACAAAAAAGTTGTAGTCTCGTTCAAGGTCGCCGTGCCTGCGCGAGTAGGTATGATAGACATGCTTGCCGCCCAGCACAAGAGGCACGCCGCCGCGCATCACGTTATCCAGAAAGTTTTGTCTGCAATAACCGTCAAACAACCCGGAGGCTGATTCCGTTTTCACAGCGTCTGTCAAGTCCATCACCAGTTTACGGGCTTCTTCCAGTTTTGCTTCCATGAAACCGGGGGCGAGCATACGCTTTGCCTGAGACTGGATCACTTCCAACCGCGAAGCATGGCCGTACAGGCTGGTGAATGAACACTGCCTGCCAGCAGGAATTTCCATTGCGCTGCCGAACATGGCACACGGCGTCCGGCCTTGAACCACCTGAGTATCCCTCAGAATGGCAGAGAGATCTTTCTCTTTTAGTTTCTGCGGAAAGCCGAAGGCGGTATCCAGACTAAACACCTTTTCTGGGTCCACCAGGGCAGGCAACAGTTGTTTATTTTCAAACGCCAGGGCAAAATTACCGGCTTCGATCACCTCCACATGCAGCTTGTCATCCGAACTGGCTTTGATATGGAAAAAAGGCAGGTTTTGATCAAGATTCTGAACCTCGATCCAGGCTTCAATCGTCCTGCCCATGTGTTTGAGTGTCCAATCAGAGATGCCGTAAGAAGACATCACCGGCAAACCGTCAATGACCTCCAAATTCAACGTTCCCTGACCAATGTTTGTGAAGGTGACTTTTCGCACCAGGGCGCCAAACGGTTCATTCGGAAGCAGATAATAGACCACGCTGGTACACAGCCCCAGGGTTTCGTTAACCTCTTCAATCTCGAATTCGTTTAGTCCGGTTAATAAGTTGCGTTGCACCTTGTCAGAAGGACCCCCGCCAAAAGGTTCATACGTCCATTCCACCCCATTGCGCTGGCCTTTGATAAAGGTGCGAAACCCCACCTTTGAAACGCATTGATACGCCCTTTGGGCACACTGGTATTCCATGATGGGATGGTCCTTGCTTTCCACTCCAAACCCGGCAATCCCCTGCCCGCGATTGACGTAAAACACCCACATGGGAATTCCCCGCAGTCCTGCAACACCGGGCAGAAAACTAGAGAACGCCCGTTTTTGTTGAAAATCTTTCATCAGAAATTGGTTTGCATAAGAACGCGATTCAGACATGAGGCTCCTGGAAAAAAACGTTTCCTAATTAATACGCTAAGGCGGACTTTTATTTTAAACCGAATCAAGGTCAGATTCAATTCTGACCAATAAGTAGTAATCATGGCAGCGATTCACTTTAGTTTTCTGGTGATAACAAAAGTTAGCACAATCATGATTACCAACAAACTCAGCGCCGCAATATATACCCAATGCGGGTTCCCGCGATAGAGCAATCCGGCAGCCAGCGGTGCGAAGATGACAGCCAGAGCGTTACAGGTTTCCAGCATCCCATATGCCAGCCCGACATCCGCAGCCTTCACCATCGGACGCGCCTCAGCCATTGCCATGGATCGGTAATACCGGTAACCGCCCACGAAAAGATAGCCGCCATAAAAAACAAGCACGCTTTCGCCCCGCCACATGAACAATGAGAACAAGATGAGAAAAACCTGGCCCAACACCATGCCAAGCGGCGCATTTAAATTGCCCAGCGTAAACATGATCAAGGTAGCGCCGATTCCGGCAACCGTGCCGGTCATGCCAATCTGCTGCACTGATAGATGATGGACCTCTTGAAGGTAGAGCGATGTCAGTTGCTGCGGCATGCTGAGTGCAAATATCGTGATTAAAACAATCGCACAAAGCAGTAAAAAACGAGGGTTTTTAATTGGAGTTGTTTTTCCTGATTGCTGTTCAATAGTTAAATTCGTTGCGGGTTTTCGAGTCAAGAAAATTAAAGCTGTTGAAATCAAAAAGAATACAGCAGAACACATGAAAATAGCATTGAATCCCGCTTTTTGGCCAATCCAACCGCCCAACATGGGACCGAGAATCCCCCCAACCTGTGCTGCACCTGAGATAAACGTCATCGCCCGCTGCGGCTTCCAATCGCCGCGCATGACCGTAATGTAACTGTTGATCGGGGCTCCGATAAATGAGGTCAACGTGTAGGCTGAAAGCCCCACCAGGAAAAGCGGCAGTGATTTTGCAAAAGCCATAACGACAGCCGCGATCACCCCCAACATGAAACCGGCCTTGACCAACGGTAATGACCCAAACCGATCAGACAACCTGCCAGCCGGTATCTGAACCAACGCCATCAACACCCCCAGATAGCTTAGGATGGCGCCAATTTGCACCGTGTCAGTATTCCACCGCTGAATCGAAAGCGGATAAAAGAAAATGAATAGACCTTCCCCCAACCCCCAAAACATCATCCCCACCGCGAGGATCAAAAGATCACGCGGAATGCCAAATGGCAGCTGCTTTTCAACACGATTCATCATTGTTCAACCTTTCGCCAAAAGAAACACGGATTCACACCACAGGTTCTCCTTACCCTGTCAAACACCCGCGAAGGAATCCAGAATCAACCGGCGAAGGCTGGTGATAAATTGCGTCCCTTTGTAAATTGGAGGGGAATCGGAATGAAATTGTTCACATTACTCCAAAATCTAGCATTGATGATCTGCCTGTCAATTGTACTAAAAAAATTAGGGCTTCCCTCTTCTCGCAAAAAAACAAGTCCTTGTTAGAACATGCAAGGACTTGTTTGAGTGACATCAAATTTCTACTTAACGATTCTTTTGAATTGCCTGTCGAATCTCAATGTAAATAAAGAGCAGCATCACAGCCAGCATAACTGCCAGAGCCGGTACAACCCAAGTCATCATACCCCGGCGAAACGCCTGCACTGGGTCCACCCCAATGCTATCTACCGGAGTTTCAATCTGGGTTGGAGCAAGTTCGCCTGTGGCAATTCCATCATCCAGCCAACCGCTCTGGACATTGTCAGCTACCACCATGACGAAATTGTTCTTCGCGGAATCCACACTGGTCAGAACGTTCGTCGCCAGTTCAACCCCAGTTGTACCGTTGCCAAGAACAGCCATTAAGATGCGGTTGGTTGACACATCAAATCCACGGATGGCCAGATACCCAACATCAGTACCTGCTTCAGGTTGACCTACCAACTGCAAAACACTTTGATCGCTCAGCGAATTGTCAGTAGTGAAGACCATCGAGGGGAAAGCTGTCTTATCTGATAAAGCGGGGAAGTCAGATGGTTTTCCAATCAGGATCATGCTGTTGGCACTCGCCTGCACAGCTTCTGCAAAATCCGAGAAAAGAGCGTTTAAACCAAAGACAGTATGGTCGGGCAGCGCCGCGCCAAGCAAATTTGCCAGTTTCGCGGCAGAACGAATATAACCAATCTCACCCGGAGCAATAACCATAGTTATATCGTTCAGGCCGGAACCCGACAGGAAGGCATTGGGAAAATCGCCAAATGTTTTGGCAAGCAGGTTGCCCCCCACCGCGCTTTCAAGCGGCAGGTGCAACAGCGAGCTGGAACTCACCCTCAGCCACGCTACGGTTTCAGTGGGAGCTGTACACAAATCACGAGTGCTCAGATCTGCCACAAACTCGAGAGTATTCCTGCCTGGATGCACCAGGTTGGCAGGCATGATCAAGGTGAATGCCGCCTGATTGGAGGTATTGTCATTAAGTCGCAAACTAACCGCCGGATAGCCATTCACCTTCATCTGCAAACCCGAACTCAGATAATCGAGCTGCTGAGAATGACTGATCACCAGATTAAATGAGGCATCAGACCTGACTTGGTTGCCGGCCGGAACAAAGAAATCTACGGTATGCACCAGTTGGTCCGGCTGGGTGAAAACCATCTCACCGACGCCCAACTCTTCAAGAGTCATGTCTTCCACACCAGTGACTGCTGTAGAAGGGTTGACGCTACTGATCACCATGATGCGGGCATCACCGCCTGCGATCACCTGGTTGGCGGCTGCCGCCTGGGCAGCCATGATGATGCCAGTTTCGTCTCCGCTAACCAACATCCCATATCCACCTTTTGGCTCAAAGAAGTAAAGCAGCCCTTCACCTTCGGCAACTTGCAGTCCTTCAGAAATGTTATAGGTAGCCAGCGATAACGTTTTTAATGTGTCTGTGTTTGCCACGAAGAAAACATTCTGTTTCAGTGTATCAGAGACACGAAAATCAGTCATCGATACGATATCCGCGGTCATTTGACCACCGGAGATTTGACCCACCCCGGCCGCCAGAATCATAGCCGCCCGCAATTCTCCGGCGCTGGGAGCAGCCGGCAGAACAATTTTCAAGGGTACCGTACGGATGGCTTTTTCAACGATAAACGGGGATGGAAAACTGTTTAACGTCAGCGGTTCGGAACTTTCACCGAAATTAAAAATCATTTTTGAATTCGGCATGACCGTTACGCTTGAAAGCAGGTTCATCGAACAGGAAATTGATCCGTCCCAACGAATCTTGAGCATATTGACGCTGTTGCGAACAGCTGTTTTAAGCAAAGTGCCGTCAAACTCGATGGTCACAGTTTGCTGCCCTGCCTGGGTAAGAGTAGTTACTCCCAACAAAGTATCATTTAAGTAAACGCTTAAATCACCGCCCACCAGGCCTGAAACCGCATTGGTTGATTCAGCAGCCACCAGCGATGAGAAAAAAGCCGAGATGTTCAGTTCAAGTCGGGCCCCACCTTGCGGCATCCAGTTTAAAGGTAAGTTAAAAAGTAAGGAGGATTCGGAAAGCGGTCCAGTAAGAATTTGCGGAGCAGTCAGACCCAGGTCTGAAAGGGTCAGTTCAGCCTCGCCACTATCCGCAGCTTGAACTGGTTGAACTCCCTTCAAGCCTGAGATCATTCCGATTGCCAATATGACGCCGAGTAGTTGAAAAAGAAAGGTTCGTTTCATCTTATCCTCCCGGTCACTTCGCCATGACCAGTTTATCGGCGCCGGAACGGGCATTCTTAAGCGCTTCTTCAGCCCTGACAGCCATTGAATCGCTGGTATCCCCTTCGTGGCTTGTTACCACACCAGCCTTGGGAGTCAACGGTATGGTTTCTCCTGATTCCATTATCAAGGGTTCTTCGAGTGCGCTGATCAGACGCTCGAAAGTCTTTTGCGACGCAAAATCATTGGTTGCAGGAAGCAGTACACAGAACTCTAGTTTGCTCCAGCGGCCGACGATATCATTGCCACGCAACTGATCATGCAATCGTTCAACCACATCTTGGAGTAGCCGGTTCGTCACTCGATCGGGCAAGTTTTCAATTAAGTCTTCGATTCCCTGTAAATAGATAACCCCAAACCCCAACGGTTCAGGCTGTTTCTTCACCAATTCCTGCACCATGGATCGAATCATGAACTTACGTGTATAAGCCATGGATTGTTTGTCTGTGACCGAACGTTCGCGCAGGGTTTCCAATGGCACTCGAAGCGTCTCCCGCAGAATCAGGAAGAGCAACCCCACCACCAAACCAGCACCAACTGCGATCAAGGTATCGATCAAAGGCCGGGGTCTGAATGGGGTGACAGGCTCCATCGAGGTATCCAGGAAGGAAATATTGAAGACCTGGTACAGACTCTTGATATAGCTGATGCCGTTTTGCCCGATATTGTTGGCTAACAAGGCGGCTGTCTTCGGATCGGGACCTTCAACGTAGAGTACCAGAATATTGGTATTGGCCTGTACTTCTGAATAGACTCTAAAGTCTTTTAAGGAAGCCTCATCCAGCTGCAGCCGGTTGATTGTATCCAGATAAACCCGGTTGCTGTCCAGTATGTCAGCGTAGGTGGTAGAAATAGTGCGCTTATCCAGAGTATCCAGACTGCTAACCACATCTTTGCTGCTGGTCAGCGTGTCATTGGGATACACCAGAAATTTGGCTTCCGCTCGATACATGGGCGTGACCAAAATTGACCAGATCAAC
The DNA here is from genome assembly GCA_964468875.1 of uncultured Anaerolinea sp. Classification (GTDB taxonomy): domain Bacteria; phylum Chloroflexota; class Anaerolineae; order Anaerolineales; family Anaerolineaceae; genus UBA6107. Next base: position 41,635 of record CAYXWV010000016.1, on the reverse strand, counting down.
GCGCCTGCCGCGAAAGCGGCGATGAAGATCACCTGGATGCGCCATCCCCTTTGAAACCTTGAAAAACTACCTCGGTTCGTTGCCATACTTCCTCCTTTTGCCTATTCCTATTCAAGCGGGGCAATCACAAAAAGCCTGCCCCACGAATCTTCACTTCCCTGAGCGATACAGGTTTGGAAGGTGGTCTTGGTGCCACCTCCAAACACACGGTAGAAAAGATCTGTGGAACTGAGTGTTTCACCAGTTTCCAAATTAACAAAATTGCTGGTCGGGCTGTTTGGGCTAAGCGCCTGATATTCCTGAAAACCTGAGACAATGTATGAATCTGTATTTCCGTCTCCGTAAATCATCACCACTTCCTGGCCTGGTGACAGGTTAAAAAAATAAACACCGGCGAGATAATTATGAGCCAGCAAACCTGTGTTGCCGGTCACCTGATTCACCATGGCAAAATAGGTGGCTGTATTTTGAAGCGTTGAGACATAAGCCGGGTCTGAACTGGGCTGTTGCACCACCCGCAGGGCAAGAACATCTTCCACGTACACCCCCACAACCTGCCATTGATTTCCATTAACCAAATTCGCAATAAAAGTATCCAAAAAAGGTGCCGGCAGCGGTGTTGGTGTGGGGATCGGCGTGGCGGTGCTGATGGAAGTCGCGGTGGCTGTTGGAGTGAACGTCGCGCCTGGTGTGGCAGTCTCAGTGGGTGTGAAAGTTACTTCTGCCGTTTGGTTGGCAAATGAATTTTCAACCATCTCATTCGTTGGTGTGTTAATACGCACCATGTTGGAATTGCCGCCAGAACTGCCCGTACTGCTCGAAGAACAGCCTGCCAGAGCGACTGAAATCAAAGTCAATATGGCAATAGGGAAAAGAAGATTTTGCTGTATTTTGATCAAAGTGTTCAATGCCAACCCAATAGATAAGAGGGATCATGACATGACCCTAGTTTTGATTATAGGCGAGAATTAATTGAAATCAAATAAGGTTTTCATAAAGATTCCGTTTATCATCCTCCCTGATTAAAACAACCAAGGGACAGTTGTTTGTCCCTGCAATTAAATAAGATGCTCTATTCGGTTATGCGGTTCGATTCACCAGTGTGCCGTTGCCATCCAATGACGTGCTGGTGATCATTTGCAGCAAAGCTTGTGCCTGTGCCTTTTCTTGATCTTGCTGGTTCTTCAACACAGCCATTGAGATCTCCATCTGCACCTGCGTGTGAGCATTGCTGGTAGCCATGGTGGCTAAAACACTTTCCATGGATGCGCCTGAAATATTCATATTAATAGTTTCGACCACTTTGAAAAAAAGATTAATCCCTTGTTATTTTTACTATTTTGATTGTTGAAGCAATTATCCAGTTCTTGTCCAATCCAATAAACCGGTGGCTTTGCTTTTGCTATCTCCGCAGCAAGCTGGCGGAGTATTACGCAAAAGCAAGTGCATCAGCCACCTCAAAGCATGGAACCGGCGTAGCAAGCTACGCGGTATTCTGCTTCGCTAATAATTTTTGGATATCCAACATTAAAAAGAACCTCAGATATTAAATCAATCAACAGTAACGTGAAAAAATTACCAAAACAACTCCCTCACTGGACAAAACCGATTCTGTTCAGGGCGTCTCACTTGCGGAAGATATGTTGATTTTTTGGTCACTTACTTGCTAATGTGAGAAATTAAATCTCATCGGACGATCTGGTATAGCTTATCAAAGGCAAGTATTTCAGATGTTCTCCCCGAATGCTTCTGAACCGTCACCAGAATCTTCTCGTCTTTCAATTTCGAGATAATGCGATGAGCACTCTTGGGTTCCAATCCCGCAAACTTGATAAAATCCGCTGTTTTCATGATGGGCGCGGAGAAGAGTGAATCTAGCATTTTTAACGCATAAGGGGATTTGGTGAGATCAACGATTCGGTCACGCATCTCTTTATATAGATGTAAAACCTGAGTGGCTTTCTCATTGTTTCTTTTCGCCTGGATTTGGACTGCTTCTAAAAAGAAAAGGATCCAGTATTCCCAATCATTCTCGTTAGTTATTCGACGTAGATTTTCCACATACAGATCACGTTTTTCAACAAAAAATTCACTGATATAAAACATTGGCGCAGAAATCAATCCTTTTCGCCATAAAAAGAGAGGAATCAAAATTCGTCCTGTGCGGCCATTTCCATCATAGAACGGATGGATGATTTCGAACTGAGCGTGCATGATTGCTGCTTGAACTAAATATTCTTGATCTGATAGATTCATGAAATCAATCAGATTATCCAAATGATTCTTAAGCCCCAAGGGTTCGGGAGGAACATAGACAGCTTTGTCGATTGGACAACCTTTTGGTCCAATCCAAACCTGTTCTTTGCGAATTTCACCGGGATGTTTATCCTTGCCTCTAGCACCATCAATCAATTCATTTTGAACACCACAGATCAAGGTAAGATTGAAGGGTAAATCCCGATTAAGCCATTCTTTTGCAGCGCGGGTCGCTTTTCGATAATTTAATACTTCAATGATATCTTCCTGCTTATTAATCGATTCAGGCTTGAGATCAACTTCGTATTTTAGTACTTCGTCCACCGTTGTGATCGTGCCCTCAATACGTGAGGAGAGAACAGCTTCCTTCGTTTCTAGAGGAGACAAAAAGATAGCTGGATTTGGGATCGAGTTGAGAATTCCGTTGTAATAAGCTAATGAAGAATTTGCTTGGCCAATTCTGATTGCAGCTGCCTGCCAGTTTAGCTTACCGATGTCGACTGGCAATTTTTGGGGAGTATAAGGACCCATATCACTTCCTCTTGGTCAAATCATTTGTTGAAAATTTGAGTCTCAGCTATGAGAAACAAATCGGTTTGTGTATCACATTATACACTAAGTGAGACACAAAATTAACAACTCTCAATCCAGACAATGATAAAATGTGGCACTTATCTAGTTTTTTGTCATAATTAAAAAATTGGATTTTGTTATACTTTAAGAAAGGAAAATTTGAATAGCAATTGAACCGTATAGGTGTTCATGTAGATTTGTTCAGTTGTAATGAAAAAAATCACGTCCTCATTTCTCCCTTCTAATTTCATATTTCACATCTTGAAATATTATTTTGTCATTTTACAACTATGGTGTTTTGTTGATTACTAGTTCTTCTGTACACCAATTCCTTAAGATAAAATAAAGTTACTGTTAGCCAAATTACTTAATAGAAAAGAACAACTTGGAACAACTTCCGTTCTGGCAGACAAAAACCCTTGAGCAGCTAACCCCCGAAGAATGGGAGTCTCTCTGTGATGGCTGTGCCAAATGCTGCTTGATTAAATTCGAAGACGAAGACACCGGTAGAATCTATCACACCAATGTGGTGTGTGAATTACTTGAAATCTATCACTGCCGCTGTACCCGCTACTCAGAACGGTCTGTCCTTGTACCCACCTGCCTCACGCTTACCCCCGCTCTTGCCTCTACCTTGAAATGGATGCCCGACACCTGCGCCTATCGGCTGTTAGCTGAAGGCAAACCTCTGCCAGACTGGCACCCACTTGTTTCTGGCGATCCAAATTCGGTGCATAAAGCCGGCATGTCTGTCCGCGGAAAAGTCGTCTCAGCCCGTGATGTTGAAGAAGCTGATCTCCCCGATTACGTTATTGACGATGACGAAGCCTCAACGAAAAATTCGTGAATCAATTCCCCCATCCTGTCTCGCAGTAACCACCTCACCATCTTTCACCAGGTTGCTCCTGAACTGCATTTCACCCGGTAAAGCCGTCCATCCGCTAAGGATTAACGGAAAAGGTTCCCCTGCTCCAATCCACTCCCCTTTATATTTACGAGCGATATGAACATGAGTGCCTGTGGCCAGCCCTCCTTCACATGACGGGTGGCCGATAGGTTCATCAAGCGTCACACGCGCTCCCAGCGGGATTCTATCTGCATCTGCGATGTGCATATAAAAGAGCTGCCATCCTGTGAAGCCACCCTCCTGATCGGTCAACGAGATGACGACGATACTCTCTTCAGAACGTGTGACCACGCCCTCAGCGGAAGCCAGCACCCACGCGCGTGAGATAGCACAACGCGGTTCACCGGTAACCGGGGCAAAATCCAATGCCCCGCTGGGTGTGCCCGAATTCCAATCCACGTGCAGACCGCCGGTTAATGCCCATTCTTCACCCGGCGCAAAAGGCAGTTCGAGTTGGGGAGCAGACACACCCACTTCAAAAATCGGCTCCTGTCCTTCAGCCAACTTCCACGGATCACCATATAGTTTCTGATAGACACTCATCAAGCTCGATGTTCCATAGAGAGATGCCTCCCATGATCTGAATGGGTAAATCTGGGAGAAAAAGTATTGCAGAGCCGCGGTTCCGGGGTTCGTGTGAGGATCAATCCTCATCGAGCCGCCATCATAAAAAGTGAGCCGGGTGAAATCACCTTTCCGCCAGCCGTAATATCCCATGTTCATCCATTTAGCTGCCAGAGAACATTCCAAATAGAAACCGGGGAAATCCGAGTAATGAAATCCCAACGGTGAAACTGAATCAATCGAATCTGGAACCGAGGTTACCCAGCCAGAGCGAAATTCCACCACTGCCAGCAGCAGCCGTGGATTGACAGACGTATTGCGAGCCACCCGTTCAATAATCTCAGTGCCTGAGAACCATTCTCCCTCGATCAGTTGTTGAAACTCAGACAGGTATCCGCCTTGTTGATTGACGAAGTTTTCCAGGTCAAACCCTTCAACTCCCGGTGAGAAAATCAGTTCACTGTCAGGCAAAAGCAATGACCTGTTATCAATCACCCCCAACTCGTCCGGGATGATCAAAAGTTGACCGGGCGGGATTAATCCACTGTTCGGGATTGGCTGTGGGGATTGAACCAACTCAGACTGTACATTAAAGCGTCTCGCTACAGCAGTCAAGGTATCCCCCGACTGTGCAAAATATCGATATCGGCCGTCTTGCAAGATCAAGGGTTGTTGAATGATTTGCAGGTATTCATCTGTCGGAAACAAAGCTGGCGTTGAGTTTGCGCTCTCGGAAGTGAACGTGGGCAGGGTTCGTGACGTGGGGAAAACAATCTCATCACCGTGATTCAGGGCTTGTTGGATGGGCAAATTACAAGCTAAAATCAGGCAGGTGATACACAATAAGTAAAACAGTTTTTTCAGTTTCAAAATTAATATCCGAATCGAAACCAATAATTACGCAGCCGTATGAAAGCCACATCCCATCTCGTAGAAAACCGGAATGGATCAAGACTCATTTATCCTCACCCATTTATTATACAAACAATCCCCACCCTTTCCTGAGAATGGGTGATTTGATCATTCATTGTAGATTGGGTGGAATCTCATCCAGACAACCTGCGCCATTAACGAAAAACAGGAATATAATTATTTCCAGACCATCCCTCCCATTGGGAGTTATATCTTAAGGAGATAGACATGATCGTAACCACGAAAGAATTGTTTAAAGCCGCCTACGGCAAGTACGCCATCGGAGCCTACAACATCAACAACCTCGAACAGACCATGGGTCTCTTCCGTGGTTGCGTTGACAGCCAGGCTCCTTTTATTATTCAGATCAGTAAAGGCGCTCGCAGCTATACGCATAAACTCATGCTTGAAGGCCTTATCCGCTCTGCCGACCAGGTCTTCCCAGAAGCCGTTTTTGCCGTTCATCTTGATCATGGCGATGAAGAAACCTGCTACGACTGCATTAACAGCGGTTTCTACTCTTCTGTCATGATTGACGCCTCTTCTGAGCCATTTGAAAAAAATGTTGAAATCACCAAGCGCGTTGTCGAAGCCGCCCACAAGAAAGGCATTGTGGTTGAAGCGGAATTAGGACAGCTCGGTGGTGTGGAAGAACACGTCAAGGTCGATGAAGCCAACGCCAAACTGACCGATCCTGCCCAGGCTGCCGAATTTGTAAAACTGACTGGCTGCGATTCACTGGCTTGCGCCATCGGCACCAGCCACGGCGCTTTCAAGTTCAGCGGATCACAGGGTCTACACTTTGATGTTCTTAAAGAGATTCAGGATAAATTACCCGGATTCCCCCTGGTGATGCACGGCTCCAGCTCGGTTCCCCAGGAAGAAGTTGAACGCATCAATAAAGCCGGCGGCAGCCTCAAGGGCGCCAAGGGTGTGGATGCCACCCAGTTCAAACGCGCTGCCGAACTCGGCGTCACCAAGATCAACATTGACACCGACGGCCGCCTGGTCTGGACGCGCGTCCATCGTGAATACTTCAACGAACACCCCGAAAACTTTGACCTCCGCCCCATCGGCAAGGTGTTCATGGCGGAATATGCCAAATTCATCGTCGCCAAGAATGAGTACCTCGGTTCCAATGGTCAGTTGGATGCCGTACGCAAGCTCGTCAGCAAGTAATCAGTTTTTTTCATGCAAGAACCGGGAGCAAAATAACAACCTGCTCCCGGTTCTTTTTATTTCCAGTGATTACTTTTTAAATGTCTTCAACCATGAGACGGCGCCGTCAAGATCGGTAAAGTACCTTAATCCATCCGCGCCAGTAAAACGGGTATAAATGTTAACCAGAGCGGCGGTCGCAACATCCTTGCCCAAAATCGCACGTGGTTTTCCAGTGCCAGATTTTTTGGCTTCAGCTTCAGTTTTCTTTTGCTCGATTGCGTTTTGCTTGGTCATCTTGCGTACATCCACGATATAGCCAATGTAATCATCCTTGCGAGTTTCGTACCACTTTTTGCTTTCTGCGATCAACGGTTCTGCTAAAAATTCCCCTTCGATCTCGATCCAAACAATATCCCCATCCAACCAAGATTTCACTTTTTCCTCCACTAAAATGAATTATTAACAACATAATCTTAACATGACACCCTTAAAAATAAAATATTCGATTGCAATTTGCAAATTGATTGAAAGGTGAGACCTTTCCAAATTCTTCTTGAACTTACTGATGTAGCGACTTGAAACAAAAATGAAAAACTCTTCATTTATTCCTTTCTTAAAATTTACGATTCATGATTGACTTTTACTTTTCGAAGTCGTAATATATTTGAATACACGGCGCACAATATGTCACTGATTAATATTACATTCGTCTATTTTGCCCTTCTCATGCTTGCAACCATTTGGTTACTTACAAGCCGGTTTGAGGTTAGGTTGGCGCAACAAAAGGGTTAAATTTTCAAAGATTACCCGAAGCCACCTGACCGAAATCAGGTGGTTTTTTATTATTTGAGTCGTGTTCAGGAGGTGCCGCTATCATCATTCTACAATCAGGTTTTATCTTCAGTTATTAATCTAAACAAACTAAGGAGAATATAAAATGAAAGCATCAAAGATTTTGGCTGTTTTAGCCGTAATCGCAATCGTGTTGACTGCTTGCGGCAAAGCCGGTTCAGCAGCCCAACCCGAAGCCTGCACCGCCGACGAGTTCGGTTGTGCTGTTTACGCCAAGGGTGACGTGATCAAGATCGGCATGGGCGCCCCTATGACCGGTGGTAACGCCTCTTATGGTATCGACATTTCCCAGGGTGCCGCTGTGGCTCTGGCTGACGCCGGCGATATTGAGGGCTGGACCTTCATGCTGGATGCCCAGGATGATGGTGGTACCGCTGAAGGTGGTGCTGCAGTCGCCAACAAGTTCGTTGCCGATCCCGCCATCGCGGCCGTTGCTGGTCACATCTTCTCAGGTGCAACCGCTGCCGCAATTCCCATCTACGAGAAAGCTGGCATCCCCATGCTTTCCCCGTCTGCGACCAACCCCGCTTTGACAACCACCGGATCCAAAGTCTTCAACCGCATCGCCTTCACCGACCTCAACCAGGGCAATGCCGCTGCTGAATACCTCTACAGCACCCTGGGCATTAAAAAATTAGCCCTCCTGCACGACGGTTCCGATTATGGTAAAGGTTTGGCTGATATCGTGGCCGCCCAGTTCCAAGCCGTTGGTGGCGAAGTGACCCTTGAACAGGCTATCACCCCCGGCGAAACTGATTACACTGCCGTTCTCTCCACTGTTGCCGCAACCTCCCCCGATGCTCTATACTTCGGTGGCTACACCGCTGAAGGTGCCGTCCTCGTTAACCAGATGAAAACCACCGGTCTCGAGAACGCCCTCTTCTTTGGCTGTGATGGCACTTATGGTGAAGATTTCCTCACCCGCACCGGCGACAATGGCGAAGGCGCCTTTGCTTCCATCGCCCCTGCCAGCCCTGACAGCGACGCCAAAAACACTTTCAACGCTGCGTACCTAGACAAATATGGCAAAGAAGCCGGTTCATTATCCCCCTACACTTGGGGTGGATATGACTCTGCTGCTGGCCTTGCTTACGCTGTAAAACAGGTTGCCATCGTTGAAGGTGACACCCTCTACATCCCGCGCAGCGCTCTGGTCAACGCAGTTCGCACCCTCAATACCTACGTTGGTCTTTCCGGCACATTCACCTGCCAGTCCAACGGCGAATGCAATGTTGACAAACCCCAGTTCGTCACCGTCAAAGATGGTGCCTGGGTTCCCGCCGAATAATTTACACGCTCAAAAAATACTGGGGAGGAGGAAATTCCTCCCCAGTTACCATCTCTGTTATCGAAAGGCGAAAAGCCTATGAACGACCCTTCTACGCTCCCGGCGGCTCCTGGGGCAAAACCCGATCCTGTGGTGAATAGAACCAGAGCCCAAAAAACCATGCAGTTGGCGAAACTACTACGACCAGTTCTCGGCGTGGTAGTTCTGCTGTTTATCCTTTATCGGCTATATCAAGTTCTAATTGTTCAACATCAATATGGGACTGATACATGGACACGCCTGCTGATCTCAGGATTGATCATTGGGGGTGTTTATGCATTGATTGCCATCGGTTACACCCTTGTATATGGCATTTTATTCATGATCAACTTCGCTCACGGCGAGGTCATGATGTTTGGCGCTTATGCATGCCTTTATACTTTCATGGGGTTCAATGCCATCAAAATGACTTCCAACGGGGTGGAGACCAATTTCCTGAACGCTTACCCGATCCTTGCCATCATTTTGGTGTTTCTTATCGGTATGGCCGTCTCGGCTGCACTGGGTTATTTTCTTGAGAAGATCGCTTACCGCCCTCTGCGTAAAGCACCCCGTTTGGTGCCATTGATCAGCGCAATCGGGGCTTCGATTTTTCTGCAAAACGCTGCTCAATTACTTTTTAGTCCACAGCTGCGTGATGTAACCAACCCCGACATTTTACGCCGCGGTGAAGGTTGGACGATTGTCATTAACGGATCAAACGTCATCCTTCCCTACACCGGTGTTTTTACCTTTATTCTGTCCATTCTCTTTCTAATCGGTCTTTACGTAGTAGTGCAAAAGACAAAACTCGGACGCGCCATGCGTGCCGTCGCTCTCGACAAGAAAACCGCCGCCCTGATGGGTGTGGATGTCGACAACACCATCAGCCGCACCTTTATTATCAGCGGTGCCCTGGCTGGTGCCGCAGGCGTGATGTGGGGTATTCACAACGGCCTGGTTTATTACTTTGTGGGTTTCATCCCCGGCATTAAGGCATTCACCGCAGCCGTTCTTGGCGGCATTGGCAATCTTCCCGGCGCCATGCTGGGAGGCCTTGTTCTTGGCATTGTCGAGTCAATGGGACCTGCCGCGTTGGGAATCGACTTCCAGCTTAAAGATGTGCTTTCATTCGTCATTCTGATCATTGTCCTCACCTTCCGTCCTTCAGGTCTGCTGGGTGAAGTGCTTACGGAGGAAAAAGTATGAAAACATTCATCCGTCAAAGCATTCGCACTGGTGTCACCTTTGGCATCGTGCACATTTTCTTTATCCTGATCGCCTTCAACAGCATGATTGGCATCTTGATTGCCAAGCTCACCGGCATCAAGAATCCCGGCGAGATTCCTGCACCCGGTTACATGATTGCTTACACCATTTTGATGGGTCTCTGGGTTGGTTTTGCTGTGTTGGGTAAAAAACGCGACCTTGCACCCAAACAGAAATTTACCCTTAGCCTGGCTGGTGGACTAACCTCTGGTGCAATTGCCGCATTGTTATGCATCCCCCTGGCTGTGCTCCTTGAAAATAAGGTTTTCGTTCGCGACGTTTTCACCGTGCTATCATTCGACTTCATGCGCGGAACGTTGTTCAAGATGCCTCTGGTTCCTGCAGCCCTGGTGACACTGGCCTGCTTCGTGGCTGGCAGTCTATTGGGCGCTGCTATTTCCTCCATCAGCCGATTAAAATCCGTACAAAACTTCTGGAAAAAAAGCATTGCATGGGCTAAGAATCTGATTGAGAAGGTCCAATATGCCAGTCGTGGAAAAAACCGCCTGCTCTGGCAGATCGTTTCAACCAGCATCGTGGCTATTCTGGTCGTACTGCTGCCCATCCAATGGGGAACCTACTGGAACTATGTCATCGGTACAGTTGGTCTTTATGTGATTCTGGGTCTCGGCCTGAATATCATCGTTGGTCTTTCTGGTCAATTGGTATTAGGTTATATTGCCTTCTTTGCCATCGGCGCCTACACCATGGCACTACTTAACGCCCCTGAACCTCATCATCTCTTGTGGGGATTTTGGCCCGCTTTGATATTGGGTGTGATTCTGGCTGCTCTATCAGGTTTGCTACTCGGACTTCCCATCATGCGGCTGCGCGGTGATTACCTGGCAATTGTCACCCTCGGCTTCGGCGAAATCATCCGCATTCTACTCAAATCAGATGTACTCACCAACTTCACCGGTGGCCCTCGCGGCATTCAAAACATTCAGGGACCAACCATCTTTGGTTTACCCTTCAATAATGAAGCTAATTTTGTTTACTTGATCATCGCTGGTGTAATACTCTCAGCCTTTGTCTATAACCGTCTACAAAAATCCAGAACCGGCCGTGCATGGCTTGCCATCCGAGAAGATGAGACCGTCGCCCGCGCCAGCGGTGTGGATACTGTCAAATACAAACTGCTGGCTTTGGCCATCGGTGCCGCATTTGCAGGTCTGGCTGGCGCAATTTATGCCAGCCGCAATCAGTTCACCGGCCCGGAGGAACATGCCTTGATGGCTTCCATCAACGTGCTCAGCCTGATCATTGTCGGCGGGATGGGCAACATCGGCGGAACCATTCTGGGTGCTTTTACCCTGAAAGGTCTGCCAGAAATTCTTCGTGAGTTTGCCAACTTCCGACTTTTGGCATTTGGTGCGCTGCTTGTATTCATGATGCTCGCCCGTCCCGAGGGATTAATCCCCTCAAAACGACCAAATTATCACGAGCCCAAAGACGACACTCCTGATCAGAAACAGAAGGAGGAACCCGATGGCAAATAACATTATCGAAGTTCAACGCGTTTCCAAGATTTTTGGCGGTTTGACTGCCGTGAACAATGTAGAGCTCGAGGTTGAAAAAGGCTCCATCTACTCCATCATCGGACCAAACGGCGCCGGAAAAACCACCCTCTTCAACTGTATCTCCGGGTTTTATGTTCCAGATCACGGCAAGGTACTTTTTGAAGGGATCGCAATCAACGGCCGTTCTACAGATGCCATCTGCTCTCTTGGGTTATCAAGAACCTATCAGAACATCCGTCTCTTTTCGAACCTGACTGCGATTGAAAACATCATGGTTGGCCAGCACCCTCGCTTGAAAGAAACCTGGCTTGAAGCCGTTATCGGCACCCGCCGCAGCAGAAAAGAAGAAAATATATCTGTGGCTGAAGGCTACAAATGGCTCGAATATGTCGGTTTGAGCGGCTTTGCCAATTCCATTTCTGGCAGTCTTCCTTATGGTGCCCAGCGCCGTCTTGAAATTGCTCGCGCCCTAAGCAGCAAACCCAGCCTGCTTCTTTTGGATGAGCCCACTGCAGGCATGAACCCACAGGAAACACTCGAAATGACCGACTTGATCCGCAGCCTGCGAGACAAGTTCAATATCACTGTCATTCTTATTGAACATGATATGCATGTGGTGATGGGAATTTCAGATAGAATATCCGTGCTTGACTTTGGCAACAAAATCGCTGAAGGGAAACCGGCCGAGATTCAAAGCAATGAACGCGTAATTGAAGCCTACCTTGGACCGGGCGGTGCGGCGCTGGCGAAAAAATTCCGCAGGAAGAAGGTCTCATGATCTTAAACGTTGACAATATCAGTGTGAATTACGGCGCAATTAACGCGCTGCGCGATGTCAGCTTTACCCTTGATCAGGGTGAAATTGTAGCTTTGATCGGCGCCAACGGTGCCGGCAAGTCTACCAGCCTGAACACCATTTCAGGTTTACTGCGCCCCGAAACCGGCACAGTTACCTACATGGGAGAAGACATCACCAAAACCTCTCCCCAGCAGATCGTGAACAAGGGTATTATTCAGGTTCCCGAAGGCCGAAAAATCTTTGCAAAAATGAGTGTCTGGGAAAATCTTGAAATGGGCGCTTACACCGTCAAAGACCGCAAGGTAATTGAAGAACGCTACGAAATGGTCTATCAACGTTTTCCGCGCTTGAAAGAACGCCGCAAACAAGCCGGCGGAACACTATCAGGTGGTGAACAGCAGATGCTGGCTATCGCGCGCGGATTAATGGCCGGGCCTAAAGTGCTGCTACTTGATGAACCCTCCATGGGTCTGTCGCCCATCCTGGTGGAACAGATCTTTGACATCATCCGCGAGATCAACGACAGCGGCACCAGCATTCTGTTGGTTGAACAAAACGCACTGATGGCATTGGCTATCGCAGATCGTGGATACGTTCTTGATACAGGTAAGATCGTATTGCAAGGCTCATCTGATGAGCTGCTTCATAATCCGGTTGTGATCAACGCCTACCTCGGCGGTGAAACCACCGACTAGAATCATCGTGTGCTAATGAAAGACACCGCCCTTCATTTTGTAGCGGTGTCTTTTTTTATCACTTTTTGCTGCTTCGATCTTTGATCGCTAAATCAAGTTCTGATAATAGAATCTTCCATAGTTCTGGGTTGTTGGTCTTACAGCTTGAGAAAAGGTTCTTTACCGGACCCAAAGGTTGAGAGAAAGCCAATTCCTGCACTTTGTCAGGGCAGACAAACGGGGTCTCGATCGCATTTTCGGCATCCCCCTCCACCGGGACCAGCCAATTGCTGGTGGCCAACCCCCACTCTACAAACTCAATTAATTTTTGCCAGGGTTCTTTGCGGTTTTCTCTTAGCACTGAATAAATTACATTCCTGGCACTGTAATCTCCTCGAACGGCAAAGAGCTGCCCGGCGGTGAACAAAACGGCAGATTCCAGGGTATATCCATTCCAATTGGGAGCATGCCCAATTGGATGAATGTGTACCTGCCTGCCCTTGTTGGAAGAAAAGAGTCTCTTTTCTTCTTTCAGTTCAATTTCAAGTGCGCCTTCCTCTTCATTGGCGAGTATCGCCGCTGCTGCCATCATCACCGCCAGGTATTGACCATTTACCATTCCAATACTGCACAACAATTCATGCCCCCCTGTTTCAACTTCAGGAGCAAATTTATCTGCATTGAGCAGAATCAACTCACTTGGAGTAAAAGGACATTCCGTTAGTTTCATTCTCAATCCTAAATAGAAATCTCACCACAATAATTTGTGAGAGACATCCAAATTGATGAATTGTTCAATTACTAATGATAATTTTACTTGAAATCAGTACACTTGTATGTCGTGATTACCGGTATAATTTTGTTAGCGAACATTACATCATGCATAGAAAACCTAAACAAGCCGATTATTATCCCCTCATTCTACCGAGAGGATGGTATATGTTACAAGAATTAATTCATGTTGAAGACATAGAAACCTTCCAATCTCAGATTCAAGTTGTGTTTGACTCCTTGGATGAAGGTATTTTTATCGTGGATGAACAGGGGAAAATACTCATCCTTAATCAGACTGCTAGTGATTTAACAGGCTACAGCATTTCAGAAATCCTCGGTAAACCTGTTGAAGCCGTCATCCTCGGCCACCCCAAGATTACAACTTCCGGAATTCATCATCCCAATTTCTCAGATCATCCACATGGAATGGATGGTGAGCATTCACAAATAAGAAGAGAAGCCAAGTTCCCCGCGCAAATTATGACCAAACATGGTCAGAAAGTGGCTGTTGAAATTACCCATATCCATTTTCCTGATCAAAAGAATAAACTATCTTTTGTTATTGTAAAAAACATATCCAACGTGATCATCTCAGATACATTGCGTGAGATAAATTCCAAATTGTCTGCCTCACTCAACCTTGTCGAGGTCTACGATCTTCTACTTGTGGAACTTCAAAAACTAATCCCCTACGACGCTGGAAATGTCATGCTGGTTGAAAACGATAGAGTGCGTGTGACCAGAACACTTGGATATGAGCACTTTGGGTCTGACCTTTTAGAAAAAGTCCTGTCTCTCCAATTTGAAATCGATTCAACAGACAACATCAGAAGGATCGTTCATAATCGTCAAATCGTAACCATTCCAGATGTTCAAACTTCGCCCGGATGGATTGCTACCGAAGTGTCATCGCATTTTCACAGTTGGATTGGTGTTCCTATCGTTATCGACGATCAGGTTGATGCAATCATATCACTTGATAAAGTAGAAACCAATTTTTTCAACGAAGAACACGAATCCATTCTTAGTATTTTCTCTCACCAGGCGGCATCGGCAATAAAAAATGCCCGTCTCTTTGAAGCAGAATCTCGGCGTATCCAGCAATTGGATGGGCTACAGTCCACGTTGACAGCCATCAATTCCCAGCTCGACTTGAACACATTACTTAAAGAGATAGTAGATAAGGCGATTAAATTGCTGAATGCTTCCACTGGTGAATTAGCCCTATACGATCCTGAAATCAACAAACTACGCATCGTGGTTTGTTTGAACCAGACCAAAGACTTTACCGGAGCTCTCCTTGAGGTAGGCAAAGGTGTATTGGGAACAGTCGCAGCTACCAAAAAGCCCTACAAAGTGGATCGCTTTACGGACGAAGCAAAAATATTAGAAAACTTACGCTTCCTCGGATCACATTCAGGCATGGCTGTTCCGCTGATGGCTGGCAAGGAACTGCTGGGTGTGTTAGGTATTGCCGATCAAAAATCCAACCAGATTTTCGATCAAGAAGACGTAGATCTGCTCTGCTCCTTTGCCCAACAGGCAACCATTGCCATCAACAACTCGAGGCTTTATGAAGATGCCAGACGACGGGCTGAAGAAGCCGAAACCCTGCGTAAAGTTGGCGCCGTGGTTACTTCGAGCCTTGATCAATCGCAGGCTGTCAATCTGATTCTGGAACAGGTGGCAGAGGTGATTCCCTGTGACAGCGCCATGGTACTTTTGCAAAAGAAAGATTACCTGAAAATCGTGGGAGGCCTTCATTTGCCAAATATGGATCAACTTCTCACCCAGAGATTGATGCTCTCAGATAAAACACCTTTATCCAAAGTCTTCCTTGAGAAGAAACCCGTCATGATCAAAGATATCTTCGAAGACCTCCCAAACGATGCGCTGCGACCAAAACTCACCACAGGCATCCGCTCCTGGCTTGGCGCACCATTGATTATTCAGGATCACGCGATTGGACTTCTCGCCCTGCATTCTGATCAGGCTCGTCATTTCACATCTGATCACATGCGCCTGGCTTCAGCGTTTGCCGATCAGGTTGCCATTGCCCTTGAGAATGCCCGATTATACACTTCGACTGCACATTCTGCGACCCGGTTTGAGACCCTTTATCATTTGAGCCAGATCATCAGTACTAATCTGCGTTCAGAAGATATCTATCCAGCAATTCATGAAGCTGTATCGGAATTAATGGTGACTGATTTCTTCTGCATTTCGCTCTTCAACGCAAAAAAACACATGATAGAGGATGTTTATATGGTGGATAAAGGCAAGCACATGCCATTAACCTGCCGTTCTCTGGACCATGGATTGACTTCTACCGTTATCCGCAATGGCAAGTCGCTACTCTTCCATACTTTTGACTCAATTACTGCCAAAGAATCAGGGTCTGTAAAACTCTCTCAGTTGGATGAGACACGCATTCCTCAATCCATTATCATGGTTCCAATGAAGATCGGTTCCAATTGCGTTGGCGTAATCTCTGCACAAAGTTATCAACCTCATATGTATTCTGGTGCTGATCGCGAGATTCTTGAATTACTGGCTGCAAATGTTGCCATAGCCGTGGAGAATGCCCGCCTTTTTGATGAGGTCCAGGAACTGGCAATCACCGATCCATTGACCAAGTTATACAACCGTCGGAAATTTGAAGATCTCGCGTTGAACGAATTCAAACGGTCACGCCGTTATCACCGTTCCATGTGTATCATCATGATTGATTTGGATAATTTCAAGGAAGTTAACGATACACACGGCCATATCGTTGGAGATCAGGTATTGGTTGGTTTGGCTTCTCTTTGCCGCAACAACCTGCGTGAGGTGGATATCCTAGCCAGGGTTGGTGGAGAAGAGTTTATCATTCTCCTTCCAGAAGCAACAGCAGAAAAAGCTTTACACATTGCCGAACGTCTGCGCCAGGATTGTGAACAAACGGACTTTTCAACGAATCAGGGCAACATCTCCATCACAATCAGTCTGGGTCTGGTCGAATTGGATGCTGGTATTCACGATCTCGAGGAAATGGTTGATCGTGCAGATCAGGCATTATATGCCTCAAAACGCAACGGACGCAACATAACCACCCTTTGGTCACCTGAGATCACAAAAGATATTCCCCCAGAGGGATATCATTAATAAATAGCTACCATTTACGACACGTTAGGGGATCTATGTGTCTCAGTTT
This sequence comes from uncultured Anaerolinea sp., assembly GCA_964468875.1. Lineage (GTDB taxonomy): Bacteria > Chloroflexota > Anaerolineae > Anaerolineales > Anaerolineaceae > UBA6107. Next base: position 24,875 of record CAYXWV010000016.1, on the reverse strand, counting down.
TATTCAGACAAAAGTAAACTATTACTAAAAATTGCCGAAGATAAGGTTAATTCTAAAACATACGGATTCTGAACCCGTATGGTTCGTTAACCGTAATTGTTCTTCGAATGAGAGTAAAATATGATCGGCAAAATTTTCGACTCATCAGTTTACGGGATTTCTTCGGCGGCAGGCTCCAGATCCGCTGAGAATATTATTCCTGCAGCCGGAAATTTTCCCCCTTCTCCTTCCAAAGAAACCCTGCTTAATCAATCTGTAAAAGTCACACTTTCAGAAGAAGCCCTTGAAAAATTGGGTCTTAGCGTAAAATCGGAACCCCAAACAAACAATGCAACTGCTAAGATGGATGAAGAATTATCTGAACAGGAAAAAAAGGAAGTCGAGAAACTCAAAACTCGAGACCAGGAAGTACGCGACCATGAACGGGCGCATATGATGGCAGGCGGAACCCTGGTTCGCAAAGGCGCCAGTTATCAATATGAAACAGGTCCCGACGGGAAACGCTATGCGGTTGGAGGCGAGGTATCCATAGATGCCAGCCCGGTTGAAGATAACCCGGAAGCTACCATCCGCAAGATGCAGCAAGTCAAACGAGCTGCGTTGGCACCGGCTGAACCCTCCTCTCAAGACCGGGCGGTAGCTGCCTCGGCCAGTCAAAAAGAAGCGCAAGCCAGGGTGGAACTACGTCAAGAAGCCACTGAAGAATGAAGTGGTTGTCAATTCAGCGTGAATTCTTATTGTTTCCTCAAAAACAAAAGATAATCGTATTCTTTCTTTTCGAATAACTGCGTCTGTGTTCGAATTAGCTCGTAATTCTCCTCAAGATGAGGAACACCCAATTGGTGAACATCTGCGTTAACTGGCACCCGCATGACGAGATAATCCACTACCTTTTCTTTTATATATCGATTCTGCTCATCCATTAAAACAGGATATTTTGTGTAATCAGCGTTGGTGTTCTGAAAAAAGCGCACATTGGGCGTGATCCCGGTAACGGTATATACGCCAATATCCAGCCAACCATAATTAAGCAAGGTTGCATCTTGAGTCTGATTGATCAACTCGGCGAATTGATATTGGACTAAATCAGTTTTCTTCCAATCCAGCATGTAGGTGTTGTGATTAAATTGAAACGAATAAAGAAAAGCGAGCAGCAAGGAGAAAACTGAAATTGGAATGGTCCACTTTACTGCTTGAGAGTGTTCTATTCCACTCAAGATTAAATCCAGAAGAAACACAAAGCCTAAAAGAATAAAAGGGGACACAATCAGAAAATAATAGATGAAATTTCTTCCTCCCCCATATACACCCAGAATCAGGCAAATCACGCTGAAGAATAATCCGAACCTGTTCAACCGGTCAGGGACGTAGCGCTTTGTGACCGTAAAAGCGAATACTCCCAAAAGTAATGTACAGACAAAGAGCGGGTTGAACATGAAATGCCGTTTCAACTGCGTGCCGATATTCTGCAGGCTTTCAAGAACCGAAGCGCTGGTCGGATATAACATCGTATTGTAAAGAATATAGGTGTCGAACCAATCCTTAATCGCGTGATGAACCCCAAAATAAATCAGCCACGGAAGCGTTGCGGCAAGCATCCCCGCCAGAAAGAGCAGCACCGTGGAGATGACATGCCGCCAATCTCTAAGCCAGAGCAGCCCGATCAGGATGGCAGCCAGCCATCCCAACCAAAATCCGAGCATGGAAAACTTGATCCAGAGAACGCATCCTGCGATCACCCCGTTCAATAATACAATCCACCACAGCATTGGTTTTGGGTAACCATGTTTAAAATGCGAGAGCAGGGAATAAAGACTGATGATTATTAAAGGAAGGCAATACTCTTCAGCGCTGCCGCCGTGTGTAAAACTTCTCAGGTTTAAGATACTGGCAGCCAGAATGGGCAGCGAAACCAACACCCACACTGACCTGACAAACAACCTGGCAGTTTTATACGCAAAGAAAAGAAACAAGGTAAATGAAAACACTTCAAGCAGAAAGACCCCCACAAAGGTGCGGTTTGAGACCAGGTATGCCAGCCCTTGAAGGAAAAAGAGCAAAATCCCTTTTGTTTCGAACAAGTCGCGGTAAGGAACCCTGCCGTTCATCATCCCCTTGCCAAGGGTGAAAATGGCATTGGCATCCACCCAGTCGTTGAACGGATAGAGCGGCGACGATTTGGTGCATATTATCAATAAGGCAGTTGAAATGAGAAGACAAACCCCGATCAAAAAAAAGGGCTTTTCCAATAAATTTTTCTGATCATTTCCAACCATTTTCAACTTATTTAATGACAAACTCACAAGTCGTCCCCTTAAAGATCAATCTTCCTTATTTGGTTTGATACAGGCATACTCTGGTGCTGGTATTTTCGCCTTGGAACACAGAGCACTCCGACGAGATTGACCGTTCTGCCAGCCACTTCTGCTCAAGCTCCAGTTCTGATCCCAGCGAATCTGATGGCACCACCAGCCACACCCGCCTGCCTTGATCAATTTCTTTTCCAAGAATGGCTAACGAAACTTCACTCAGCCCCATGGCCGGGTCGTTGCTGGATTGATAGGCTTCAATCGTGGCCGGGGTCGGATAGTACAAAGGCAGGCTTGTCCAAACCGGAAATCCACCTGTCCAGTTCATCCAGTACTCCCAGCCAGCCGAGCCGTAAGATTTTAGCACCACCCGGTCGCCTTTTTCCAGCCTGGAGAACACAAATTGCTGCGATTGCTCAAGATCACTTCTGAACAACTGCCATGAGGGATCATTTCGATAGACAAAAAGCATGGCAATGTTCAACCCCAGCACCGCCGCCAGCGAAAGGGTTGGAAGCATGCGGTTCTTCTTGAATAACACGGAAATAATCAAAATTGCCAGAACGATTACGAATCCGATTAAGATTACTGACCCGCCCTCTACCCTTGCCCATGCAAAATCAACCGCCCTGCCTTTGATGATCCGTTGCAGGCTCCACCAGATCGGAGATTGTTGAATATCCCATACCAGTGCATGCTCATTGACGGGCGGAACTGACAGAGCTTTATCGACAAAATATTGTTTGACAGGCGAGATCACACCCAAAACCTGGACGAAGAAGGAGAGCAATGCCAGGCTGATAAATCCAATCTTTCGCAAAAGAGATGAAAAAGCATTATCAACTATCGGCGCGAGACTGAGCACCAGCCCCGGAATGGCAGGGATCACAAACCGTAATCCCCAGTTGACATGCCCCGCCCATTCCTCATCGTAAAAAAGCGCCTGGAACACAATCAGCGCGACAAAATAAGCCCAGGCTGACCATGAAGTTTTAAACCTGGCGAACAAAGCCGCCAGTGCCAGAACAAGGATGGGTGAAAAAAGGAACACGCTCTTTCCTGGGCTGATCAATGGGCCTACTAGCGCCTGAATCATGTTCGGGTGCGGGGTGGAAAAGAAGAAGACCAGCAGCGACCAATAATAAGAAGGACTAAACCGTGACAGCAGCGGGATTTTTGGGACGATAAAAATCCAAACCAGGAAGATAATGACCGCCGGGATGATAATCCATAACCAGACTCTGAAAGGTTTGGCAGCTGATCTTTTCTTACCGGTGCGATTTCTCTTGCAGCCGAGAAGTATTTCCAACAATAAAAAGGGCACGGCGATTAAGATCGTATTCTTTGTCAACACACCCAAAACAGCCGAAACGATGAACCCAAGCCAGGGTAAATACCCTTTTTGGGTTCCCTCCCCTTCTGACATAGAGCGGATTGAGATTGAAAAGAACCATGCGCAGCTCAAAAAGAACATCGCCAGTGAATCGCGGAAGAACGTCTTGGAATACGGAAAAGCGATGGTACAAAAGCCAAACAACAGGGACACAACCAATGAGGTTCGGTGGGAATGCCTCTGTCTACGCGCAGCCAAATAGATCATCATGGCAGTCAAGGCAGTTGTCCACAGATTCAACAGGAATAAAGTCTGAACACGCCCCATACCGAGAAGAATAGAAAGCTTGACCAAACCGGCGCCGATCAACCCCTGGACCGGTTCAACGTTGGCGGCTTCTTGTGCCTGTAATGGTTCAACGATGGAAAATTGATAGACCCTGCTGTTGCCAATCACGCGTGAGAGATTAAACTCATCGTCAGAAGCCAGGCTGATCGCCCGGGAGGTCAGAATGTGTTCATCATCGGTGAGAAATGTGCCGGAATAAGTGAAGCTGTACACCAGTACGAGAAAGGACAATAACAAGATGGCTGAGAATGCCTTCTTCAGGTTTGCGTTACTCGCATTATCCGCTCCGCTCATCAGCCCGTCCTTGAATCACTTAATAACTTTACATCTTTCCTCGCAAACAGGAAAGCCAGCAGGCCGCCTGCAAACAGGATCAATAAGTCCGCGGCCGGCCAGTGGAATCTTGTGCTCGCCAGGTAAATTGCCGAGACCGCGGGAAAATACGCTGCTGAAACGAAAATAAAAACCGTTTGTGACAGCAATTGTCTTTTCTTGAAATTTCTCACAATCGAAAATATCGCGCCGCCAACGCCGAGCACCAGGAACGTCCAGTAGAACACATCCATTGTGATGTTCAACTGCCTTTGATAAGGGAGAAACTGGCTTGTATCATCCAATACATCACCAGACGGCCAGGGGGGTGAAACCTCCTTCGCGAAGACAGCCATATCGAGGGCAAAGTGATCGTTTTCAAAAAGCAGTTCCCACTTTTGACAATATAGTTTGAGTGCACCCAGGGGATGACCAGCCATCCACTGCCTGGCGGCTATTCCGGCGATAACGTTTTGATCCACCACCGAAAATTGATCAAAATCAGGGACCACACGCTTGACATCTTCGGGCCAATAATACCAACTGCCGCTTGCGTTGGGGTTGTTTCCAATAAACAGATTAATCCCCGAGGTCGTGGTGAGAAATGAAAAATGCCTCAAGACCTTTCCGTTTCGGATTGCCCAGGGGAGCATCACGATTAATTGTGCGCAAATTAAAACAAGGGAGTTGACCAGCACTTTTCTGATGTTCATTCGATTTGCAATTTGAAAGATCAGCCAGGGTAGAAAGAGCATCCACGCCACAGATCGGGTCAAGGCAGCCAAACCAATCACCGCCCCTGTGAAAATGGTGTGCATGATACCTGCCCGGTTTTGGATAGCGAGTAGTATAAAAACAAGAAGCAGAGGAATAAACAGGTTTTCAGACGCGATCAGGTTGCAGGTCAAAATCGCACGTGGATTGACCGCCATGATCACGCCCGAGATCAAGGCGGCTGTGTGCCCAAATATGCGGCGGGCAATTTCAGCCGCGAGAATAATTGAGGCACAGCTCAACAGCGCATTGACGATCTTGGCAACCAACAGCCGGTCAAAGGGCAGATGAAAAAACAGGCTTAAAAATAACGGGTATCCCGGCGGATAAGAAGCGTCAGGCCTCCCTTCAATCGCCTCATAAACTCCTCGGTCAACGAGGGAGGAAGCCCGTTGAAAATAGGACCAGAAATCGGAAACCGGGTTTGTCGGGATGAGTGAGATGGACAAAATACGAAGCAAAATCCCTGCTGCCAGAATCGACAGGAGGATAGCCCAATATTGTTTCTTGTCATGTGCAAAATCAGGCATAGATATCTAATAACCCATTTGAAGTAGTTCTAATAACTTGTTTATTCGTCGCTGCCAGTTGTTTTGTTTAATAAAACTCGAGACTTCCGATACATTGATATCTGACCGATTAATCTTCCTTGTCAACTCAATAAACTCTTGAGTGTTTTTTGCCAAATAAACACCAGGCATATTCCGTAATGAACCAAGATCAGGAGCAATAACCGGACATTGCATGGCGAGGTATTCAAAGATTTTTAATGGACTTGTAGATTCAGTGATTGGAGAGATTTTCCATGGGATGATTGCCGAATCAGAGAATGCGATATATGCCGGCAACGTTGTTTGCGGCTTCAACCCCAGGAATTTTATATTTGTCAGATCATTTCTGAATTGCCCCCGATAATCACCAATAATGCATAATAACGCATCAGCATTATGCTTTGCCAGCTTTTCTAATAACTCCCAGTCAAACCATTCTCCCCATAAAGCTCCTATATAAAGGATAATCCGTTTGCTTTCAGGTAATTCTAATGGACGTCTAAAGTTCCGATCAAAAGAAAAAATTCGGTCGTCCACCGCGTTTGGAATAAGATGCACTTCTCTTCCGCTGATTGACGATAGTCGTTCACATAAAGGTTGGGCTGTAGCAACCAGTAAATCGCTTTTTTCGATAAACTGATTTTCATACTGAACTGAATACCAATCCCCTCCCAACGATGTCTTCCAATCATCCATTAGATCATAAAGAATTTTCCCGTTTGCCTGTTTTATCTTTTTGATAATAGGGTCAAAATCAGAAAGTGGAAACTCAACAATTCCAGCCACTGATTTATCACGAATCAGTCCTTGGTGATCATTGACAAATTGTTCCCAATAAAAGTCAGTCAGTCGATAAGAATAGAAATTTGGGTGGAAAAACCGAAGGTTCAGGTCGCGATTTTCATTTTTTGGAAATTTATAAATATATACCACTGAAAAATTCTGACGAAGAAATTCTTTCGTTATTTGCGCACTTCGTGAACCGCCCCCTGTATCATCAAAAGGAATTCCAGCCAAAACGATAATGGTTCCTCGAACTGAACCGTTTTTTTTCTGTTCCACCTCTTTTCTGTTCAATGCTCCCTTTAAAAAACCAAGAACTTGAGAAATCTTGCCCAGAGTTCTTAATCCAAAAAGTGGAAAATCTTGTTTTTTTACTGATACCAAAACGCTAAACCCAATGAGTATCACGCAGAATATGATCACCCATAGAAATATCAAGCTAGAATTCAACAACAGACAAGAAATAATAATAGCTAACCCTAAAAAGGCACCTGCCAATAACTGAAGAAAATACCGTCGAAAATAATTAGCCCGAAGACCAGATTCGCCATCTCCAATTGCCCAATAATACAATTTTTTCAAATACCTGTATAACGATTCAGGAGCAAGCCAATCAACAACAGCGCCTGGCGAAAAAAACCACTTTCCTCCCAGGAATTTCAGCTTAAGGTCAAAGTAAGTATCTTCCCCTGACATGGTTAGCCATTCTGGATAGCCCCCCACAGTATTCCAGGCTTCCTTTTTAAAAGCAATCGATCCCCCAGGCGGCAAATAATCGTGTGGATTAATATCATCGACATTTGACCAAAGCCAAACGTTTGGATGATGCTGCATGAAGCATTTATGCTTCCAAATTGGTTGATAGACGCCAGCCGAAACAACGATCTCATTGTCAATTTCAAACGGAAGAATGATTTGTTCAAGCCAATCCAATTTAGGAAAGCACCCAAAATCTATTGCCGCAATAATGGGATATTTCGCTTCACTGATTGCTCTGTTACGATTTTTTGCGATATTGCTTTCAGGACAGTTGATTATTCGAACAGGAATAAAACTTGACTGCGAATAATGGATCAATTTATCCAATGTTCCATCTGTCGATCCCCCATCAACAATAATAATTTCATCAGGCAAACGTGTTTGGTTCATTATCCGATCAAACCAGTCTTCTACGTTTCCTGCTTCATTTTTTACTGCAGAAATTAATGTTACTTTTCTTTTTTCTTTGTTAAGACAATCAGATTTGTGATTTGATATTTCACCCGACCTGTCATGCTTTAATAATGAAGGATCAGAGATAACAATACTTGAATCAAACGTCAGGAATGTATCTCGTAAAAAGTCGGGAATGACAACGCTGTTTTTCAAATACTGTTTACATTTATATAAAACGCGATGCGCAAAATTTGAAATAGGCAGTAAGAATCTCATTTTTAGAACCAATCTTCAACACCCAAAGGCGTGAATAAATTGGGTCCAGTCTTGGATAAAACTGGTATATCTAAACTTCTCTCTAAAACTTGAGGTCACTATACTCATCGAATCCCAGTTATCGAGTAAATATATAACTTTCTCTTTCGCTAATGTTATATTGCCCAGAGGATACAAAAAGCGATCATCGTGGTTAACTAAATCAGCATGCGCTGGGATATCTGAAAGCAACACCGGAACTCCTCTGCAAATAAACTCTGCGGCGCTTAATCCAAAAGATTCTCCTTTCGAGGAAGAAACAAATAGTCCCCTATTTTGTTTTACCAATGTTGTTAATTTAGGAACATCATTAAATGGGATATTATCTCTGAATAAGGTATTATTTAGTATTCTCTTCTGCTCCAATAAATCAACGCGTTGATCTATAGAAATACCACGCCCAATGAGTATGAAGAATATATCATCCCGATAATTCACAGATTGAAATATTTCCATTGTTTCACTGACATTCTTCAAGGAATCCATTCTTGAAAGCACTGTAAGAGGACGTTTTGTAAATCTCTTAGGTTGTTCATCATCTACAAAAAAATCTTCTGAAACAGGATTTGACCAGACTTTCACATTTTTCAGTTCTGGAAATTCCTTTATTAAATAAGTTTGAAAAGAATAACTTGGAACAATAACAGAATTTATATTCTTTGGAATTATTTTTAAATACTGTTGATTTTCCACATAGGGGGTGTGGCACTCAATCACAACATTTTCTAGCGAAGAAATCTCATCAAAGATCTGAGGTGTATCAATCACGGTAATCAGTGGATAACCATTTTTGTGTAGCATGCTTTTATCTTCCAGAAGAAACGGGACCAAATAATCATTGAGGCCATTCATCTGAATATAGTGTTTAAAAGAGTTTAACGCACCATAATCATTTAGATACCCCACATGAATCGTTACATCCATTCCGCTCTTTTTAAATGCAGAAGCCCGGTTCAATAACACCCGCTCAACACCTCCAAATGTGCAGAACTGATAGATCGTTAAAATATCCATTTTTCTATTTCAAATTCTCTGATTATGTTTGAAAATCTCGAATCCCAGGTGAAATCTTTTATTCCCATCGGTGATTTGTTATTTCCTCCCTGCAGCACATTCAAGAATAGATCTGTTTTGTTTTGACATATAACCCCCTTCTTGGTTAACAAATTTTGAACAGCTCCCAAAAATTCTTCTGGCGTTTTTACAACTTCAACATTCTGAAATGATTCTAAATGATTAATGCCAGTTACAATAACAGGTAATCCGAAGAAAAGATACTCATAGATCTTCAATGGATCAACCGCTTCAGCCAGTTTTCCAGGGATAAAAGGAATCATTGCCAGATCCCAATCCTTCACGTAATTATGTAAATCCTTCGGCTTTAATTTACCGTATAGAAGCAAGTTGTTTTTATATTCACTAACCCGGTTTTTTTGATCTGGTTCTCCATGACCAATAAGATGATATTTAACTTTCATCCCTTTTTGTAGCCCTAAATCCATCACATCATAGAGAAAGTTCCAGTCAAACCAGGATTCAGTTAAGTGACCATAATATCCAATATGGATTTCATCAGTACGTGGTTTTTTTAACGCGATATTTTGATGATTACTCCCAATTAGTTTCGGGTCAAAACCATTTGGAACAATCGGAATATCAGTACGGATATCACTGAATTTGTCTGCAAGAGGCTGTGAAACCGCAAAAACATAATCGGCATTCAAGACAATTGCTTCTTCATACTCCTTTTTATACCAGATTGCCTGCCCAACCTTATGAAACTCCTGCCACTCATCAATGATGTCATAGACAAATTGAAATCCCTGGGCTTTTAATTGAAGTGCGCTTTTAAGAAAACCAGGATTTGGAAATTCGATTATGAACTTCTTGTTCGATAAATTCAATTTGCCAAACAATTCTACATTTTCAAGAAAATAATCCACCGGGATTTGGAAAACATTCTTCTCCACCTCTTTACCAATATTTTGCATCGAATCACTTTTCGACCATCTCCAGGCAATGAATAGAATCCCGAAACCTTTTTGGCTGAGGAAATCTGTGAGATGAATGACCCTTTGATTACAATGCCTGTCATATTCGAAAGCACTGGTAATAAAAACAATCCCCCTTATTTTTCTCGAGTTTAATTTGTCGATTACATTTTCAATAATTGCCTTGGCATCAAGTTTATTCCTGCCTGTTTCGATTTCTAAAGTTGAAGCTCTATTTTTATTGTTATGGAATAAAAAATGATATAGATGGTTCAAGGGCGGTTTTTCAATTGCGCGATAATAGGAACTGATTAACTTCCATGATTTTCCTTTATAGATGGAATTCAACTGGTTCCTTGTACTGTCGAATTGTTTATTAATCTCAACAATTTCACTTGACTGTCTTTCATTTTGCTGCTTTAGAACTTCCAACTGCGTTGTAAGATCATTATTTTTCTTGTCTAAATCTAAGTGAAGTTTCCTTTCATTCTTCAAGTCATTTTTAAGTAAATCTATTTGTTTGGTCTGTTTTATAATCTGTTGAAGATTATCTTCACACTGTGAATGGAGTGCTGTTCTTGCCAGTTGTTCTGATTTAAGCTGCTCGTTAAGCAACGCAACAGCATTTTGTCCTTCCAGTATTTTTCTTTCTTGTTCTTTGATCGCTTCGTTTAAACCTATTACTGAATTACGCAGAGTGATAATTTCATTATTCTTGCTTTCGACTTGTTCGTCGAGTTCTAGAATTAGCCTTGCCTGTTCCAGAGACAACTTTTGAAAATTATTAATTGTCTGTCTTTCTTTTGTTTGTGATAACTTCACAGCTAGGTCTGCATTTTTTCGAGCATTCTCACATGCCTTCTTATGGAAAGCTCTCATTTTCTGCTGAATCAATTCTTTCTCAACTACGCCCTTTATTAACATGCGATAGAAATCAACAGGTTCAAGGTCAAGCGTTGTACAACAATATTCTTCAAGTGATGCTTCCTTCATCTGGGATTGAACCTTCGGGTCATAAGACAACCCGATTACCGGTGTGTTGACATTGATGCCCATGATCAATGAGTGTAGACGCATCCCGATAAGCAAATTACATTTCTTAATGAGTGCCTGTATGAAATGAGAAGAAAACGAGCCTTTCACCAAATGAACACGATCAGGCAAACTGAGCAGTTTCGAAAATTTTTCAAGAATGACTTCATCATCCGTATAATTATTTTCAGGATTACTCTGAAAGGGGATTAATAAAACCCGACAATTATCCTTTTCGGACAGGAATTTTTTAACCCCATCACTTAGTTTTTGCAACCAGACACCTTGAGGTCCTGAAAAATCCCAATATCGTAAAACAACACCCAGGTATTCTGAATTACAATCAAGATTATTATTTGAAAAATACGCTTCAACATCCTTTTCATCATCTGAAGTCGTTGTTAATGAAAATACAGGGTCTGCGAGCACTTGAGGTTTATTCTCTTTTGGTTCAAACCCACATTTCTTAAGTAATAATAGTGAGTCATGGTCCCTTAATGTGGCAATCTGAGTATTTTCAAAAGCGATCCTTGTATGCTCGCGAGCCGCTTCACTTGACAACGGACCTAACCCCATTGAATAGATCATTGATGGGATATTATTTAGTCGTGCCAAGAGTGGAAGACTACCGTAAGCAGTAATATCGAAAGCACTTTTTCGCAAATAAGTATCAGTTTTTATTCCCCAATAATCCTGAAACAATCCTCCGCCCCCAAGAATAATCAAATCTGATCGTTGAGCGGCGTCCATGATTCCAGATAAATCTTTCCAATAAACAGCCTGAACCTTATATTTTTGTATTGTGTCAGCCGGGTTCCAGGATGTTACTGTAAAGTTAATGTCTTCGTTCAATTGCCGCATCTCACTTAACATGCATTCTAGGATGGCTTCATCACCCAGGTTTCCAGCCCCATAATACCCGCCAATTAGAATGTTGGTCATGTAATAGCTCCCGGCAAGAAAGAGACATCCTTATTTACCATAATTATGATTTCATATTCTCACGGTAGGCTTGGATAACATTATTTACATCGCCGAGCGCTTTGGTTCTTCCCTGGTCCAACCATGCCGCCCTGGAACACATCTTTTCAATGGTCGTCAAATCATGGCTGACCAGCAGGATGGTGGTTCCCCCCTCACGAAATTTCCTCATGCGGTCATAACACTTCTTCCGAAACTCTTCGTCGCCAACGGCAAGGATCTCATCCAGAATCAGGATATCCGGCTTCCAGGATGTAGCGACGGCAAACCCCAGGCGGGCAATCATACCGCTTGAATAAGTTCGAATGGGAGAATCAACATAGCCGTCAATTTGAGCGAAATCGAGAATTTCAGGCAAGTGCTCCTTGATCTCGCGCATCGGATGCCCCAGCAGTGTCGCGTTCAAAAACGTGTTTTCCCGGCCGGTTAATTCTGCGTGGAACCCTGCCCCCAGTTCAAGCAGCGGTGCCACCATCCCCGAAGTAATGACTTTGCCTTTGGTGGGTGATAAAACTCTTGAGATCAGTTTCAGCAGCGTGCTCTTTCCGGCTCCATTGCGGCCGATAATGCCAAAGGTCTCCCCCTTTTCAACTGAAAAGGTAATATCATCCAACGCCCAAAAGTCCTTTAGTTTCAACCGGTTTTGAAGCGCGCGAATAGCAAATTCTTTAAAAGACCAGTAGGGTTCTTCTGAAGAACGGTACCTGACTGAAGCGTGCTCAAGGATGATGGCAGGAGATTGAATTGTCAGCATTGATGTCTAAGTCCGATAGGTAAGCTCGTTTGCTTTCCATGTGAAAACCGTCCAACCCAGGATGAGCGTAACAATGGCGATGATTGATGCCGTGGTGATCAGTTGCGGCGATGGTATCACACCCTCGTAGATCGGCTGCCGAACTATTTCTATATAATAATACATCGGATTTAGAATCGTTACCCAGGTTTTTAGCCCCGGCGGGATGATATCAATCGGGTAGATGATCGGGGTCAGGTACATCCAGGCAGTCAATGCCACATTATACATTTCGACCACATCCGGAAAATAAATGGATATTGTCGAAAACAGCAATCCCAACCCTAATGAGAAGATTGCCAGAATCAAGATTGAAACGGGCACAAAAAGAATGCTGACGTGAATCGTAAACTTCAGCACCAGAATGATCAATA
>CAYXWV010000016.1:8030-11724 GCA_964468875.1 uncultured Anaerolinea sp. | reverse complement strand
GGTCTGCCCCCTGAACCACCTGGCTCTCTGCTTTGACGCGGATACCAGCCCGGTTGGTTTGGGATCATAGACAATGGCTGAGTGGATTGACCGTACGATGATCTTTTGTTCAGCCAATAACAAACTAAAAACGGTGTCTTCAACCTCTGTGCCAACTGCGCCGCATAATTCAGTCAGTATTCGGGGTCTGAACACCATGCCTGTTCCACGCAGCCTGACGGAAAAACCAAACAACAACCGGATGCGGTCAAACACCGTCTGTTCCACAAGTTCAGAAAGCGCAATTAATGTGCTCAACGGAGATTCCTTATACGCCACAGGGTTCAGAAAACACTGCCCGACCTGAAACGACTCATTCAATTCTGACTCAAGATTTTCAATAAAATCCTGCGGAAGAAGACTATCTGCATCAAAAATCACGATTTCATCAAAAGCATTGATGATATCCTGGTGCTCCTTCACGAACCATGAGATGGCGGCGCCTTTTCCGCGGTTATGGTCATTCAGCCGGTAGAGTACCCGCGCACCCAGTTGAGCAGCCAGCGTGGCTGTGTTGTCGGTGCAGTTGTCAGCGACGACAAACAAGGCATCGCTTGCCCGGAGATTTTTTTGAATTGATAGAATGGTGTCTTGAATCACCCCTGATTCGTTGCATGCGAATACCGCGACAGCAATACGGTGTTGTGTTTTGGCCTTTTCGTTCATCGGATCCCTCCAATACGACTAGCTGTAACCTCAAACGTTTTTTGATAATTCCCGCACTCAACGCAATGAAGCCCATCTGGCAGAGGCAGCAATTTCCCGCCGCAGTCAGAACATCTTCCGCCCAGCCAGCCATTTGATTGTTGAACCGACCTTGACCGTTCAAGCGCCCAGTTCCAGTGGGTCTGCCAGGTCTTTGCCACGGTATGTATATTTAATGAAGAGACCATGGCGTTACGCTGGATATATTCGAGGTAGCCGGGGTTGTGGATCAGATTTCTGATCAGGGCTGCCGTTTCTTCAAGAGTTGACCTGTCACTGTGGCTTCCCGGAACCAGAAAACCATTAAACCCGTTGGCAATCAATTCAGGGTACGCGCCCACCGGGCTGGCAATCACCACACAGCCCGCGCGAAGAGACTCAACCAGCGCCAACCCAAACGGCTCTTCACGTTCCTGCAAGTTGAGCGAGAAACCTGCTCTTTTCATGTGCAGTGCCAGTTCCCGCTGTCCCACCATCCCGCGGAATGTGCATCCTGAATCCAGGTTCTCGATCTGACCATCCTGCCCCCAGAGTTGATACCCCCCAAGGATGTCGAGCGTGAACCGTTCATCAGATTGGCGCAGAATACGGAAAACCTCCACCGCGGCATCAAGCCCCTTGGATGGATGGCTGGCATAAATCAGTTTGTAAATATCCCGAGGTTCGTCGAGGTGATCAAACATGGTCTCGGCAATGCCATGATGGCTGACCATCAACTTTTTGCCATCAATCGGCCAGTCGTTTTCCACTCTTTTGCGAATAAAGTTGCTCGGAACATAAACATAATCAAACGCCAAATCCTCAAAACCCTGTGGTTTCGGGGTGCCGTGGACAAAAAGCACCTTGATCTTTGCTTCAATCGGTTTCTGCCGCAGCTCGCCAAGATCCAGACCGCCGCCGCTTGTCGAAGCGATGAAAATGTCAAATTTGCCGCTCTCCAGTTTGGAATAATGCACGTAATCCACCCCTCTGATGCGTTCATCAGAAGGACAGTTAACGTAGAGCGTCACCTGATTTCCTTCATCTGCCAGCGCGTGCGCCATGCGGGTGCGCACGGTTACCCCTCCGCCAACCCCCTGTTGATCAAGGGTGTTGATGTTGTAGGTGATATGGTGGTCAGGGCAGTAAATCGCGATTGAATAAGACATTTTTCCAGCAATTCCTCTGAGATACGGATAACGGCACCAGGTCAACGCATGCCGTTATCCATGTTTATCGACAACCAGGGTTACTCAGGCAAAGGAAGGTCCTTGGCATTCACGATCATGTAGGCAGCCAAACCTCGACTCACTGTGCCCGAAGGACATGCCATAGGTTTGTCCTCGATATCATCATAGCCACATGCGGGCAGCAACCCTTCAGCATATGCAATTTCAACCCAGGCAGCACCCCAAGAACTCGGATCCACATCTGCAAAAGTCCCTTTTACCTCATAATCATCTGGTGGTAACCAACCACTTCCATTCTGGATACGCAGCGCGAACACACTGGCTTCATCTCGCGCCAGTTCCACCCACGGGCAGTAGCTGTTTGCCACGCCGCAACCCGCGGACAAGCCCTCGGAATACATGGCTTCTACCCAGGCTTGTGCCCATGAACCAGCTCCGGTGTAATCATCAGCTGTAAAGTGAGGATTTTGTGGTACCGTCGGGGAGAAACCAATTCCTTCCACTGCGCGCAGCATAAACACGGCTGCTTCAGCGCGGGTCAGGTTGTTTGCTGGGCAGTAGCGCAGCGGGCTTGTGCTGCAGCCTGAGGTGAACCCGCCGTCATACAATGCCTCAATATATGGATAGAAGTTGTAGCTCACCAAACCAATAGTTTCGCTGTAGTCAAAGGCCACATCCGCAAAGGTCGAGGTCTCGATATTGGCGTTTACCGTCTTGGCTGAGGTGACAGTTAAGCTGCATGTGCCATTGCCTGTGCAGTCGTCAGACCAGTTTTTAAGGCGGAAGTAGCTTGTAGCCGGTGTGGCGGTCAGAGTTACCGGTGTACCGTGGGTAAAGTTTGCACTACAGATACCGCTGGTGCAGCTGATACCAGCCGGGTTGCTCGTCACGGTCACATTACCAGTTCCAACCATGGTTACAGTAACGGTGTAGGTATTCAGCGCAGCCGTGAAGTCCTGGTCGGTCACGTTAGCCGATACCGCGGGAACATCCAAACTGGTCGGGGTGAAGTGATAACCCGTCTTGCTCGGGGTGATGGTGCCAGCCCAGCCGTATGTAGCACCAAAGCTGTAATCACCAGAAGTATCGGCTGTCGTTGAGCCGTCCGTATAATTGATCGTTGCTTCGCCAATACCAACGTTGCCTGAAATTGTGTAATCGTTAGCCGTAGCCGTGAAGTCTTGTCCAGTTACGTTAGCCGTAACGGCAGGAACATCTATACTGCTCGGGTTGAAAGTGTAACCCACCATACTGGGAGTGATCGTACCGCTCCAGCCATGCGGAACTGTAAAGATGTAATTACCAGAAGAATCAGCAGTTATTGAGTTCCCCGTATAAGTGATCGTTGCTCCACTAATGCCAGCATTGCCTGATACCGTGTAGGTGTTCAGCGTAGGCGTGAAGTTCTGATTGATCTGATCCGCGGTAACATCGGTATAGGTGCGATAGGCTGGAGCAAAGGTGTAACCTTCCAATGATGGTGTCACAGAGCCGTCCCAGCCGTAGTCCACTGTGAAGGAGTAGGCTCCTCCCGTGCCGCTGATAACAGTCAGACCGGTGCCATAGTTGATGGTCGCGCCTTCCACACCAGCATTGCCGGATACCGTGTAGGTATTCAGCACAGCCGTGAAGTCTTTTCCAGTCACGTCAGCCGATACCGCGGGGACGTCCAAACTGGTTGGATCAAAGTGATAACCCGTCTTGCTCGGGGTGATGGTGCCACTCCAGTCGTAGTCCACTGTGAAGGAGTAGGCTCCTCCCGTGCCGCTGGTGGTCGTCAG
>CAYXWV010000016.1:0-7930 GCA_964468875.1 uncultured Anaerolinea sp. | reverse complement strand
CCAGCATTGCCCGAAATGGTGTAGGTGTTCAGCACAGCCGTGAAGTCCTGGTCGGTCTGATTCGCGGCGACATCGGTATAAGTCCGATTGGCTGGGGTAAAGGTGTAACCTTCCAGTGATGGAGTCACTGTGCCGTCCCAGCCATGTGGAACAATGAAGCTGTAATCACCGGAAGAATCAGTTGCCGTTGAGCCGCCCGTATAAGTGATCGTCGCTTCACCAATACCAGCGTTGCCTGAAACGGTATAGGTGACCTCTGAAATGGTTACAGTCACAGTGATGGTATCGGTCAGATCACCATCTGAGACCTGCACAATGAAGGTATCTATTCCGGAGTAGCCCGGGTTTGGAACGTAACTAATGTCCTTGGAAAGCCCAGTTCCATCCACAGAAGCTGTGCCATTTGATGCAGTTCCTGAGATGCTCCAGGTTAAATCGCTGGCGGGGATGTCAGCATCAGAGGCGTGCAGCGTCAGGCTGAATGGTGTCGGACTGCCGTTCGTAGACATGGTCACCCCAACGGAATCGCCCTCGGTGATGACTGGAGCCGAGTTGACCTCACTCACAGTCACGGTGATTGTCTCGCAAACTGTTGCGGTGTCGTCAGTCACACAAACGTCAAAGGTGTAATCATCCGGACCCTGTAGCTCATTGGGCGTCCAGCTGAAGTAGCCATTACTGGTTATTGTGTTGATCACTGCGCCGTCAGGCACGTCACCATTGTCACCGTCTGCCAGGCTGTAAGTGAGGGTATCATTGTCAGCATCAACACCTGAAACAACAAATGTCAATTCCGAATGTTCAGCGATTGTTTGATTCCCAATCGTGGGCAAGATCGGAATATCATTGATTGAAGCAACAATAATGGTAGCAGTTCCGTTGGTTGTATTGCCATGACCGTCGCTGACCGTATAATCAAACGACGCAGTACCGTGGAAGCTTGGCTGAGCCTGGTAAATTAGATTCGGAGAAGACAAACCTATACTGAGCAAATTGACTGGGTTGGATACATCGATAATTTCCAGCGCATCACCTTCAGGATCAGTATCATTTGCCAGCAATTCACTCATGTTAAACGTGTGGTCTTCATCCTCGTCAAGATAGAAGGATTCACCGGTCACCACGGGCGCTTCATTGACATTCGTGACTATGATCGTAAACGCTTCATCGTAAGTCAATTCATCCTTATCCTCAACGCGAATCAAGATTGAATAGGATGGTTCGGTTTCGTAATCGAAAGATACGGCGGTTTTCAGGTAAATGCCCTCAATCGTGAACTTGGAATTGTCACTGTCGTGCACCCCATCATTAAACAATGAATAAACTGTTGAATCGGTTCCATCCGGGTCGAAACTGCTGATTTCTGCCACCGTGGTGCCAGCCGGCAGATTCTCGGCAATGCTGGTGGCAGTGAGAGCCAGATCAGTGGGAGCTTCATTGACATCTTCGATACTGATCGTGAAGGACTCTTCGTAATAGAGCCCGCCCTGATCGGTCGTTCGCACGGTGATGTTGTAACTGTTGTCGTTCTCATAGTTGAAAGATGCAGCTGTAAGAAAACTGTTACCAGATATCGTAAAGGAAGAAACATCCCCGCCCACCAGGGTATAAGTAAACGTGTTGCTGGCATCCGGGTCAGCAGTTGTAAAGCTGCCCACCGTGGCGCCGCTTGCCAGGTTCTCTGCAACCGTACTTCCTGAAAGGTTGATATTGGTGGGATCCTCGTTGACATTGGAGACTGTTATGGCAAAGGCTTCCTCGTACCATCCTCCAGCGTTATCCGTGGTGCGTACGCGGACAGAGTAACTTGGTTTCGTTTCGAAGTCAAAGACTGCTGCACTAACCAGGTTGCCATCGGAAATGCCAAACGACGCGTTGTCGGTGCTGCCCTCCCCGGTCACCAACGTATAGCTATAGGGAGTGGTGTTATCAGGATCAGTAGTTGTGAATGCGCCGACAACGGTTCCTGATACTTGATTTTCAGCGATGCTGCTGGCAGAGAGAGCCAGGTCAGTAGGTGACAGATTCACTTCGTTCACCGTGACTGTGATTGTTTCGCAGTCAGAGAGCAAGCTGTCGCTGACGCACACGTCAAAGGTGTAATCACCCGGACCCTGTGCCTCGGTTGGCGTCCAACTGAAGATGCCGCTGGGGGTGATCGAAGCGTCATCTGGAACATGACCGTCCGTACCATCATCCAGAGTAAAGGTAAGCGCGCCCAAAGGTAGTCCGTCGTCCGAGGCAGTGGCTGTAAAAGCCAGATTAGCCAGTTCATCAACAGTTTGATTGCCAATCAGGTCGAGTACCGGGGCAGTGTTCACCACACCTGAACCAGTGGTAAAGCTGTTTGTGGAAGAGGTGCCCGTCAGGCTGCCGTCGTTAGCCACCGCGTACCATTCATATTCCGTTTCGTCAGCCAGGTTTGCCCATGAGAGGCTGGTGGTTGCCCCGGAAGCCACGCCGGTGTTGGTGCCGATCAGCGTGAACGGCAGCGTGGATTCCATGTCGTAAGCCAGGTTCTTTTCATCCGGATCAGTTGTGATCGAACCAACACTATTATATGGTGAATAGGTGGTCATGTAGATCTTGTCATCCTCAGGCGAGAAGCGCAGCAGCCGCAGGTAGCCGTTGCCGTAAGACATATCCTGATAATCAGCGTGCACGATGTGGATGGTATGTCCATCAGTGCCTGTTTCTGCCCTGTAAGCAGCCCCATCCGAAGAGGAATGCATGTGACCGCATACCATCATGAACAGGTTCGCGTGGTCCCGCAAGGCGTTGTAAGAGGTCTGGTTGTTCCAGTTATTATTGATCTCAAGAATATCGTGCTGTTCAACGATCGCGCGCCGGTCGCTGTAGGTGGTCAGTAAGGCATCCGCCCAGTTAATTGCTGCCGTTGTCGGATTGTATTGCAAATTGATCAAAATGAAATCCATGCCGCCGGCGCTGAATAGCGAATAAGTGTTGTAATCATCGTAAGAACCACCAAACCAGCCGCCGTCTTCATACAAATGGCTGGCATAGCGCGAAACACCGAAGTAATTGGCGTAGTAAGTGTTTCCATAGGCAATGTCATGATTTCCTGTAGCGACTGTGTAAGGCACCCCGGCTGCATCCATGAGATCAAATGCCGCGTCCGCGGTTATATATTGGGCAGTGCTTGATGAAGTATTCACCGTGTCACCCAACGTAGTCGCAAAAACGATGTTTTTGCTGCCTTTGTTTGCGATAACCCAGTTGACCTGAGAAGTCAGCATGGCTGAGTTGTGTTCGACTTCATTTTGAATATCGGGGAAGAGCACGATCATGAAGTCTTCTCCCGTACCGCTGCCTGTGGCGCGCCCGTAAAACGACACGTCAGTCGCGTCGGAATTCGGGTCGGTGACCACCGCTGACAACGTCGGCGGCGTGGAGACATCCGTCGCGTCATCCGCCGGGGCGATCAGCGACACAGTCGGCGCGCCATTGGTTGCAGTGCCTGTTAAAATGATGTTCACTTGGGTTGCCGGGCTGCTCACGTGGCTGATGCTGCCCGTGGAAGTGCCCGCGCTGCTTCGTTTGAAGCGCACATAAATGGTCGTGGGGGCAACGCTGCCGCCAGACTGGGATAGGGTGATTGATCCAGAACTATCCACCCAATTATTCGTGCCGGTCAGGGAGAGCTCAAAATTCACCGGCGGGGTGATCACGATGTCAGTGCTCAGGTTAACACCCGAAACCGTGTATTGCTGATTGGCAGAGTAAACGCCTGCATTGCTGGTGAACTCGCTCAGCGAGCTGGTGGTGGTGATCTTCGGCGTGGTGGATGCCGTGCAATAAGTGACATTCAGGGTTGGACCTGTCCCTGATGAATCTTCACGAGAAGAGAAATATACAGCATTAGCAGTCGACCCTGAATAGTTTTGCATCGTCAACCCATAATTGGTTACAGTTCCATCAACCCAGCCTTGCACCACTGCCACTCCATTATCATTAAGATCGACTGTCTTACTTCCAGTTGGCGAAGTGAACGAAGTGGTTCCTGCTCCCCATAAATTTATGTCTTCTCGATCAGTTGTTGTACTTGATACACCTGCTAACCCCCATGAATTGGCTCCATCATAGGTATTCCAGTTCGCGCTGTTAGTAGAATCTTGCTGTTCGCTTGTACCTTCAATCCAGTCTCGTTTCATATTGTAAAGATTAAATACAAGCGTACTCACGTCAGTAACATTAAACGTAATTGAAGCCGAAGTAATATCAACTCCCGCAGGAATTGAGCTCAAATTCCAGGCAAGAAGGGCTGTTCGACGACTAGTAACTGTTGTTAAATCCACATGAACTGAATCGCTTCCACCATTATTGTACAAAACGTTTTTTGCACTTATGTATGTATCTTTAACAGCTTCCAAATTTACCGTGGTGCACGCGTTTGCCTCGAAGAAGGCATGCACGTACTTGTCTTCGTCCATCGTGATGGTGTAAACGCCGGCGGTGTCAATCACGTCCGCGCCGTTGGCGCCGTTCCAGTATGAAAACACATAACCGGAGCTGGGGACCGGGGTCAGGGTGACCACGGTGCCGTTCGCGTAGGTTCCGCCAGCAGGGCTGAGGGTTACCGTGCCGTGGCCGTCCGGCGTGGTAACGTCCAGCGTGTATTTCTCCTGCACTTCACCGCTGACTGCCACATTCTTGGTGGTCGCGTCAGTGCTGGTGTGCGCCAGGCTGCCGCTGAAGCTGCCTTCGGTTAAGCTGTTCAACCGCACGGATACGGTGGTGGCTTCCACGGCGCCGTCAGTCTGGTCGAGAACCAGGCTGGACATATACGCCCCCCCATTGGAAAGTTCAAACCCCTCAGGGGCGGTGATGGTGATATCTTCCGTCAAATTGCTGCCCGAGACCGTGTAGGTCTGCGCCGCGGACGGAATTCCCGGCTCGCTGCTGAACGGGGTCAGGGTGCCGCTGGTGGTAATGGTGGGACCAGAATAGGGAATGTATTCCACAGTTAGTAATGGGCGATAGTTGCTTGTTTCCGTTTCGCTTGAGCAAATATTCGAACTGTCATCATCAGTTGGAATTATGATCCAGCCATTGTTTATGGTTCCAGCAGACCAATGCTGCAAACTCGAGGTAACATCAACCGTGTAATAGGTATCTCTACTCGTGGCAGACATGGTTGTGACTACCGTCGAATTGTAATCTTCGCTATTCACTCCGGCTGCTGTTCCAAAAGTGTTATACGTTGTGGATTCATCCCAAGTGATTAATACTTCATGAAGATTTCCGATATCACCATAATCATACGAACCACTACCAGTGCGATATTTCAATGTTGCAGAGGTAATCGTTGAACCCAGAGGAATCTGATTCGTTCCACTTCCAAAAATGTCTGAAAATTGAAGTAGTCCATACTCTGCTCCGCTACTCTCTTTTGTATCCCACTCAATAATATTATTTGTACCATAAGAGGTATCTGGTTCATCAGTCTTAATTGAAGTATCCAGAGTTCCTGTATAACTATTGGCCCCTTCCTGGAAGGTGATCGTAGTGGGTGCAACGGTTGCCGTGCCGCTCACTGGCAAATTCTGTGTGGATGCGTCCAAGCTTGTGTGAGTAATGTTGCCTTCGGAAGAACCAACTGATGATCGGTTCATGTGCACGTAGATAGTTGTGTTTGTTAAAGCGTTATTTGTTGGTGTAAAAGTTAACGTCGAGCCAAAACCTGAACCTGTGGACTTGGAGATTTCGAAACCCGCTGGAGCAGTTACGGTAATATCCCCTTTTAGGAATGAACCAGACAAGGTATATGCCTGCTCAGATGAAGGCGATCCGATAATTTGGCTAAAGGCGCTCAATGTTCCAGTGACAGTGATCGTCGGATTTCCCGCTGCGCCGCTGACTGCCACATCAGCGCTCGCAGTACCATTGGTATGCGTAATGCTCACCCCAGTGGTGGTTCCTTCTGTAGCTCTTGAATAAACCACATAAATTGGTACAGAAGAGACTGCCCCGCCTGTTACCGGAACGGTAACAGAAGTCGTATAAGGTCCCCCGCTCGTCGTCGAGATCATGAAATCTGTCGGCGCGGTAATGGTAATGTTCGCCTCAGTTAAATTGGCGCCCGAAACAGTGTAGCTTTGTTCGGCAGAAACACCCCCAACCGGGGCATTAAACTCAGTCAGCGCGCTGACACTCGTGCTGATATTTGGAGAGGTGGTATCTTCTTCTGCCAACATGAACACTGACATAGCGTAGACTTTATAGACTGATGAACTTTGAGGTTGGGATCGAATTACGATGGTTCCATCAGAGCCTGGATTTATACCTGTCCATCTGGCAACAGACCCATTTGATGTATTTTCTCCAGTGGAGAAATAGACCGAATGATCATTAACTACTGTTACATTACTAGTACTAGCGTTGGTTGCAGTAGTGTCGCCCGATAGAGTAAATAGCGTATTGCGTTCTATGTAAGTTGATCCGCCAGCTCGATTCGCTGAGGTAGCAAAAGTATAAGTCTTTGCTGGATCAAGCCCCGTAAGTGTTAGGTCTTCATACCAATCACCAGAACCACTGGTATTGTATTGGACTACTCCTTCCATATCTGCATGACTGTTGAATGTTGTATAAGCATCTGTTCCCGAAGATGTTGCTTCTCCAGAAGTTCCATATGTTGATAAAGCTTTTGAAGCGGTAAATTGAGCGGTGACAGTTGTGTTAGCACCTGTTACGGAATTTTTTAATAATCCACTTGTTCCTGTTGTTCCACTACCTATAGTGAGAGTTGTTGTATTTGTTATTGAATTTGTTCCAGCACAATCGTTATACGCGACCCAGCTATAAGTGATTGATTCCGCGTCTAGCAGCTCAACATCACCAGCCCCATCTGTTTCCAACGCCCTCACAAGCGGCTCTTCGGTAGGTTCCGCCGTCGGTTCAGGCGTGGCTTCGCTGGCGCTGCCTGAAACTGCCGCGTCCACCTGGCTGGCGCCCTCGCTGGCATGAGTGATCACGCCTTCGAAAACCCCGGCGGTTAAGGGGTTAAAGCTCACATAAACCGTTATTTCTGCCACCGCTCCGCTTTCATCGGGGGTGAGGGTGAGCGTTGAGCCAAAAGCGCCCCCGCTGGTGGTTGAAAGCATAAATCCTTCAGGCGCCGTGATAACCAGGTCCGCCCCGAGGGCTGACCCCGACACCAGATAGCTCTGTTCAATAGAGGGAGTGCCAACCTCGCTGCTGAACGCCGTCAGCGCCTGCGTCACTATGATGGCAGGGCCCGCAGGCGGCTCTTCGGACTGCGCCGTCACCGGCACAACCCCCATCCCCGAAAAGCCAAAAACGGCGATCAACAATACACGTCCAAGGATTCCAAAGAGTTTTGCGATTTTGGAGGTTAAACTTTTCTGGTCAGTCATGATCCCTCTCCTTACAGATGATTAAAATTTGCCTGCTAAATAATTAAATTAAAAAGAGCAATACCAGACCGTGGCCGGTATTGCCATTAGCTCCCCAGAGAGTATTCTTAGAGATGGACGATGAGGGCAGTAGTGTTAAGAATAAGCAACCTTGTGATCCCCTGGATCATTGCTCCACAAAACGTACTATTTTCCCGCCTGACTTAGGTTTAAATTGTGTTGAGCGAGTGGATTTCACCTATATTTATACACTTTTTTTTCGAAAAATCAACAGGCATTTTACTGATTTTTTACAGAATTTCTATTATTGTTTGATTTTTCTTAAAATATTGAAGGAAATTCATCCCTTAGGTATGCGAGAAAATCAATATTTATTGGTTTTCGAGTCATTCACATAAGCTTCACTTACCCTTTCAAAATAAGAGCCAGTCACCTCTCTTGTTATCGAAAGGTGACTGGCATAGAACCGAAAGGTTACTCAGGCAAGGCGAGACCCTTGGCTTTCACGATCATATAGGCTGCCAACCCCCTGCTCA
>CAYXWV010000015.1:0-55993 GCA_964468875.1 uncultured Anaerolinea sp. | reverse complement strand
CAGATCGAACGAGGAAGATTTAGGTAAAATCGGATTCGTTTTCGTTTTTAAGTGTAAAACGAATCCTGAAAAAACGGGAAATAGATATCGATGCTAGGTTTCTTCTGACGAGGTAAAAAACTGTTGAAAAGAATCCAGTTTTTTCTGGTAAAACTCGATGATTTGTTGCTCGGGTTTTTTTTGTCTCAGGTTGAAATTTGAATCAACGTAAGAAGGGTCTTTCTCGTCATGGGTGTTCATTAAGCGGGTAAGCGCCATTGCAGCCAGTGAAAGCGAGCGCATGGTTTCATTTACTTCAGCCAAAGTTTCGGCTTTCAATCCTTTTTTGTAATTGACCTCCATGTACTCCTTGAATTGTTTGACAATCTCTCTCAAATCAAACAGTTGAGCCCGCTCGATTGGATTCGTGTTGTAAATCGCTCTGCCGTGTAAATAGAGCCCATGTTTTTGGGCGTTATGATTGCCCGGCTGCCCGCCGCGAGGTCGTTTTACTGAGGCTGGCCTATCGAGTGGTTCTGGATGAGACGATGATTGACCCAGATCAAGCAAAGCAGAACCCGGATCTGGTAATGGTTGAGGTGAATTTGGAGGATCGATGATCTCCAAAGCCTGGGGTTGTGTTGCTTCAACAGGGAAGCGGCAATCCAAGCCGAAGGAACCGTCAGGATTTTCACGATAGGGAAAGATTCCCAGCGTTTTGTCGATATCAGTCTGGTAGGTGCATTTGGTAAAGTCACAGACCTCACATTTATGGCATTCGAGATCATCATCATCTTCTTCTTCGGGTGTTGTTTTTATATCCATTGAGCATCCCTCCTGGAAAACAGAGAACAGAGAATTGAAAAATGTTAAACCTATAAATACGAAAAGTGATTCAATAATGGGGTTAAAGCAGTATAAGGACTCGAAAAACAAGCCTTCATTATAATAGTACATTTGTTCTGTTTTGTCAAGGGGTTTTTGTAAATTAAACCTTGTCAAGGTTATGACTAAATAAGAACAGAATCCTGGTTAGCTAAAAATGGTGTGCCACCCTGATAAACCCAGGGCAGGTGGGCGCAACTTATTCTATGAACATGGTACGTTATGGCTTTACCAAAAGGGAGGTGATTGTGGAATGGTGGTCGATGGTGGGGTCACCGCGCGAGGGTATGTAATTATTGTGAGATGAATGACAAGGATGATGTGCAAAGAGAAAGGTTTCTGCGGTGCACCCACCGCGAAATCACTGATAAACCCATGTGAGGTGGGAGAAACCTACATTGTCTTGGCGGGGGCGTAAAACTCAATCATGTCGCCAATATCGCGAGCTAGCACATCTTTGGGGGAGCGCAGCAGCAGCCAGACCATCCACAGATCGCCGACCGCGCCGCTGGTGTTCAAGACAAGCATCCAGATCAGCGGAGAGATCCACGACAGCGGCACGAAGAACATCAAGACCACGCAGATCAAGGTGATGCCGATCAAGGGTGCCAAGCCGGTGACGAGGTACTGCCCTTTCGGCAGGAACCAGTCAGGGGCGGCAGCGTAGGCATAATAGCCTTTGAATCCAAATTTCGGTCTGGCGCGGGTGAAGAACCAGAAACAGACACCGTGAAAGGCTTCGTGCACCACCATCATGACTATTGCAACCAGAACAAAGATCAACAGGTTCAACATAAAAGTGAGAATATTGTCGATGGAAAAGGAAAGAGTGAGCCGGGCATGCTCCGGTCTGATCCAATTTGCCAGCCGGGTAAAAATGAACCACGAGAGGATCAGCAGTGCGATCCCCCAGAGATTCATCAAGATCAGGATCTTGCGTTCGCGGATATCCAGTTTGCCGGTCATGGAGTAATTTTCAGGTAGTGTTTGAGTGGCTGTTGTTTTCATAGCGGCTATTGTAACAGAGACAGTCTATAATTATTAAACCAGATGGAAGGAGGATGGCATGAGATCAAGAAGGGCGTTGTTGTATGTTCCGGGAAACAACCTTAAGATGATCGATAAGGCAGCCGGTCTGGGGGTGGACGGCGTGATCCTCGATCTCGAAGACGGAGTGGCAGCCAATTGCAAGGATGAAGCCCGCGGCAGCATCCTTAACGCCCTGCGCGGCACCGATTTTGGGCGTTCCGAACGGCTGGTACGAATCAATCCGTTTTACTCCATGCGCGCTGAACAGGACCTTAAGACAGTACTGCCAGGCAGACCCGACGCCGTCGTCATCCCCAAAGCCAATTCAGCCGAGATCATCCAGATTGTGGACCGCCTGGTCAGTGACGCTGAATCAACACACGGTTTTCCTTCCGGCTCGATTGCCCTGCTTGCCCTGATTGAAAGCGGGCAGGCTTATGTGAACCTGGCTTCGATCTGTGGAGCAAGTTCGCGGCTTCAGGGGTTAATCCTCGGCGCGGAGGATTTGTCGGCAGACGTGGGTATCACCCGCACTGCTGGCGCCCAGGAACTCTTGTATGCCCGCAGCAGCATGGTGATGCATGCCGCGGCGTTTGGCTTGCAGGCGATTGATATGGTGCAGACCAATTTCAAAGCTCTTGACTTGCTTGAAGCGGAATGTAGATTGGGGTCCGAATTGGGGTTTTCAGGCAAACAGATCATTCACCCGGCGCAGGTTGAAATTGTGCAGCGGGCGTTCACCCCTTCTACGGCTGCCATTGAGAAAGCGCAGCGCATCATCGAGGGCGCGCAGATTGCCCAAGCCGAAGGCATGGGTGCTTACAGCCTGGACGGCGAAATGGTGGATTTGCCCGTGGTGAAACGGGCCGAGACCATTTTGGCAAGAGCACGGGCTGCTGGACTGATTGTTTAATGAGGGGTGTTGAGCATCATCCAGCCCAAGTAGACACCCAAGAATGCCGCCATCAGCACGACCAGGGCAAACACCATCAAGCGGGTGATCTTGGATTTGCGGGTTATCGGCGGGCTGGAGGATGGAATTTTCACCAGGATCATGCTCAAATTATCAGGCGCGCCGCGTTGGAAGGCGAGGTCTTTAAACTGTTGAAGCATGGTTTCAAGATCGTGGGGTTGTTTTAATATAGTTTCAATCTCCGTCTCGAGTACCAGATCGGAAATTCCATCACTGCAAATGAAAAGCATATCACCCGAATCAAGCAGCATGCCCTGCTGGTTTTGCGCGGGGTTGTCGCCCAGTTTCAGGCGCGTATCCACTTCGGGCGGGGTTTCCGAGCCGATATAGCGGCGAATGACATGGGCATTTGGGTGTCCCTTGAAATCTGAGCGGGTGATCAACCCGGCTTCGAGGGCTTCCTGCAGCCAGGTGTGGTCAACACTGATCTGATGAAGGCGTTTTTTTCTGATCAGGTAAATTCGTGAATCTCCGACGCAGGCAGTAAAGAGGCGTTTTCCAATGATCCAGGCGCAGGCGGCAGTGGATGCCATGCCGTGCAAATCGGGTGAAGTCTGGGCGGCCTGCCACACGGCTACGCTGGCATTTTGAATGGCAGTGGTCAATTGAATTAATGGTGAAGAAGCGTCAGCCGCTTCAAGGTAGCTGCTGATGTGTTCAACGGCCATGGCTGAGGCTGTTTCGCCAGCCTGGTGGCCACCCACACCGTCGCAAAGCACGCAAAGCAGCGATTCGGGGATCAATTCAGAGACAGAGGCAAATGCTGTCATGCTGAGGCAGTCTTCGTTGTGATCTCTGATCAATCCACGATCTGACAATGTTGCAAATGGAAGATGAGAATGGCTGTTGCGTTTCATTCCATTTCCTTGAAAGGCTCAACCTTAAACTTGTGCGGCTGGCTGCCGTAAATCTCAAATCGATAGACAATTGGGCCAAAGTGAATCTGGTCACCGTGTTCCAGTTTGGCTCCATATTGAGAGACGGGTGCGAAGTTCAACCAGGTACCTGAACCGGAGCCTTCGTCAAAAATTTTGAACAGGTCTTGATCTTCTTGAATGATGCGGGCGTGAAGCGGGCTAACCGCGGCAGTTGGGAAGATGATTTTGGCTTTTTTCGCATCACTGCCGAAGACAGCGGGTGTGTCGCTGATGGCGATTTCACCTGGCAATTCAACGTCTGACAATGGTGCGGACTGTAAAAGAAGACGCGCGGGTGCCAGCCCTGAACCGGGGATGCTTGGCCAATGAGACTGGTTGGCAGGTTTCACCCTGGGATGAATGATCTCGTTTTCGATGATGACAGGCTGCGTGAGAGGGTCTTCAAGACGATGGGTTTTTGCCTGTTTCGTCTTGCGGTTCAACCTAATGGAACGAACTGCCATAAGAACCAGTAAAGAACCTGCCGTAAGGATGATCAAGAACAAGAAGATCGATTGCGCTGAGAAAGCGCTGAAGAGTTTTTCGAGCCAGGTCTGGGGTTTTTGCGGGATCGTGACTTCCACTGGCAGTCCCACTGTTTCCACAATAAAACCAGCTTCGTCTTCAATGGAAGCGATAATGGTATGAGAACCTGATTCATTGAACTCTGAAATATCCCAGACAAATTGATCAAACGGCGGGGTGATGTTTTCATCCACCATGCGGTCATCTACAAAGAGACGGCTATAGACCAGGTCGCGCTCCATGCCATCTGGAAATTCGATCAATAGCTGGAGCGGAAAGGTATTGGGAATGAGCACGGAATCTCGTTTTCTTTCGGTTTCCGTCCAGGTTCGTTCGATCACAGCCGGGGGAGAAAGGAAGATTGGATTGGGTGCCATCGCGTTCAACGTGAAGGTTACGGTGTCTGATTCAAGGATGGCGTCATCCTGGTTGATGCGCAGGAGTAAAGAAAAATCGCCGCTTGATTTGATCCCGGAGTGATATTCAGCGCGATATACGTAGGTCAGCGGATCAAAATAAGTCGAAAGATCAGGAAGATCTTCGGGTCCGGTAAAGAGCAAGAACTGGCCCTGAGTGTCTTGAGCCGCCTGCCTGAGTTGGTCTGCCTGTTCTTCCAAGGCGTAGGTCTCAGGGCCGACAAGCCAGATAAAAAGCCTCACATTGGCGAGTTTTGCCTGGCTGATCAAATCAGCCAACCCGGGGTTTTCATTTTCTTCAGGCATGGGAGTGATGTATAAAATAGCGGTGGTCTTTTGATTTGATTGACCACTGGCGGCAGCCAAATCGAGTGCTGAAGAAAGGCTGGTTAACCCAGGTTGTGTTTTTGGCAGGTCTGGCTGATAGCTTTCGAGAAAAGCCATCCAGTCGGCAGGATCAGTCAATTGGGATGCCAATACCCCCGAATTGGTCACCAGACTGAAATCATCCATGGTGGTGATGGGTAGTGAATCTGCCCACGAAGTCAATGCCGATTTAATCTTTTCGATGCGTGAAATGGTGGCATAGCGGTTGGCGAGTTTGGGGTACTCGTTGATTGCCACAATCAGACGGACGCCTGGCTCAAGCATATCCAGGTTGTCGGGCGTGATCACCTGTCCATTTTCGACGAGGTGAACGTTGGCAATGTCAAGGTTTTTGACAAACTTGCCGGAGGTATTAAAAAGTCTGAAATTAACGGTGAGATCAGGATAAGATGAAGTGTCAGGGCTGCCTAATTCGATGAAGCGGTTGTTTTGAGCCAAAACGGGTGTGTTGAGCAGACCAGCAATTCCAGCCAGCACCAACAATGTCGCCAGGCATCGGGCAGCCAGATTTAAGATCCGCTGAAGGGATGTTCTTATCATATTTGTTATTGTATGCGAAAAAAACGAAAAAATCGCTTGAAAATTAAGTTTTATTCCCATTCAATGGTGGCGGGCGGTTTACTGGTGATGTCGTAAACCACCCGGTTGACTCCCTTGACTTCATTGACGATGCGGTTGGCAATACGCGACAAGATCTGGGGTGGAATTTGCGCCCAATCTGCGGTCATGAAATCTTCGGTGGTTACTGCCCTCAGGGCAACCACTTCCTGATAGGTACGTTGGTCACCCATCACACCAACGGTCTTAACCGGCAACAGCACGGCAAAGGCTTGCGAAATTAGCAAGTTTTCGCTGTCAGATTTGCGGTTGATCAAGCCTTCAGCAATCAACTCTGAAATGAAAATGTCATCTGCGTTCTGCAGGGTTTCGACACGCTGGGGGGTGATATTTCCAAGGCAGCGCACGGCAAGACCAGGGCCGGGGAAGGGCTGCCGCCAAACCAATTCAGCGGGCAAGCCGAGACTCTCGCCGATTTTGCGGACTTCGTCTTTAAAGAGGTAGCGCAAAGGCTCTACCAGTTTGAAACGCATTTTTTCGGGGAGCCCGCCTACATTATGATGAGATTTAATGCGTGCGGCTTTGCTGCGGTCAGGGGCTGAAGATTCCACAACATCAGGGTAAATGGTGCCCTGAACCAGGAACTCGGGGTTGCCGATTTGCGCGGCTGCTTCTTCAAACAAGTGAATGAACAAACCGCCGATAATTTTTCTTTTTTGTTCGGGTTCGGTCACGGCATGCAGGGCAGTGAAATACTCGTCGTGGGCATAGATGGTGTTGAGCTCAAGGCCAATGTGTTTTGAGAATGCGCTTATCACCTGTTTTGCTTCATTTTTTCGCAGCAAGCCGGTGTCGACGAAAACTGTTGAAAGTTGATCACCGATGGCGCGGTAGACCAGGGCGGTGGCGACGCTTGAATCCACGCCGCCGCTGACGGCAGAAATCACCCTGCCGCTGCCCACCTGTTCGCGTATCTTTTTGACCGACATCTCAATGATGTTTTCCGGGGTCCATTCGGCTTTGGTGTGGCAAACTTTGAAAACAAAATTTTCAAGGAATTGTTGGCCCAATTTGGTGTGTCTGACCTCAGGGTGGAATTGCACACCGTAGAGGTTTCGGGCGATGTCTGCCATGGCGCAGACAGGGCTGTTGGCTGAATTTGCCAGCAGCTTGAACCCCTTGGGGAGGGATTCTGTTTTATCGCCATGCGACATCCATACTGTCATTAATGATGCAGGAAAGAGCAGGTTGTCTTCGACAACCGTAACTTCAGCCAGTCCGTACTCTCTTGCTTCTGAAGAAGAAACCTTGCCGCCCAAAGCGTGGGTGAGTAAATGCATACCATAGCAAATGCCCAAAACAGGCAGTCCTGATTCAAGAACGTAATCGGGCAAGGTTGGGGCATTTTCGTCATAAACTGATGATGGGCCGCCTGAAAGGATGATTCCTTTTGGGGCAAGCGCCATGATCTGATCCCGAGGAGCATCCCAGGGGTAGATTTCGCAATAAACCTGCATTTCGCGAATGCGACGGGCGATTAATTGGGTGTATTGAGAGCCAAAATCGAGAATGACCATTGAATCAGGCATGCATGTCTCCAGTTACTATTCTGCGAAATCAATGTGGCCGTTATCCAGGCTGGTGATCTGCACCAGCGCAAAAACAGGAACGTTCAAGTAAGCGAGAGATTCTCTTCCGCCCTCGAAAGTTTTCTCGATCAAGGTGGCCACACCAACCACTTCAGCCCCGGCCGCCTGCGCCAGACGCACCAGCGCTTGAATGGTTGCTCCGGATGCGAGAAAATCGTCAACGATCAAGACTTTTTCATTCGGAAGTAAATATTCGGGTGAAACAATCAATTCGACCATGTTGCCCTTGGTGTGAGAAGGGGCAACAGTTAAATAGACTGTATTTGGCATAGTAACGGGGCGGGTTTTGCGGGCATAGACCACCGGCACGTTTAAATGTTTGGCAGTCATCAACGCCGGGGCAATCCCCGAGATTTCAGCAGTCAAAATGCGGGTGACACCAATGTTAGCAAATTGCGAAGCGATTGCTGCCCCGCAACGATCCATCAATTGAGGGTCTACTTGATGGTTGATAATACCGTCAACCTTTAAAATACCGCCGCCAAGATTTTTTCCTTCAGCCATAATTCGGTTCTTAAGATCAAGCATATTACCCTCCGGGAGCAGATGTACAGACATTTTAATCAAGAAGCGTGGAATAAACCTATTTTTTAATAATTCTCATGTGCTTATAATTATTTTGCAGGTTGGTATGTTAAGTAATTCCGGAACTTATCGTGTGTTAGAATTAATTTCATGAAAATACCACCTATTGTACTTGCCTCAAATTCTCCACGTAGAAAAGAAATCTTGGGTTGGACGGGTTTGGATTTTTCAACCCATCCTTCTGATGTTGATGAAACCCCCATTATTGGTGAACTTGCAGAAGATTATGTACTTCGACTGGCAGATCTAAAGGCTCAGGCTTCTTCCGGGTTTGCTCCATTTAATGGTCTGGTTGTTGCGTCTGACACCACAGTTGCGGATGGTTCTGATATTCTCGGAAAACCCACCAGTACTGATGAAGCCAGGCAAATGTTGGTGCGATTGCGCGGAAGAACCCATCAGGTTCATACAGCTATCGTGATTTTCAATCCCTCCAAAGGGATTAAATTAAGCACATTGTGTTCCACTGATGTGCACATGCGCAAGTATACCAATGATGAAATGGAAGCCTACCTGGCTACCGGTGATCCGATTGACAAGGCTGGTGCATATGCCATCCAGCATCCTGAATTTCGACCGGTGATCAAGTTCTCAGGTTGTTTTGCCAGCGTGATGGGTTTTCCATTATGTCATTTTGAGCGACTTTTACGCCAATTGGGTTATGGAGAGCGAAAGGAAATTCCCTACGTTTGCGAGGAACACCTGTCATACTCTTGTCCGATCTACCAACATGTATTAAAAGGTGAAAAAGCAGGATAACCCGGGATGAATCCGGGAGGAAAAATGAAAAAACTTCTCATCCCATTATTAATCGTTTTTATTATCTCCGCATGCGCCGGGAACACACCGACTATTACGAATGAAGCGCCTTCCTCCGGGCTTCCGACGGCAAAAGTGGAAATTACCCCAGCTCCTGATGTGGCGGCGAGCGTTAATCAATTTTTTGATATGTGGAACGCCAGCAATTATGCCGGCATGTACGTTATGCTCTCACAAACCAGCAAAGATGCTATTAGTGAAGAAGATTTTACAAAGGTTTATAACGATACCGCGACGGCAATGACTTTGCAGCAGATTAATGCAGGCATTATTTCAACCTTGATTCATCCTGCATCAGCCAAAGTGGGCTACCAGGTGAATTACATCACCAACTTGTTTGGCACTTTCACCCGCAGCATGGAAATGGACCTGGTGCTTGAATCTGGCGAATGGAGAATTCGATGGCAGGAAGCACAGGTAATGCCAGAGCTTGCTGGTGGGAACCGTCTTGTTAGCAATATTCAATTACCTTCACGCGGCGATATCAATGACCGCAATGGCGATACCCTTGTTACGCAAACTCAGGCAGTGGCGGTTGGGGTAATCCCGGGAGAAATTTCAGCAGACTACGAACATGTTCTTCTGGATACACTATCGGGGGCATTCAACAAGCCCAAGTCCATGATTGGTGCCATGTATCGGGATTCGACAGATTGGTATGTGCCGATCGGAGAAATTTCACAAGCCACCTATGAAGATCGTGCGAAAGCATTTAGTTCTTTCAGTGGATTGGTGACAAACGCTTATACTTCGCGCTATTATTATTCGGGCGGGGTTGGGCCGCAGGTTCTTGGTTACATGCGCTCCATATTTCCGGAAGAAATCAATGACTATATTCGAAAAGGTTACTCGCGGGATGCCAGTATCGGTGCCTCAGGCGTAGAAAAATGGGCGGAACCATATCTTTCAGGGAAACCAGCTGCTGATCTCTATGTTGTCAAACCGGATGGTACTTTTGAAACCCGTCTGGGCAGTGTAGACCCGATTCCTCCTGATACTGTCTATTTAACTTACGACAAAGATTTCCAATTGTTGGTTCAAAAAGCATTATGGGGTTTTTCAGGTGCAATTGTAGTGATGGAAGTGGACACCGGAAGAATCCTGGCAATGGCTTCTTCGCCAGAATTTGATCCGAATGTAATGCAGCAAGCCAACTACAACTTTCAATACGCATACGAGGACGTCATTTCAGACAGTGTTAACACGCCGCTCTGGAACCGGGCTGTCCAATCTTCTTATCCTCTGGGGTCGGTTTTTAAATTAATCACGGCAGCAGCCGCGTTGGAATCTGGTTTATACACCCCTGAAAGCAGGTATGAATGTACCAGCCAATATACCGAGTTGGAAGGTTTTGTTGGCAATGACTGGACTTTTGACAAAGACCTGCCTCCTTCTGGCAACCTCAATTTGTTAGAAGGGTTGATGCGATCATGCAACCCATGGTTTTATCATTTGGGTCTTGACCTTTATCAACAAATGGGCCCAACTTATCTTGCAGATATGGCGCGTGATTTTGGGTTGGGGTCAGCAACCGGGATTGGCGTTCTCCCTGAAGACCCGGGAAGTATAAATAACCCCACATCGGATGGTGCTGCGGTTCAGATGGGTATTGGTCAGGGTGATATGCTCGTTACCCCCATCCAGGTGGTTGACTTCATTGCCGCGATTGCCAACGGAGGAACCCTTTATCAACCTCAGGTGATCGAAAAAATCACTTCAATTAATGAAGGAACTGTTCAATCCTTCAAACCCATTGTCAGAGGAACTCTTCCGGTAAGTCAGGAAACCTTGGTCGCTTTACGTGAGGGGATGAGAATGGTCGTTGAAGAAGATCGTGGAACAGCACATTCAACTTTTCGTGGGATGCAGACTGATGTCTACGGCAAGACCGGCACAGCCACCACTTCAATCATTGATCCTCACTCTTGGTTTGCAGGGTTTACCGATGCCAACAATCCCGAAAAACCTGATATCGCAATTGTAGTGATTGCTGAAAACGCAGGGGATGGGTCGAGATATGCCGCCCCCATTTTCAGGCGCGTGGTTGAAGATTATTTCACCGGCCAGCCTCAAACTGTTTATTCCTGGGAAAAGGATATTTATATCACGAAGACCCCAGCCGAAGACGAAACCGAAGCTCCTTAACGATGAAGACTGATCTTGTCTCTGGTTGGGTTTCAAGATTCCAGTCTGGGTTCTACACAATTCAGACTGAAACTGGAAAAGTGACTTGTGTCCTTCGGGGTAGATTAAAGAGACGAACTATCCAGGGAGATGTCATCAGTATTGGCGACCGGGTGAAAATCAGTTTGATAAATGACGGCACCGGCGCCATTGAAGAAATTGAACCCCGATATAGTGAACTGGTTCGTCTTGATCCCACCCCGAAAGGGGCTTTCAGACAAATTCTTCTCTCGAACCCAGATCAATTGGTTGCGGTGTTTGCCTGCACTCAACCAGAACCGCATTTAAGAATGCTTGATCGTTTTCTGGTGATCGCTGAGAAACAACAATTAAAAGCCTGCGTTGTGGTCAACAAAGTCGATCTTCTTGGGATTCGCAATGCCAGGAAGATCTTTGATATTTACCCTTCTCTGGGTTACCCCGTTATTTATACCTCTGCCAAAGAAGAGAAGGGGCTAAAAGAATTTAAAGAGGTTTTGACCGGCAAGATTTCCGCATTGGCGGGGCCTTCTGGCGTGGGTAAATCAAGTCTCTTGAATGCGATTCAACCCGGGTTGGGGTTGGCAGTGAGAGAGATCAGCGCCTGGAATGATCGAGGGAGACACACCACTGTCGTTCGTGAAATGTTTGCTGTTGAAGGCGGTGGCTATGTTGCGGACCTTCCGGGACTGCGTAAACTTTCTTTGTGGGATGTTCAAGCAGAAGAACTGGATGGGTATTTCCCGGAAATCAGGGGGTTGGTCTCGCAGTGTCAATTCAACGATTGTACCCATTTTGAGGAGCCCGGTTGTGCTGTCATTCAGGCTGTGGAATCAGGAAAAATTAGCGCGGAACGATATGAATCGTATGTTCGAATGAGGATAGGAGATCAGTAAAAAAATAAAAAAAGCATCCAGTTAAGCGGTATAATTAACTACCTAATTCTCCGTCAACAAACCCGGATTTTTATGAAAAAAACAGTGAACAAGAAAAAACAATTAGTCGGCTTACTTTACGGGGCTGCTGCAGGTTTGGCTTTTTCTATTTTTGCCTGGGGAATTGATGCGATTGTATTAGCCGGTGCACACGGGGCATATCCCTGGGTTCGATTTATTCCCGGTTTTATCATTAGTCTTCTGGCTGGCTCGATTGCCGGCTGGGTAACCGTAAGGATTCAAAACCACCTGGTTAGCATTACGATTTGGGTGTTGTTTGCGTTGCTGCTTTCCAAGCTTTTTATCTGGCTGCCTATTACCGCGACTCCTTCAATAATTTCAATGTTCAATGAAAGCCTTGGTTCTTATTTACAATATCCGGCTTATTTAAAAGAACTCGGACAACTCCGCTGGTTCGGGTTTGCTACCATTGCAATCGTTGCTTTTGTCAACGCATTGATTGAAAATATACTCATCGATCAAGCGCTGTTTGGAACTGGAAAAATTGCTCTGATCGTACCATTGGTGGTGTGTGCCTTAAGCTTCAGCCTGGCAGGCAATGCCATTGATGGATTATATAACCGCCATATCCGCGAGCCGATAGTGATTGTAAATGATCTGATCGAGTTTGCTGCTGAAAATCTCGATAAAGAAGTACCGAAAGATGTTAGCAGAAAAATGCATCTTTCTGCATTAAATACAATCAAAGAGTACCTGACTAGAGATAGAAAGTTAATTCTGGGTAATTTTGACCAGACTTTTGGCCAGATAGATATATTGGTTATTTTTGAGGGCCATTGGGTTAAATGCACCACTATCTATGGCCAGGTCACCATGTGCAAAGATGCCCTTGAAACACCTGAGAGCCTTTTTTCAAATTCCAAGCAGTTACTGGCGAGTATCATTCCCTGGCAATTGGCGACTGAAAATCACTAACGAATTACAAATTCAGATTTGACGTAAGCGGAAAGAAATAGTTTAATGGTACACTCTATAAGATTAATTACGATGAGAATAACATCTACCCTAAAACAAAGAGGATCCGTGGATGACTGATCATTTATTAGATGTGCAAAATCTGGAGACCCAATTTAAGACTCCAGAAGGGATTGTTCATGCAGTTAATGGCGTTTCATTTACCCTAAACGAAGGAGAAACATTAGGCGTTGTTGGAGAAAGCGGTTGCGGCAAGAGTGTGACCATGCTTTCTTGTCTGCGTTTAATCGCCTCTCCTCCCGGTAAGATTGTGGCAGGCACTGCCAACTTCCACGGCCAGGATTTATTGGCGATGAAACAGGAAGAGTTGCGGCATGTTCGCGGCGGGCAGATCAGCATGGTTTTTCAAGACCCAATGACTTCGTTGAATCCGGTGATGACCATCGGCAAGCAATTGGCTGAACCCCTGATGCTGCATCTGAATATGACCAAAGATCAAGCCACCGCCCGATCAATTGAACTATTGGGGTTGGTTGGGATACCACGTGCGGGAGAACGACTCAAAGATTATCCTCACCAGTATTCTGGCGGCATGCGCCAACGCGTGATGATCGCCATGGCACTGGCTTGCAATCCACAAATTCTCATTGCTGATGAGCCCACCACTGCCCTGGATGTGACCATCCAGGCACAAATTGTTGAGCTGGTAAAACGTCTGCGCGATGAGTTGGGCATGGCCATCATCTGGATCACCCACGATTTGGGGGTGGTTGCCAGTCTTGCCCACCGTGTGATGGTAATGTACGGCGGTTATATTATTGAAGAAGCCGAGGTTAAAGAGTTATATGCCCATCCGACTCATCCCTACACGATCGGATTGATCGGAAGTCTTCCGCATATTCAGAAAGATACTCGCACAAGGCTGTTTTCCATCGAGGGTATGCCCCCTGTTCTCTACAATAAACCCACCTCCTGCCCGTTTGCTCCCCGCTGCAACTGGGTGACAGAACGCTGCTGGAAAGAAAACCCACAACTTGAGGCGATTACTGCCAACCACCGAGTCGCCTGCTGGGTAGATACCAAGAACGGGAGTAAGCACTAATGGAAAACGAGAAACAGACATTACTTAAGGTTGAAGATCTTGTCATGCACTTTCCGATTTACCGGGGGGTGATCAGCCGGCAGGTGGGTGCAGTGCATGCCGTTGACGGTATTTCGTTTGGTGTGACCCAGGGCGAAACCCTTGGATTGGTGGGCGAATCCGGCTGTGGAAAATCCACCACGGGTCGAACGATTTTGCAGCTCTACAAACCAACTGCAGGCAATGTTTATTTTAAGGATAAAAACCTGGTCAAACTGAAACCTGAAGCCATGCGCATGATGCGCCGTGAAATGCAAATGATCTTTCAGGACCCTTATGCCAGTTTAAACCCCAGAATGACAGTTCGCGATATTATTGGCGAGCCCTTGATGGCTTTTGGTGAAGCCACCGGCAAAGAAATTACTGATCGGGTTGCCGACCTTTTAAAGCTGGTGAAGCTTAACCCTGATTTTGCCAGCCGATATCCGCATGAGTTTTCTGGCGGACAGCGGCAGCGCATCGGTGTTGCGCGAGCCCTGGCGCTCAACCCCTCATTTATTATTTGTGATGAACCCATCTCCGCTTTGGATGTCTCCATCCAGGCGCAGGTGGTTAATCTGCTTGAAGATCTGCAAAAAGAGTTTAATCTCACCTATCTGTTCATTGCCCATGATCTCTCAATGGTACGTCACATCAGCAACCGTGTGGCAGTTATGTATCTGGGTGTGATCGTTGAACTGGCAGATCGCGATGAACTTTACATCAACCCGCTGCATCCATACACACAAGCCTTGTTATCTGCCATTCCGGTTGCCGACCCGGTGTATTATGAAACGCACCAACGCCAGATTATGGAAGGTGATGTGCCATCGCCAGTTAATCCACCATCCGGATGCCGCTTCCGTACACGCTGCCCGCTTGCTGATGCCCACTGCGCTGAAGTTAAGCCCGAATTCCGTGAGGTTAAACCAGGACATTTCGCGGCTTGCTTGAAGCTATAAATTGTTGATCAATTTGAAGGAGGTGAAACTCTCAGGAGACCCTAAAAAGTAACACCCAAGAGTTCCTATTCAAATATGACGAAATTCTCACAAGGAGGAGAAGCAATGCGTAAGATCTATACGTTAGTTGGTTTGATTATGGTCTTCAGCCTTATCTTGTCGGCCTGTGCCACAACCCCGGCTGAAACCCCTGTTGCAGGTGAACCTGCAGCGACAGAAGCTGCTGCCACAGAAGCAGCAGTAGAAGTTTCTTTGAACCCCTATATCGGTTCAAATAAACTGGATGGAAATGGTATTCCCCCCACATTCTTCGATGATGTGCATATCCGCAAAGCATTTGCATACTGCTTTGACTGGGACACCATGGTCAATGAAATTTACCAGGGAGAAGCTGTTCAAGCCCCGACTTTATTCCTTCCTGGAATGATCGGGTATAACGCTGAAACCCCTACCTACACCATGGATCTCGAAAAATGCGCGGCTGAATTCCAACTCGCCGATGTTGATAAAGACGGCATCCCCGCTGGTGAAGATGAAGATGATGTCTGGTCTGTCGGTTTCCGCCTCCAGATGCTCTACAACACTGGCAATGCCACTCGCCAGACTTTGTCTGAAATCTTGCAAGCCAATCTCGCTGAAGTTAACGAACTGTTTAGCGTCGAAGTTCTCGGTCTGCCCTGGCCTGCCTATTTAACCGCCCAGCGCGCCAAGAGAATCCCCATCATGACCGGTGGCTGGCAAGAAGACATCCACGACCCGCACAACTGGATTCAGCCTTACACCGCTGGCACTTATGGCGTTCGTCAAAATATGCCCGATGAAATGAAGGAAGAATTCCGCGCCTTCATGAATCAGGGTGTGTCACTGGTTGATCCTGCTGAACGCCAGGCTGTGTACGAACAGTTCAATCAGCTTTATTATGAATATGTTCCCAGCTTCCCAGTAGTCAGCGCCACCTCTCACTTCTACGAACAAACCTGGGTAGAAGGTAGAATTGCCAACCCGTTGTATGGCAATATCTATTACAAAACCATCAGCAAAACCGCCGATGCCAAGAACCCCGACACCTTCACTTACGTGACCATCGCCGGTGGACCTGACACCCTTGATCCTGCGCTGGCTTACGATACCGCCAGTGGCGAGGTTTTACAGAACGTTTATGAAACTCTCGTCTTCTATGATGGTGACAAAGCCGCTGAATATGTTCCCATGCTGGCTGAATCTTATGAAGTTTCTGACGACGGTCTTGTTTACACCTTCAAGATCCGCGAGGGTGTCAAATTCCACGAAGGTGGCGATCTGACCCCGTCTGATGTGGCTTACTCACTGCAACGTGGTTTGCTGCAGGGTGGTTACAGCTCACCACAACTTCTGCTGGCTGAACCTTTCTTCGGTGTTGGTATTGATGATATGAGCATGCTCGTGGACGAAGGCGCTTCCGCTGACAGCCGCGAAGCCATGCAAGCTGCTGATCCTGCCGTTTTGAAAGCCGCCTGCGAGAAAGTTAAAGCCGCCATCGTCGCTGACGACGCTGCTGGTACCGTCACCATGACCCTTGCTCAACCTTGGGGTCCTTTCATCGGCACCCTCGCCAATACCTGGGGTTCCGTAATGGACAAAGAATGGGTGATCGAGAACGGTGGCTGGGATGACAGCTGCGATACCTGGCAGAATAATTATGCCATGACCTCCGCTGAAAATCCCTTCAGCAAAATCACCAATGGTACCGGCGCCTTCAAGCTGGATTACTGGACCGAGGGCGAAGAAGTCTCCCTGATCAAGAACGATGCATACTGGGGCGAAGCCGCCAAGTTGAATCGTGTTCTGATCAAGGAAGTTGCCGAGTTCGGTACCCGCTTCTCCATGCTCCAGGCTGGTGACGCAGATGCCATCGTGGTACCTGCCGCCTATCGCACCCAGGTCGATCCATTCGTTGGCGAGATCAAGATTTATGACACCGCCACCGCCGAGTGGGGTGATATCCAGAATGTGTGCACAGTCGACACCAACAAACTTGGTCTCGAACGCTTCACTACATGCGATACCGCCAGCGATCAACCGTTCCGCGTGTACTATGGTCAACCACTGTTGACTTTGGATGCTGTCCTGTTCAACTTCAACATTGAATAAGATCAATTAGATTGTTTAGGTTTGTAGCGGGGGTCCCTAAAAAGACCCCCGCATTTCCCAAATTTTGTCCTGTGGAATGGATTGAATAATTTCAACTCATTCCAGAATGCAAAATTATTCTTGAGGTGTGCAGATGGTAAATTACATAATCCGCCGATTGCTGC
The DNA here is from genome assembly GCA_964468875.1 of uncultured Anaerolinea sp. Taxonomy (GTDB): domain Bacteria; phylum Chloroflexota; class Anaerolineae; order Anaerolineales; family Anaerolineaceae; genus UBA6107. The sequence goes on along the minus strand of CAYXWV010000015.1, from coordinate 38,861 downwards.
TGGTGCCAGTTTTGTTATTCGGTGTGACATTAATTATTTTTGGTCTTCTGCAATTTCTCGACCCGGTAGAACGTTCTGCCTTATATGTAAGGGACTTCCCGAGAAATGACAAGCAAATTGAAGGGATCATCAAACGATATGGTCTTGATCAACCGATGTACGTTCAATATTGGACCTGGTTAACCGGAAGTAAAGATCCAGCCACTGGCGAACGGCAAGGCGGCATTTTACGCGGCGATTTCGGATATTCGCGTACGGCATCTCAACCTGTGATTGATATCATTAAGAATCGTTTTCCGAATACGCTTGATTTGACGATTTGGGCGGTTTTCCCTGTTTTATCGGTGGGCATCTGGTTGGGTGTGAAAGCCGCTGTGCACCAAAACGGCTGGATCGACCAGGCGGCAAGGATTTTTAGTATCATCGGCACCTCGTTTCCAACTTTTGTTTTTGGCTTATTGGTCTTGATGGTCTTTTATGCCAAGCTGCAGTGGTTTCCGCCAGGTAAAATGTCTGACTGGGTAAGCCTTTTAATCAATTCCGGCGATTTCAAAAGTTATACCCATTTATTAACCATTGATGCACTATTGAACGGGCGTCTGGATGTTTTTTGGGATGCCATCAGACACATGATCCTGCCAATTTTAACTTTGTCATACATTTCATGGGCAACCTTCGTGAGGGTCACCCGTTCTTCCATGCTTGAAACCTTGAGAATGGAATATGTGGTTACTGCCCGAGCAAAAGGGATCAAAGAGAGTGATGTGATCAACAAACACGCCAGACCAAACGCCATGATCCCCGTGGTCACCCTGGCAGGGTTTCAGGTCATCTCCCTTTTGGGCGGTGTAGTGATTACAGAGACGGTATTCAATTACCCGGGTATTGGTGAAGCGGCTGCGACTGCAGCCCAAAATCTGGATGTAGTCACTGTTTTAGGCTTTGCCATGTTCAATGGCTTAATCTTAATCACGGCAAACCTGGTCGTTGATATCCTTTACGGAATCATCGATCCGCGCGTGCGCTTATCTTAAGGAGATTGTGATGATTGCGAATCCAACTGGAGACAACAGTTTACTTAAGGAAGCCTTGCCGGAACGAAAAATCGGCTGGGTAGAACGAGTTTTAGGTCCTGAAAATTATCGTATTGTCAAGGGATTATTAAAAACCCCGGCATCAGTGTTAGGGTTCACCCTGATTACTATTTTCATCCTGATTGCCATTTTTGCACCGGTGATTGCTCCACCTGTTACAAAGGACGCTTACAAGATTCCCAGAGATGGCTTTGGATCAGAACCGAAACCAATGGGTACTCCTTGGGTAAAAAGACCCCCTGAAATTCCATTCTGGTACACCGCCCTGACCGGCAAGGATGAATGGGTACATTTATTAGGTACCTCAGAGGGCCAGTATGATATTTTTTATGGCATCATTTGGGGTACTCGAACCGCATTTAAAACCGGCTTTATCGTGGTGGTTGCAACCTTCCTGATCGGAACGATTGTTGGTTCAGTTTCGGCTTATTATGGCGGCATCGTGGATAACATCATCATGCGTATTGTGGATGTGTTCATGACCCTGCCATTTATTCTGGCTGCGTTGATCATGGCGGCGGTTTTGATCCCTGTCATCGGGAGGAGTTTGCTGCCGTCCATACTCGCGCTCATCACCTTTGGGTGGATGAGCTATTCGAGAATTATCCGCGGTGATATTCTTTCAGTAAAGCAAAGAGATTATGTGCTGGCAGCCCGTGTAGTTGGGGTTAAAGACAGCCGCATCTTATTCAAACATATTTTGCCGAACGCGGTTTTTCCGACATTGGTTTATGCTTCGTTGGGTATCGGTGATGTGGTATTGAGTTTTGCCGCACTTTCCTTCTTGGGCATCGGTACGGAAGTTGGTTATGCAGATTGGGGCCAGATTCTCAGTTTCGCCCGCAACTGGATCACCAGCCTTGCTAATTACTGGTACATCGTTATTTGGCCTGGTTTAACCCTGGTTATGTTTGTGATGGGCTGGAACCTGGTTGGCGACGCCCTGCGCGACGTGCTTGACCCGCGTATGCGCGGCAAATCCTAGTCTTCTCGTTTTTTGAATGATACTGACCCCGATTTTTCTCCGGGGTCTTTTTTTATCTTTAGATAAATCATCATTCTCCCGGAGGTTTCAAATCTTCGGGAGAATGATGATTAATGGGCTTTAGCCTGTCGAGAGAGCGAAGTGAGCGAGACAAAAAACCACCCATTTGACGGGTGGTTTTGATTCATTACTTATGCCTTATAATTAGCCTCAAATTGATGCGAAATATTCAGGAGTCTTGTTTATGTCCTTTTTTACCGGCAGTCATGTTCGAAAAGTGATCCTCTTGGTAATAACAGGCAGTCTTCTATTGGCGTCCTGTTCGGCAGGGAATGGGTCAGATAATGCTGCGGTGACCGCCACTCCAACGGTTCTGCCGACTGCCACTGCGGCACCTGTCAGCAAGTTAACTGTTTGTCTTGGAGAAGAACCGCAAACTCTTTATTTTTATGCCGGGTCAAGCCAGGCAATGTGGAGTGTATTGGAAGCCATCTACGACGGTCCAATTGATACCGTTAACAATACTGCGGTTCCGGTGATATTAAATGAGCTGCCTACCGTGGATAACGGCGGAGTCAGCCTGCAATCTGTGGCAGTGAAACAGGGCGATAAGGTAGCTAATATTGAAGGGGATGTGGTTGCCCTTGAGAAAGGCGTCAAAGTTTTCCCGGAGGGATGCACTTCACCCACTTGCGCAGTGGAATGGGACGGTACGGCAGAACTTTCACTGGTTCAAATGACAGCGACTTTTACCCTGTTGAACGGGATTAAATGGTCAGATGGGGAGCCTTTGACAGCCGATGACTCGGTTTATTCTTATCAAGTCAGTCTTGATCCGCAAACAAACAGTTCCAGGAATGTGGCAAACCGCACAGCCGCCTACGAGGCGGTTGATGCCCAAACGATCAAGTGGACGGGTGTCCCCGGCTATCTGACCATGCGGCCAGCCAGCCTTTTTTGGATTCCGCTGCCCAAACACCAGTTGGAAGGGCAAACGGCTGAGCAGTTGAATACCGCCAAAGAGACCAATAAAACTCCTTTGGGTTGGGGCGCTTACCAGGTTGCCGAATGGATCCCGGGGGAGCAGATTCGGCTGGTCAAAAACCTGAATTATTTCAAGGCGTCTGAAGGGCTGCCCAAGTTCGACGAACTGATTTTTAAATTCCTGCCGGCGCTGCCGGATGCCGATCTTTCACCCATGACCACCGGGGAATGCGACATTATGGATGTCTCCACTGGTTTGGAAGATCAAATCCAGTCTGTCAGGGAACTGGAGTTGAAAGGCGAATTGACCTCCTATTTTGGGCAGGGGCCTGCGTGGGAGATGATCAATTTTGGCATCAAACCCTCTTCATATGACGAGGTCTTTAATCCTTACGTTGACCGGCCAGATTATCTATCCGATTTACGCACCAGGCAGGCATTTGCCTATTGCGTTGACCGTGACAAGATCATCAAAGACGTGCTGTTCAGCCAGTCACAAGTGCCTGCGACCTATTTGCCAGCGAATCATCCCCTGGCAATCTCTGGTTTGCCGGTGATTGGGTATGATCCTGAAAAAGGCAAGCAATTGCTGGACGAGGTCGGCTGGAAGGATTCTGACAATGACCCGGCAACGCCAAGAGTGGCTCAAGGGGTCAAAGATGTGATGGGAGACACCTCTCTGGCATTGAATTATGTATTAAGTGACACTCCGCTGCACCGTCAGGTGGCAGAAGTTGTGGTGAATTCCATGGCGGAATGTGGCGTACAACTGATTCCGCAATTCCTATCCACTTCTGAATTATTGGCTGGAGGCCCGGATGGGCTGCTTTTCGGACGTAATTTCGACCTGGCTGAACTGGCGTGGTCAACCGGAAGCATTCCCTCCTGTTTTCTGTATACAACTTCCGAGATTCCAACCTTGAACAACGCCTGGCTTGGAACCAAATTTGGTGGTGTGAATATCACTGGTTATTCCAACGCGGAATATGACGCCGCTTGTTCGGCAATGCTCAGTGCTGGTTTGGATCAACAAACCTTTGATCAAAACAATCAGGTTACTCAACAATTTATCGCCAACGATTTGCCCGTCTTGCCGTTGTATTATCAGATCAAAGCCATTGTGGCAAGGCCTGACTTGTGCGGTCTTTCAATGGATACGAGTGCGCGTAGCGCATTGAGCGGTATTGAAGCTCTGGAGATTTCAGCTTCCTGTGCGGCAGAATAAGATTAGCCGCCATACGCGTTAAAACGGGTTGGCTTAACCTTCTTTTTTGTGTTAAAATCATGTGCACGATTAAGGAGTTCCCCTTGGGGCATGGTGCAACGGCAGCACACCAGACTTTGGATCTGTGGATCTTGGTTCGAATCCAGGTGCCCCAGCCTGAAACGCTTTTCGCAATCATCAATCGAAAATGAACTCCCGGGCAACGAGCTGACAGGCAAAGCAACCTGTTGCTCGTTTTTATTTCACTCCATTGTCACGGGATACCTCAGGAGAGACCTATGAAAATTTCGACCATTATCATGGCGGCAGGGCAGGGAACGCGCATGGTATCTAGTTTACCCAAAGTGCTTCATCAGGTTAATCAAAAACCGATGATCCTGTATTCCATAGAAATTGCCCGCGTAGTCAATTCTGAGAAGCCAGTTGTGGTGATCGGAAATGGCGCTGAAATGGTCAAAGAAGCGATCGGAGACCAGGCTCGATTTGCCTTGCAGTCTGAACGGTTGGGCACCGGCCACGCGGTGATGATGGCTGAAAGTGAATTAGCTGCTCAAGGGGGGCTGGTTCTGGTGATCGCCGGGGATATGCCCTTGCTGACTGCCGGTACATTATCACGCATGATCAAGAAACAGGAATCCAACACAGGACCATTCACCATGTTGACGGTCAGGTCCAAAAATCCGCGTGGGTTTGGGCGGGTGCTGCGCGGCTTGGATGGACAGGTGAGGGCAATTGTTGAAGAAGCTCAAGCCAGCGAAGAAGAGCTCAAAATTGACGAGTTGAATGTTGGCGCCTATTGTTTTGATTCTCAATGGCTTTGGCCTGCATTAAGAAAGATTAAATTGTCTCCGAAGGGCGAATATTATTTAACAGACCTGGTGGCTGTGGCTGTGGATGAGAATAAGAAGGTTGAATCTATATTGCTTGATGAGGAAGAAGAAGCGCTGGGTGTAAATAACCGGGTGCATCTTGCTGATGCTGAGAGAATTATCCGCAGACGGATCAATGAACAGCATATGATGGCTGGCGTCACCATGGTTGACCCCAATTTGGTGTATATTGAAGAAAACGTCGTGATTGGAAAAGACACCGTGATCCATCCGAATACCCGCTTGAGCGGCAAAACCGTCATTGGCGAGGGCTGTGAGATCGGTCCCAATACCCTGATTGATAATTCAAGAATTGGCAATCATTGCCATCTGTTGGCGTCTGTGATCGAAGGTGCGGTGGTTGAAGACAACGTGGAAATGGGACCATTCTGCCACCTGCGCAAGGGCGCTCACCTGGGTAAAGGGGTTCATATGGGAAATTTTGGCGAGGTGAAGGATTCTACCCTGGCAGCCGGTGTAAAAATGGGACATTTCTCATACATTGGTAATGCCACCATTGGAGAGAATGTGAACATTGGCGCAGGCACCATCACCTGTAATTACGATGGAGAGCACAAGCATCCCACTGAAATCGGAGAGGGCGCCTTCATTGGCAGTGATACCATGCTGGTGGCTCCCCTGAAGATTGGCAAAGGCGCCAAAACCGGCGCTGGTTCGGTGGTGACGCATGATGTGGCAGATGGTGAAGTGGTGGTCGGCGTTCCGGCCAAAAGGTATAAAGGAAAATAATCATGGTTCTTGCCTGGCTGTTGGGCTCGCTATTTCTGATTCTCGACCTGTTTTTTGCTTTTCTCAGGGCGGCATTGGTGAATGTGCGTGTGCCCCAATTATTGGAATTGGGCAGCGAAGACCCAAAACAACTTGAAACCACCCTGGCGTTTCTCGAAAAACCCAGGCTGCGAGCAGCTCTCAGGTTGATGTCTGTATTAATGCATCTAATGTTGGCTGGGTGTGTTTGGTATGTGTTTGATCAGTATTTTGCTAATGTATCGTTAGGTGCAGTAATTGGCATTTTTGCGCTTTATATTTTGATCTTATTAAGCCTTGAATTTGCTATTGAGCGTGTTCCCCTGCGGGACCCTGAAAAATGGGCATTAAAGCTGACCAGCTCTGCCCGATTCTTTGACCTCATCTTCAGTCCGATTTCCAATTTTATGGTCTGGCTGCAAGGCACCAATCGGCAGACACAACGAAAATTAGGCTCTGTGACAGAAGATGAATTAAAAACCTGGGTTGAAGTGGGTGAACCGGATGGGGGACTCGAACCTGACGAACGCAAGATGATCTATTCGATCTTCCAGTTTGGAGAAACCCTTTGCCGTGAGATCATGGTTCCGCGCATGGAAGTGTTGGCTTTGGAAGTGAAAACGCCTCTAAACCAGGCGATCAATGCTTTTATTGATTCGGGCCATTCGAGGGTACCGGTCTATGATGACGGCATTGATAATGTGGTTGGGTTGTTGTATGCCAAAGACCTGCTCAAAATCCACGGCAACACCAGTGAAAAGGTATCGATCAAGAAATTTCTGCGGCCGGCATATTTCGTGCCTGAATCAAAAAAAGTGGACGAGTTGCTTGCTGAGATGCAGGCAAAGGGCGTTCACATTGCTGTGGTGGTGGATGAATACGGCGGGATGGCTGGATTGGTCACCCTGGAAGATATTGTTGAAGAAATTGTCGGCGAGATTCGTGATGAATATGATCAAAGTGAAGAGCTTCTGGTGCAGCACATTTCAGAAGATGAAGTGCTCTTCAGGGGTCGTGTTTCGTTGGATGATTTTAACGACTCTCTTGAAACCCATATTGATCCTGATATGACCGATACATTGGGCGGGTTCTTTTATAGTGAATTGGGGCGGGTTCCTGCTGAAGGGGATTCGCTTGAAGTGGAAGGCTGGCGGTTGACCGTGGAAGAGGTGCGCGGCAGACGTGTGGGCAGAATCCGCGCCCGGCGGCAGGCAGCCATGGAACTGGAGAGTGCATAAATGAATCTGAACCCTGAAACTCAAAAACAGCTTATTGATACTGCCATCCAGGTGAGAGACTGGGCATACGCCCCCTACTCAAAGTATAAGGTGGGTGCGGCGCTTTTGACTGCTTCAGGTAAAGTGTATGACGGTGTCAACATTGAAAACGCGGTCTATCCGCTTGGCTTATGCGCCGAGCGCGTGGCGATTTTTAAGGCAGTTTCAGAGGGGGAACGCGATTTTGTGGCAATGGCGATTGCCACCGAAAACGGCGGCTCACCCTGCGGATCGTGCCGGCAGGTCATGGCTGAATTTGGTTTATCCATGCGGGTCATCATTGTCGATGCCAGGGGCAAAATATCTATGGACACGACTGTTTCTGATCTGCTTCCGGGAGCCTTTACACCCAAAGACCTGGTTTGAGTGCGTCATGCCCAAGGCAGAACGGACTTTACAAGTCGAAGCCGTGATTTTGCATCATACCAACTGGGGTGAGGCAGACCGTCTGTTGTCTGTCTTCACAAAAACGCACGGTAAACTGCGCGTCATTGCTAAAAGCGTGCGCAAGATGCAGTCCCGCAAAGCAGGGCACCTTGAACCTTTTTCTCACACTTCATTAATGCTTGCCAAGGCGCATGACTGGTGGATTGTCACCGATGCAGAAACCATTGACGGCTTTACACCCCTACGAGAAGATTTGCAATTGATGTCGCGGGCATCTTACGTAATCGAACTGCTTGATCAATTCACTTTTGAGGAAGGCCAAAACTGGCAGCTTTATCAGCTTTGTGTGGAAACCCTCAAGCGATTGGCGGATTTGAGCGAACCTTTTGTGACTTTGCGTTTTTATGAAATGAGGCTGCTTGACCTGGTGGGGTTTCGCCCGATGTTGTTTGAATGCGCAAAATGCCGGAAAAAGATTATCGCTGAAGACCAGTTTTTCTCTGCAGAGTTGGGCGGGGTGCTGTGCCCAAACTGCGGCGCCAGAACAGATTCATCCCGTTTGATCTCGATGGACGCGCTGCGGTTCATGCGCCATTTTCAACGAAGCAGTTTTAACGAAGCCTTGAAAGCCGATCCCTCACAGAAAATCCGCGGTGAAGTGGAAGCCATCATGAACCACTACCTGACCTTCCTGCTGGAAAGAAAGTTGAAGACGCCGGAGTTTCTGAAGCAGATTCAAAGCTGAGTGTTTTCAACCATTCCTCATATTCTCTTTCCTGACAGGGTATAATTGTGAGACTTAATTTTCCACACGTCCGGGAGGATGAATGAACAAACCGCTTGATTTCCAATCTGTGATTATGACACTGCAAAAATACTGGGCAGACCAGGGTTGTTTGATCTGGCAGCCTTATTACAACCAGGTTGGGGCGGGTACCATGAACCCCGGGACTTTTTTGCGCGTGCTGGGGCCCGAACCCTGGAACGTGGCGTACGTGGAACCATCCATCCGACCCGATGATGGGCGTTACGGTGAGAACCCCAACCGCTTTCAACAGCATTATCAGTTTCAGGTGATTCTCAAACCTGATCCCGGTAACCCGATTGAGCTGTATTTGAAATCACTTGAAGCTCTTGGGATCAATCAGCATGAACACGACATCCGCTTTGTGGAAGACAACTGGCAGCAGCCCGCGTTAGGCGCCTGGGGCTTGGGCTGGGAAGTCTGGCTGGACGGTCAGGAAATCACCCAGTTCACCTACTTCCAGCAAGCGGGAGGCATCACCCTTGACCCGGTCTCCGTGGAGATCACCTACGGCCTGGAGCGCATCACAATGCCTTTGCAGCACATTCCGCATGCCAAGACCATGCGATGGAATAATGCCCGTACCTATGGCGAGGTGAACTTCCAGGGCGAAGTGGAGCACAGCAAGTATTACTTTGAGATTGCCGACGTTGACCGCATGCGCCAGCTTTACAAACTTTATGAAGCCGAAGCTGAAGAAGCACTAAAGAATGGTTTGGTGCTGCCCGCCCATGATTACATTCTGAAATGCTCACATACGTTTAATATTCTGGATACCCGCGGCGCGGTGGGGGTGACCGAACGTCAGGCGTTATTTGGACGCATGCGTGAAATGACCCGCCGAAACGCTGAAGCTTACGTGGAACAGCGGCGGCAGATGGAATATCCATTTATCGATAAAAACCAGACTGAAGTAAAACAGGTGAAGAAGGTTGAGAATCCGATTTTGCCAAAAGGGCCTGCGCCCTTCCTGTTTGAAATTGGTATCGAAGAACTGCCAGCGGCTGAACTGAAATCAGCGCTTGAGCAGCTGCAGGAACGCATCCCCGCCTTGTTTGACGAATTGCGGTTGAGTCACGGCGAGATCACCATATCAGGCACCCCGCGTCGATTGGTCGCATATGTTGAAAATGTTGCCGACCAACAGGCAGAGCGCACCACCGTTGTCAAGGGACCGCCTGAGAGCCGCGCGTTTGACCCCACCGGCCAACCCACCCGGGCTCTTGAAGGGTTCGCTCAAAGCAAGGGTGTCAGTGTAAAGGATCTTGAAGCCCGTGAAATTGACGGCGGCCGATACATGGTGGCGCTGGTCAAAGAAACCAGCTGTTCAGCCTATGATGTGCTGCTTGAAGCTTTGCCTGGTGTGGTTGCCGGGATTAAATTTGAAAAATCGATGCGCTGGAACTCGAGCAATGTGGCGTTTTCCCGCCCGATCCGCTGGCTGCTGGCAATGATCGGCGGTGCTGCCATCCCATTTGAGTATGCCGGGTTAACCGCCGCTGCAGAAACCCACGGTCTGCGCTTTATTGAACCGCAGAACCTTCCGGTCAAAGACGCCAAAGATTACTTCGCCCAGTTGAAGAAGCAGGGTATTGTTCTTAACCCTGAAGAACGCAAAGCCATCATTCGCGAACAAGTTCTCAAACAAATCGCTTCTGTCAAAGGGCTTCAAAAGATTGATGAAGGATTGTTGGATGAAGTCAACCAACTGGTTGAAGCGCCAACCGCGCTGCTTGGCACTTTCGACGCTGATCACTTGAAGCTGCCTCCCGAAGTGTTGATTTCGGTAATGAAAAAGCACCAACGCTATTTCCCTTTACAGGCTGATGATAATAAACTTCTACCGCATTTTATTGCCATTCGCAACGGCGACAGTCACGGGTTAAATATTGTCACCGATGGCAATGAACAGGTAATCCGTGCAAGGTTTGCCGATGCCGATTTCTTTATCAAGGAAGACCTCAAACATAAACTTTCCGACATGCTTGACAAGCTTGGCACGCTGACCTTCCAACAGAAACTGGGCTCCATGCTCGATAAATCAAAACGTATTCATGCTTTGGTTGAAGCATTAGCCCCGCAGCTTGGATTATCTGCTGAAGAACAGAAAGACGCCCTGCGAACCGCCGACCTGTGCAAAGCCGACCTGGTGACCCACATGGTGGTTGAAATGACTTCTTTGCAGGGTGTGATGGGTCGTTATTACGCCAAACACTCGGGCGAGAATGATGTGGTCTCGCAGGCTATTTATGATCATTACCTGCCCCGTTATACAGGGGATGCAGTGCCTTCCAGCAAAGTTGGGTTGGTGGTCAGCCTGGCAGACCGCCTGGATTCTCTTTGCGGATTGTTTGCCGCCGGATTGGCGCCCACCGGCACCAAAGACCCCTTTGCCCAACGCCGAACTGCTTTAGGGCTTGTGCAACTTCTCTCGGTATTTGATCTCGATTTTGATCTTAAATCTGGATTGTCTTTGGCTTCGAAGAACATGCCAATTGCCGTTACCGAAGACAGTCTAAAATCCAGCCTCGACTTTATTGTCGGGCGGTTGAAAAACAGCCTGACCGACCAGGGCTTCCGCTATGACGTGGTGGATGCCGTTCTGGCTGAGCAGCATACCAACCCAGCCGGCGTGATCAGAGCCGTGGGTGAATTGTCAGCCTGGGTGAACCATCAAGACTGGAACACCATCCTGCCAGCATACGCCCGTTGTGTGCGCATCACCCGGGATCAGAAAACAGTTTATGGTGTTGATTCGGCTTTCTTGCAGGAACCTTCTGAAAAAGCCCTCTTCGCTGAAATTGAAAAAGTGGAGAAAATTCAACGCAATTCAGGTTCAGTGGATGATTTGATCAAAGCGTTCATCCCCATGATCCCGGCGGTAAACAAGTTCTTTGATGACGTGCTGGTAATGGCTGAGGATGAAAAAGTGAGAGCGAACCGTTTGGGCATGTTGCAGCGGCTGGCCGCTTTGGCAAAAGGAACTGCTGATTTTTCTTGTCTTGAAGGATTCTAATCCTTCAAGACTCACCATCAAGAATTGAAGTACTGTTTTTGATATAGGCTACAATTAACTTCACCTTATGACAGCAGTAGATGAAATTAAGGCTCGTCTGGATATTGTGGATATTGTCTCAGAAACAGTGAAGCTGAGACGATCTGGCCGCAGCTATACGGGTTTTTGCCCCTTTCACCCCAACACGCATACACCGGCTTTTGCGGTTTTTCCGGATTCGGGCACGTGGCGCTGTTTTGGGCAATGTAACGAGGGCGGCGATATCTTTAAATTTGTGATGAAACGCGAAGGGTGGGATTTCGCAGAAACACTACGGTATTTGGCAGAACGGGCAGGGGTGACACTTGAAAGTTATACTCCTGAAAAGAAAGCCGCGGAAGATCAATATGACCGTCTGCGTGAACTGCTCGAAGAAGCCGTAATATTTTTCCAATACCACTTGTTGAAAACACCAGCCGGGCAGCCAGCCATAGATTTTCTAAACCGGCGCGGCGTTAAACCGGAAACCATCCAATTATTTGGACTGGGTTACGCCCCAAACGCATACGATTCGATGGTGAATCATTTTAGCGCGAAGGGGTTTACCACTGATGAACTGTTCCAGGTGGGGTTGGTTGTGGAGCGTGATTCTGGCGGATATTATGACAAATACCGCAACCGGGTGATGTTCCCCATCCGTGACGCAGCTGGTAAAATGGCCGGGTTTGGCGCCAGAATTCTTGATCCGAATGATATTCCCAAATTTTTGAACTCCCCGCAAACGGTGTTGTTTGACAAGAGCCATCTACTCTACGGTTTGAACTTCGCGCGCAAACCGATCCGCGCACAAGATCAGGTGGTGATCGTTGAGGGCTATCTGGATGTGATTTTGCTACACCAGGCTGGTTTTGATAACACGGTCAGTCCGATGGGAACTGCGTTAAACGAAGATCAATTGCGCTTATTGAAGAAATTCAGCCGCAGAATTATATTGGCGCTGGATGCGGATGCTGCCGGTGAAAAAGCCACGCTGCGCGGACTTGAACTAGCCAGACAGGCGCTTGACCATGAAACGGAACTGACATTTGATGCGCACGGATTGCTGCGGCATGAAGCACGGCTGCAAGCTGATGTGAGGGTTACCACCATCCCCGAGGGGATGGACCCGGATGAGGTTGTTCTTCGTGACCCTGAAGAATGGCGCACCATTTTGGGTGCGGCAAAACCAATTGTGGTACACGTGATGGAAACCCTGGCGAAAAATCAAGATTTGGAGGATGCCAAGGTCAAAGCCGCTGTGGCTGCTCAAGTGCTGCCCTTGATTGAAGATGTGCCCTCTTCTATTGAAAGAGACGCCTATCGTCAACAGCTTGCCCGATTACTAAAAGTGGACGAACGATCATTGCTTGGAGCTCAACGCGTTCGAGAAAAACCAAGGCGGCGAACTCAACGGATAACCGAGCCGGTGCAGCAAAGAGTATTGAAAGAAGAGGGTAACGGAACAGATAAACGTATTCGCAATCTTGAATCTCACATTCTTACCTTGCTTTTGCTAAATCCGAATTGGTATTACGATCTGGAAAGAATTTTAAAGCAATCCAACCTGGAAAATTTTGGATTGTCTGATTTTGATGAATCTGAACACCAGTTGATTGTTGAGACATTTTTGCGTGGATTAGCTCAGGACGAAATGGAAACGTTAAGGTTTATCAAAAAAAATCTACCTGAATCTTTGCAAGATCGTTTGACACAAATCTCAAATCCTGCTTTAATCAATCAAACAAACGAAGAAAAGTTATTCGAAGACCTGTTTCGAACCGTGATCAATCTACGTCTGGTGCGAATAAACAATACGTTGAACCAGATCAGATTTATTCAGGCAGACGAAGGGGCTGCTGAACTTGACAAAACTGATTTGCACAATCTGACTTTAGAATATACAATAGCCAGAGGAAAACTGGATCAGGCGTTTGCCAAATCAATCATAAATAAATGATCATTCCATTATGGTATAGTTAACCCATGCCCCAAACCCCCACAAAAAAAACCACGAGTACTACCAAAACCAGCAAGACTTCTGTAAAGACCGGCGTGAAACCAGCTGGCAAAACGGCAGCCGCCAAGAAGCCAACGCGCAAGAGCCAGGGGATTAAAATTCCACTTGGTAATGAAGTGCTTGTGGATGATGTGTTGGTCAAGCAGGAGCCTGATGAATCTTCAATTGCCCAGGCAAGAGAAGAATGGGGAGAAATTGCGGTTGAAGACCCCCTTGAGATTCTTGAAGACCCCAGCATCGCACTGGAACTATCAGAAGACCCGGTTCGGTTATATTTAAAAGAAATCGGTCAGATTCATTTGTTGGATGCCGATTCGGAATTTCGCCTGGCGGCACGTATTGAAGCACTGGTGAGGATGGAAACACTCATCAACCATGTCAAACCGGAACCTGGCAACCCGGGTCATTACAAAGCTCTCTTTACGGGTGTTGTCACCGATCTTTGCACTTCGTGGACAAGGCTTCAGGAAGATGCCTTGCGCATTGGCAATACTGAATGCCCCGATCTTGCATTAACCCTGGCGGAGGCGCAGCTGTTGAGACGCAACTGGCAGGCAGATGATCCTTCATATTTACGCACTTATCTTGATAATGGACGTTGGGGTAAAGACGCTATCTGGGAAGAACTGGTCAGGCATGCCTATACTCTCTTCCTGGGGTTATATCTTCTGCCTGACCAACTTTCAGCGACGCTCTTAGCAAAACTCTCCAAAACGGATGAGATGCCTGACCTGACCTGGTTTAAACGCCATCTGCCGGGTGATGATGATCTTATGTCTGAAATGGAAGGCATCAAGTATCGCTCTGAAGAAGCTAATCAAACCCTGATCAGGGCAAATTTGCGTCTGGTGGTGAGTATTGCCAAACGATATCTCGGCCGGGGAATTTCCTTCCTTGATTTGATTCAGGAAGGCAACCTGGGCTTGCTGCGTGCTGTGTCGAAATTTGATTCCACCCGCGGGTTTAAATTTAGCACCTATGCCACCTGGTGGATCAGACAATCAATCAGCCGGTACATTGCTGAACATGCCCGTACCATTCGTATCCCTGTGCACCTTTTTGAAGCCATTACCCGCATTTTACGCATCCAACGTTCGCTGGTGCAGGTATTAGGTCGAGAACCTACTCACGAAGAACTAGCGCTTGAAAGCGATTTGATGACCGCAGATGATACGGCTGCCATCAAAAAAGCCAGAGAAACCAACCAGCCGATTGACGCAGAACTGCAAAAACGTTGGACGTGGGCTACTGTCAAGGTGCAGCGAATATTGCAATCTGCCGAGGAACCCATTTCACTGGAACGTCCTGTCGGTGATGAAGAGAGCAGCCAGTTGGGTGACTTTATAGAGGATGACGAAGCCTTGGAGCCCATGGATGCTGCAGCCCGTGAGATGCTCAGAGAACAGGTTCAAAATGCGCTGGCAGCTTTGTCAGAGAGAGAGCGGCAGGTTTTGGAGCTGCGTTTCGGTTTGATCGATGGCAAAGATCATACACTAGAAGAAGTCAGCCGCTATTTCAACGTGACACGCGAGCGCATTCGACAGATCGAAGCCAAGGCGTTGCGCAAATTACGCCATCCAACCCGCAGCCGTCATCTACGTGAGTATTTAGGGTAATATTTATCAATTAACATGATACAAAACCTGTCTTGCAATCACAATTTAACCATGTTATACTCAAAATACACATTTAGAAGTAATGGATGAAAGAAATGGTCAAACCTGAGTCTCTATGGGGGATCAGGTGACCGCAAACAAATCCCTTTGTAAATAATTCCAAAGTCCTCTCTCCTGTCACGACAGGTGAAACGGCATAATTCATATATCTATTCATGGGTGAAAATAAATGAAAATAATTGAAATGGAAAGCGCGCCGCTCGCTACGCTGCGCCAGATGGCAACTGAGTTAAACATCCCCAACGCAAATCGCCTCAAAAAAGAAAATCTCATCATTCAAATCCGAAGAGCTGAAGCAGCTGCTGAAGGGATTGAGGTGAGAGGCGGCGTGCTCGAAATTACGCCCGAAGGAGTAGGGTTTTTGCGAACCAATTACTCAATTGGTCCTGATGATGTCTATGTTTCTCAGGCACAATTAAGGCGTTATGAATTACGCATGGGAGATTTTGTCATTGGTGTGGTGCGCCCTCCTCGTGATGCAGAACGTCATTATGGGCTGTTGAAGGTTGAAACCATCAACGCAGTTGCTCCTGAAGATATTCACTCACGGAAATCCTTTGAATCTCTCACCCCCATTTTTCCAGACAAACGTTTTGACCTTGAAACTGACCGTTCGATTCTTTCTTCCCGTTTGATTAATCTAATTGCCCCCATTGGCCGCGGCCAACGAGGTATGATTGTTTCACCTCCTAAAGCAGGCAAGACCACCATTCTGAAACAGTTGGCGAATTCAATCACTGCCAACAACCCTGAAATTCATCTGATCATAGCGCTTATTGGTGAACGACCTGAAGAAGTCACAGATATGGACCGTTCTGTGGATGCCGAAGTAGTGGCTTCCACTTTTGATGAACCCGTCAGTGCCCATGTGCGTATGGCTGAGATCACTCTTGAACGAGCCAAACGTCTTGTCGAGATTGGCCGGGATGTGGTAATCTTAATGGACTCGCTCACCAGACTGGCTCGCGCCTATAATCTGGTGGTGAATCCTTCAGGCAGAACCCTGTCGGGCGGTATGGATCCGTCTGCTTTATACCCGCCAAAGAAGTTCTTTGGTGCGGCGCGTAACATTGAAGAAGGCGGTTCACTGACTATTATGGCCACCGCGCTTGTGGATACAGGTTCTCGTTTGGATGATGTGGTTTATGAAGAGTTTAAAGGCACGGGCAACATGGAACTGCATTTGTCTCGTCGTTTGCAGGAACGCAGAATCTTCCCGGCCATTGATATTGAACGTTCGTCCACCCGTCGCGAAGATCTGCTCCTCGGCCCGGATATCCTCTCAAGGGTATGGCTCATGCGCCGGATGTACTTGCAGATGATCACCCCTCCACCTGGTGGCGCAGGAATGGACCCGGCCGTTGCGACCGAAGCCATCTTGCAGCGAATGATCAAAGCCAAAAACAATTTGGAGTTTTTGGAAAATATTACGGAGGATTAATTGAGCAGGAAAATTGAGACCCAGGCAGCCGAGGTTCAGGAACCTGTTAAGGAAACCAGACCTTCTGCAAGCTGGAGTACGGTGTTCTCATGGGCAGCTACTTTCTTGTTTGTCACCGCTCTGGTTCTGGTTTTATTAAAGATCAACCCGTTTGAAAAGAAGCCGGAAGTTGTAGAAACAACAAACAACAATCCTGAAATTCAGGTTAATTTGCCCAGCCTGGCGGTTGGGCTACCGGTCGGTTCACTGATTCGTCTGGCTGACCTAGACACGGTTGTTCCAGAGGGAGTCAGGCAATTCCCGATCAAATATACGGTTGTTGAGGGCGATTCTATTTTTGCGATCGGCAAAAAATATGGCATCGATCCTGAGACAATTCTGTTTGCCAATTATAACTATTTCTATGATGATCCAACCACGCCATTGGTGCCAGGGTGGAACCTGACCATCCCCCCGGTTGACGGTATTTACTATGACTGGAAGGAAGGTGACACCATTGAAAAAGTTGCCCAGAAGTTTTACGTTTCACCTGAAGATATCATCACCTGGCCGGGTAATGGCCTGGATGTGACCAACCCGGTTACGAATAATTTGCAGCGAATTATGATCCCAGACGGCTATAAGGTGATTTCGTGGATTGTTCCGATTGATTTCGCTCCCCGTTCTGGTGCCACCAAATCTATTGCGGGCCCAGGCGGCTGTATCACCCCTGAAACTGGCCCCGTTGGTTCTGGTTATTTCAACTGGCCAGTGGGACAACACTATTTATCAGGATTTGACTTTTCAGCCTCGCATTTAGGTATTGACATTGCTGCAGGTGTTGGTACACCGGTTTATTCTGCTGATGGCGGAACAGTGGTCTATGCCGGCTGGAATGACAGCGGTTATGGCAACCTGGTAGCGATTGATCATAACAATGGTTACAAAACGATTTATGCCCATTTGAATTCAATCTCTGTTGCTTGTGGTCAGAATATTGGTTCAGGAGCTTTAGTCGGAATGTCAGGCTCCACGGGCAAGTCAACCGGCGGCCATCTCCATTTTGAGATTCGTTACTATTCTCAATATATCAACCCCTGGCAGGTTTTGCCGTAGACAATAAAGATAGGTTTAGAGATGATAAAGGACGGGTGATTTCTTGCACCTGTCCTTTTGGTTTTGGGGAAAAGATATTATTAATTAAAAGATACTGTCAAATTTATAAAATATTGACAGGGTCCACCGTGATCTCCACCTTCACCCCGGATGGTACCCAGTCGGAAAGGGGATGTGTGCGCAGGAACTCCGCGGGGTTAGGTCCACGCACCAAAATTTGCCAACGATATTCTCCAGAAATCCGCTGGAAGAAACAGGGAGCTGGACCGATCAGGCTGGTTTCGGAGCAATTATCTTGAATCAGCCATTGGGATAAATGATCCCCCAGGTTTTTGGCGGATTGTTCCAAAAAAGTGGGATTGCTGTGCCGTAACTCAATTTTGATTATTTTGGAAAACGGCGGATAACCAATTTGTTTGCGATTGTCCAATTCGGTTTTCTCAAAACCGGCAAAATCATAAGCAGCGGCATGTTGGATGGCATAATGATCGGGGTGAAAAGTCTGCAGCACCACTTTTCCACCCAAAGCGCTGCGTCCGGCACGTCCCGCTACTTGGGTTAGCAACTGAAAAGTGCGTTCAGACGCGCGAAAGTCAGGCATGTTGAGGCTGATATCTGCCAGAATCACCCCCACCAGGGTAACGTTTGGAAGATCCAACCCCTTTGCCAGCATCTGGGTGCCTATAAGGATGTCAGCCTTGTGCTGAGAAAAATCCTCCATGATCGAATCATGAGCACCTTTCGTTTTTGAGGTGTCGGCATCCCATCGTAATAAGCGAGCCTTGGGGAATTGGTCGGCAACCAGTTTCTCAAGACTTTCAGTGCCCAACCCAAATTGCTTGATGCGGGTTCCGCTGCATTGGGGGCATTTTACCGGCATCTGGCGCCGGCTGTTACAATGATGGCAAGCCAGAACAGATTGATTTTCATGGTAGGTCAGAGGGGTATTACATCGACTGCACTTGAGAACATAGCCACAATCCCGGCAAAAGACGTAAGTGGAGCTTCCCCGGCGGTTGAGAAAAAGAATCGCCTGGTGATTTTCGGCAAGCGCCCTGGTAATACCTTGCTGAAGTGAGCGGCTGAGTGAAGAGCGATTGCCGGCTGCCAATTCGGCGCGCATATCCACCACTTCTACATCGGGCATGGGAAGGGAGGTCTGGTTCTCAGTATTTGGCAATGGATGAAGTTTTTGATGAGCCAACACCCGGTTAGGCAAATCAAACAGATGCCATTTTTTGGCTTTAAATTGGTGAAGCTGTTCCACTTCGGGGGTTGCAGACCCCAACAGTACAATACTGTTGGTAATTTGACCGTAAGCAATGGCGGTAGAAATGGCGTTGTAATGGGGGGCGAAATCTTCCTGATGATATGATCCGTCATGGCATTCATCAATCACAATCACGCCTAAATTATCAAAAGGTGCGAATAAGGCACTGCGTGGGCCTACTGCGACACGCAGTTCTCCAGAGCGAATTCTGCGCCAGGTATCATACCGTTCTCCGGGTGAAAGTTTGGAGTGCATCAACGCAACTTTGCCTCTGAAGCGAGCCATGAACCGGTTTACCGTTTGCGGGGTGAGTGATATTTCAGGAACGAGGATTATAGCTTGTCTGCCTAACCGCAAGGCTTCTTCCACAAGCCGCAGATAAACTTCCGTTTTGCCTGATCCGGTTACCCCTTGAAGCAGAGTTGGTGTAATCTCAGCTTTGCCGTTGATTGTCAGTAGAAGATGCCGAACCACCGCTGATTGTTCAGGGGTCAATTGAAGGGTTTCTGTAAGTGCCGGACTTACGTCAGCCAACGGATCGCGGATGATCTCGATCTCTTCAAATTCGATTAATCCAAGTTCAAAAAGCAGCTTCAAATCGGCGGAATTGGCGCCGCTTTCCGCGCAGACAAAAGCGACGTTCACTGCGTTTCCTTCTTCTTTGAGGAAATTGAGGGCTCTTTGGCGGCGTTCAAGACTAGGCGTACCTGATCTGCCCAGCCGTTTGAGGGTTTCGTCATCATCAGGGGTTTGTTTCAATCGGGCAGCACGGCCCGTTTTTGGTTTTCCGGCTGGAGCAGGGAGGAAGGGTTGACTGGTAATAATGCCCTGTTTGATCAGTCCCTGAAGACTCTTTCTCCAGTTTACATGCGGCATTGAACGATCAAGCTGTTTGCCTCGTAAATCACCCCGCTGGTTTAGCAGTGTAACAATCTGTTTTTGAGTTGAGCTGAGTTCGACAACCAGCCGCGAGTCTACCAAATGGATCAGAATATCTGCCTGCTTTGACAACCCGGGCGGAAGCATCAGTTCAAGACAGGCAGACAGACTGGTCAGGTTTTCTTCTGCCATCCATTCAGCCAGTTTGATCTGCGAAGGGGTCAAAACGGGTTTTTTTTCGATGATCGATGCAATTTGTTTTGGCTCTGGAACGGAGGGAGTATCAATCAACTTAACGATAATTCCCTGGGTAACCTGTCTGCCAAAGGGGACTGTTACGAGCGAACCCGCCTGAATATCAACAAGCCAGGGTTCAGGAATTGCGTAGTCATAAAGCCCAGAAAGTTGCGAGATGTTTACAGCGATTCTGGCGAAGGAAGGTCGGTTCAATCAACCTCTTCTTTGGTGACGGCAAGGGCTCCATAACCCACCACGCTGGAACGGTCGCCTGAAGCTTGAGCTGAAGTAGTATGATGCAGGAGTGTAACGTTATTGGCGCCTAGAAGTTTTGCAGTTGCCAGCATTGTTGCTGCCGCGCCAGCGCCGCAGGCGAACCCGGTTTGGGTTTCTTCAGCCTGCAGAATCCCCTCAGGCGAAAAAGCGGTCATTTGAGATAGCATGTGGTTGTCAAATTTGTTTGCCGTCTCTTCGGGGTAGAAATGAGATAGATCAGTGCTCGCTACCAACAGAACATTATTCTCTTTGATTAAGGCTGCCAGAATAATAGCTACTTTGTTGAGAAAGCCGATATCCATTGATCTGATCATGAGCGGCAGTAATTCAAACGACCCTGCCAAGACAGTCTGTAAAAATGGGAGTTGAATTTCAAGGGAATGTTCGCGGTCATTGGCGATCAGTTGTGCCGGGGATAATTCTGCTTTACGCAGATGATTTTGAAGTTCAGAAAGAAGTCCTTGTGAAACTTTTACTTCACCCAGAGGCGTTTTATACATCTCATGAGCGCTGCTCAACAGCGGATAGGGCAGGTAATTATGTAATGGCGACAGAACCACGCAAAGGTCAAAATGCATTCCCTTAATTGTTTGATAAGCATAACCAGCTGTTGAACCTGAATAGTAATAACCGGCATGCGGGCAGATCAAACCAAGCACACGACCTGGTAGTTGGGGAGAACTGGCAGAATTGACATAGCCAACGATCTCGGCAGCAAGGCTTTTCGCATCTGCCGAGTACCACGATCCTGCAATGGGCGAAGGTCGAATGGAATTAGTCGTGCTCAAGGTCACCTCATTTCGCATTCCTATTATACAAGCAGCGGAACCGAAATCAAAAACAGCCGTAAGGCTGTTTTTGAAAGATGAACATTATTGAAGAAAATCCCAAGGGTTGACTTTGCCGTAAGTTTCATTGCGTAATTCAAAGTGGAGGTGAGGCCCGGAGGAATTGCCTGTGGTTCCCAATTCGGCAACTTGTTCTCCTTGTGTTTCAACGTAATCTCCACAGTTTTTGTAGATTTTGTCGAGGTGGGCATAAACTGACTGCCAACCATTGCCGTGATCAATGATGAGCAGGTAACCATAGCCATTGTTGTTCCAGCCGGAATAGACAACGACACCTGCATCAACTGCAAAAATGGGATTGCCGATGGCACCAGCGATGTCGATGCCGTAGTGGTTGGTAGCTGGAGAATAATCGTATCCAGAAAGATAAGTTTCAGTGGTTGGCCAGAAGAAACTGCCGTTTCCAATGGGGCCTTCGTTAATGGCACCGCACCAGCCCGGACCAAGCGTAGAAGCCATAGCGGCATTTTCTCGAGAAAATTTGGGCAGCCAATCAGTGAATTCACCGTATCCATTTGGTACAAACAAGAGTGTGCCAGGCTGGATATTGGGAAGCGAAAAATCGCCAAGGGTTTCGCGACTTAACTTATTGGAAGGCCAATCAACAATGTCGTCGGGGATGACGTGATAGAACTCAGAAACACCGTTCAAACCATCACCGTTGTTCCATTGATAAATGGCGCCGTCAATGGGTGGAATGAGAATAGTGACGCCAGGGAAGAGGTTGTGAGGGTTATCACCCAGGATATGTTTGTTGCTCCACAAAACTGTTTCGGGTTTTAGCCCAAATTTTTCGGCAATGCCAAAAAGTGTGTCTCCGGTATCAATTGTATATTCGATAACATCATAGCGAGGTTTTGGAGGCAGAATTGTATGCAGCTGTGCCAGACGAATCACATTCAGGCTGCTTGCCAGAGCAGGATTGATCGATTCGTTTAAGTTAGGAACAACTGTCTGACTTGTCTCAGCGGCATATGCGGTTGGTACAGGAGTGGTTTTCTCAGCCTTGATGAAAAACTTACTCATCACCCATATCACCAAAATCACCAATACAATAGAAGCTGCGGCTGTGGCAATCCGCAACGTGGATTCGCCCAGTCCAAAATGAAGCAGTTTGTTCCAGATCTGGTTCAATGAGAAATGTTTTGATTCTGAAGAGACTTCTTCAAGTTCTAAAAGCTGCAATTCGTCTTCAGGCAATTGCTGCCCAGAAGGGTCTGTTGAATTGATTGTCATTCTTACCTCACAAAAAATCATAACATCTTGAACCTAATTGGTCAAGAATTGCAGTTGCAGGGACATATTATATTAATGATTGCAATTGAGTATAAAACTTGTGTTATAACAGAATCATCCATATGAAAAACATCGAACTTGCCAAAACTTTTATTGCACTGCGTTACCCAAACTTTCGATTGTGGTTTATTGGTCAGGTTATTTCATTGGTCGGTACCTGGATGCAAGCTACTGCCCAGGGCTATTTGGTTTATGAATTAACTCAATCATCAGGTTACCTGGGGATTGTCGCTTTTGCCAATGGGTTCCCGACCCTGATTTTCGCCTTGTTTGGCGGTTTGATCGCAGATCGTATTTCAAAACGAAAGATGATAGTCATCGCTCAATCTTCGATGATGGTGCTTGCGTTGATCCTGGCTGTGTTAACTTTTACTGGTTGGGTGAAAGCGTGGCATATCGTGGTGCTTGCGTTCTTGCTCGGTACAGCCAATGCCTTTGATGCGCCAGCCAGACAGAGTTTCATAGTTGAAATGGTTGATCGTGAGCATTTGAGCAACGCCATTGCCCTCAACAGCTCAATTTTTAACCTTGGCACTGTGATTGGACCGTCGGTTGCCGGGTTGGTTTATGCCTGGGTTGGCCCTGGATGGTGCTTTACAATCAATGGAATTTCGTTCATTGGTGTGATCGGTGCTTTGTTGCTAATGAAGATTCCACATCAGCCGATGCCAGAACCTTCAAAATCACCTCTGCATAACCTATCAGAAGGTTTCCGTTACATTGCGTCTGAACGGCGCATACAGGTTCTCTTGATTTATGTTGGTTTGCTATCAGTCTTCGGGTTCAGCCTGATGACCTTAATGCCAGCCTGGGCCGTGGAAGTGTTAGGCGGGGATGTTCGTACCAACGGGTTGCTTCTATCTGCGCGTGGAGCAGGTTCACTGATTGGGGCGCTGATGATCGCCTCAATTGGTATTTCAAACCTGCGGCAAAAAGTATGGCAGATCGGTTGGTGTCTCATGCCGCTCACGCTGGCCTTTTTCGCGATTACCAGAGAGTTATGGGGGTCGCTTACGTTAATGATTCTTGTCGGCTGGAGTTTCATGGCTGTGTTGAATATCAGCAATGCACTAATCCAGTCTTATGTTCCAGATCATTTGAGAGGCAGGGTCATGGGGGTTTATGTGCTTGTTTTCATGGGCACCATGCCGATTGGTTCGCTGCTGGTGGGTGGCGTGGCTGAGAAGTTTGGAGAACCAATTATGGCGTTTATCAGTGTGGGGGTTATCTCAGTGGCTGCTTTTATCACCATCTTTCTTAGAAAAATCATCAGACAATTTTAAAAAGACTTGATCTTGTTTCATATTAGACAAGAGGAACTGGAAAACCTGTGGAAGAGGAAAAACGGGTGATTTGGTTTTGAAAATCATCTATATAATGGAATTAGCTTTTTTAATTAGCAAAAGAATAAAATGAACAAAACTATGGATTTGAAAAAGAACTACTATTGGGAAGGTGAGAATAGTGACGCCATCCGCGGTATTGATATGCAAATTGAGGGTGGAGAATATAATGTAATGATCATCAAAAGTGGTGGTGCGAAATCGACTTCTCCAAATTTGCCGGGCGTCTTTGACCTGCCGACTGCTGTAACCATCCATAAAATAACAAATCGGTGGATTTATTCTGGAATTAATTCACTCTGTGTGCTTCAACAGGATTTTTCTTTGAGGTGTTGTTAATCGGAATTGCCCTGCCTGCGCTGAAAAATAATCGAATGGCTATTCCATCTCTTTTAATTAGAGAATAATTGTGAAAGAGAGAGGATAAAAATGAAAAACTCAAAGTGGATAAAGATCGGCTTAATTTCTCTTGTTTTTATCGTGATCGGCGCTTGCAATATGCCATTCAATGTCGGGGCAAAAACAACGCCTTCTGGTGATCAGCAAACCAACCCAGCGGATGAACAGCCAGAGATTGATATTTTGCCAGAGATAATCGAAGAAGTTGATCCTTATCCGGTGGGGTTGCAGGAAGGATTGGGTAGTTTTGACAGTTACCAGATTGCGATTTATGTGAATTATTACGATTCAACTGGTGCCAAAACTGAAGTAACTGATTTTGTTGAACGGTCTCTAGTGGATCGGAACTCACGAACGGTGATGACAGTTACTTCATTCGATCCTGAAAATGATGAAGAAGAATCAACATCGACTCAAGAGACAATCAATGTTGGCAATGTGACCTGCCAGGGCAGCGGAGAAGAGTGGGATTATGATGAAATGACCTCCCAGGAAAAGGAGTTGATGGATGTCTTCGAGAACATGGTAGATTTTTTGCCCTTAATAAACAACCCGGTGTATATCGGTGAAGAAAGCATCAACGGCATTGATTGCAATCATTTCTCATTCCAAGTTGCCGGCATTGGAGACACATCCGGGTCAATTGCTACATACAATCAGGGTGATTACTGGCTGGCGAAGGACGGCAATTATATCGTCAAATACCATCTTGAACTTGAAGTTCAATCTGCTGCTGAAGGCTCATCAGATGCTCAAATTTCGAATTTAATCGCAGATATTGATCTTCAAAATGTGAACGTGCCTCTATCGTTCAGCCTGCCATCCGCTTGTGTGCCTGAGTTGGAGTAGGAACCAGGTTTTCGATTTCTTGTTGGTTGATGAGAAATTTGATATATTCATCATAATTGAGGATGTAATCTTCGTGATTATTGAGAAACAAGGAGTCAGATGAGAAAAATCCGATTGATGATGAGGACAGTTTTGATATTGTCCTTTGTGTTGGGGTTGACCGCCTGCAACCTCGGCAAACCTCCTGTCGGGGCAAGCGGTGAAATTCAGCAGCAAACAATCGTGGCAGCCACAGTGATGGCATTGCAGACAGCCATGGCGGCTAATGTTGCCACCCCTGAAGCACCCCAGATTCAAACCAATACCCCTGAGGTGTTGCCTCCGACTGTGACAGTAACCCAAACCGCCACCGTTTATATTCCGCCGCCAACCATTACCAATACTCCACTGCCGACCTACCGTGCCAGCAACGTGGTGGATGTCAACTATCCAGATGGAACAGTGGTTCAGCCGGGTGTAACTTTTACCAAAACCTGGCGCATCACCAATTCAGGTTCAGGCACCTGGAACGCCAACTTCAAACTGATTTTTGTCAGCGGGGATGCCATGGGTGCGCCTGCATCCAAGGCAATCGGCAAGAGTGTAGCACCGGGTGAGAGTATTGATTTGTCAGTCACCATGACCGCCCCTGCCACTGCCAAAACCTATCAGGGCAAGTGGATGCTGCAAACCGACGGTGGCACTAACTTTGGCATTGGTGCCAATGGGGACGGCTCGTTCTGGGTCAAGGTAGTGGTAAATGTGGCTTTTGCAGTAACCGGTGCAACAGTGAGTGTGGTGCCGAACCCCTATGCACAGGCATGCCCGGGGACGGCTGTGGTCACCGCCAGCGTCACAGTGAATGCTCCTGGCAAGATCTCTTATTATTTCATCACTTCAGCAGGGAATTCACCCACCTATGAACTGACGTTCACCGCTGCCGGAACCCAAACCACACCGGGATACACGGTTCCGATCAGCGTCACAGGGGTGTTGACCGCCTCTTTCTACAACGATTACCCGAACCATCAGGAGTTTGGCGCGATCTCAGTGCCGGTTACCTGCACACCGTAAGTGATTCAGTTTGATTGTTTAGAGAAAAGCTCCTGTCATTGACAGAGAGCTTTTTTTTGGATTATAATAGGTGGGCAATTTGGTCCACTAGCTCAATGGTAGAGCAACTGACTCTTAATCAGCAGGTTCAGGGTTCGAGCCCCTGGTGGATCACAAGAATGAAGAGCCTTTCGAGGCTCTTTTTTTTATCAGGTTCAGCGTGCCCCTAGGGGGTATTATTCGAGCCCCTGGTGGATCACAAATGGAGAGCCTTTTGAGGCTCTTTTATGTTTTAGGTTCATGGAAACTCCCTGCGCTACGCGTATGGGGACAGGCGAGCCCCTGGACGAAAAGCACGTCACCTCAACAGGATTTTTTGTGGATCCTGTTTTTTTATCAGGTTCAAGCACGATACTCCCTACGCTGCACGTGTGGGGATAAGTGGCCTGCAACTAGCTTATTGGCTGACCACTCAAGGGGTGA
This sequence comes from uncultured Anaerolinea sp., assembly GCA_964468875.1. Lineage (GTDB taxonomy): Bacteria > Chloroflexota > Anaerolineae > Anaerolineales > Anaerolineaceae > UBA6107. The sequence goes on along the minus strand of CAYXWV010000015.1, from coordinate 12,292 downwards.
AAAGCACTTCTGAAGGAACGTAGGTTCGATCAGACCCGGGGGGTGTCCAATAAAAATTGATATGGGTGTTCCCTGTGAAATCTGAAAAACGGATTCTGATGGAGTGAAATCCTTTTGAGAGATTGAGTGGCTTCCCCTGATACTGGTTTGGGGTCTGATTGTCTACCAATAGATTTTCATCAATGTAAAGCTGAGAAGCGTCAATGGACTCCAACCCAAATTCATATTCTCCGGCATGATCAATTTTTATTTGACCAGTCCACTCAATGGTGTAAGGGCGAGGTAGAGGAGGATTATGGAAGTAAAAATGAAGGAAGGGGTCTATTTGTTTAATTACGGCTGGTTCCTGCCAGGAATCGTTAGCATAATAGCTGCCTAACAGACCATTTGCTACCACCGAAGGTTGAAAAAGATATTCCTCCGATATAGTCAACCTCTCTCCTTGCGGAATCTGCCATGAAAGATTAAATTTCCCGTAGGTGCCAACCGCGTCAATTTTAATGGGATGGAGTCCTTTCGGTAGCTCAATTGACCCAGAAACCTTACCTTCATCCGAGTGTAAAAATGTCTCACCATCCAGTGAAATGCTAATTTCTGCCGGGGATTGAAGTTCAAACTGATATATACCATAACGGGGGGCAAACAAATTGCCTGAATACTCCACGTAAAACGGGGGCGGTCCGGGGTAATCCATTGTCCAATCGATATCCAAACTTGAAAGCGAACCAATTCGGAATGGGGCATCTGTTCTTTCTGGGGTGAGATAGTACCTGGCGCTCAACCCTTGAATGGATTGGATATCATTTTTTGTCAGGTGCACTTCATATAAGGCGGGTTGACCGGCAGGTGTTTTATACTCGGTAAAAATGCCGTTTGGATAATTCTTTATGAGTTGATCGAATACCGGCCTGCGGTCACGATCAATAAAGAATACAGTGTCTTTTTGACTGTTGAGCAAGAACGGGAAGGTGACATGGGTTTCCAGACGGTGGTAGTCTTCGATGTCTGGTGCAAGGTATCGCAGTGTAGGGGTGTTGTAATAAAAGGTGCTGACGAAATAATCCACATCGCTGCCATAATGATCCATTTCGTGTGCAATGATTGTGTCCGGCGTAGAATGCTCCATCCAGGCAGCGGAGGAATTGGATTCTCTTTTGAAATACTGATGGTAATTGATGGCTCCCATGAAGATCATCAATAGAGCAAGGATGCTGAAAAAAAGGATGTTCGATTTTCTTTTCCAAATATTCTTTTGTTCTTCGAGCAGCACGTGGATTGGAAGAACTGAAAAAAGGCAGGCTGCGGGCAAGCTGCCGATGGCACGCAGGGTTTGTGGTGATTCAAAATCAAGCGAAAAGATGCCGGGTGTCATCATGAACAACAACCACCCCAAAAGAATTAATGCAAGCGGCTTTTTAAGTTGAGAAATGGATAGACCAATTCCCAAAATAAACAAACCTGCCATGATAGTATCAAGCATTGGTGCAGAGGGGATGTTGTGCCTTCCGTTTCGATCTCCTTTATAGTTAAACATAATCAAATGTTCTTTTGTGGTTCTGAGAGCGACAGTTAAACCTTCTTCGACCGTTCTGTTTTTGAAAATGGATACCTGGTCGGTGCGCCCCCAAAACTCATCAGGTTGAAAAACCGCGAATTGCGAAACAGGAACAGAAATAACAAAGGCTCCAAGAATAAACACTAACAGATGTCGCCATGTTTTCCGCAGAATGCGAGGGTGGGTGATCCAGGTTAATATCAGGGTTGCCAAAATAATTAGTGGAAATAATCGGAAGGGAACGTAAAAACACAAACCAAGCCCTAATGATAGTCCGGCAAACAAATAATCCTGGTGTCTTTGCAGCCTGAATGCGCGTAATAATAACCCGAAAGAGAGCAGCGCGAAGAAAGGCACCGTAATGCCGTGCATGCCGATATGGCTCCAGATCACATCCCACCTTGCCACCGCCAAGAAGAAAGCCAGCACAATTCCTGTTCGGCGATTAAAAAGTTCCTTTCCTGTAAGAAATGCCGCAGCAACCGTGCCTACCCCAAAAAGGGCGCTGACCAGCCTGATTGAAAAAACAGATGGGCCAAACAACTTGATTGAGAAGGCGATCAGATAGATCAAGTGAGCTGGAAGCCTCGTTGAAGCTGCAAAAACAGGGATGTTTTCTGGATCGCTGAAAATCTGCAGAGCGTTCAATCCATTATCTGCTTCATCGAACCACAATCCATAAGGCATTGTGTTCAATTGATTAAACCGGAACAAGATAGCCAGTAAAAAAACAACTACCAAGGCGGCAATCTCGATCCAATGCCAGCGGCTTTCTGTTGAAATTACTTTTTTTAACGGATTAGAAAAGAAAGTCAAAGAAAGAATCGCCAGAATGACGCTTAATAAATGGAGAACCCAGGCAGTCGAATTGGGAATGTCGGCAGAAAAAAGAAAAAACGAAATCACACTCAAGACAATTCCACAACTGCCAAGAACCAAACCAAACTTTTCAATTTTCTCAGGGTAAATCGGGTGCACACGGATTTCTGGAATGACGGGTGTCGGAGATTTTATGGTTGAAAGGATGAGCATCGTCAAGGCGACAACCCATAATCCAAGAGAAATGAAAAGGTGATTGTGGAGCATCATCTGAGCAATAATTGCGACCAGAATGGCTGCGAAGCGCAAACTGATTACGCTTTGATAACGAAGAGGGAATCTCATATCAAGCTTCCATTTCTTGAATCAAAAGGTTGCCTATCATTTGACACACAACCGAATCAGAGGTTTCGATAATCCTAATTACCCGGATTGATTACCTCATAAATTGTGGTTGTATTTTCACTCTCATTGCCAAAAACGATTCTCAGGCTGCCCTGATCTGACATTTGTTGAAATTTCGCCAGTCCTTCGGCAGAGTAATAAGCCCTCTCAAGATCACCGAGGATAATGTACCCCACCTCATTTTCAGCGAGGTAATCCAGGGCGGCAATCGGATCAGTGGAATTATAGAAATCGTTCAGGGTATCAATCTTTTTCGTGAACCAGCCGCCATCCAACAGGGAATTGTGTTGGCGAGTATGCCAACTCCAACCAATGACGGAAGGCAGCCCCGTATGGACTGAAAAACGCGAACCCCAGCGGTATTCTGTGGTGTTCCCTTCAACGATCACCGGCGACCCTTTGATATTGTCCTGCATATATTGGATCGCGGCGTAGTCTTCTGCCAGGTTGATCAATTTGCCATCATCGTCATAATTTGCCGGGGCACTCTGGTCGGCTTCTCCGAGCATGAAAGCCATCCCGTCCAATGTGACAGGCGGTTGTGAGATGTCAGGCCAACGATCAGCGATCTTTTTTTCCGTGGCTAGATACGGATAACTGAGAGAGCCAATTACCAGGGCGGTGAGAATCAGGCTCCAGGGAACGGAAACCCATAAGGGCCATTTTTTCATGCCTGCAAATAGGATGATTAATGCAAGACTGGCTGAAATGCCGATATAAAACCAGGCTTCAATATACATGCGAAAGACCATGTTTGACCGGCCGGTATCGCCTTTGAGCACCACCACTTCAACCAATAAGGTAAGCAGTAGACCAACAGAATATAAAACCCAGGTGATTCGATTGAGTGGTGATTGACCGCGTTTGAAAAAGACCTGATAAACCAGACCAACTGAAAGGAACAAACCGAGAACCAATACCTGGTAGTTCGCCTGCCAAAGAAGGTTTGAAACCAGATAAAGCGCAGCCAACCCAACCAGCACGATAATCCTGGTTGCCCATGTGTATCCAGGCCAAGCCCGGTACGCGGAGCGTAAATCGGCGGCGCTCTCTTTGATCAACAGTGTCACGATAATAAATAAGGAAAGACCATAGACCACAAGATAATCGACTAATGGAGTTTTGGTGCCCTTCCAAAGTTCTACAGAGGCATAGGCTGTTTTAAACCAGTGGCTGAATGGAAGGAAGACGAGCAGACACAAACCAGAAAAGGCAGCCACAAAACCTGCGATTTTCGTGAGGGTTGATTTTGTGTCTCCTGTTTTGGTTTTCCACACACTCCAGATCAGAACCAGGTTTGCCAGCCCCAGGAAGGGGTAGAAATCCCAAGTGTGCGAGGCGGAGAAACTGCCGAAGAGAATCGCAGCGACCACAAGGCTGAGAATTCTTTCAGGCCAGTGCATTGCGCTGATTGGATGCAGCAAATTAGACAACATCCATGCAAATGCCAGTGCGTAAAACAACATGGTCAGCATGTGGGGATGCATGTCGCCGTACAGGTAAGTAAAATATGGAAATTCAGCGATGGGGGTATCATCCTTGCCGTTTAAAATCGGACGCGAGGCGTCAAAATACCACAAGGAATTGCTGCCAGGCAGGTCATTGGGATTGCTTAATGCTTGAAGCGCCGCATAAATTGTTCCCCGGGATTGGTAATCTGGGTTATCCTCATACCATTGATCAATGATTTCCGGCATGTTTTTGGCGGCAATTTTTACCTCGTACAGATTGCCAAAAAGGATGACTGCCAGCATGGCAAATACCGCCGCGAAGTAAGCCTTGCGTTTGGCGGATTTCTCATGACCATTCCAATCATCGAATGGACTTACGCGGTAAAGCCCGCCTTTGTGCGACAAGCCCAACACCAGATTGTACCCAATACAGAAAACGCCGATGCCGGTCATGGCGTACCATCCCGGCAGGATCAGATTGTAAGCAATGGAAGGGAGAATGCCGGTGATTTTGGTGGGGATGGCTGCCACCACATACCCAAAGTAGTAGTAGTTCAGGTAATGCCCTGCAAACCACGGATTCTCTGGCGGGAAGAAATTGGCTTTGAGAATTGCGTTGAAGAAGGCAAAGTCCATTGGTTTTTCGCCGCCCCGCCAGGGATGCCAGAGATCGGGGTTGTACAGCCGGAATAACAACATGCCGACAAACAGGATCGCGAAGAATACTTCCGTGACGAGGATGTGATTCCACTGGTTTTTGAAATAATCAACCAGTGAGGCTTTGTGTTTGATTCCAAAATAAATGCTGACCACGCCAATGATCAAAACCCCAAGAAGGATTGACCAGCGGGTGAAAGTCAATATCTTCAGACTACCAAGCATCCAGGCGAGCCAGGCAGTCAATAACAAAGCTGCCATCCTTGCAAGAGGATATCCGCGGTCGGGCAAACCAGAAAAGACAGTGAAAACCAGCGGGAAAACCAACAACCCCAACACAAATAGAAGCAAGTACCAGATGATTGCCGCGAACAACTGGTTGGTATTCACCAACGCCAGGCGGTTGAACAAATCAGACCAGGTACCGCCTGTTCTTTGGGCAGTCAACCGGTCCGAGTCTAATTCCAACGCGCCGGGCGCCTTGGTGTAAGACATTGGAGATTGAAACAGAACATTGTCTAAATTTACGCTGTATAGAATCTCTTTGACGTGTTCAATCGAAAAATCTGAGGTCTTTTTGAAAATGAATACTTTCGGGTGATCGTAAACCGTGAATGATTCATCGGCGGATTGATCATTCAACCGAATAGGGCCTATGGATGGATTGCTAACAAAGGTGGCAACCAGTTCAAACCCCAGGGGGCTGGTAAATGGTGCTTCGAGACTGTAAGCTTTATTCTCGAGCTCGTCTCCAACGCAGTCGCAATCAAACAACTCCTGATAATACCGGGTGGTCAGCGGATAACGATTTGGCAGACGCGGCATGGCATCATATCCGCGGTTTGAGGAGAGAACAAGATAATTGGTATTTTCGAGAATTTCAATCATTTTCTCGCGTTTTTCAGGAGTGTCCGGCTCGTATAATTCGAGGTTATACGGGGTATAAATTCCCCCAAGCGGATCGTAGTTGCCGACAACCAGTGGAAGAGCGTCATCCCATGAGGTTTCGATGGCGAAAGGCTCAGCGGTCAAATGAAGGGGTGACCCTTCAACGATTTCATATTTGACCTGAACAGTTGAGTTACGTTCAACTGAAATATCGGGCAGATCAAAAACCGGAGAAAGGCTCATTCCGGGTTGGGTAAAATCGAGGGTTTGGATGGCACTGCCCAAAGGGTTGGCTTCATCGCCGTCTTTAAGCAGGCTGATCTTGAGCGTTGATTGAGTCGGTTTAAAAACCTGGTTGAACTGGTTGATCTTTAACCGGTTTAATTTGATGTCTTCAGTTGGGTGAAGTTCAATTGTGCCTTCTAAAACTCCTGCGGGTTGTTCAGCGAGGGACAGATTGAGAGGGATGAACGGCGAATCGCTTATGTCACTTTGAAGGTTGACATCAGAGAGAGAATAATCGCTGCTGCTGGTGATTTTGTACTTGAAGTAATAAGTGGTGTCTTTGGAGAGGGTGATGCTGCCAAATTTCATCTCAAGAGAATTGATGGGGTCATCATCCATGACCGGCAACCTGGATTCAGTAAGGATGCCTTCTCCATTTTCTTCTTTACAAACTCTGAAGTAGATGTAAGCCCCGATTTTCTCAATATTCGTGGAAGTGACAGAGTTAACTGTACCGTCCCTGGTCATTTGCAGCTCAATTTTGGGTGCATCACCCGGTTCAAGATTCCAACGATTAATAATGGAAATCGGATAAGAGTCTTGACCGCCAGCGGTGTCTACTTTTAAATTGAGCGGACCTTGAATGTTTTTGATCATCCAGTTGGAAGCCGCCACACGGGTGATTGTCCTTGTATAGATTCGAGCAAACCCGAATGCGTAGGCATACGTGGAGATCAAAACCAGGCAGATGATCAGAAGTGAAACCAACCTCTTCCAGCTTGACCGAAAATTGAACAGAGCAAATTTACTCTTGATATTGGCGAAATCAAGTTGTTTTCTACTCTCTCCGAATTTTTCAAGGAGTTCAATCAATGCCCATGCCGCGAACAGCACAATGAACGGATAGATGATGAGGAAGTAACGCATATAACGCCAGAACTGCATGTTTTGCCAGACGAAATAAAGCAAAACCCATGCAAAAGGCAGAATATGACTGCGCCATTGACCCTTCCACATCCTCCACGCGGACCAAAGCCAGCCAGCCCAGCCGGCAATACCCAAAGGAATGCCAAGACCCCATACCACCATGTTAACCCAGGCGTATGACAAAGGGCGATCTGTCCAGTGGTGATTGGGGGGCCATTCTGAAAAGCCTGCCACCTGGTTGGTCACTTCCTTGATTACATCGAGCCATCGCTGGTTTAAGGCAGAGCCCAAAAAACCGGTACCCGAAAACGCATAAGGCTGGAAAACCCTGAATCCGATGAATGCGCCGACGAGTGAAAGCAAAACCCCCACAATGAGGATGGATATCTGGTTTCCAAAACAGGGTTTCTTCCATATCGAAATCAAATGGACCAGGCTGGCAATCAAAATCGATACGAAAATGGTGACGGCGTTTACCTTACAAGCGCCAGCCATCCCGACCACGAGGCCGAACAAAGCAAAATAACCAAGTTTCTTCCAGCAAAGACGGTATTGAGGGTCGGTAATTTTGAGGGCTTTCAATGACAGGTAAATCGCCAAAATTACAAAGACCGTGCAGAATGAATCCACGGTGAAATAATGCGACATCTGTATCGGGAAGACAGCGGCAGCATATAAAGCGGCTGCCAGAACCCCGGTCTTTTTGTTATAAAGGAATCTTCCCAGAACAAAGATCATCCACAAGGCAAGTAAATCAAAAACTGCCGAGAGGGTTCGTCCAACCAGGGTAATTTGATCAAAAGAAGTGAGATTGACCCATTCCGCCACGATCCGAGTGGCAAAAAGCGGCAGCATGCCGTAGGTATAGGAGCCGTTGCTCATTGGGTTCATGGTACTGTTGGCGGTGTCAAAGTATTCTTTTATACTGCCAACAGTATGGATGCCCGATGAGACCATGCTGAGATAACGCTCGTCAGGGTGTTGATGCCGGTTTTGATCCCAGTTTTGACCAGTGAATCTTAAAAACGCCGCAATGATAAAGGCAAGCACCAGGATCAAGTCCAGTATCTTGTCTGTTTTGGAGGTTTCTTTTGGAGCAGGGGCTGGTTCTTTTTGAGGCGGTTTCGTATCAATTTGGCTGTTCTTAATTGGAGTGATGGGAAGATCAACCTGAACTTGTTCGTTCGTTACGTCAGGGTCAATCGTGATCATGGATTGGATGCGCAACAGGGTTTCAGCGTCTAGCCCCCATACCTGGCTTAATTGTTCAACGGATAAATAAGGCCGCAGGGCAATTATCCGTTTTGCCAGGCGCGGACTAATGGTAAGTTTTGATACCAACAGGGATTCATCGGCTGTATTGAGATTAATCAGTGGTTGGTTTGTTGAGCGCATTGTCAATCCTTCCATGATGGTATTAAAATTAGCAACTTGATTTGCTTATAAAGATAATAATCATTAACTTCACCCCCACTTTTTTTTGCCCTGATGATTATCGGCGAACCTGTGATTATTTTAAATCATTTTCGAAATACGGTGTTCGTTTGCAGGGTTTCAATACAAGGATGTTCCGTTTTTTGAAAACCTGATACCATTATGAGTAAGGTTCAAAAGCCAATGCCAAGAAATCGTTTGCTGGTTTATGGGGATGTCGAAATGGATATCCTCCTAAAATCGACCCCTCTCAGCCCTGATGCTCATGACGCCATGGTGGAAGGGATTGCTTTCTCAGCCGGTGGGTCTGCAGCCAATTGCGCGGCGATTGCCGGCAGCCTGGGGCAATCCGTCTCATATTTAGGCAGTGTCGGCGATGATGTTTGGTCGAATCTCTTAATCCGCGATCTGAAGAAGAACAAGGTCAATACCCGATATGTCAAAAAGTCCGCCGGCAACAGCGGAACCTGCGTGGCTATCGTCAGCGCTGATGGAGACCGCCGATTTTACTCATACCGCGGGATGAATGAAATTGATCCGCCTGATGTGCCCCCTGACGAAGATTGGAAGAAATTCCGCTGCCTGCACCTGTCAGGGTACAGTTTTCAGGAACCCAATTCGAGAAGGCTGGCGGCGCAGCTTCTAAAAAAAGCCAAAGAACACAACTTGATGGTTTCACTTGACCCCTCTTATCTTTTTGCACGAGATCTTGAGGGAGCCTCCGCGGAACTGCTCAAAGAGGTTGATTTCTTCTTCCCAAACAAAGATGAAGCTGCACTAATCAGTCATAAAAATGATCCGCTGGCGGCTGCTCATGTGCTCCACGGGATGGGGGTCAGGGTGGTGATTGTCACCCTCGACAAAGACGGCTGCTTGATTCTTGCGGATGGGGTTGAGGCATTTATCAGGCTTGATCCGCCGGGCAGAGTGATTGACACAACCGGCGCCGGTGACGCTTTTTGCGGCGGATTCTTAACCGCCGTTCTTGGCGGCATGACGCTTGAAGAAGCCGGAAAATTAGGCAGCGCCTCTGCCGCTCATATCGTAACTCAAATGGGTGCTCATGAACATCCTCCGCGAATGCTTGATATATTGGAGATCATGCGGCTCAATCATGAGAATGAAATTGTCAATCTGATCACAGAAAAAATAAATTAACTGATGGTTATTGGTAAACCAGACTGGAGAAAAAATGAACAAGACAGATGTTGAAATCAGAAAAGACGTGGCTGAAGCATTGAGAAGCGGCGGTGCAGTTGTCGCGCTCGAATCCACCATCATCGCCCACGGCATGCCCTACCCGCAAAATGTGGAAACCGCCCTTGAAGTGGAAGAGATTGTTAAACAGGCGGGTGCCATCCCGGCCACCATCGCCATATTAAACGGCAAAATGAAAGTGGGGCTCACCCGCGACGAGATTGAATTCATTGCCACAGACAAGAACATTCTCAAAGCCAGCGACCGCGATATCCCCTTCATTCTTGCCAAAAAACTTTCGGCAGCCACGACGGTCAGTTCCAGCCTGGCAATTGCCAACGCGGCCGGGATTCACGTATTTGTGACCGGCGGCATTGGCGGGGTGGGTCCTGAAGGGTACAAGACGCTCGATATTTCATCCGATCTGATCGCGCTGGCAGACTACCCGTGCATCACCGTTTGCGCGGGCGCCAAGGCTTTCATGGATATCCCCGCAACGCTGGAATATCTGGAAACCAACCGCGTGGGTGTGATCGGGTATCGAACCTCCTTCTTCCCGCTTTTCTACACCAGGGGCAGCCAGTATAAAATTGACTGGTCAGTGGATAATGCCGCTGAAGCCGCCTCCATTTTCCAGGCAAAATTGACCCACGATCACAAGGGCGGCTTGCTGGTGGGTGTGCCCATGAACGAACAGGAAGCGCTTTCTTACGAAGAAACCCGCCGGGCAATTGATGCCGCATTGGAGCAAATCAAGAAGGACGGCGTCACCGGCAAGGAATTCACTCCTTATATCCTGGCTGCCATCAAAAAAGAAACCGGCGGCAAGAGTCTGATTGCCAACATCTCATTGGTTAAAAACAATGCACGGGTCGGTGGCGAGATCGCGGTGGAGTTATCCCGTTTGATGACCAGGAACCGCATTTCGTAAGTGCCTGCCCCGCCAGTAGCGATCAAGGCGGAATGTGGCGGAAAGCGGTTATAATTGATGTTTACTTTGAAATGCTGGAGTGAATATGCCTATTATTCTGTTTAAAATGAATTATCTCGACCCCGGATCAAGCCAGCTTCTGGCGCAGCTCATCGCCGCCGGTTTGGTGGGCGGGGCGGGAATTTTGCTCAAGGTTTTTTGGGGACGCATCAAGGCTTTCTTTAAAGGGGAGAAGTATGTTCCCCCCGTGGTGGAAGCCGAGGATGAAGACGAGGACGATCAGGATCAAGCCTGATGAGCGATTCGCGCGTTCAATCTTCCTTCCGTGACCCCAGCGGATATTTGTTCAAGCGAAACGGGGTGCTTTACCGCCAGGTGAACCAGTCTTACGCCAAAGCCTATGACAAGTTCATGAACTCAGGATTGTATGACGAACTGGTCAGCCGCGGCTGTATGGTGGCTCACAAAGAAGTGGATGTCAGGCCGGATAACGCCGATTTGGCTTACCGCATTTTGCAGCCAGATCTGGTGCCCTTCATCTCTTATCCCTATGAGTGGAGTTTTTCACAGCTAAAAGACGCCGCCTTGCTCACCCTTGAGATGAACAAGATGGCGCTTGACAAAGGTATGGTGCTCAAGGATGCCAGCGCTTACAACATCCAGTTTGTGGATGGAAAACCTGTTCTGATTGACACACTTTCATTTGATATTTACCACAAGGGTAAGGTGTGGGACGGATACCGTCAGTTCTGCCAGCATTTTTTGGCTCCATTGGCGCTTGCCTCTCATGTGGATATCAGGTTTATGCAGTTAAGCAAGAATTACATTGACGGCATCCCGCTGGATTTAGCCAGCCGGATGCTGCCTGCTAAAACCCGCTTTGGATTAACCGGGTTGAACGTGCATATTCACATTCAAGCCAACCTGCAGCGCCAATATGCCGACAAGCAATCCACCCAGAACAACGCGGCACTGCTGCCCAAAGAAGCCTTGATCAATCTGCTGAACGGATTGATTCAGACGGTCAGCAAGTTAACCTGGCAGCCCAAGGGAACCGAATGGGGCGAATATTACAGCGCCACCAACTATTCGGATGAATCCCTTCGTTTGAAGGGTGAATTGGTGGGTAAGTTTATTGAAGCCTGCAAACCTGAAAAGGTATGGGATTTAGGCGCCAACAACGGCTTGTTCAGCCGTGAAGCATCCAAACGGGGCATCTTTACCGTGGCAAGCGATATTGATCATGCTGCGGTTGAAAAGAATTATCTCACTGTTAAAGCAGGGGGCGAGAAGAAACTGCTGCCCATCGTGCTGGACCTCACCAACCCCAGCCCGGCAATTGGCTGGGGAAACCAGGAGCGCGACTCTTTCAATCAGCGCGGTCCAGTAGACATGTTGCTGGCACTGGCTTTGATCCATCACCTGGCGATATCCAACAACCTGCCGCTGCCATCCATCGCGGAATATTTTGCTTCCGCGGCAAACTGGGCGGTGGTCGAGTTTGTGCCGAAGAGTGATTCACAGGTGCAGCGTTTACTTGCCACACGCAAAGATATCTTCCCTCATTACACTGAAGAGGGATTTGAAGAAGCCTTTTCTGAAAAGTTCAAGATTGAGAAGAAAGAAAAGGTGGCCGGTTCTGAAAGAACCCTCTACCTGCTGAAGAAGAAGTAAAAAAACAAACCCCCAAGCAAAACAAGCGCAAAGAAAGTAAGACCAGATACGGTAAGGGCAATTCATGAATTGCCCTTACTCTTACTTCGTAGTCACCGAACAGGGATAATCCACGATTTTGAAATCATA